>NZ_AUKO01000051.1:0-1118 GCF_000424785.1 Streptomyces sp. CNT360 | reverse complement strand
GGAGCTGCCCACCTACGCCTTCCAACGACAGCGCCACTGGCTGGACGGTTCGGTGGTTGCGGCGGACCAGGTCAGGACCATGACACCGCGGCGGAGCGGTCCGAAGCAGCCTGCGCGCGGCGACGGGCTGGAGCTGGTGCGTGCGCACGTAGCAGCGGTGCTCGGGCACGGATCGGCGCGCGACGTCGACAGCGACACGACCTTCAAGGACCTGGGCTTCGACTCCCTCTCGGCCGTCGAGCTGCGCAACGCGCTGAATGCGGCCACCGGGCTCTCGCTGCCCTCCGGCCTCCTCTTCAACTACCCGACCCCGGCGAAACTCGCCGAACACCTCACCGATCAGCTCCACGGCCTCGACCAGGACCGGGAGGGCGATGCGTACGAGGCCGCATCCCTCGACGAGCCGATTGCGATCGTGGGCATGGCCTGCCGGCTGCCGGGAGGGGTCGCCTCCCCCGAGGACCTGTGGCGGCTGGTCAGCAGCGAGGTCGATGCAGTCGGCAGGTTCCCGGACAACCGGGGCTGGGACCTCGATTCCCTCTTCGCCTCTGATCCGGACAGCCCCGGCACGACGTACGCCACCGAGGGAGGGTTCCTGCACGACGCGGACCGGTTCGACGCCGCCTTCTTCGGCATCAGCCCCCGCGAGGCCGCGGCGATGGACCCTCAGCAGCGGCTGCTGCTGGAGACGGCCTGGGAGGCTGTCGAGCACGCGGGCATCGACCCGACCGCGCTGCGCGGCAGCCGCACCGGCGTGTACGTGGGCGCGACGGCTCAGGAGTACGGGCCGCGGCTGCACGAGCCGTCCGGCGGGAACGACGGTCATCTGCTGACGGGCAACACCGCCAGCGTGGCTTCGGGCCGGCTGGCTTACACCTTCGGCCTTGAGGGCCCGGCGGTGACGGTCGACACCGCCTGCTCGTCCTCGCTGGTCGCGCTGCACCTGGCCGCGCAGTCACTGCGCCAGGGCGAGTCCTCCATGGCGCTCGCCGGCGGTGTGTCCGTCATGGCCACGCCCGGTATGTTCGTGGAGTTCTCCCGGCAGCGCGGGCTGGCGCCGGACGGGCGCTGCAAGGCGTTCTCCGCTTCGGCGGACGGTACGGGCTGGGCCGAGGGCG
>NZ_AUKO01000050.1:0-1231 GCF_000424785.1 Streptomyces sp. CNT360 | reverse complement strand
GGTCGGGCGAGGGAATCTTGGTCGTGAACCCGTCCACCAGAGGCTTCACTTGACTGTTGAATCAACCGGCCAGCTCACGCCGCAAGTTGGCAAAGCCTCAGTGGCAGGTGTCACCAGCTGATGAGGTCCCATGAGGGATGCCGTACGCGCGAATCCTCGTCGAAGAGGACACGGGAGCGTGGCTCACGGTTGCGCAGCAGCGCAAGACCGCAGGGGACAAGCACAAGAGCAAGACACAGTCCTCCGAGGCCGGGCTCATGTTCCTTGAGAATGCCCATGCCGAGCCAGCCGGCCGGAAGGATCAACAGGCATCGCAACAAGCCCAAGGATCGGGACCGATAGGCTGCGACGGCAATCAGAACAGAACCGAGAATAGTTCCGACGGAGATCGCCACCGGAATGCGCCAGAAGGCATATGCGAGGTCACCGTACCCATCGAGGAACACTGAAGACGCCGCGTCGCTTCCAAGTCGTTCGACCAGATTGAAAGCGGTGGCATCCACTCCCAGATAAAATATCCGCGCGCCGAGGCCGAGCGTCATCAAACCGGCTCCCAGTGTCGCGATCAGTGGTGCTCGGCGGGCCGCGATGTGAGAGAGACTGATCATCGCCGGTATCAGCAAGACGACGCCGATGAGCAAGAGAGTCCATCCTGCAGTGGAAAGTCCTGGCGCTCGATCATGGACTACGAGCAGCATCGATGCGGCAAACGCATCTGCGTCCAGATCATCGAGCTCAGTCGGAGACAGGGACGCTGACTGCCTGGCCAGCCACTGCACAAACAGCCCCGAGGTCCACACCAGGGGGCCGACGATCAGTGTGAGACCTCCGAGAACTCTCCCGGGAAACGGACTCCAACGGTCGAGCGCCGAACCGGGTGCGACGTGGTTCTCGTGAGTTTCTTGGGGAACCGACACGTTGAAGCCTCCTGTTTGCCGATGCGATTCAGGCCTACGACAGGTGAATCGCCGGCATGCGCCGAGAGCGGACATCGGATCTCCGACAGCTGCGCCGACGTCTGCCTCTGACAGCCTCTTGATGGGAGTACAGTCCAACCGTCGCCAGTCGTGCTGCGCAAGGCTACGACGACGGAAGACCGGTGCAGCGCTGCCCACTGATGAGTGTATGCCATGAGACTTTGCCAACTTGCGGCGTGAGCTGGCCGGTTGATTCAACAGTCAAGTGAAGCCTCTGGTGGACGGGTTCACGACCAAGATTCCCTCGCCCGACC
>NZ_AUKO01000049.1:0-1426 GCF_000424785.1 Streptomyces sp. CNT360 | reverse complement strand
TAGGACTCCGTTAGGTCTGTCAGTTCGGCCTGTTCCCGGGCATGGTGGGTGGATGGACACACATGAAGTGGACCGTGTCCGGGCGAGTTTGGCGCTATACGTGGCTGATGTGTTCGCCTCGGTGCCACGCAAGGACCAGCGAGTCAAAGGCGACTGCTACCTGCGGGGACTGATGCTGGAGGGCCGCCGCAAGTCGGTCCAGGCCATGGCCTCGCGGCTGCCGGACGGCAACGAACAGAACCTGCAGCAGTTCGTGAACCAGTCCACCTGGGACCCGGTGCCGGTGCAGCGGCGGATCGCAGAGCGCATGCTGCCGCTGATCACCCCGACGGCCTGGGTGATCGACGACGTGTCGCTGCCCAAGGACGGAAGGATGTCGGCGGCCGTGGCTCCGCAGTACTGCGGAGCCCTGGGGAAACGCGCCAACTGCCAGGTCGCAGTCAGTCTGCACGCCGCCAGTGACACGGCTTCCTGCCCACTGCAGTGGCGGCTGTTCCTGCCCAAGGAATGGGCGGAGGACACCGACCGCAGGACCGTCACCCGCATCCCGCCCGAGATCACGCACCGGGAAAAGTGGCGTCTGGCTCTGGATATGCTCGACACCCTGGCCGGCTGGGGCATGAGCCCGCCCGTGGTCGTGGCCGACGCCGCCTACGGCACCAACGCCCACTTCCGGGCCGGACTGGCAGACCGCGGAATCGACTACATGCTGGCCGTCCGCGCGGACGTGACCGCCCACCCGTTCGATACCGAACCGATAGCCCCGGACCGCAAGGGCCCCGCCGGCTGCTGGCCCCAGCCCCGCTACCGCCAGCCCGCACCCTCGGTGGCAGCCCTTGCCGCCGACCTCGGACAGGGAGCGTTCACCTCCCTGTCCTGGCGGCATGGCTCACGCGGTGAGTTACGTTCCCGCTTCGCCGCCGTGCGTGTCCGCCCGGCCGGCAAGGCCGTCGAGCGTCCGATCCGGGCTGCCGCCTCGGCCGAGCAGGGCTGGTGGGACGGCATCCTGCCCGACGGCTGGCTGTTGACCGAGTGGCCCGCCGAGGCCGACGCTCCTACCGACTACTGGCTGTCCAGCCTGCCGGCCGACACCCCGATCACCGACCTGGTCCGCCTGGCCAAGATCCGCTGGCGCATCGAGCACGACTACCGCGAACTCAAGCACGGCCTGGGCCTGGACCACTTCGAAGGCCGGTCTTGGCCTGGCTGGCACCACCACGTCACCCTCGTGACCGCCGCCCACGCATTTCTCACCGAACAACGTCTGGCCCCAAAAGCGCCCGCACCGGACTCACTCTCTATCAGATCCTCGACGCCCTCCAAGACGTCCTGAGGTGCTGGACCGGCATCTGCACCACCTGCCAACAGCCCCTGCCCAGCAGAACATACACAACACCAAGATCGAGACAGACCTAACGGAGTCCTA
>NZ_AUKO01000048.1:0-1893 GCF_000424785.1 Streptomyces sp. CNT360 | reverse complement strand
CCATCCGCACCCAGCACCCCCACCGCACCACCCTCATCGGCCGCGACCACACCCACCTCAACACCGCCCTCACCCACCTCACCACCAAACAGCCGAGTCCCCATGTGGTGCCGCCGGCGCGGGTGCGGCCCGGGCGGGTCGCCTTCGTGGTCCCCGCCCCCGCGGGGCAGTCCCTGGAGGCGGCGCGCGGGCTCCTGCGGTCGGCCGGTTCGGCTCCGGCCTTCGTCGAGCAGTTGGAGCGGTGTGCCGCAGCTCTGGCGCCGCACACCGACTGGAACCTCCTCGATGCGGTGACGGACCCCGCCAAGGCACCACTCGACAGAACCGAGGTCTTCGCTCCGGTCCTGTTCGCAGTGCAGGTGTCGCTGGCCGCGCTGTGGCGGGCGTTCGGTGTGCAGCCGGAGGCCGTACTGGCGGAGCCCGGCGGGGAGCCTGCGGCATCGGTGATCGAGGGGAGCTCTTCCCTGGCTGACGCGGCCCGCGCCGTTGCCGGCTCCGGCTCCGTCCCCCGGGGGGACCGGGACAGGAACGAGACGCTGAAGGCCGCCGTCGGCGAGCGGGTGGCGCAGGGCTATCGCGCCTTCCTCGAACTCAGTCCGCAGCCGTCGCTCACCGCCACGCTCACCGAGGCGCTGGCCGCGACCGACTGCGAGCCGGACGAGGTGCACATCACGCAGCCCCTCGCCGAAGGGACCGAGGCGGGCGACGGGTTCTGGCGGACGCTGGCCGAGGCCAACGTGGGTGGTGTCCGTGTCGAGTGGGCGGCCCTGCACGCGGGGCGGGATACGCCGCGCGTGGAGCTGCCCACGTACGCCTTCCAGCGGCAGCGGTACTGGTTCACCGAGACGGAGCCGAAGCCGGCCGCGCCCGCGCCCCGCGCCGAGGGGGAGCACGACCGACCGTCTGGGACCTTCACCACGTTGCTACGCCGAGCACACATCGAGGGCACCATCTCCGACGCCGTACCGGTGATCACGGGAGCCTCCAGGTTCCGGCCGTCCTTCACCACGGTCGCGGAACTGGGGGAGCGGGCGGGGTCGGTGCTGGTCGCGGACGGAGCGGCCGAGCCCGCGGTGGTGTGCGTGCCGTCCTTCCTCGCCGGCTCAGGGCCGCACCAGTTCGCGCTGCTGTCCTCCGAGTTCGCTCCTCGGCTCCCCGTCTCCGCGCTCGTCCTGCCGGGTTTCGGCAAGTCGGAACCGCTGCCGTCCTCGTGGCGGGTGGCCGTGGAGACGATGGCGGGGGCGGTGTTGCAAGCGGCAGCCGGCCGGCCCGTGGCGCTGGTCGGCCACTCGGTCGGCGGGCTGGTCGCCCAGGCGGTCACCGAGCAGTTGGAGAGCGCGGGTCACCGCGTCGAAGGCGTCGTCATGATCGATACCTACGACATCGACAAGGCGGAGGAACGTGAGGCGCTGTTCGTCTGGGCGATGAGCGAGATCCTCCACCGCGATCCGACGGGCCTGGTCGTCAACGACGACAACCTGATGGCGATGGGCGCCTATCTGCGGCTCTACGAGGAGTGGTCGCCACGCGGCATCGACGCGCCGACGCTGGCCGTACGCGCCACGGACCCGGACGCGGAACTCAACGCGCCCATCGACCCCACATGGAAGGCGGCGGACCGCACCGAATCGCTGCCGGCCGACCACTTCTCGGTCCTGGAGAGCAAGGCACCGCTGACCGCGCGGGCCCTCGCCGACTGGTTCGCGTGCCTCTCGGACGACAACGACAGCACCCGGGCCCCCGGCCCGGCACACCGATGACGGGAAGGCCATGACGCAGACAGCAACGACAACGGCACAGCAGCTCGCCCAGCGGTGGGCGGCGGACCCGCGGTGGAAGGATGTGGCACGTACCTTCAGTGCCGAGGATGTGGTGCGGCTGTCGGGCAGTGTC
>NZ_AUKO01000047.1:0-2768 GCF_000424785.1 Streptomyces sp. CNT360 | reverse complement strand
CCACCCTCTCCGCCGCACTGCCCCCTTACATGGTCCCGGCCGGGGTGAGCGTGCTCGACTCCTTGCCGCTCACCCCCAACGGCAAGGTCGACCGCGCCGCGCTGGCAAACAGCCCGGCTCTCCCCGCGCCGGCGCCGCGCACGGAGACGGACGGCGACGACGGGACCCTGATGCGGGTACTGGCCGCCGTACGCAAGGTGCTGCGCCGGCCGAACGCCGGCCAGGACGAGGACCTGCTGCGTCTGGGTGCCAGCTCCCTCGACCTGGTACGGCTCGCCAACCAGTTGGAGGCCGAGTTCGGTACCCGGCCGGAACTGCAGACCTTCATCCGGCTGACCACCGCACGTGCCATCGCCGACCACTTCCGCACCGGCACCCGCACCGAGCCGGCCACGACCGTGCCGGTGATCGCCGACGAGGAGGAGCGCGCGGCCTTCAAACGCACCCGGCCCGGGTTGCGGCGGGACCTGAAGACCGCCGCCGTGGCGCTGGAGGACGCTGCCGACACCGCGCTGCGTCCCGCGCTGCGCCGCTCCCGGCGCTCCTTCTCCGGTGAACCCGTGGCCTCCCGCGCGCTGGCGCAGCTGCTGGGCACCCTGCGGCAGCGGCAGGAGGAGGCAGGTGTCCGGGCGCTGTACCCGTCGGCCGGGGCCGTCTTCCCCGTGCAGACCTACGTGTATGCCGCGCGGGTCGCCGGCCTCGCGCCCGGTACCTACTACTACGACCCCGACGGCCACCGGCTGTGCACCGTCAGGCCCGGCGCCACCGACGTGCCCGTCCTGGCGCACTGGCCCGCCAACCGGGCGGCTGCCGACGACGCGGCCCTCCAGATGTTCCTGGTGAGCGAGCAGGCGGCGATCGACCCGGTGTACGGCGAGCACGGCGGGCACTTCGCCACGCTGGAGGCCGGCCACATGGGGCAGCTCCTCGCCATGGCCGCTGCCGAGGCGGGAGTGGGGCTGTGCCCCGTCGGAGCACTGGACACCGGACCACTGCGGCGGCTCCTCGGGCTGGGCAGCACCCACCGGGTGCTCTACACGCTGCTGGGCGGCGTCTGCGCCGAGCAGCACGAGGGCCCCGACGACGAACCGGACGACGCCTGGGAAGAGGGAAGCCTGTGAGGGCGGAAGGAACCGAGCGCATGGAGCAGCAGGGGGCCACCGAACTGCTCGACACCTTGGAGCGCCGCGGGGTGCAGATCCGGGCCGAGGACGGCACGCTCCGCTTCCGTGCCCCGAAGGGAGCCCTCACCGACGAGCTCAGAAAGCAACTCGCCGCCGCCAAGGCGGACGTCCTCACCGTGCTGCACGCCCGGGAGGCCGCACGGCAGCAGCCGAAGCGGCCGTGGCAGCCCCGGCCCGACCAGGCGTACGAGCCCTTTCCGCTGACGGACATCCAGCAGGCGTACTGGGCCGGAGAGACCGACCTGTTCGAGCTCGGCGGAATCCGGGCGCACATCCTGCTGGAGTTCGCCCGCCCCTCGCTCGACCCGGAACGGTTCGCCGCCGCGTGGGACAAGGTGATCGCCCGTCACCCCATGCTCCGGGCGGTCGCCCTCCCGGACGGCACCCAGCAGGTGCTGGAGAGCGTGCCGGGCTTCCGGCCGCACTGGCACGATCTGCGGGGCAGGGCGGACGCCGCTCAGGTGCTGGAGGGCCGACGTGAGCAGCTCTCCCACGAGGGGCCGGACACCGCGTCGTGGCCGTTGTTCTCCGTGGAGGTGTACCGCACCGAGGAACAGCACCACGTCTTCCTCACGGTCTCCCTGCTCATCTGCGACGCGCGGTCCACCGCGCTGATCCTCGCCGACCTGGAGCGCTGCTACGACGACCCGCAGCATACGCTCGCGCCCCTGGAGATCACCTTCCGCGACTACCGGTCGGCTCTGGAGGCCCTGCGTGACGGCGAGGAGTACGCCCGCGCACGTGAGTACTGGGACCAGCACGCCACCGCGCTCCCGCCGGCGCCCGAACTGCCCCTGGTGCGCGACCCGGAGGAGGTGGGAGCCCCGCGCTTCTCCCGCCGCCAGTACCGGCTGGACGCCGCACGCTGGAGGCGGCTGAAGGAGATCGCCGCCGAGCACGGTGTCACCCCGTCCGGAGTGCTGCTCTCCTGCTACGCGCGGGTTCTCGCGCGGTGGAGCAAGTCCCCCGACTTCACCGTCAACGTGCTCTCGACACAGCGGCACCCCGTGCACCCGCACATCGACGAGGTGGTGGGCAACCACAGTTCCACCATGCTGGTGGACATCCAGCCGCCGGGTGAGCCGGATTTCCTCGCCTTCGCGGGCGTCGTCCAGGGGCGGCTGTGGAGCGCCATGGAGCACAGCGTCTGCTCGGGCGTCGAGGTCCTCGCCGCGCTGAACGCCGAGCGGGGCAGCCGCACCCGCGCCACCATGCCCGTCACGTTCGCCAGTGCGCTGTACGTCTCCGAGCAGGAGGAGCGGCCCACGACGACCTGGCAGCGGCAGATCGTCACGAGCCGGATGCAGACTCCGCAGGTGTGGATCGACCACCAGGTCTTCGAGGACGAGGGCACCCTCGTCGCCAACTGGGACGTGGTCGAGGCCCTGTTCCCCGACGGGATGCCCCGGCACATGTTCCAGGCCTACGTCACGCTGCTGGAGGAGCTGTGCGATCCCGGGGCCTGGCAGCGCCCGTGCGTGCCGCCGTTGCCGGCTGAGCAGCGTGCGGCGCGTGCGGTGTACAACGATACGGCTGGTGAGGTGCAGGCGGAGACGTTGCACGGTCTGTTCGTGCGGCAGGTGG
>NZ_AUKO01000046.1:0-2841 GCF_000424785.1 Streptomyces sp. CNT360 | reverse complement strand
ACGGAGCGACACGATCCCACAGATCATCAGGCACCAGATCATCCGACACCCGCACGACTCTGCCGCCGACCAGCCCAACTGCCAAGCCTGTGAGCCGAACGCATTCTGAAATGATCAGTAAGATGCAGCGATGTCCCTACCTGCCGCCTAGGAAGGAGCCCGGGGCGCGGTGGCTCGCTCCTCGCAATTCATCCACCTGCGGGAAATTACTCAGCGCCGCGGATCGACTACAGCGCCGGGAGTCGATGAAGCAGGCGTGTCCCACTTCTGGTTGTCCTCTCCATGTGGAAAGTGCAAGGCTCCTTACGGTTCATGCGATTCCCGCACGGCTGCGAACTCCACTCCACCGAGCACGGGAAGAACCGAGCGGACGACATCGTCACGTGTGTTGCAGCGCAGATGCCGCCCGCAGATGAGGGCCGACTCTCCCGGGAGAGTCGGCCCTCGCGTTTGCACCGTGCCGCTGCGGGGGCGGTTAGTGCAGGGGGTGCCGGCTCTTCTACGGCACGGGAGACTCGCGACTACGCACGACGAGCGGTGGCTGGCTGACGCTCCTCGGGTTCCCGCCGAGCGGTGACAGGCGGCTCGCTGTCACCCCGGGCGAAGTCGAGCAGGTCCCTTGCCCGCAGCAGCGGCTCCGAGCGACCTCCCAGCTTCAACGGGAGGACCAGGGTGACGATGGTCAAGGGAGCCACCGCCTCCCCGGGGACGCCCACCGTCGACAGGAGGCAGGCAAGGGCGGAGCCGAGGACGACGCCGAGGGCAGCGAGACCGGCCACCCGCTTTCGCGGCTCGCTCTGAGCCACCTGCTGCGACACCAGGAGGCTTTCCGGGAGCAGATTCTGCGGAGTGCCGGCGCACAGACCGTGCAGAACAGTGACCAGTTTTCCGGCGAGTGCGTCTACGGCGTCCGCGTCTCCCCGTTGCACGCGCCGCGCGTCCCGACGCAGCGCCTCCCGGACCCTTTTCGCGTGCTCGACGGTCGCGGCCCGCTCCTGCCGCACGTGGTACTTCTTCGCCCGATGCACCAGGACGGCCGCCACCCCGTCGACCGCACCGGCCAGCCGGGACGGGCTCGCCTCCCGGCGCCGGACCCGGTGAGCGGTGATCAGCGCGTTGCACACCATCCTGGTGACCGGCAGTCCCAGGCGGGGGCCATAGACACGCGTGGCGCCACCGACGGCCGTCAGAGCGAAGAGCAGCACTGCGGCAACGGTCGTGATCAGCGCGCTCAGCCCCGGGATCTTCCCGTCCGCGGCATGCGCGTCCAGGGTGGTGAGGTTGAAGAGGGTGAGCGCGGGGCAGCCGATGACGACGGCTGTTGCCGTAGCAAGCACCTGTGCCTTCAGCAGCCGCTCTCGCAACGTCACGCGAAGAGCGAAGGGCAGCCGGAACTCCGCCATGGCCGCCTCCAGCCGGGGCCGCATCCGCAACCGGCCTCCGAGTGCGCGCGGGGCACCACGGCGACGCCGCCGCCGCAGCACCACCCACACGTACGCCATGTAGGCCCACCGCACCAACGTCGGTGCGACCAACAGGCCGTAGACGGCACCCCCCATCATCCAGGCGAGGTCGGTCGCAAGCTGGTCCTGCAGCTGTTCTGCCTCGCTCATTCGCCACCCCAGTCCGTACGGGCCGGTGCCACCGGCTTCGGGTCAACAGAGCAGGAACGGACGGGTTCTTGTCCGGGTTCCACGAGCGCCATCACGCCGGAGAGCAACCATCCACGGCACACCCTGTCCAGCCTCCGGCACACGTGCTGCCCGCTCGTCCGCCCCTCGTCCGACCAGGGCTCACACAGCCGTAAGACGATCACCCAGCCGGACCCCCATGCGACTCCGGACATAAAAAAGCCCAGGTCACACGGCGTGTAACCTGGGCTTCGGACGAGCCGCCCAAGGGAATCGAACCCTTGACCTACGTATTACGAGCACGTTAGGGCTCATGCTGCCACGTGCTGCGAGGTGTCCCAGGATGCCGTTTCCCGAGATCAGAGCACGTGTCGCGGTCCCCCTCTTCATGCACCGTGTTGCCCCGTCCAAAGGCGTCCGCGCTCCCCTTGCGCTCCCCTATGAGCGGAAGGTCGTCGTTGCGGGCCGGACTGTGACCCGCTGGTCGGCCGGAGAGGTGCCTTGTAAGGGATACATAGAACCTATCCCGTGGGCGGCCTCGCCCGACGTCAGTGAGGCTCTTTCATCCTCTGGCTGAGCTGGCGTGATGCAGGGTGAGGACGGCCTGGACGATGCCGGTGACGGGGGTGGTCGAGCATCGGAGTTCACGCAGGAGTCGCCAGTTCTTGAGGGAGACCATGGCTTGTTCGACGAGGGCACGGACCTTGGCCTGGGACTGGTGCACGGCCTGCTGACCTGCGGACAGTGTCTCCCGTCGGCCGCGGAAGGGAACCCGGACCGTGCCGCATACCCCCTGGTATCCCTTGTCCGCCCAGCAAGGGACGTGGGTTTGGTCGAGGGCATCGATGATGCCGTGCTCGCGGGCCGCCCGGATGTCGTGAACAGCTCCCGGCAGTGCGAGCGAGGCCCACAGCAGCCGGCCGAACGGATCGGCGAGGACCTGCACGTTCATGCCGTGCTTCTTGTGCTTCCCGGAGCAGAAGGGCCGGTCGGCGGCGATCCGGTCGATCGGCAGGAGTGTCCCGTCGAGCAGGACGTATGCCTTCGTCGACGCAGTCCGAGCTGCCTCGTGGAGACTCGGTGCGAGTGCGGTCGGCAGGTCGACGGCCTCGCTGATGTAGCGGCAGACCGTTCTCGTCCCGACATTGAAACCCGCTGCGAGCTGGGCGAACGTGGTCCCGTTCCGCAGATGCGCCGACACCAGCAGGGC
>NZ_AUKO01000045.1:0-4589 GCF_000424785.1 Streptomyces sp. CNT360 | reverse complement strand
CCATCCGCACCCAGCACCCCCACCGCACCACCCTCATCGGCCGCGACCACACCCACCTCAACACCGCCCTCACCCACCTCACCACCAAACAGCCGGATCAGGTGTCTCCCCGCCCGGCGCGCAGCCGGCCGGGCCGGGTGGCGTTCGTCTTTCCCGGCCAGGGGTCGCAGTGGCCCGGTATGGCCGCCGGGTTGCTGGACGCCTCCCCGGTTTTCGCGGAGCAGTTGGAGCGGTGTGCCGCAGCTCTGGCGCCGCACACCGACTGGAACCTCCTCGATGCGGTGACGGACCCCGCCAAGGCACCGGCACTCGACCGGGTCGACGTGGTGCAGCCCGCGCTGTTCTCCGTGATGGTGTCGCTGGCCGCGCTGTGGCGTTCCTGCGGGGTCGAACCCGACGCGGTCGTCGGGCACTCGCAGGGGGAGATAGCCGCGGCCTGTGTCGCGGGAGCGTTGAGCCTGGAGGACGCTGCTCGTGTCGTCGCCCTGCGCAGCCGGGAGATCGCCACGCTCGGCGGCACGGGCGGCATGCTGGCGGTGGCGCGCCCGGCGGCGGAGGTGCGCGCGATGCTCGCGGCGGCGCCGGGCCTGTCCGTAGCGGCGGTCAACAGCCCCACCTCGGTCCTGGTGTCGGGCGACCGCGCGGAGTTGGAGGCGTTCCACGAGGACTGCGTCGCGGAGGACGTCTGGGTGCGGTGGGTTCCCGTCGACTACGCCTCGCACTCGTCACACATCGAGTCGTTGCGGGGCCGACTGCGAACCGTGCTGGGATCGGTGCGTCCGCGGGCCGCGTCCGTGGCCTTCCACTCCACGGTCGCGGGTGAGCAGGTGGAGACCACCACGCTCGATGCCGAGTACTGGTACACGAACCTGCGCAGTGCGGTGCTGTTCGAGGACACCGTGCGCGCGATGGCTGGTCAGGGCTACGGGGTCTTCGTCGAGGTGAGCCCGCACACCGTCCTGACGACAGCACTCACCCAGTCGCTGGAGCCGCTCGGCGGCGATCCGCTGATCACCGGATCGCTCACCCGGGACCACGGCGGGATGGAGGACTTCCTGGCCTCCGTGGGACAGGCGTGGGAAGCCGGGGTGACCGTCGACTGGTCGAAGTGGCCGACGTGGGGGGCGCCGTCGGCGGCGGGGCGGACCGCCCGCCGCGTGGAACTGCCCGGTTACGCCTTCACCCGGCAGCGGTTCTGGGTGGGAGGCGGCGGCGACGGCGGCGCTCCCCGGGCCGCAGGCATGAAGCCGGTGCGCCATCCGCTGCTGACCGGTCAGCTGCCGCTGGCCGGCGGAAAGGGCCGGCTGTTCACCGGGCACGTCTCGCTGGATGAGCTGCCCTGGTTGGCCGACCACGCGGTGTTCGAGGAGATCGTCGTCCCGGGGACGGCGGTCGTGGAGCTCGCCGCGAGCGCCGGTGACCGCCTCGGCGGCTCCGCGGTCGAGGAACTCACCCTGGAAGTACCGCTCCTGCTGCGTGACGAGACGGTCGGGCTCCAGCTCCAGGTGGAGGAGCCCGCTGCCGACGGGCGGGCGGCCTTCACCGTGCACGCCGAGGACGGTGCGGGCGGCTGGACCCGGCACGCCTCCGGAGTGCTGGGCCCGCGCGCCGCCCGGGGAGGCGGCCCGGCGGCCGAGCCCTCCCGAGCACCGGGGGAAGTCCCCCCGCCCGAGCTGAAGGAGGGCCCGCCGGCGGGAGCTGCCCCGATCGAGCTGGACGGCCTCTACGACAGGCTGGCCGACCGGGGCATGGGCTACGGGCGCACGTTCCGGGGGCTGCGCGCGGCGTGGCGGCTCGGCGAGGAGCTCCACGCGGAGGTGCTGCTGGACGACGGCGGCCACGAGCTGGACCCCCGGCATCTGGTGCACCCCGCGCTGCTGGACGCCGCGTTCCACGCCGCCTTCGCCGAGGGGCACGAGAAGGGTTCCGCGACGGCGCTGCTGCCCTTCGCGTGGTCCGGCGTTCGTCTGCACAGGAGCCAACAGGCGCCGCGGGCCCTGCGGGTGCGTCTTACCCCGCTCGGGCCCGACACCCTGCGCATGACCGGGTGGGACGAGGACGGGCGGGTCGTGGTCACCGTCGAATCGGTGACGGCCCGCCCCGTCTCACCCGCGAAGCTGGCGGGCGCCCGCCCCGCCGCCGCCGACTGCCTGTTCGCCGTCGACTGGACACCGGCCGCCCCGCCGGCCGAACCCGTGGCCGCCGACCGGATGGCGGTGCTCGGTCCTGACGAGGTGACCGTCGCCGGCACACCGGTCCGCTCCTGTCCGGACCTCGCCACACTGCCGACGCAGGAGGAGAGGGCCGAAGAGGCGGACACCGAGCCTCCGGCGTGGCTTTTGGTGCCCGTCGGCTCACCGGAGGGCCTCCCCGCTGCGGAGGCCGCCCGTACGGAGACGCGGCGGGTGCTGTCCCTGCTTCGGGAGTGGCTGACGGCCGACCGTTCACCGCGGACCCGGCTGGCCCTGCTCACCCGCGGTGCGGTGGCCGCGACACCCGACGAGGAGCCGGACCCCGCACTGGCTGCGGTGTGGGGGCTGGTACGCAGTGCCCAGGCGGAGCATCCCGGCACCTTCGCCCTGCTCGACCTCGGGGCCGAGGCCGACATGGCGCGGCTGGGCGCGGCGCTGGCAGCGGACGAGCCCCAGGTGGCGCTCCGCGGCGGCGCGCTGCTGGTTCCCCGGGCCGCCCGTCGGCGTGCTCAGGGCGCCGAGGCCGCCGAGTCCGTGTTCGACCCGGAGGCCACGGTGCTGGTCACCGGCGGTACCGGCGGTCTGGGTGCGCTGGTCGCCCGCCATCTGGCCACCGAGCACGGCGTGCGGAACCTGCTGCTGGCCAGCCGTCGCGGCATGTCCGCTCAGGGAGCACCGGCCCTCGTCGAGGAGCTGACCGGGCTCGGGGTGCACGTCCGGGCCGCCGAGTGCGACGTCTCCGACCGGGCGGCGGTGGCCGCACTGCTCGCCTCCGTGCCCGACGAGCACCCGCTGGGCGCGGTCGTCCACGCGGCCGGCGTGCTCGAGGACAGCCTGATCACCTCCCTGACCGGTGACGCTCTCGACCGGGTGCTACGGGCGAAGGCGGACTCCGCCTGGCTGCTGCACGAGTTGACGGCCGAGTACCGGCTGGGCGCCTTCGTCCTGTTCTCTTCGCTGGCGGGCGTGCTCGGCGGCCCCGGACAGGGCAACTACGCCGCGGCCAACGCCTTCCTCGACGCGCTCGCCCAGGCCCGGCGGGCGGCGGGGCGGCCCGCGACCTCGATCGCCTGGGGGCTGTGGGAGCAACCCGGCGACATGACCGGGCACCTCGACGCGAGCGACACCTCGCGCCTGGCCGACAGCGGAGTGATCGCCCTGACGGCCGAGGAGGGGCTCCACCTGCTGGATGCGACGCTCGGCTCGCCCGACCCCGTCCTACTGGCCGCCCGTCTCGACCTGGCCGCCGTACGCGCACAGTCCGCCGCCGGGATGGCTCCGGCGGTGCTGCACGACCTGGTCCGTACGGTGCCGGCGCGGCAGACAGCCACCTCGGCGGCAACCGTCGAGGCGCTGGCCGCGCTGTCCGTGGGCGACCGGGAGAACGAGGTGCTGCGCCTGGTGCGGGGAGAGGTCGCCGCGGTGCTGCGGTATCCGGGAGCGGACGCCGTTCCACCCGACCGGCCCCTCAAGGACATCGGTCTCGACTCGCTGGGTGCGGTGCAGCTGCGCAACCGCCTCAACACGGTGGCGGACCTGCGCCTGCCTGCGACGGTGATCTTCGACCACCCCACGCCGCGGGCGGTGGCCTCGGTCGTCCTGGGGGAGCTGTTCCCTGACCGGTCCTCCGCAGCGCAGGACGGCACCGCTCCGGACGGTTCCGACGGCGCCTTCGATCCGGCCGCCGGAGTCGACGACCTGGACGCCGACGAACTCGTCCGCCTGGCGCTGCGCGACACCCGAGACGACTCGTGAGATTGGACCCTCGATGGCTGTTGACAACGACGACGTCCTGACCGCGCTCCGCTCGGCGATGAAGGAGAACGCCCGGTTGCGGCACCGGGAGGACAGGGCACTTGAGCCGATCGCGGTGGTGGGGATGGCCTGCCGTCTCCCGGGTGGGGTGCATTCGCCGGAGGAGTTGTGGCAGCTCGTGGCCGAGGGCCGGGATGCGATATCCGGCTTCCCCACCGACCGGGGATGGGACATCGACGCGGTCTACCATCCGGACCCGAGCCATCCGGGAACGAGTTACGTGCGCTCGGGCGGCTTCCTGTCGACCGCCACCGAGTTCGATCCCCGCTTCTTCGGGATCAGCAGGCGTGACGCGCTGGCGATGGATCCGCAGCAGCGGCTGTTGCTGGAGGGCGTGTGGGAGGCGTTCGAAGACGCGTGCATCGACCCGGAGACCCTGCGCGGCAGCCGTACAGGCGTCTTCGCCGGCACCATGTTCCAGGACTACTCCTACCTCGCCCGCGCCAACGCAGACCAGGTGGCCGGACGCTGGGGGCTGGGGACCCTCGGCAGCTTCGTCTCCGGTCGGGTGGCGTACACGTTCGGGTTCGAGGGGCCTGCGTTGACGGTGGATACGGCGTGTTCGTCGTCTTTGGTGGCTGC
>NZ_AUKO01000044.1:0-5568 GCF_000424785.1 Streptomyces sp. CNT360 | reverse complement strand
CCCCCGGGGCCCTTCCCGCCTGCGCGCCCGCTCAGCCCTCCTCGACCGGCGCGTACAGGTCCGCGTCGGGGCTCGCGAGCCCGGCGAGACCGCGGACACGGGTGCGGAACTCCTCGCTTTGCACCGCCTTCTTGTGCGAGTCGGCGTCGTCCCAGTGCGCCGTCTCCACGAAGACCTGCGGATCCTTCAAGGACCGGTACATCGCGTGGCTGACGAAGCCGGGCTGCTCCTGCATGTAGGCGCTCACGTGGGCGATGGCGCGCTGGAAGGCGTCGGCATCGCCCGTGACCGTGAACTTGTTGATGAGCGTGACCATGGATCTTCCTCCTTCGGACGGCGGAACACAGGGGGCGGGGGGTGGCGGGCCAGCGCACGTCAGTCGAAGTGCCGGCGCAGGTCCTGGCGGCGCACCTTGCCTCCGCCGCTCCGGGCTATCTGAGCGACGGCCCTGATACGGCGGATGCGCTGGTGGGGGGCGAGCCGGCGGTTGACCTTTTCGGCGACCGCCCCGGGCTCCGGCAGGCAACCGGTGCCACGCAGCACGACGAGGGCGGCGGGGACCGCGCCGCTGAACCGGTCCGGCAGATCCACCACGACGCAGTCGGCGACTGCCTCGTGCGCCAGCAGCGTCCGCTCGATCTCCTGCGGCGAGACCAGTTCGTGGTCGCACTTGAAGACGTCCTTGAGACGGTCGACGACGAACAGGTGCCCCTCCTCGTCGGTCAGGCCGACATCGCCCGTCGCCAACCAGCCGCCCGGCTCAAGAGCGGCACCCTCCGGCTCGCCCAGGTAGCCCTTCATCAGCTGCGGCCCGCGCACCTGGATCTCGCCCCGCTCACCGGGGCCGAGCGTGCCGCCCGTCGCCAGGTCGACGATCCGGCACTCCGTACCCGGCACGGGCGTGCCGCAGGAGCCCTCCTTGGGACGGGTCATGCTTGCGCAGTGCGTCATCGGCGCGGTCTCCGCGAGCCCGTACCCCTGGAGCACCGGGATGCCGAAGTGCTCGGCAAGGGTGCGCGCCGCGGGAACCGGCAGCGCCGCGCCGCCGGAGAAGACGGCCTCGACCGTGGTCAGCTTCAGCTCGGCCAGGTCCGGGCGGACGGCCAGCCGGCTCAGCCGCATCGGCAGGCTGTAGTAGCGGGTGGCGCCCGCCTCGTTGGCCGTACGCAGCGAGGCCGCCAGGTCGGGGTCCGTCGCCAGCACCTGCTCGGCGCCCGCGAACAGCCCCGCGTTCAGGTGCATGGGGTGATAGGTCGGCAGGTGGTTGACGGTCACCGAGCCGGCGTGCAGCCCGTGGGCGTGCACGGTCTGCGCCGCGTTCACCGACAGGTTCCGGTGGGTTTGCAGCACGCCCTTGGGCTCACCGGTGGTTCCGCTGGTGAAGTGGATGGTGGCCGTCTCCTCGGGACCCACGGGCGCGGCTTGCGAGGGTGCGGCCTTCCACAGCATCCCGCTGCCCAGATCGTGCACCGCGGCGCCGGTCACCTGCGCGGACAGCTCGGGCGTGGTCACAACGAGCCGGGCTGCGCCGGCCTTCGCCTGACGAGCCAGGCCCTCCGCCCGCAGCATGGGGTTGACCGGGATGACGGTGCTTCCCGCCCGCAGCGCCCCGTAGTAGGCCACGGCGAAGTCGGGATGCAGGAGCGAACTGACCCCCACGACAGCGCCCGGACCGCCGGCCAGCTCCCTGATCCGGGTGGCGCAGCCCTGCACCCGCCGTTCGAGCTCGGCGAAAGTCAGCGCGTCACCGCAATCGGTGCGGATGGCCGTGCGCTCACCCCACACCGCGGCGGCCCGGCGGGGCAGGTCGTCGAGGCGTGCGACGGGCTCACGCACGTGCCTGCTCCTCGGCGTACTCCTTGGACAGGCGCAGGTTGGTCATCGAGTTGGTGCTCAGCACCCGGCGCAGGTAGCGGCGTGCGTCCTCCACGGTGGTGCCCTCGCCCAGGACCGGCAGCGCCGAGGGCTTGATCACGGCCACGTGCCGCGACTCGACGACGACGCCCTCGCGGGTCTCGGTGAAGCGCCAGTGGCCGACGTGGGCGTCCAGGAGGGCCGGCAGGCCGATCTGCTTGTAGACGATCCTGGAGTGGGGGAAGCAGATCCGCACCGAGCGGGTCGTGTGCGGCGCACCGTCGGAGGTCGTGGTGTCCATGTCGAAGAACTGGATGTTCGGCACGTCCTCCGTCATGTCGATCCGGGAGACGTGGGCGAGGCGTTCGGGCCACCGGTCGGCCTCGTAGAGGATGCGGTAGGCGTCCTCGGCCTTGCCCGAGACGAAGAGCGGATCGCAGAAGTCGACGACCAGATCGCCGAGTTCCGCACGGTTCTCGGCCGCGTAGCCGACCGTGCCCAGCAGCTGGCGGCGCAGTTCCTCGGCCTGCTCGCGTGCGGCGGGATCGGTGAGCGCCGTGGTGTCCTGGCTCAGCTCCACCTCCGTCTTCCCCTCCGAGACGGCGCGCAGGATCCAGGCGCCCCGCACGCCCTCCAGCCGGGAGCCGGACACGTCCTCGAAGTCGACCCGCAAAGCGTCCCGGTCGAGCGTCCTGCGCCGGACCGCGGGCCAGACCTGCTCGTCCGCGGTGACGGACCAGAAGGTCACGTGGTCGCGCGAGGGGCCCTCGGCCTTCCGCTCGGCGTACACGATCGAGGAGGACAGGTAGGAGAGGTGGTCCGGATCGGCGATCAGGTCGAAGACGGTCTGTGCGGGTGCGTCCACGACCAGGACGTCGCCGGCCGGAAGTCGGGTCTGTGTCACGGGTGTTCCTTCCACGGTGGGCACGGGCCCGCAAGCCCGCGTCGAACGGTTGGGGGGGACGGTCTTGCAAAGGCAAGGGCGGTCAGCCGCGCCCCGCCAGGGAGACCAGCTCGCCGGTGACGTTCTCGTTGACCGCCGAGCAGTAGAAGACGACCGTGCGGGCGACCTCCTCGGGGCTGCCCAGCCGGCCCGTCGGCATGGCGGCGGCGGCCCGCTCCAGCACCTCGGCCGGAAGGGCCCGCAGGGCGTCCTCGGTCGTGGTCAGGCCGGGACTGACGACATTGACCAGGACCCCGTCCGGGCCGGCGTCCCTGGCCAGGCTCAGCGCGAAGCCGTGCAGTGCCGACTTCGTCGCGGTGTAGATCTCCTGTCCCGCCTGGCCCTTGGCCGCCAGGTGCGAGGAGAGGAGGACGATCCTGCCGTGCCCGCGCCGGCGCATGCCCGCCAGGACGGTCTGCACGGTGCGCAGCGTGGCGCCGAGGTTGTCGCTGACCAGCGACGCCCACGCGCCGGGGTCGGCGTTCTCGAAGCCGGCGGGCGGGCGGCGCCCGGGCCGCCGCACAGCGTTGGCGACCAGGACATCGACAGCGCCGAAGTGCTTCTCCACGGCCGGGACGAGCGACTCGACCGTCTCGGGCTCGGCCAGGTCGTAGCGCACAGCCACAGCCCGCCCGGGCCCGCCCAGCTCACGCACGAGGGCCGCCGCCCGGTCGGCGGAGCCGGTATACGTCAACGCCACGCGTGCGCCCTCGGCGGCGAAAGCGCGCACCGTCGCCGCACCGATACCGCGGGTCCCACCGGTCACCACTGCGACGCGGCCCTCAAGTCCCAGATCCATGCTGCTCCTCGGTCGGGGCGGGGGCGGCGGACTGCGAAAGCGGCAGCAGCCCGAGGGCGTCGGCGAGCCGCCGGGCACAGAGTTCGGGACCCCGGGCGAAGACGTAGCCGTCGGGACGGACGAGCAGCCAGCCGCCCGGGGCCAGGCCCAGCCGGCCGGCCACGCGGCGGTCCGGATCGGGCAGCTCGCCCGGGCCCCGCGCCATGCGGGAGCCGGTCACCAGCAGCCCCGACAGCCAGCCGGCGTGCTCCCGGCCGGCCGTGCGCAGGGCCGCGCCGACCTCCGGGCGCCCGGGATCGTCCGCGGCCAAAAGCAACCAGCCCGCCCCCCGCATCGCCGAGAGCAGGGCACCCCAGCCCGGGCTCGCCACGTCGGCCTCCTCGACCTCGACGAGCCGGGCCCCGGGCTGCGGGCCCGCACCGCCGCGAGAACGCCCCGCCGGATCAGGCGGGGCGACGAGCCCGCCGTCGGCGTAGGACAGCAGCAGCCCCGACATCCCACCCAGCATCTCCCGCTGCATCCGCTTGCGGACCGGGGCCACGTTCCGCACCACGCCGAAAATCACCGGCAGCGCCCGGTCGGTGAACCGGTTGCGCATCTCGATCATCTGCGTGGCCTTCTTGGTGGACTCCAGCAGCGCGGCGCCGACGGGCACCCGCTCGTCGGTGTAGCTGTCGAGCAGCCCGGCCCCGGCGTCCCCGCCGATCACCATCGCCAGCTTCCAGGCCAGGTTGACCGCCTCCTGGATGCCGGTGTTCATGCCCTGACCGGAAGCGGGGCTGTGCACATGCGCGGCGTCACCGGCGACCAGGCAGCGGCCGGACCGCATTTTGGAGACCATGCGCTGCTGCGCGGTGAAGACCGACACCCAGGTAGGGGTGGAGATACGGACCTGGTGCCCGACACCCTGGCTGATCTTGCGCTGGAACCGGGCGGCGAGCGCGTCGGGATCGCCGTCGTAGTCCGTCTCGACCGTATCGAGCAGCCGCCACCGGTCGTCCGCCAGCGGAACGGCCATCATCGTGCCGCCGCGCGCCCGGACCCAGTAGATGCTGTTGGGCGGCAGTGCGCTGGCCATCGGGGCGTCGGCCAGCAGCCAGGTCTGGTTCTCCTCCCCGGCCAGACGCAGGCCCAAAGCCCGGCGCACCGTGCTGTGCCCGCCGTCGCAGCCCACCAGCCACGCCACGCGCAGCGTCTCCGGCTCGCCGGCCGCGGGCTTGAGCTCAGCGGTGACGCCGTCGTCGTCCTGCGCGATCCGCTCCAGCCGGGTACCCCACTCGACGGCGACGCCGAGGCCGGACAGAGCGTTGCGGAAGACCTCCTCCGTGGCGGTCTGCTCGATGGCCAGGGTGAAGGGGAACCGCGTCGGCATCGTCGAGTAGTCGGCGTCCAGACGGGCCAGCCTGCGCCCGTCCTGGAAGAGCGTGAACGCCCTGATCTCACGGCCCCGCTTGAGCACCTCCTCCACGATCCCCATCTGGTCGTACGCCTCCAGCGTGCGCGGATGCGTGGCGACCGCCCGGCTGGTGACCGCCGGCTTCTCCTTCGCATCGACGAGACGCACGGCCACGCCCCGCCGGGCGAGTTCGTGGGCCAGCGCGAGCCCGACCGGGCCCGCGCCTGCGACGAGGACCTGGGGTGTCCTGGTGCCTGGCGTCACTGCTGATCCTCACCGGCCGGGGCGCATGTCCCTGCGGCCTGTCGATCCGTGGGGAGGGGCTGGGCCAAGACAGGCTCGGACAGGGCACTGGAGCGCACCTCGACTCCCGCTGGACGGCACGTCGCGGCTGGTCCACGTCGTCTCGACCCGGAGTTGAGGAGCCGCCGCGACAGTGGCGGCCGGTGCGCAGCGGCGCGGACCACGACGGGGGGAATGAGAATGGAGGCTCGATGAACACAGACGTCGTTGTCGTGGGGGCCGGACCGGTCGGTCTGATGCTCGCCGCCGAACTGCGGCTCGGCGGGGCGAAGG
>NZ_AUKO01000043.1:0-7296 GCF_000424785.1 Streptomyces sp. CNT360 | reverse complement strand
GACGGGTGGATCCGTGAGGCCCGCGCGATCATGAAGAAGAACGGCATCCCCGGCTCCTACGACGGCATCAAGCGCAACGTCATCCGCGAGTCGGCCGGTGACCCCGACGCGGTCAACGGCTGGGACGTCAACGCCCAGAAGGGCACCCCCTCACGCGGACTGCTCCAGGTGATCCAGCCCACCTTCGACCAGTACCACGTCAAGGGCACCGCCGATAAGCTCACCGACCCCGTCGCCAACATCGTCGCCGCCTGCAACTACGCCGCCGACCGCTACGGCTCCATGGACCAGGTCGACTCCGCCTACTGACCCCCGGGACAGGGCCACCACCACCACAACAGCAGCAGCACGCATGAGACACCCGAGCGGGTGGGAGGCACACACCTCCCACCCGCTCCCGTCGTATCCCAGCCTCTTTTAATGTTTTGCCTAAACCTATTAGGCAATTTACCCTCGATCTCATGAGAGAGTTGTCGGAGAAAGAGATACGCGCCGCCTTCGTGAACTGCACGAAGGGAGAGGCGAAGCGCCTGGGGATGCCGCGGGATCTGGCCGAGCGTCCCTGGCCGGATCTGGACTACCTCGGCTGGCGGGACCCGCAGGCCCACGGCCGCGCCTACCTCGTCACCGAGGTCGACGACCGCCCGCGGGCCGTCGCTCTGCGCTGCCCTCCCGCCGCCTCGTGGCAGAGGCGCAGCAGCATGTGCTCGGTCTGCCTGACGCCGCACACCGGTGGCGTCTCCCTGATGGTCGCGCCAAAGGCAGGGAAAGCGGGGCAGCAGGGCAACACGGTGGGCACCTACCTGTGCAGCGACCTCGCCTGCTCGCTGTACGTCAGGGGAAAGAAGGACCCGGGCGTCGGTGCGAGGGTCCACGAGTCGCTCACGGTCGAGGACAAGATCCGGCGGATGACGGCGAACCTTGCGGTCTTCCTCGATCAGGTGGCGCCGTGAAGGCCGACGTCTCGGCCCGGTACGGCAGGGGACAGGCACCATAGGCACAACACGCCCTGCGAAGACTTGACTTCGAGCGCGCTCCAAGTGGTGGAGTTCCCGCACAGACACCCCCGGCACCGGAAGGGAACCACCTCATGAGCGCAGCTCAGGCCCCCGTCACTCTGATCACGGGAGGCAGCACAGGGATCGGTGCGGCGACTGCCCGCAAGCTGCTGGACCGCGGTCACCGCGTCACGGTCACGGGCCGGGACGAGGCGCGGCTGCACCGCCGCGTCGAGGACCTCGGTGCGCCACCGGGGCTGCTGGCCCGTGTCGCGGACGCGGGCGACTGGGAGGCCGTGCGCGGCGCCGTCGAGGCGACGGTGCGGGAATTCGGACGGCTGGACGCCGTCGTCGCCAACGCCGGTATCGGCAGCCCGGACACCGTGGCCGACGGCGACCCGGCCGTCTGGCGCCAGATGGTGCTGACGAACGTGCTCGGACCCGCACTCCTCGTCCGTGCGGCACTGTCCGCGCTGAAGGAGACCCGGGGACGCATCGTGCTGGTGGGCAGCGTCGCCGGTCACGTCAACACCCCGGGGAACGTGTACGGCGCGACCAAGTGGGCCGTCACCGGACTGGCCGAGAACACCCGCAGGCTGGTGACCGAGGACGGTGTGGGGGTCACCCTGGTCGGGCCCGGGCGGGTGGAAACACCCTTCTGGGACCCGTTGGGCGGCGCCCCTGACAGCCCCCTGCTTCCGGCGGACGCCGTCGCCGACGGCATCGTCTGGGCGCTGGAACAGCCGGCCGGTGTGGACGTCAACACCCTCACCATCCGGCCGGTGGGGCAACCGGTGTGAACCCCCGCGGGGCCCGACCGCCACGGGGCACCGCCTACGTGTCCGAGGCCGCCCGACTTCGTTGTGCACGTGTCCTGTTGTGCAAGACGGAAGGAAACTCCAATGCGTACACGTGCGGTGACCGTGGGAGCGCTGGCGGCCGCGGCCTCGTTGCTCGCCCTCGCCGGGGCAGCTCAGGCGTCGGCGGCCGACAGCACGGCGCCGGGCGGATCCGCCCCCGCCGCAGCGGGCGGCCTGTCGGACCAGCTCGGTCTCGGCACCCTCACCTCCCAGCCGGAGAAGCACCTGCGCACCCTGGGCGAGCAGGCCCAGCAGTACGGCCGTTGAGACGCGGCATCTGAACCGCCGCCGTCGGCCCCGGGGTTGCGGCTCGCCTACGGGCGCGCGGCCCCGGCCGCGGCGGTGCAGCCTCGCAGCCCGGCGGCCAGTGCGGCGTCCTCCAGCCCGCGCCCGATGAACACCGCGCGGCTGCGCCGTGGCTCTGCCGCACCCCACGGGGCGCCGGGCCGCAGCTCGCGCAGCCGGTGCGCTCCTTGCAGCACCCAGCGGTGGTCCTCACCGGCGAGCGCCAGGATCCCCTGGAGGCGGTAGAGGTCGGCGCCGCGCTCCCGCGTCAGGTCGCCCAGCCAGGATTCGAGCGCGGCGCGGTCCAGGGCACCGGGCACCTCCACGCTGACCGAGCCGATACCGGGGACGTGCCAGTGACGGTCGTCGTCCTCGGTGAGCCAGCGCTGGTCGGCGCGGGCGCCGCGGTCGTGGTCGAAGGCGCCGACACCGAGGATGCCGTCGAGGTCCACCTCCGCGCGGCAGGACGTCGTCAGCCCGGCCGTGGCGTCGAGGCCGCGGAGCCGCCCGAGGAGCGTGTCGAGTGCGGCACCGTTCACCAGGTCGGTCTTGTTGACGACGATCCGGTCGGCGCGGGAGCGGGCCGGGGCCGGGGCCGGGGACCCGTGCGGGCGGTGTGCGCGGGCACGGCCGGGCGCACCGCGCCGCCGCATCCACGTCTGCCGGGACACCGACGAGGCAGGATCGATCCGGAGGAGCGCGCGGACGAGGGGCCGTTCGGCGAGTTCTCCGGTTACTCCTCCAGCCGCTCCACGCACAACGTGCTGCGGGTCGAGACGGTGCTGGGCCGCCACGATCCGCTGCTGCTGGACATCGTGGGCGGCAACACCGCCGACCATCTCAACCTGGCCCGCATCCCGCGTGAGGCGGAGATGGCGCAGAAGCTCGCCGCGCGCTTCCCGGAGGTCGTCCGCCTGCACTACCCGACCTCGGGCACCCACTTCCACGCCTACGTGGCCCTGCGCCGCACCCGTCCCGGGCAGGCGCGCCAGGTGATGCTCGGCCTGCTGGGCTGGGACCCGTATCTGAAGACGTTGGTGGCGGTCGACGAGGACGTGGACGTCACCCGCGACGCGGACGTGCTGTGGGCGCCGGCCGCGCATCTCCAGCCGCACCGGGACGTGTTCGTGGTGGACGGGCTGCCCGGCAGCCCTCTGGACCCGTCGTCCACCGCGGAGGGCGCCACCTCCCGGATGGCCCTGGACGCCACCCGCGGCCCGGACTTCGACGGCGTACGCATCGAGGTCGCGGCCGAGAGCCTGCGTGTCGCGCGGCGTGTGCTGGACGGCCACGGGTAGCCGGTGCCGTCCGGCCGGGAGTGGAGCTCTCGGAGAGGGGGCGTCTCAGAGGTCGGGCGTCCCGGGGTTCGGGGGGAGGTCGTCGCGGGTGAAGTAGAGGGTGGGTGAGGTGCCCAGGGCCCGGCGGAACATGGCGGTGAAGGCGCTGGGGGTGGCGTAGCCGACACGGAGGGCGACGGCGGTGACGGGGGTGCCCTTGGCCAGCAGCGCCACCGCGTGGGCGAGCTTGGCCTGGCGCACCCAGTGGCCCAGGCTCATGCCGGTGGCCGAGGCGAACCGGCGCTGGAGCGTGCGGGGGCTCATGTGGGCGACGGCTGCCGCCTGGCGGGCCGTCCACAGTTCCTCCGGTGCGCGGCGGATGCGTGTGCACAGGTTCCGCAGGCGGGGGCAGTCGGGGGCCGGAAGGTGCAGCGCCGGGACGGGGCGCGGGGCGAGTTCGCGGAGCAGGAGCCGCATGACGAGGCCGTCGCGCCCCTCGGTGTCGTACTCCACCGGCAGCCGCGTCGCCTCGTCGATCAGCTCCCGCAGCAGCGGGGGGACCGACACGATGGTGGGGACCGCGGGGAGCCCGGTGGCGGCGTCGGGGGTGAGGTAGAGGGTCCGCATGGCGACGCGGCCCGCGCAGGTCATCTCGTGGGTGAGGCCCGAGGGCACCCAGGCGGCCCGGCTGGCGGGGACGACCCAGGTGCCGAGCGGGGTACCGACCGTGATGGCGCCGGTGGTGCCGTAGATCAGCTGTGCGCGGCGGTGCCGGTGCGGAGGGATGTGGTGGCCGTCGAGCAGGTCGCGGGCCATCGCCGCCACCGGGCGGGGGACGTCCTGGTAGTCGTCCCGGTCCTCACTCTTTCCGAACATGGCGCACTCTCGACAGTGACTGGCTGTACGGCGAAAGTCTGCCACGCGGCGCCCGCATAGCGTCGAGTGCCGTGTTCCCCTTCCGTCGCTCTCGTCTCCATGTGCCCGTCCTGGCCCTGACCAGCGCGGTCACCGCCTCGAACGTCTACCTCAGCCAGCCCCTGCTGGAGAAGATCGCCGCCTCCGTGCACGCGGACCCCGGCCTGCTGGGTGCCGTACCGACTGCCACCCAGCTCGGTTACGCGGCGGGCATCCTGCTGCTGGTGCCTGCCGGGGACAGCCACGACCGGCGCCGGCTGATCCTGGTCCTGACCGTCTGCTCGGGCCTGGCCCTGTCGGCCTGCGCCGTGGCACCGACGGCCTGGTTCCTGGCCGTGGCCGGGTTCGCCGTCGGCCTCCTCTCACCCGTACCGCAGCTGGTCACACCGCTTGCGGTGGCGCTCAGCGCGGGTCCGGCGGGACGGCGGTCCGGGACGGGGCGGGTGGTCGGCACCGTGCAGGCCGGTCTGCTGGTCGGCATCCTCGCCTCCCGCGCGTACGCGGGCGCGCTGGCCGAACTGGCCGGCTGGCGCGGCGTGTACGCCGTCTCGTGCGCTCTCACGCTCCTGGTGGCGGCGGTGCTGCGCTGGTGCCTGCCACCGGATCCGGCGTCCGCACCACCGACGGCGCAGGCCACGCCGCGCGCCTACCGTGCGGGACTCGCCTCCCTGCCGAAGCTGGCCGCGCGGCCGCTGGTCGCCCGGGTGATCTGGTCGGGGGCCCTGGTCGGCGTGGCCTTCGGCGCTTTCTGGACGACGCTGACGTTCCTGCTGGCCCGGGACTACCACTACGACAGCACCCGGATCGGCCTGTTCGGGCTGGTCGCGGCCGCCAGCGCTCTCGCCTCGCCGTGGGCGGGACGGATCGCCGACCGGTACGGCCGCCGCGGACCGGCCGCTCTCACCCTGGTGGTGATCGCCGGCTGGCTGGTGCTGCTGCCCGGCGGCACCTCCCTGTGGTGGCTGCTCGCCGGGGTGGTCCTCCTGGACGTCGGCGTCTGGGGCAACCAGACCGTCAGCCAGACCGTGCTGTTCTCGCTCCCCGACCACCAGCACAACCGGCTCAACACCTGCTACTTCACCTGCCGGTTCCTCGGCATCGCGACCGGTTCGCTGGCCGGCTCCCTGACCTGGTCGGCCGGGGGCTGGCCCGCCGTCGCCGCCCTGGGCGCCGGCTCGGCCGCCGCGGGGCTGCTGGTCGGGCTGCTGCCCCACCGCAGGGAGCAGCCGGCCGGATGAAGACCCCTGCCGTCCGCCCCGTACCGGGGAGCGCCCTGTCCGGTGGCGCGCTGCCCCGCGGGGGCTCCGCGCGCGGGCGCGGCCGGGGTGGTGCGCCGCGGTGTGCGCGGCGCGCCTCGTCCGCCGCGCACACCGCACCGGCTTCCTCGGGGCGCCCGACGGCGTGTCATGAAGCAGGGTGCGGACGGGGGCCCGGCATCCACGCTGCCGCGGTCACCGTACCGGCGAGCACCACCAGACCGCTGACGGCGAAGGCCAGGGTGTAGCCTTCCGCGCCGCCGCGCACCTCGGCGAGGGTGGACAGGACGGCGACGCCGAGTGCGGTCGCCACCTGCCGGGTGGTGTTGAGCAGCCCCGAGGCGAGACCGGTGAGCGAGGGGTCCACGCCGCTGGTGGCGCAGACGGTGATCGGCGTGAAGGAGAGTCCGGCGCCGAGCCCGAACACCAGCGTGGGCACCACGATGTCCGGCCAGAAGGACGCGTGCGCTCCCCGGGCGGCCAACAGCAGGAACCCGGCCCCCGCCACCGCCGTGCCCCACACCGTGGTACGGCGGGCGCCCCAGCGTGGGGTGACGCGGCCGGCCAGATGCGCGCCGGCCATCACGCTGACGGCGCAGGGCAGGAAACCGAACCCGGCGCGGCTCGCGCTGTAGTGCAGGACCTGCTGCAGATAGAGTGCGAGCAGGACCGGGCTGGCGAGGTAGGCCACGCCCAGGCAGAAGACCACGGTGTTCGCGCTGCTGACGGAGCGGTGGGTGAACAGCCGCAGAGGCACGAGGGGTTCCCTCGCCCAGCGCGCCTGGTGGAGCAGGAACAGGCCCAGCAGCACGGCAGCCGCCGCCAGTGCCGCTCGGGCCCCGGTGCGCGTAGCGGGGTCGCGGACGGCGACGACGCCGTAGACGAGGGCCGTGAGTGCGAGGGTCACCAGCGCGGCACCGGTGACATCGAGGCGGCGGCGGGACGGTGGGTCCGCGGCGGGGCGCGTCAGCACGAGCAGTCCCAGCAGGGCCAGCGCGATCCCGAGCGGCACCTTGACCCAGAAGACCGACCGCCAGCCGAGCGCATCGGTCAGGAACCCGCCCGCCACGGTCCCGGCAGCCGCGCCGACGGCCCCGACCATGCTCCACAGGCCCAGCACGCGGGTGCGCCGCGCCGGATCGTCGTAGGTGTGGTGGACGACGGTGAGGGTCGCCGGCAACAGCAGTGCGCCGCCGATCCCTTGGAAGGCGCGCGTTCCGATCAGCGCTCCGGGTCCCGTCGCCATCGCGGCCCCCAGGTTGCCGAGCGTGAAGGCGGCCAGCCCGCCGACCAGCACCACGCGGGTGCCGTACAGGTCGGCGAGCCGCCCGCCGAGCATCAGGAATCCGGCGACGGCCAGCGTGTAGTAGGACTCCGTTAGGTCTGTCAGTTCGGCCTGTTCCCGGGCATGGTGGGTGGATGGACACACATGAAGTGGACCGTGTCCGGGCGAGTTTGGCGCTATACGTGGCTGATGTGTTCGCCTCGGTGCCACGCAAGGACCAGCGAGTCAAAGGCGACTGCTACCTGCGGGGACTGATGCTGGAGGGCCGCCGCAAGTCGGTCCAGGCCATGGCCTCGCGGCTGCCGGACGGCAACGAACAGAACCTGCAGCAGTTCGTGAACCAGTCCACCTGGGACCCGGTGCCGGTGCAGCGGCGGATCGCAGAGCGCATGCTGCCGCTGATCACCCCGACGGCCTGGG
>NZ_AUKO01000042.1:0-17143 GCF_000424785.1 Streptomyces sp. CNT360 | reverse complement strand
CGCTACGACAAACGCGGGTACGTCTTCCTCGGCACCGCCACAGCAGCAGCCCTGGTCATCTGGCTGCGCACTTGATCGCCCGGACAAGTCCTAGCGGTCGAGGGCGTGGGTGATCACCCAACCGATGACGGCGCGCGTCACGCCGGAGAAGAACCCCGTGATGGCGGCACGGAGCAAAGGAAGACGGCGGGTGCTGTGCTCGGGCATGTCGGACCTCTCGAATGTGAGGGAAGTGCCCCAGAGCCGGGGCGCAATCTGACCATCCCGCTGTGCCGCCGCACCTGGAACGGGTTGAATGTTGTCGCGCGGACAACGCCGGGTTGTTCCAGGACTAATCGGGGGTGGGGCCGAGCATGGCCGCGTTACCGGAGTCGCGTCGCGCGGGTCGGCCATGGGGCGCCCTGCGCGGCGCCAACCAGGAGTTGAACGAGATTGCCACGGTGCTGCGTGCCTGGCTGGACGATGCTGGGATCACCGTGGCGGTGCTGCATGGCCGACTGACCCCCGATCACTTTCCCGACCGTGCCGTCCCGGTCCAGCGCAAGTTGTACGACTTCTGCGCGGGCAAGAACCTCACCTGGGCGTTCGTCGAGGCCGTGGCCGACACCTGCACCCCTGACGACGCGCCCGCCCAGCAGCAGAAGCTGAAGCCGGTCAAACAGCTGTGGGAGAGGGCCTGTACGAACCCCACCCCCTTGGGCGGGGCACGGGAGTTGGGGGAGGCCAAGGACCGGGTCATCGCGGCGTACGAGCAGATCGGACGTCTCCAACAGGCCCAGGCTGAGAGCGAGCAGGCCCGACTGAGGGCCGAGCACCTGGTGACGATGCTGCTGGCCATGCTCGGCCAGCTGTTCGCGAAGATCGGTGACCTCACCCAGGAGCGGAACCGGCTGCTCGCCAGGCGTAGTCCGGATCCCGCCGCCCTCACCGCGCTGAACGGCCGGCTGCAGGACGCTGCGGGCCACCGCGAGGAAACCGAGGAGGCGCTGACGCGCGCGCAGCGGGAACGGGACGAGGCCCTGCGGGTGGCGGACGTGGCACGCCGTGTAGCTCACCGCCTTCAGGAGGAGCTCGACCGGGTGAGGGCCGGGAACACCGGACCGGTCGACCCGACGCCCGCGACCGTCGGGGACCTTGACGGTCTCGACCCCACCGGCATGCCTGCTGTACCCGACCCCGATGATCTGTTCTTGCAGGACTACGCCACGGCTCTCCGCAAGGCCCAGAGCGTGCTGGATACCGGCAGCGACGCCCTCCAGGCCGCCGAGGAGCAAATCGCGGAGGCCAGCGCCGTCCTGCGACCGGACTCGGAGAAGGCCGTCCGCGGCACGTTGTTGTCCCGTACAACCCCGGACAATCCCGTGACAGGCGCGGACGCGGCGTTCGAGGAGCGCTACGGCACGTACCTGGCCCAGCGGCACGGGCATTTGACGATCTTCGGTGTGGACCTGGACCAGAGGTGGCCCCTTGATCACGCCTATCTGAGCCTGGAGGTGAAAGGCTCAGCCCCCGAATCGGTGGAGAGGGTGGAGCAAGCTCTGGCCGGCCGTCAGCGGACGGTGGTGATGGGAAGCCCGGGCTCCGGCAAGACCACACTCCTCCAGTGGCTGGCGGTCAACGCCCCGCGTGGGACCCTGCCCGACCTGCTGACACATCTCAACGGCAGCGTGCCGTTCATGCTGCCCCTGCGTTCCCTGGTCAGCCACGACTCTTTCCCAGGGCCTGAGGAGATGCTGGCCGCGGCCAGCTGCCCACTGACTCAGCCGGAGGGATGGGCTCGCCGGGTGTTCGAACGCGGGCGTGCACTGGTGCTGGTGGACGGCGTCGATGAGGTCGCCAGCGACGAACGTGCCCGAGCGAAGGAGTGGCTGGAGACGCTGCTGGCCGCATACCCGCGCAACTGCTACGTGGTGACGACTCGGGCCCAGGCCGTGCCGGAAGACTGGCTCGACGGCGTCGGGTTCCGCCATCTTCTGCTGCGGCCCATGAGCGCGGACGACGTGGCGGGCTCCATCGCCCTGTGGCATGCCGCCGCACGTTCCGAAGCGAATGGGGAGGAACGCCGGGAATTGGATGCGCTGGAGGAGACCGTCCAAAACGCCGTGAGGCACGACTCGAACCTGACGGCTCTGGCCACCTCCCCCCTGCTCTGCTCTCTGCTTTGCGCCCTGAACCGGGCGCGCCGCGGTCTGTTGCCGCGCTCGACGATGGACCTGTACAGGGCTGCCCTCTCTATGCTGCTCGTGCGACGAGACGCCGAGCGAGGTATCAGCGCCGTGGAGGGGACCCAGCTCTCTGAGGACGAGAGCATCCAGTTGCTCCAGACCTTGGCTTACTGGTTGATCCGTAATGGCCGCTTTGAGGCCGATGCAGCCACTGCGGTGCGGCTCTTCTCTGAACTTCTCGTGGCCATGCCAGCCGTCCAGGGAAAGGGTGAGCAGATCCTGCGGCATCTGCTCACCCGGAGCGGCCTTCTCCGGGAGCCCGCAGTCGACCAGCTGGCGTTCATCCACCGCACCTTCCAGGACTACCTGGGCGCCCGGGCTGCCGTCGAGGCAACTGACTTCGACCTCCTGAGGGCCCATGCCCACGAGGAGCAGTGGGAGAACGTAATCAAGATGGCCACCGGCCATGGGCGCCCCCGCGAACGGGCCGACCTGCTCAGGGCCCTCGTAGCCCGGGGTGACCGGGACGAACTTCACCGCGAGCAGCTGCACCGGCTGGCAGCCTCCTGCTTGGAATACGCCACGCAAATCTCCCCCGAAGTGCTTGAGATGATCCGCCAACGCGTCCCTGAACAGAGATGACGCTCTGATTCAACAACCGCCGCAGGCAGCAGAGGTGGCGATCCGGGCTGAAGTTGGCGCTAAGCCACACCTACATCGGAAACTGATCCGGGAAGGAGTGGCGTGAGCGCAGGGCCAGATGTCCTGGACGGCTCTGTGTGCGACGTCCTCTACCTGGATGCGGCGTTCCAGGGGCCGGCACCGCTGCGGCACTCCACGGACTAGGGGAACGAGCACGAACATGCTGTCCGAACGCTGGTCGGCAGGTGCATCCAGAACCGGGCCACGAGCTTCAAGTATGCCGGTGTCGAAGACTCCTGCATCGGGGCGTGATGGCCAAGGCGGTTGCCCGGCGGAGAACTGGTGCCGGGCTACTCCACGGAGGAGTGGCCCAAGCGCTGAGTGGCCATCCGCCCTGTCCTCTCCGGCGAGCAGGTCTTCACCGCCGGGCATCGTGGCTACACGGACAGTTGGGGTGACGTCGAGGCGGTCCATGGCGTGCCGGACAGGAGCGACCGTAGGACCGAGCCCAGTTCTCGCCGTGCATCATCCCCGACCAGCGCGGCTGCGGAGATCCTCGACCAGACGGCCTCGGCGCTGTCCGGGAGCGGCTGGCAGGTCAGCCCCGCCAGATCGAGAGGGATCACGGAATGGCTGTGGTGCCAGATGCCGGCGTCCACCTCGCCCCGCAGTACCGCTGCGGGCACGTCGGGGAAGGGGTGGCTGACGTGGGTGTAGCCGCTCTCGGCAGGGAAGGCGGCATTGGTCAGCGCGACGTGGTCGGGTGAGTCGGGGTCGATCGCGACGCGGACGGGGAGCTGCTCCGCGTCGGCGGTCCGCCGGACGATCACGAGTCGCCCCGGCCCGTAGTAGGTGCCCGGTGCCAGCAGGCGTACTGGGGCGTCCTGTCCCAATCGCTGGGCCGCAGCTTCGAGTACGCCCGCGGAGACGACGGCGACGTCCGCGCGTCCGGTTCCCAGGCTGTCCAGTCGCAGGGTGCCGCCGCGCTGATGGCGCACGGTGTGGGGGACCCCCGCGTCGGTCAGGTTCTCGGTCAGCGCGTCGGAGAGGCGGTCGACCTCTTCGGGCCCGCCTGGCGGGAGGAGCAGCCGGATCGGCGGCAGGCCGGCCAGTGCCCAGGCCCGGCCGAGATCGATGGACTGGACTACACGACCCCGGGGGCCGTGGGAAGTGGTGGTGACGGCCCCCTGCTCGGCGAGTGCGGTCATCGCGCGCTGGATGGTTCCAGCGGTGCCCCCGGCGGTGCGGGCGTAGTGCGTGTTGGTGGGCAGCCGGCCCCCGACTCCGAGCCGGAGTGCGTCGACCACCACGGCCCGCAGTACCCGCGGCAGCGGGCGCTCTGATGCTGCGGGCTGGATGTCCTCGCTCACCATTCTCCCCGTTTCGACAGTCACTGTGCGCCTTCTGTCGCAGGAGTCTATCGCTGCCTTCTAGTCTTCGCTCCAAAAATGGAGTATTAATGGATGGGTACTGTTGCCGTTCGATCGCCGGGGTATGTCGTGTCCGAAACACCCAATCTCCTGAATCTGCTGACCGCCGCCGTGGGGGCCGAGAACGTCCTCACTGACCCGGCCGTACGAGAGGCCAGCAGCCATGACACCTGGCCGGTGTCCACCAAGTGGTTCCGGCAGGGAGAGCACCCCTACCAGGCGGACGTGGTCGTCCGTGTCCACTCCGAGCAGGACGTCACGGCGGTGCTGCGGGCCGCGGAGGAGTGCGGCACACCCGTCACCACCCGCGCGCTGGGCTCGTCGGTCACCGGGCAGCCGCTGCCCACCCGGGGCGGGATCGTGCTGGATGTCTCCGGAATCATCGGGCCACACACGATCGACGAAATCGACATGACCGTGACCGCCCCCGCGGGGGTGAATGGCGGGCAGCTCGATGACGCGCTCAATGAGGCCGGCTGGACCATGCGGTTCTCTCCGCAGTCGCTGTATCGCTCCTCGGTGGGCGGCTGGCTGGCCACTCTCGCGACCGGGCACTTCTCCTCCCGCTACGGCGGTGTCGAGGACCTCGTCGTCGGCTACCGGGTGGTCCTGGCCGACGGAGCGGTCGCCGAGCTGACGGCGAACCCCCGGGCCGCCATGGGACCGGACCTGCGCCAGCTGTTCCTCGGCTCCGAGGGGACCCTCGGCGTTGTCACCCAGGTCACGCTGAAGATCCTCCCGCTCCCCGCGGCCCAACGCGTACAGGCATTCCTGGTCCCTGACGTGACAGCGGGACTCGAGATCATGCGTGAACAGGCCGCGCGCGGGCTGCGGCCCTCGCTGCTGCGGCTGTACGACCCCGTCGAGGCCCGTCATACCCTGGCCGACCCGCAGTTCGACGGAACCGTGCTCTTCACCGGCACGGAGGGCGAGCCGGAGACGGTGGACGCCGAGATGGCGGTCCTGACCCGGATCGCGGCCGCGCACGGCGCGACGGAGCTGGGCCCCGAGCCCGTGGAGGGCTGGCTCGGGCGGCGCTTCGACTTCTCCACCGTCGAGAAGCGGCTCGACACACCCGGCGGGTTCGCCGAGACGATCGAAGTTGCCCACACCTGGCGGCACATCGGCGGGCTCTACACCGACGTCCGCAAGGCCCTGGAGCCGCTGGCCGACGAGGTGCTCGTGCACTTCTCGCACGTTTACCCCCAGGGCACCTCGATGTACGTGATTCTGCTGGGCCAGGCGGCGGACGACGCAGAGGCCAGCGTGCGCCTCAAGGAGATCTGGGAGACCACCATGCAGGTGTGCCTCGACCACGGCGCCGAGCTTTCCCACCACCACGGAGGCGGGCTGGCCCGCTCGCCCTACTCGCGGCGGTCGCTGGGCTCGGCCCACCGCGTCCTGCGCCGGGTAAAGCGAGCCCTCGACCCCGAGGGTCTGCTCAACCCCGGCAAGCTCGGACTCTGATCCAGGACACGACGAGGAGCTCAACGATGAGCGAGAACGATCGACTGCTGGTCATCGACGAGGGAACGACTGGCACCCGTGCCCTGGTCTTCGACGGGGCGGGCCGCCGGCTGGGTGCCAGCTACGCGGAGTTCACCCAGCATCATCCGGCCCCCGACCGCGTCGAGCACGACGCCGAGGAGATCTGGCAGGCCAGCCTCGACCGAGTGCGCACCGTCCTGGCCGAGTCCGACACCGCGCCGGCGGACCTCGCAGCAGTGGGCATCACCAACCAGCGGGGCACCAGCCTGCTGTGGGACCGGCAGACCGGCGAGGCGGTGACACCGGCCATCGTGTGGCAGGACCTGCGCACCGCAGGCCTGGCAGCACAACTCCAGCCCGAGTGGGGACAGAAGGTCCAGTCCCGGACCGGATGGACCATCGCCCCGGTCTACTCCTGCCTGTCCCTGCACTGGCTCCTGGAGCAGGACCCGGCACTGCGGGCACGGGCCGAGGCAGGAGAACTCGCCTTCGGCGCCATCGACTCCTGGCTGATCCACCGCCTCAGTGGCGGCACCCGGCACGTGATCAGCGCCTCCAACGCCGTCGTCACCGGCGCCTACGACCTACTCGCCGACGGCTGGTACGGCGAGTGGCTCGACGCCCTGAACATCCCCCGCGCGGTACTTCCGGAGGTCGTCGACGACTCCGGGATAATCGCCACCACGAGCGCGAGCGTCCTCGGCGCGGAGATCCCCATCGCCGCGGCCGTCGCGGACCAGTCGGCGGCCCTGTTCGGCCAGGGCTGCCTCACCTCGGGCGAGGGCAAGACCACCCACGGCACCGGCACCTTCCTCGACCTCAACACCGGTACCACACCGGTGATCTCCGCCCACGGCCTGTCCACGATCATCGCCTGGCGCCGCTCGGGCGTAACCACCTACGGCCTGGAGGGATACGCCCCGGTCACCGGCTCCGCGGTGCAGTGGCTGCGCGACGGGGCCGAACTGTTGCAGACCGCGGCCGAGACCCAGGAGCTCGCCGAGGGAGTCGAGGACAACGGCGGCGTGTACTTCGTCCCCGCCCTCACCGGGCTGGCTGCCCCCTCTTGGGACGCCACCGCACGCGGGCTGCTGATCGGCATCTCTCCCGGAACCACCCGCGGCCACCTGGCCCGCGCCGCCCTGGAAGGCATCGTCTACTCCATCAAGGATTTCATCGACCTGATGGCCGCCGAATCTGGGCAGTCCATCACCACATTGCGTGCGGACGGCGGAGGATCGGCCAACGACTTCCTCCTGCAATTCCAGGCCGACATGACAGGCGCCACGATCCACCGGCCGGCCGACGTCGAGGCCACCTCCACCGGCGCCGCCTACCTCGCGGGCCTGGCCGTCGGCGTATGGAAAACACCGGAAGAGTGCTTCCGGACCGTAAGCGACGACGCCGTCTTCACACCCACCATAGACAAGACCACACGCGACGCCCAGTACGAGGAATGGCAGCGCGCCGTGGAACGAGCAAGGGGATGGATCCGGTCATGAAGCGATTCACCAGCGCCGACCTGCCCGGCCAGGCCGACGTACTGATCATCGGCGGCGGCATCACCGGCGCCTCGGCCGCCCGGGACGCCGCCATGCGCGGACTGTCGACCGTGCTCATCGAGAAGGACGACTTCGCCTCCGGTACCTCGTCGCGCTCCTCGAAACTCATCCACGGAGGCCTGCGCTACCTGCAGACCTACCAGTTCAAGATGGTGCACGAGTCGGTGCGCGAGCGCGAGGTCATGATGCGCATCGCGCCCCACCTGGCCGACCTGCAGCCCTTTCTCTACCTGCTCTACCGCGGGTACCCGGAAGGCAAAGCCCTGCTCAACCTGGGACTGACCTTCTACGACGCCTTCTCCCGGGCACCGCTGCGCCGCTGGCACCGGACGCTCGGACGCGCCGCCGTCCTGAAGCGCGAACCCCACCTCAACCCCGCAGGACTCGCCGGCGCGGGCCTCTACCACGACGCCATGACCGACGACGCCCGCCTGGTCACGGACGTCCTCCAGTCCGCCTCGCAGGCCGGGGCCTTGCTCGCCAACCACGCCGAGGCCGTCGGCCTGGTGACCGAGCAGGGCCGGGTGGCCGGAGCGGAGGTCCTCGACCGGATCACCGGCGACCAGACGGTCATCCGCGCGCGAACGGTGGTCAACGCCGCTGGCCCCTGGGTCGACCGCGTCATGGGCCTGGACACCCCCGTGCCGCACCCCACCCTCCGCCCGACCAAGGGCGTCCACATCGTGCTGCGCACCGAAGACTTCCCCCTGCACACAGCAGTGTTCCTCCGCTCCCCAACAGACAACCGGGTCGTATGGCCCACCCCGACACCCGACGGCCGCCACGTCTACATCGGCAGCACCGACACCACCTTCGACGGCTCGCCCGACGACGTGGTCGCCGACGGACAGGACATCGCCTACCTGCTGGACGTGGCCAACCACACCCTGCCGGACGCAAAGGTGGGACCGGAACACATCGTGGGCACCTGGGCGGGGCTGCGGCCCATCACCGCACCACCGCCGGGGACATCGAACACCGACGCCTCGCGGGAACACACCATCACCCAGGGGGCCAACGGCCTGATCACCGTCGCCGGAGGCAAGCTCACCACCGCCCGCATCATGGGCCGCCAGATCATCGACCAGGTCGTCGACCGGCTCGCCCGTGACCACGGCATCCGCTCCACGCCTGGCAGCATAACCGATCAAGTCCCGATCTCCGGCGGCGATCCGGCCGACCGGTTCCGCTGTGAACGGGCCCTCGCCGTAGTGCCCGCCGCACTGAAGGACCGTTGGCTGCGCCGATACGGCGGCAACGCCCACCGCGTGGCCGCCGCGGGCACGCACGAACCCGTCCCGGGCACCGACCTGACCGACGCCGAGATCCGATACGCCGCCGACCAGGAGATGGCGATGACCGTCGCCGACGTCCTCGTCCGCCGCACCGGCTCGTTCTACTGGTCGCCGGACGGCGACGCCGCAGCAATCGAGCACGTCTCCGACGTCCTGGACGAGCGTCACCACTACACACCCGAGGAGCGCGCCGCACAGCAAGCCGAGTACCGCCTGTGGGTCACCCGCAACCGCGGGCGGCACACAACCGAAGCAGGCCGCCCGGCAACCTCGTGACCAGGCTCCCTGCAAGACCTGTCCGCCCAGCCCTGCACACGCCGTGGGGCACGAGGCTGGGCGGACAGGAACAGACCGGCCCGCTCCCGGACTGTCCCGCCGTGGCCGCGTACCCGCCATCGCCGGAAGCCAGAGGGCCCGAACGCCTGAGACCATAGTGAAGGCCGGTCAGATAGCGACCGCGGCACCTTTCCTCATCGAGTCCGACCAATTGCGCAGCATGGTCGGCGGAGCGGTGTCGCCGGAGGTCTCGGCAGCGGGGGAAGGGGCGCCACCCTGGTGCTGGTCGGATTCGCATCGTGTGGGACACGGGCCCCGGGGAAGTGGCAATTCACGGCGGCTGGGTCTGTCGTACGACGCCGTCAGCAGGCCGTTCCACCAGATGGCAGCTGACTTTCCAGACCGGCCGCGCTCCCAGCGAGAAAGCTGCCGGGGAGCCACATCCCGTTGCGAACTCCGTGGGCGGCAGAGCGGCCGTCTGGGCCCGTATGCCGTGATGGCACTGTCTTACCCGGCCCCTGGGCCACGGCGACAGCGATCCGGCGAGGATGCCAGCACCGCCACATCTCCTTCGTGCGCACACCGGGAATTGTCTTGTGTGCTTCACCAGATGGGGCCCGCAGGCCGCGGGAGGGCAGCGATGCCTTCCTCTTCCTTCTTCCTCCTCTGGTCCCGGTGCAGGGCGTCTGCACGGTCCTCGCGGGTGACGGGACGGCCGAGGGCGATGGCAGCCGTGTCGGTGACCGGTGCCAGCGTGTACCGGACAGGGGAGCGGCTCGAACGCGACGGCAGGTGCAGGCGGGCAACACCGGCCGGAAGCTCAGCCCGCAGCGCCCCGTGCCATCTGAGCCACAGCGCGGGACGGCCGCGCAGGGCCTCGTCGCGGAGCTTGTCCACCGCGGTGCTGTCGTCCTCCCGGTCGATCTCCACAGCGATGGCGGTGCCCTCACCGCGGAACAGGCGAAGGTCCAGAAAGGCGGACCAGGGCGGTGACCAGGTGATGCGGCACCTTCCGTGGACCTCGCAAGGCGGATCGATGTAGCGCATCGGGGCCTCCCGCCTGCTCCGCCAGCCTGATGTCCCTGCCCACTGCTCCACCGCACAGGTGATGGCCAAGGTTGCCTCCGCACCGGTGAGGCTCTCAAAGCTGAAACGGGACTCGATCAGATGGGCACGCAGGGCGGCGGCCAGGGCTCCGGACTCGCCGGCCGGCGTCAGTTCGTGGGTCATGCGGCGATTGTGGGCCCCCGCACTGACAACGACCGGGCCCGAAGCCGCCGAACGGCGAGGGCCTGGGCGGCCGTTGCGTGCGAACGCGGCACGTCCCTTCGACCCGTTGCCCGACGCGGTGCGCGCGGTTCGAGAGCCGCTGCGTCCTGCCGGCCGCCTCAGTCAGTACAGCTGGTTGCCTGCCCGCGGCGCGTCGTGCTCATGGCGGCACAGGTCTCGGACAGCAGGTCACACATATTTGACCAAACAAGAAAGGCAGAACCTAGAGATTTACCCAGTGCTGAAATGTCGAATGGAATATCTGGTCAGCCGGGAAATCATATCAGTCGATCCAACGGATCTCGCCTGCTTCCGTCCGGCTACCGCCCCTCAAAGCGTGGTGTCGTAGGGGCTGACGTCTCATGATCCCTGCGGTATGCCGACCGCATGAGGTATGCGCAAGGGGGCGGACTACTGACCTTCAAAGCGTGGTGTCGGTAGGACTGACGGCCCTTGATCCCTGCGGTATCACGAGTACATGAGGTATGCCCAAGGCGGTGGTCTGACCGACGAACGGCGGTCCTTCCGTGAGAAGTTACGGCTGGAGGCGGCCGAGCGGTTCCGGCACGGCGACGAGAACGCGGTCATCGCGCACGACCTGCGGGTTAGCGTCCGGTCGGTGCAGCGCTGGCGCAAAGCCTGGTCACAGCGCGGGCCCAGAGCCCTGGCCTCGAAGGGCCCGGCATCGCTGCCGCTGCTGAGCGACGACCTGTTCGCCGTGCTGGAGCAAGAGCTGGACAAGGGAGCGGTGGCGCATGGGTGGCCGGATCAGACTTGGACCCTGGCGCGGATCAAGACCCTGATCGGGTGCCGGTTCGACAAGAGCTACACCGTGCAAGGTGTGGCCGCCCTGCTCCAGCGGCACGGCTGGAGCTGCCAGGTCCCCGCCCGTCGCGCGATCGAGCGCAACGAGGTGGCGGTGGCCGGTTGGGTGAAGGAGACCTGGCCTCAGGTGGAAGGACCGTAGCGGCGCTCGACGCCTGACTCGTCTTCGAGGACGAAGCCGGATTCACGATGACGCCGCCGACCACCCGCACCTGGTCCCGCCGCGGTCGCACCCCTGTGGTCCGCGTCCGGGGCCGCTCCCGCCGCCGCTTATCGATCGCCGCCCTGGCCTGCTACAAAGCCGAATCCTCCCGGCTGATCTACCGCCCCTGCCCGGACGCTCGGCCCGACGGTCGCAAAAGCTTCTCCTGAAAGGACTACCGCGACCTGATCCAGACCGCGCACCAGCAGCTCGGCGGTCCGATCGTGGTGGTCTGGGACAATCTCAACACCCACCTCACTGCCGGAATTCGCCGCTGCATCGCCGACCGCGACTGGCTCACGGTCTTCCAGCTGCCGCCTTACGCGCCCGACCTCAACCCGGTCGAGGGCATCTGGTCCGTCCTGCGACGCCCCACCACGGCCAATCGCGCCTTCGCCGACCCCGACGACCTGATCACCGCCATCCGACGCGGCCTACGCCAACTCCAATACCGACCCGACGTCCTCGACGGTTGCCTCACTGGCACCGGCCTCCGGCGCCAGCCACCATGACGACACCACGCTTTGAATGTCAGTATTTCTGCGGCTACTCCGAGAGGTGGTGCCCCACGTTCGGGCGCAGGGCGGATGACGCCATGCCGAGGTGTACTCGCGGGGACCGGGCAGATGGCCGCGTGATCTACCACGTAGAGATTTACCTGCCCGCCGACGGCGTCCGCAGTTGCTACGCCCGCTCCCATGTGTGGAACCCGGCTACCATGCCCCCCCACACCACCACTACCGGTACGCGGAGTCATCCGCCGCTGTGCCCCCTCCGGGCCGACCGACGGCTGTTTCGGGGGAGCGTGTGTCGGTGGCGAGCGGGGGCGCTGGGTGCATGGGCGAGGCGCAGCGACGGGTCTACGGCAGCGACCACGGCGACCCGTGCATCCCCTCGCCGCTCCTGTCGCGAGTTGGCCGGCGGCCCCCTGGAGGGGCTGCCTATCGACCTGGACCGGGCCTCTTCCCGCTGCTGAAACCTTGAGATCTGCTTGAGCCGTGATGCCTGGAAGACAGGCACCTCCGCATTCGAGTGGCACCCGGATCGCGGCGACGTCGTTGTCCCGGCTCCCCGGTCAGTGGCGCGGCCTGGCCGTCCGCTACGACAAGACCGTCACCGTCTCCCTTGCTGCACTCCACAGCGCAGACATCGTTCGTGCCTTGCCGTTGCCCCGCCTGGTGGTGCCCTTCGTGGTGCTTGTTGCGCCTCGGACTGCAGAAACCCCGTCCCCGTCCCGGTCAAGGAGCCGGAGCGGGGGCGGGGTGGGGTGACGGGGCCGGGGTCAGCGGTCGCTGGCGTGTGTGCGTTCGAAGGTGGTGGCAGCGGCTTCCAGGTGCCACTGGGCTGTTGCCTTCGGGCTGTCGGCCAGGAGTCGGCCGCAGGCGCCGCCGGGCTGGCCGCTGCTGGGACGTTCCTTCGCGCAGGCCGGGACGGGCCGGTAGCCCTCATGCGTCGGGTTGCCGCGCCACAGGCTGCGGCCGGGCAGGAACGCGTACTCCAGCGAGGCCCGCGCCAGATCCTTCAGCTCGGGGTAGCGCAGCCGGTAGGTGGTGGACGCGTACTGGTACTCGTGGCTGATGTCGGTGCGGGAGATGCCCGGATCGTCGGTGGACAGGACGACCGGCACGCCATGGGCGCGGTAGGTGTTGAACGGGTGGTCGTCACCCTTCACGCCGAGGATCTGCGCGTTGCTGGTGAGGGGCACCTCGACGGCCGTCTCCCGGCGGGCCATGGTACGGGCCAGCCGCTGCCAGTTGTTCTCGTGCACGAGGTCGACGCCGTGGCCGATGCGCTCGGCCTTCGCCACGTTCACCGCCTCACCGATGTGGAAGGACAGATCCTCCGGCTTGACCAGCCCCGGCCACAGCTCCCCGGCGTGCAGGGTGAGGTGAGCCTTCGGGTACTGCTTGCCCAGGTAGTTCAGCATCCGCATCTGGAGCCGGTAGTTGCGCAGTGCGCTCTCCCCGTCCTCGGGCTGGACGAGGTTGACGGCGACGAACCGGGGGTCGCGTTCGGCCAGCCGCAGGCCGAGCGCGATCTGGGTGAAGACACGCTCGGGCGAACTGCCGCGGGAGACCTGCGAGATCCACCGGACGGGCAGCCGGCAGGCGCGGCGGGGCTGTGCGGTGTCGCAGTGTGCCTCGGTGCGGAACTCGGCGTTGGTACGGTCGGCCTCCTCCCGCGCCTGCGCCACCAGCCGCTCCAGCCTGCCCCCGGCCAGGAGCTTGCGGTGCATCCGTGCCGGGTCCCCATCCCAGCCGACCTCGTCGGCGAGCTTTTTCGCGCCGTCGGAGGCGGGAGTCGCCATCGTCTCCAGGTAGGACTGGTTCTGCTGGGCCGCGTGCTCGGCGACCTCCGCCAGGAGCTTGCCCGGGTGGCGCCAGGTCACCTCGCCGAACTTGCCGAAGGCGGCGAAGAAGTGGTCGTGCCCGGACTCGCCCTGCGGGAAGTCCTCCATGGACCAGGCCCGCACCAGCTGCGCGTGGAACGCCTTGTCGGTGCGCGCGTCGGCGGCCGGGCGGGCGCCGTCCTTGCACGGCGGCTGCACCGCGGTCATCGTCTTCTTCTCGATGCACAGCCCGTCCTGCGCGGCGAGTTCGATGAGGTACTCGGTGGTGACGGCGCCGGAGAGGTGGTTGTGCAGGTCGCCGCCCTTGGGCAGCTTCCGGAAGAAGTCCCGCAGCCGGCCGGGATCGCTGCGGGCGGATTCCAGGTAGGCGGCGGTGCGCGCCTCGGCGGGCGTGGCGGGTTGCCGGACGGCGGGCCCGGTGGCGGGACCGGCCTTGCCGGGCCGGGCGTCGTCGGGCTGAGCGGCGGCTGGCAGCGCAGACAGCGCGGTCAGCAGACAGAGTACGGCGGCGCCCGACGGGTACAGCACCCGACGGCGGCCGATTCGGGATCGATGAGTCACCTCAACATGATCAAGAGACCGGGCGAGGTGTGAAGGCGATCGCGATGATGTCACCCGATCGTGGGATCCCCCGGGACGACGGGAGGACCACAGGCCCGCGAGGGGTGAATCAGGACTCAACGAGGGCGCTCGGCAAGGATCCCCGGGGCGATTCCCCCTCTTCGGGCACCGTGTGAAAGGGCGCGTCGGCGGCATCGGCGGCATCGGCGGGATGGCAGCTGGACGGCAGACCCGAGCGCCTGAGCCGAAGGCTTGGGTGGGGGTGCCTCCTTGTTTTTCGTCAAGCGGTGGGTGAGATTCGGGGCTATTGGGTGTGGGTTTTGCCTCGTGCTGGACAGCGGGCGTAGCGCTTGCAGGGGGGTGTGGGGGGGGCGGTGTTGTGTCGTTCGTTTGGGGTTTGAGTGGGAGGTGAGCGGGGTTTGAGGTTGGGGTTTTATTGTGGGCTGGTTCGTTTGGTTGGGGAGTCTCGAGTGGGGGAGGGTTTTGTATGGGTGCGGGAGTTGTTGGTGGGGGGTCTGGTGGCCCGGCTAGGGGGGGTGGGGATTTGGGTGGGGGTTTGCGGGTGTTGGTGTGGTTGTATGCGGTGGTGATGTGGGTGGTGGCTTTTGTGTATTGTGTGCAGGCTGTTTTGGCTGGGCAGTTTCTTTCGGGTGTTTATGGTGCGTTGAGTTGGCATCAGTATGGTGCGACGGTTTCGGATGTGTTGTTGTTTTGTGGGGTGGTTGTGGGGGTGTTGTTGCGGTGGCGGGGTGGGTGTCGGTGGTGGCCGGTGGGGGCGGCTGTGGGTTTGCTGGTGGCTAATCAGGTGCAGAATGCGGCGGGTGCGGGGCGGTTGGTGTCGTTGCATGTTCCGTTGGGTGTGGCGATGATTGTGGTGGCGGTGTTGGTTGCGTTGCGTGTGCATCGTGTGGGGTTGTGGGCCGGTAGGGGGGAGGCGTGATGAGCCGCGGTGTTTCCCGGCGTTCTGTCGTGGTGGGTTGTGTGGCGGGGGTGGCTGGGGTGGGGGGAGGGGGGCTGCTGGCGTTCCGGTATCGGGGTGCGGATTCCACGGGCACGGTGTTGCGTAGTCAGGTGCCTTTGCCGGAGGCGTTCGGCAGGCCGCTGGTGGTGCCGCCGGTGCTTGAGCCGACGCGTGCGGGTGGCGGTGTGGAGCGGTATCGGATCGTGCAGAGGGAGGGCACGGTCGAGTTCATCGAGGGGGTGCGTACCCGGGTGTGGGGTTACAACGGCATTATGCCGGGGCCGACGCTGGTGTCCCGGCGTGGGCGTACGACTGTGGTCGAGCACCGTAACGAGTTGCCTGTGCCGACTGTTGTTCATTTGCACGGTGGCCGTACCCGGCCCGAGCATGACGGGTATCCCACGGATGAGGTCATGCCGGTGGGGGGTTTCCCGCATGGTGGGCACCACGGGCGGGGTGATGTCAGCCGGGGCAGCCGTACCTACCGGTATGAGGTCGATCAGCGTGCGGCGATGTTGTGGTATCACGATCACCGTATGGATTTCACCGGCCCGAGTGTGTGGCGGGGTCTGGCGGGATTGCACCTGATCACCGATGGGGAGGAGCGGGCGTTGCCGCTTCCTGACGGGGACCGGGAGGTGCCGCTGGTGGTGATGGACCGGGCGTTCGCCGACGATGGCCAGTTCTCCTATCCGAGTGTTGATGAGTCTTTGGCCCGGTCGCCGGGTGTGACTGCGCCGTATGAGGCGGGTGTCCTGGGTGATGTGATTCTGGTCAACGGTGTGCCCTGGCCCAGTCATGAGGTCGATGCGGTGCGCTACCGGCTGCGTGTGCTGAATGCGTCCAATGCCCGCCGCTACCGGCTGCGGCTGGACCCGCTGCCCGAGGGGAGTGGTGAGCCGCTGGTGCAGGTCGGCTCCGACGGGGGTCTGCTGGCCCGGCCGGTCGCGCACCCGTATCTCGATATGGCGCCTGCCGAACGTCAGGATGTGGTGGTCGATTTCTCCGGCTACCGGGTGGGTCAGCGGGTGCGGCTGGTCAACGATTTCGGTGAGGGTCCGACCAGCAGGGTGATGGAGTTCCGTATCGCCCGCAGGGCCAGGGATGACAGTCATGTGCCTGCGCGGCTGTCGAGGATCGAGCCTCTCGATCCTGCCGGGGCGGTCCGGGAGCGTGACATGGTCTTCCGGTCCCAGTCGGTCGAGGGGCATCAGGGCTGGACCATCAACGGCCGGCCGTTCTCGGTGGACGGCGTGCATGCTGCGCCTGGTCTGGGGGATGTGGAGGTGTGGAACCTCTACGGCGATTTCCACCATCCCATCCATCTGCATCTGGTCCATTTCCAGGTGCTCAACCGGGGGACGGGGAAGCCGGGCCGGTTCGACGGGGGCTGGAAGGACACTTTGGATCTGCGTCCGGCGGAGCAGGCGCGGATCATCATGCGGTTCGACGGGTTCCGCGGCAAGTACGTCTTCCACTGCCACAATTTGGAGCACGAGGACATGATGATGATGGGCAACTTCCGGGTCCGCTGACCGCCTCGTAGGACCGCGCCGCGGCCCGCCGCGCCCGGCTCGGCCGCCCGCACCGGGCCGCGCCCCACGCGTGTGTCGGGGCCGCGCCCCACGCGTGTCCGGGCCGGTCCCTGTCCTGCGGGCCGGGCCGGGCCGGTCCCTCGCGTGTCCGGGGTGCGCCCCTCGCGTGTTCGGGTGGCGTCCCGCGGGTGTCCGGGCCGCCTGGGCTGCATCCCACGGGTGTGCGGGCTGTATCCCATGCATGTCGGGGCGGCCTGCGCCGCGCGTGTTCGGGCTGCGCCCCATGCGTGTCGGGGCCGCCGGTCCCGCGCGTGTCCGGGTTGCGCCCCATGCGCGTCCGGGCTGCCTGGGCTGCGTGTCGGGTCTGCGCCCCACGGGTGTCGGGTCTGCGTCCCGTGCGTGTCCGGTCTGCGCCCCGCGGGTGTCGGGGCTGCGCCCCATGCGTGTCGGGGCCGCCGGTCCCGCGCGTTTGCGGGCTGCGTCCCGCGGGTGTCGGGGCTGTGCCCCATGCGTATCCGGCTGCGCCCCTCGCGTGTTCGGGGCCGCGTCCCACGGGTGTGCGGGCTGCATCCCATGCGCGTC
>NZ_AUKO01000041.1:0-22936 GCF_000424785.1 Streptomyces sp. CNT360 | reverse complement strand
TGCTCCGCAGACACGACGCGACGACGCTACGCGTCGTGAACACTGGCCCCTCCGGGGCCAGCCGTCCCCTCCGGGGACGAGGCCCCGGCCTCCGGCCGGTGCCACCGGGCCCGCTAGTCTTTGCAGTTAGCCTGTGCCCGGTCTGCGACCCGTCATGAGGCTGGCCTTGGTGCATGCCCCCTCCGGGGTCACGCACGGCTGGCTACAAAGAGAAGGTGCGGTGTCCGTCCGGCTCTCCCAGTATGCATAATGGGGTCGTTTTTGGATTTCGGAACACCCACCGAGAAGGGCATTCCCTGGCACCGAGTCAAGTATGCACGAATTGGTCGGAATTGGTATCACGGCACACCACCCTTGCGTTCCGGGGAATCGGTCTGTCAGGTCTGGGAACCACCGGGAAAGGAGCTTCTGATTTCAGCTCAGAAAATGTGCTGTCAGACGCGAGATTTTCGCGGGATGTCGACTTCCCATAATTTGAGAGAATTGGTGGAGTGGGGGCTGTAGACGGCTCGGCCGCCGGGTCCGAACCGGCCGATCTCGGTTATCAGGGCCGAGTCGTCGGCCAGCTCGGCCTCACTCTGGCCGGTGACATCGGGCAGCAGGTCATCGAGCGGGCCGCCCACCGATTCCCGGTAGGAGCGGCCAGGACGGGCGTAGTCGTCGTGGTCGCTGACATAGACCCGTCGGCGCGGCTGACTCATACACGGCAACATTCCACCCGGTACTGACACCGCCGCACAGGCCCCGCTGACGCCCGTGCGTGTCGCCGGGCCCCGGCAGCGGGCCCGGCGACACGCACGACACGCCATTGACCCGGCAAACGACACCACCTGTCACACCAAACGCCGGGCCCGGATATACAAGCCGCAGGTCAACCACCCAACAGCCAGGACAGCCCATGACGTTCCCGATGGCAAAACGATGACGCCCACCAGCCAGGAGCAACGCCCGTGCGGGCCCGCGCTCCACCTTCTACAGCCGGGGGTCACGCTGATCGACTTGCTCCGTGACGACGGCAACACGGCTGCCCTCGCAAGGTTCGACAGGTGGCTGGACCAGTGCACCTGGTCGGTGTACGCGGTGCGCCGGGTCTACATGCCCGGCCGGGGTTGCCGCCACTGGCACGGGAAGGGATGTGCGCGGGTGACGTGTCTGAGTCTGCTGGTGAAGGGGCAGGCGTGGTGCTCGGTCCGCTGCGAGTTCACCGGTTCCCGGACCGACGCGAGGTGGCTGCAGAGGGAGGCCGCCGGAATGGACTGCCCGGTAGTGACTGCCGGCGGTATCAGTCGGGCGCCGTTCCATGAGCTCGGTGAGGAGTACCCGGCCGCCGGGGGGGGGTGGCTTGTGGCTGCTCCGGCAGGAGTCGTCGACAAGGAGTGCCCCGGGTTCTGGGAACGCTGGGAGCAGGTGACGAGTGGGCTGTGGCGGCCCCCTCAGAGAGAAGGTCGTGGGGACGACAAGCGAAGGAGTTGACGGCCCGCCCCAGCGAGGGCGTTATTACTCCCGTCGCGTTTGCGGGAAGTGACGGCCGACGAGAGGCACCTCCGAGGAGGTGTCGGCCCAGGGCGGCAACCCCGACCGAACGTCCCGTCGACCGTCTGGTCCCAACCCGAGCAAGCCAAGAAGGCTGTTAAAGGAACCGCCTCCAGTTTAGGGGTTTTTGGCGCAGCCGCGGTACTCACAGATTGGAAGCTCACAGGAATGGCCGGAACCCCGCAGACCTGAATATATGAGGGCCGTACGGTTGTGACCCGCGCCTGGATGGCGCAGCATGCTGGGGTCAGCGAGGAAACCGTCAAATACTGGTACCGCAGTGCCCGGAAGGCGAGCGGCGGGCCGAAGCCGCCACCGGTCAAGCTGACGATCGACCGCGTCGGCTACTACGACCAGTTCGCTTACGAAAAGTACCTGGAGGACCGGGAGGCCGCGAAGCGGAGCAGGGTGACGCTCACCGACCCGGACCTGTACGAGGGCGCCCCTGACGACCTGATCGACATCAACACCGCGGCGCGCTACTTCCACTACAAGGACGCGTCGGTGATCCGTAGCTACCGACGTCTGCACCCCGGATACTTCCCGGAGCCGGCCGGGACCGTGGAGGGTCCCAGCGGGAAGCAGATCCCCGCCTTCCGCCGTGGCGATCTCATCGACTTCAACAAGCACCGCGATGGGGACAACACCGGCGCCGCCGGCAAGCCCCCCGGCACGCCGAGCGCCACCGCCGGACGGCGCTGGCCCTCCACCGAGCACCGCGTCGATGTCGCCCACCGGTACATGGTCGACCTCGGCGGGTGGCGGCACGGCGCCGCGGCCGAGCTCGTCCGGCGTGCGGGTGAGCCGGTCAAGTCCTGGGAACGCGCGGTCACGGAAGCCCGGCGCAAGGTCGAGCAGCACACGGACGAGGACCAGCTGCCATTCGAGAAGCAGTGAGCCAGGTTCCTGCCCCGTCGCTTCCGGTGGGTGCGGTCTCACGTCCCGCAGCGCGGTGATGGCCAAGACGTCCCGCGCGGGGTGCTGGAGGCGAGCGAGCGGGGCACTGATGGATCGGCGGAGGAGCCGTACCCGCTTGCCCGGAGGGGCAGGGTGTGGGCGATCATGGGGGCCGGTAGGGTCGCGTCGGCGACCCTGGTTCGCCACCGGGACACCTGTGGCGGCACAGGTGGGCAGCCATCCACACTTCCGGACACCGTCCCTCGAAGAACGTGAGAGCGGCCTTGTGGCTGCGGTCCTCCGGCCGGTCGCTGGTCGCCTTGCTCCTGGCCCTCTGCTGCGTGGCGAACGCTTCCGGCGTCGTCCCGGACGGCGGGGACGCCGACGAACAACTCGCCTGCGCTGGCTGGGTCATGGCCTTCCAGGTCTACTATGCGACCGCCTGCGTCCTCAGCAGGGCCTACTCCAGGAGGAGACGCGGTCGTGGTGAGGATCGACAACCGGGTGCCCGCCCGGCCATGACGGGCAGCAGCAGTCGCTGGCCGAGCCTGCGCTCGGCGGCCAACGGCCTGCGAAGGCCTCCGTTCCCGGAGAACCGTTTCGACGCCGACGCCGGTCCTACCTGATTGCCCGATCTGTTGGCCGAGCGGAGCCGGTCGGCTGCTGGTCGGCGGGCGCCCGTAGGACGTCTTGCTGTAGGAGCGCCCGCCCTTGAGCATCTCCTCGTGTCCACGCAGTGCTAGGAAATGCCGTCGAGGCCCACTGCTGCGGTTCCGACGGGTGTCATGGGATTGCCGGGAGGGCTGCCCGTCAGGGCGCTGCGGGGGGTGTGTAGCCGAGGGTGTATGACAGTGCGGTGAGCAGGGCGAGCATGAGGGGGGCGAGGAAGAGGAACTGGAGGAAGGTGAAGCCGACGATGTGGCGTGCGCGCAGTTTCAGGATGCCGAGGAGTGGCAGCATCCAGAAGGGGTTGATGAGGGTCGGAAGTGTTTCGGCGGCGTTGTAGACCTGTACGGTCCAGCCGAGGTTTTCCTTCAGGCCGTTGGCTGCATCCATCACGTAGGGGGCTTCGATCAGCCATTTTCCGCCGCCGGATGGGATGAAGAATCCGAGAACGGCGGAATAGACGGTGACGACCATGGGGAAGGGCGCGGCGGAGGAGAGCGTGGTGAACGCCTGGGTGAGGTAGTCGGCCACCGAGTCGCCTGCGTTGTTGGTTGGCCGGGTCAGGACGGCGGCGATCGCTGCGTAGACGGGGAACTGGATCAGTACGCCGCTGGTGGCGGGTACGGCTCGTGCTACGGCGGTGAGGAAGCTGCGGGGGCGCCAGTGCAGCAGCATTCCCAGCATCAGGAAGAGCAGGTTGTAGGTGTTCAGTCCGGAGAGGGCCACGAGTGGGTCCGAGCTGGCGAATTCCTGTACGGCCCAGCCCACGCCCAACGCCACTACCAGGACGGTGAGTAGGGGGCTGTACTCCAGCCACTCCCCCGGTCGCGAGCGGGGTGGCAGTCGCTCGTCCTCTTCGGTGTCGAGATCCACTCCCAGGGAGCGGGCGCTGCGTACCTGCTCGCCTCGTGGTGCGGAGAAGTGGGCGATGGTGACCACTACGGGGATGAGGATCGCGGCGAGGAGCAGGGACTGCCACAGAAAGATGGTGTCCCGGAAGGGAATGACTCCGGTGATGGGCATGAGGTGGTCGGGGATGCTGTCGGGGTTGGCCTGCAGCTGCGCGGCTGACGAGCTGAGGCCCAGGGACCATACGCTGCCCAGTCCCATGAAGGCGGCGGCTCCGGCGGCCCGGTAGTCGAGGTGCAGTTCGTCTCTGCGGGCCATGCGGCGTGCCAGGAGGCCGGCGAAGATGAGGCTGAAGCCCCAGTTCAGCAGGGCGCTGAAGGTGCTGACGGTAGCGATCAGTGCGACGGCTCCGGGGCCGCTGGCCGGCCGGTCGGCGATGCGGGCGATCACTGCGCGGGCCGCTGGTGCGGTGGCGACTACATAGCCGCCGATCGCGACGAAGGCCATTTGCATGGTGAAGGGGATCAGGTCCCAGAATCCGTTGCCGAATTCGCGGGTGACGGCGGCCGGGGAAGCGCCGATGGACAGTGCTCCGGTCGTCACGACGACGAGCGCTATCAGTGCGAAGACGAATGCCTCGGGGAACCATTTTTCGGAGAAGTTCGAGGTACGGACCGCTAGGCGGGAGAGTGCTCCGGTCTCTTCGTCTCCCGTCTGGGTCTCTTCCTGGCGGGCTGCGGTCTCTTTCGAAGCCATCAGTATCCCTTTGGTCAGGTTCTCGTGTAGACGGTGGCGGCCGCGATGAGGTCGGTCAGGCCGGTGCCGACAGTTTTGAAGACGGTGATCTCGCCGGTTTGCCGGGGCCGGGAGTCGGGCACCGCGCAGAGCTGGGCGAGGTCGGGGTGGATGTCCTCCTTCTTCAGTGTTCCGTCGGCGAGGGCGGTGACGATTTCTCCCGACTCGGTGAGGGCGACGGGGTGATCGGCGAATACGGTGGCGCGGGACATCAACGCGGAGTCGGCTTCGCGCAGTTCGGGCCGGAAGCTGCCGATGAGGTCCAGGTGGGTTCCTGGGGTCACCCACTCTCCTAGGATGACGGGTTGGCGGGCCAGGGTGGCCGTGGTGATGATGTCTGCCCGGCTGACCGCCGTCGGCAGGTCGCTCACTGCGAGCGCGTGCGCGCCCCGTTCGTTGAGGGAGTCCGCGAGGGCCTCGGCGGCAGCCGGGTTGTGCGGGTCGGCGACGAGTGTGGTCTCGATTCCGCCGCGCACGGCATGGTAGGCGTCGTGGACCGCGCTGCCGATGTGGCCGGTTCCGACGATCAGGTGGACGCGTGAGTCTTTCCGCGACAGCAGCGAAGCGCCGAGTGCCGCGGTGGCGACTGTACGCCGGCGGGTGAGTTCGCCTCCGTCGATGAGGGCCAGGTGCTTGCCGGTCTCGCCGTCTGCGAGGACATAGGTGGAGGACAGGGCCGGCAGACCGCGGGCCGTGTTCTGGGGGAAGACGTCCACGAGCTTCACGCCCAGGAACTTCCGGTTCCAGGCGGGCATCACCAGGAGTGTGGCCTCGTGGCCGGAGCCCAAGGAGTAGTGCTGCCGGGGTGGCACGGTGGCGTCGAGGGCCATGCCGGAGCGCAGCGCGGGAATGAGGACGTCGTAGTCCAGTCGGCTCGCTGTTTCGTCGGCGTCGAAGTGCTGCACTGTGCGGTTCTCCTTGGGTTGTTCGTGTCGTTCGGGGGGATTCGGGGCGGGTTTTTGGGTCGGGTCTCCCGGGGTGTGCGCGGGGTCAGGCGTCCAGGACGATGTCGGTCGTGGGGACGGCCTGGCAGGTCAGGCAGGTGTCCTGGGTGTCGGGCGGGTCCGTGAGGTGGGCGACGGAGCCCGAGAGCAGCCGCACCGCGCAGCTCTCGCACTGCCCCACGCGGCAGCCGCTGGGCAGGCGCAGCCCGCTTCGCTGGGCGAGATCGAGCAGCGGGCCGTCCTGTGGGCGCCAGGTGAGGGTGGAGCCGGAGGCACGGAAGGTGACCTGGTGGTGGGTGTTCCCGGCTGGCAGCTGGATGGCGGGGGGTGTGAATCTTTCCGTGAAGATCTCGAAGCGCGGCACTCCGCGTGCGAGGAGTCGGTCGCGGACTTGGCGGATCATCGCGTCGGGGCCGCACAGGTAGAAGCGCGCCCTGTCGTCGATGTCGGCCTGGTCGACGGCGTCGGCGTTGACGCGTCCGGGATGTTCGTAGTCGCGGCCCAGCACGTCGTCGGGGCCGGGGCGGCTCAGGTGGCGGACCAGTCGCAACCGGGGTGTGCTGCGGGCGAGGTGTTCGATCCGGGGTCCGAAGGCGATGTCATCGCCGCCGCGGTCTCCCTTGTGGACGGTGATGCGCGGGCCGTCGCCGGCCTGTTCGGTGACGCGGGCCAGCTGGCTGAGGAAGGGGGTGATGCCGATCCCTGCGGCCATGATCACGATGGGGAAGGGTGGGTTGACGGGCAGCGTGAAGGTGCCCGAGGGCGAGCCGAGGGTGACGGTGTCGCCCACACGCAGCACGGTGTGGATGTGCGTCGAGGCGGCCCCGCCCGGCTGGAGACGTACGGCGATGGTGTGTTCCTGGCCGGGTGTGCTGGTGAGGGAGTAGGACCTGCGGATCTCGGCTCCCACCGCGGCGTCCTGCCGGGCTCCGTCGAGGGTGACTTCGACGTACTGGCCCGGCCGGTGGGCGGGGCAGGGTCCGCCGTCGGCGGGGCGGAGCCGCAGTTCGATCACTCCTTGTCCGCGCGGGGTCATCTCGCGGACGACGAATTGCCGTTCGCTGTCTCGTATGCTGTTTCGGGGGGCGGGGTCCGGCCACACGTCGCAGGGGACTCCGCGCATGTGGAGCGATCCGCTCACGGGGTCGGCGGGGTCGGCGGATACGGCCGCGTTGAAGTTGGTGTCGCCTTCGACCGGGTCGGCTCCGGGCAGGCCCAGTTCGGGAGAGGCTTCCCACCAGCCGTATTCTGCGACGACGACGCGTGGGGCGAGGTCGGCGGTGATGACGGTTCGCATCCGGAAGGTGCCGTGCGCCGTGGTGACTCTTGCCCAGTCCCCGTGGGACAGCGCGCGGTCGGCGGCCAGTTGTGGCGCTATGTCGATGGTGGGTTCCGGGTGCTTGCGTCGCAGTGAGGAGACGGCGCGGTGCTGGCTGTGGCAGAAGTAGCCGTTCTTCGCGCTGGTGAGCACGTAGGGCAGGGGCTCGGGCGGGGCGGGTCCGGCGTCGGGTGCGCCCGGGTGTCCTGCCCTGGCCAGGCGGGCGGAGTACAGCTCGACGCGGCGGCTCGGGGTCGCGAATCCGGTGACGGTGCCGTCGGCGTGCTCCTGGGCGTACTTGCGGTACTCGGTGCGCAGGGGGAAGCGGATGCCCTCGGGGGCGTTGCGCAGTTGCGCGGTCGTGAGGCCGGTGGGGGCGAGCACGTGGTTCCATGCGGCCTCGATGTCCCCGTCGAAGAAGTCGGGGCCCAGTCCCAGGCGGCAGGCCAGGTCGAAGACGATTTCCATGTCCGAGCGTGATGCGCCGACCGGTGGCACCATCCGCTGGCGCAGCTGCACCAGCTCCTGGGCGCTTTCGTCGATCTCGAATCCGACTTTGAGTGCCTCGCGTTCCCAGGGGCTGTTCACGGGGAGCACGATGTCGGCCAGTTGTGCTGTGGGGTTCATGAACAGGTCGCAGTGCACCTGGAAGTCGAGGGTGCGGAGTGCTGCGCTGCCCCGTTGTGGTTCTGGTTGGGAGACGAGGAGGTTCGCGCCGAATCCCACGAGCGCCCGGACACGGTACGGTTCGTGATCGAGTGCGGCGTTGTACAGGTCGTGGCTGGTCACCCATCCGGTGGCGGGCGGCCCGAGGGGCCGCTGGCGCAGTCCGAGGGTCTTGGCCCGCTGTTCCTGGTCCATCTCGTCAAGCGAGGTGATGGCGTTGACGGGGATCTTGGGCAGGACGACGTTGCCGCCCGCCTCGTCGTAGCAGCCCTTGAGGGCGTAGAGCGTGGCGATGGCGCGCTCGGTCTGTGTCGCGTTCTCGTGCTGGCCCACGCCGGTCCAGGAGTGGTAGGCGACGGTGCGCGCTTCCGCGAAGTCCTCTGCGAAGGCGAGCAGTTCGCCCTCGTCGATCCAGGTGTACCGGGCGGTTCTGGCGAGTGTCCACGGCTCGCACGCCCGGGCGTAGAGTTCGAACGCGGGATGTGCCCGTACCCGCTGTCCGTCCAGGAGGGTGAGGGTGAACTCGCCGCGCAGTGCGAGGTTTTCGGGGCGTTTGGCACGCGCCCTGGTGTCGTAGCTGCGGGTACGGCCGTCCGTGAGGTCCCAGACGACGAAGTCCTCCTCCCCCGCGTCGGCCGCCACCTCCCGTGCGGTGAGTGGTTCGCCGGTGTCCTCGCGGATGAGCAGGGGTCCGTTGGTCCAGGAGCGCACGAAGTCCGCGTCGTAGCGCTCGGTGCGCAGCATGTGCCGGGCCACGCCGAGAGCCAGGGCCGCGTCCGCTCCGGGGCGGATCCGCATCCAGTGGTCGGCGTCCCGGGCGCTGGTCGAACGCCGCGGGTCGACCACCGCGATACGGGCGCCTCGGTCCTTGCCCTCGCGCAGGGCGACGGCTTGGGAGAGCCAGGTCTTGGCCGGGTTGTGGCCCCACAGCACGGCCAGGTCCGTCGCGCGGTAGTCGGCGGTGGGCTGTGCGCTGCCGAATGTGAAGGTGTGCGCGAAGTCCTTGTGCCAGTTGCAGATCTCCGTGGAGTAGCAGGTGTTGGAGGCGCCTAGGCGCCGGATGAAGCGCTCGACCCACTCGATGGAGTCCGACATCGGGGTCCCGCTGGGTGAGGTGACGGCGAAGCCGATCGCCTCCGCGCCGCTCTCCGCCCGGATCGTGCCGAGCCGTTCAGCGACGGTCGCCATCGCCTCCTCCCATCCGATCTCCACCCAGCCGGGGTCCTCGGCTCCTTTGGGGCGGGTACGGCGTAGGGGCACGGTGAGTCTGCGTGTGCTGTGCGCGATCTCGGGCGCCGCTCGTCCCTTCGGGCAGAGCGCGGTGCCGGTCGGATGGCCCGGGTCGGGCTCGACTCGCGTCATACGACCGTCCTCGACGGTGTAGACCGCGCCGCAGCGGGACCGGCACAGCGTGCAGTATCCGCGCTTCTTCTCAGCTGGCACGACGAGATCCCTTGCGTACGGAGACGGGGGAGTTACGGGAGAGGGGGACGGGGGCGACGTTCGACCGTGAGCCTGGTGACCGGTAAGCGATTACCGTTTAGCGATGCCCGGTAGTATGCGAACACCGGAAATCGGGTGTCAAGGTTTCTCTCACGGAGCGGACACGGAGCAGACCAAGGAGGGCCGTTGCACCGGCTGGAGCACGTGAGCCTGCGGGAGCAAGCGTTGACGATCGTCCGCCAGGCGATCGTCTCGGGCGAGATCGGACCGGACGAGATCTATTCGGCATCCGCGCTGGCGAGCCGTCTGGGCGTGTCCAACAGCCCGGTCCGCGAGGCCATGCTGACCCTGGTCAACCAGGGCATCCTGGAGCCGGTGCGCAACCGGGGATTTCGCATCGTGCCCATCAGCGAACACGATCTCGACGAGATCGGCGAGATGCGGCGCATGCTGGAGGTCCCCGGGATCGTCGCGCTGATCGACCGCGCCGACGATGAGGACATCGAGGCCCTCCGCCCCGTCGCTGCCGAGATCGAGACGGCCGCACGCGCCGGAGACGTCCCCGTCTTCCTGGACGCCGACCGCCGCTTCCACCTGGGCCTGCTCGAACTGGGCGGCAACACACGGCTGGTGCAGACTGTGGCTCAACTCCGCGACCAGACCCGGCTCTACGGCGTCAACACCCTGGCCGAACGGGGGATCCTCCAGCAGACGGCCCCCGAGCACTTCGAGCTGCTTGACGCGCTGCTGGCCCGCGATCCCTCCCGCGCCGAGGACGTCATGACCTGCCATCTCGATCACATCCGGGGCGAGTGGGCCGGGTAGAGGAGCGATACGGCTGCGCAACCGGACCGCGTCACCAGGTGCCGGACGCGCCCGAGCGCCCCCGCACGGGCCGGGCCCGCGCAGCGCGCGCCTGCGCCGCTGTTATGGACTCCCGCGCGAGCGGCGCCGCCCCCTGCGTCCCCGTCGGGCTCAAGACCGCCACTCCCCCGTCGGCCCGGCCGACTGACCGCCCGCGTCCGCCCCGAACCCCGCCGGCGCAGGCGCCCCGTCTCCGGCGGGAGCCCCCGGCCAGGTTTGGGACGCTCGCTGATGTCACCGCGTTGCTCGCCGACAGCAGTCCCGCGAAGACCGAACCAGCACGTTGATTCCCTGCGAGCCCTTACACCGCTCATGTGACAGACCCGGAAACTGCTGGGGCTCCGAGGACGTCCGGGAAGTGCTCTTCTGCCCTCGCCGAGCCGTCCGAGTGGGGGTCGGGGAGCATGTGGTGCGGGTGCTTCGGGAGCGTCAGGTGGGGATCGTCCGCCGAGTGCAACTCGTCGATGACGAGGAGGATGAGGAGCCGATGGGCCGCGCAGCTTGTGTGGCGCCGGCGGGCGCCTCCCGGGTGCGCGGCCCACCGTGGTGCCGGCCGGTCAGGCGCCGTTGCCCGGCCTGATGACGGGCTTGATCTCGTCCATCGCGCGCATGGCGTTCATGGCTTCGGCGATCCCGTCGAGACCGTACGTCCTGCCGAACAGCTTTCCCCAGTCGAAGCGGTCCTGGTAGCGGTCCAGCAGTTGCATGGCGGTGTGGTAGTCGCCGATCTCGCCGCTCATCGAGCCGCGTACGGAGAGGCCCCGCGAGACGATCGTCGCGACGTGCACCGGCTGCGGCGGGCCGCCCAGGGTGCCCATCACGACATACCGTCCGTTGCGGGCCATCATCTGCACCCCCTCGCCCACCACGCCCGGAGCGCCCGCCAGCTCGAACGCCACCGACGCTCCACGCCCGGTGATGCCCATGACCTCCTCGAGACGGCCTGCGGGGTCGGCTGCGGGGTCGACGAGGACAGTGTCGGTGGCGCCCCACTCACGGGCCAGCTCCAGCCGGTCCGCGGGTCCGCCGACGACGACCAGCCGACGCGGGTCGTGGAGGGAGAGGAGCGCGGTGGCGAACAGGCCGAGCGGCCCTGCGCCCTGGACCACGACGGTGTCGTCCTGATCGACGGGACCGGCGACGGACAGGGCGCGCACCACGGTACGGAGTGCGCAACTGCCCGCCGACGCCCAGGTGGACTCGACCCCGTCCGGTACGCGTATGCGGCCCGCCTCGGGCCGGACGATGCCGTATTCGGCGAAGGTGCCGGTGAAGTGCGGTGGCGCCGAACAGTCGTTGAGGTAGGCGATGTAGCGCCGGGAGCAGAGCACGGGTTCCCGTTCGACGGTGCACTCGTGGCATTTGCCGCAGGGGGTGTGGGCCCAGACCACGCGGTCGCCGACGCTCAGCTCCTGCCCCACGCTGTCGTGTTCGGCGCCCCGTCCGATCTGCGTGATGCGTCCGGTCATCTCGTGCCCGAGGATCAACGGCAGGCTGATCGGCAGGACGCCCGCGAGGTGGCCCTGCCAGGCGTGGACGTCCGAGCCGCACACGGTGGCCACGTCGATCTCCACGACGAGGCCGCCCGGCTCGGCCTCGGGCCTCGGGTACTCCTCGACCTCGAAGCCGGCACCGTAGTCCCGCAGCACCGCCGCGCGGCCCCTGGTCTTCGTCGTTGCCATGGATTCAAGCCTCCCGTTGTGCGCCGACGAGCACGAAGAGCATCTCGACGGGTGCATTGGTGCGGTTCGTCCAGCTATGGGCGGTGCCGTTCTGTACGACGGTGTCACCTGCGCGCAGTACGTGTTCACCGCCGTCGGTGAGTCCGAGCACGACCTCGCCGGAGAGTACGATCGCCAGGTCGGTGGTATCGGAGGTGTGCATACCCGGCTGGTCGTCCCGGTAGGTCTCCAGGAGCCCGGGGAAGGACCTGCGCGCGTGGGCCAGGGCCTCGGCGGAGGCCGCTTCGTCCGGTACCGGCGCGTCGGCGGGCGGCAGGGTGAAGGACACGAAACGGAAACCGCCCGGCGGCGGGAAGTGCTGTTGCCAGGCCGGTTCGGAGCCGCCGTCCGGATACGTCCGGGTGCCGTCGGCGCCCCACAAGTACAGCATCTCCACGCCGGGCAGCCCCGGCGAGGTGCGGGGTTCCACGACGGTGTCGCCGACGACGGTCGAGGTGTCGCCCTCGGTGTGTCCGGTGACGATCCTGCGGCGTTTCGGCATGCGTGACTCCTTGTTTCCTGGTGTGGCGCGGCTCACTTTATGCCGTTCCACATGCATCCACACTGCACAATTTGCAGCTATTGTTGCCCTGGCCGCATCAATGGGGAGAGGTGGGCGTCGTGCTGGGTCCGGGTCCTGAGGTGAGCCTCCGCGATCTGCGTCTCGTCCTGGAACTGGCCGAGCGGCGCAGTTTCACCGAGACAGCGGAGGCCGTCCACCTCTCGCAGAGTGCACTGAGCCGCGCCGTCAACGACGCGGAGCGCCGAGTGGGCGCACGGCTCTTCACCCGTACGACCCGGTCGGTGACGCCCACCCCGGTGGGAGAGCAGTTCGTACGGACGGCGCGGGAGCTTTTGGACCACCACGAGCGGCGGCTGCGCGAGTTCGCGCTGTACCGGGACGGACTCGCCGGCGTCGTGCGGCTCGCTACGCTCCCCTCGGTGGCAGCTACCGTGCTCCCGTCCCTGGTGGCTGCCGTGAAGAGGGACACACCGGACGTCTTCGTGGACATCGACGACACCCTGGCGCACCTGGCGATCGAGCAGTTGCTGGCCGGACAGGTGGACTTCGCCATCACCGTGGATGACGACCTGCCGGACGGAACGGAGTTCACACCGATCGCGGCCGACCGGTTCCAGGTCGTCTTCCGCCGTGACCACCGTTTCCACGGCCGGGAGAGCGTCACCTGGCGGGAGTTCGCCGCCGAGCCGGTGGTGATGTTCGGCAGCGCCAGCAGCATCCGTACGCTGACCGACACCACCCTCACCGGACTCGGCGCGGCCCCCGAGCCGAGTGCCGAGGCGCAGAACATCGCGGTGATCGCAGGGCTGGTCGCGGCCGGTCTCGGGGTAGCGGCGGTTCCCTCCCTGGTGATTCCTTTGATGGGGTTCGCCGCGCTGGAGGCCGTGGACCTCTGCGAGCCCTCCGTCGACCGGACGCTCGGACTCGTCTCGGTGCCTCGACGGCCCGTCTCCCCCGCCGCGGCCGGGTTCGCGGAGACCGTACGGACGCTGGCCTCGGATGTCTCCGGGCCGGGGTGGCCAGACGGTGTGCGGCACGCATCCCGCTGACACGGGCCCCAGCGGCATGCGCCCAGCCACCGAGGCGCTCGTCACTTCAGCCCGTCCAGCCCGAGGGCGCGGGCCACCCGGGACGGTGGCCGGCCCAGGAGCCGGGTCATCCGCTCGCCCGTTTCGGCCACGGCGCGCAGGTCGGCGCCCGTCCTGATGCCGAGCCCTTCCATCATCCACAACAGGTCCTCCGTAGCGAGGTTGCCGGTGGCGGAGCCGGCGAACGGGCAGCCGCCGATGCCGCCCGCCGAGGCGTCGAAGCAGGTCACACCCCCCAGGAGGCCCGCGTGGACGTTGGCGAGCGCCTGGCCGTAGGTGTCGTGGAAGTGCAGGGCAAGCTTGTCGGGGCCGATCCCGGCCCGTACGTGTGCGTCGAGCAGCGCAAGGACGTGCCCGGCGGTGCCCACACCGATGGTGTCGCCGAGGGACACCTCGTAGCACCCGGCTTCCAGCAGCCTGTGCGTGGCCGGTACCACGGCGTCCGGTGCGACGGTCCCCTCCCACGGATCGCCGAAGCACATCGACACATAGCCCCGCACCGTCATGCCGGAGGCGCGTGCCTTTGCCGTGACCTCGGCTGCTGCGGCGAGGGCTCCCGCCACGGTGGTGTTGAGGTTGCGCCCGGCGAACGCCTCCGTCGCACTGACGAAGACGGCTACCGCGCGGGCCCCGCACTCCCTGGCGCGTTCCAGGCCGCGCAGGTTGGGGACCAGGACCGGGTACGGTTCCAGGCCGTCACCGCCATCAACGAGGCCGCCAGGACCCGCGAGCTTGTCCAGCACCTCCGCCGCGTCCGCGAGTTGGGGCACCCAACGCGGTGAGACGAAGCTGGTGGCCTCCACCGGGCCGAGCCCCGCCGCGCGCAGCTCGCGGATGAACCTCACCTTGTCAGCGGTGGGCACGGTCGCCGCTTCCGCCTGGAGGCCGTCGCGCGGGCCCACTTCGTGGACGGCGACCCGCGCGGGCAGGCCTGCCGCCGGGTGGACGGCGGGCAGGGTACGCGCAGGGCTGCTGCGGGTCATGAGAGCATCACCGGAACGGTCAGGACGGACACGTAGTACGCCATGCACTGCACACCGGCGTGCATGCCCACCGCGCGGCTGAGCGTGCCGCCGACCAGGCCGACCGTGAGCATCACGAAGACACCCCACAGGCCGCCCTCGTACAGCGCGACGACGAGGACGAGGCCGGTGAAAGCGCCGATCACGGCCTCGTGGCTGAGCTTTCCCGCCACCAGGAGCGCGGCCTTGCGGGCGTACTTCATCGTCAGCGGGTAGGCCACCAGAGCGGCCAGGACGACACCGATGAGACCGTAGAGAAAGAACTCCGGAGCCGTCAGCAGCGTATGGAGGTTGTGCGTTGCCTCGCCGTCTCCACCGACCGTGTAGACCGGCGGTGCGTTGAACAGCGGCGCCGCTGCGCCCGCAGCGATCGGGCTCAGCGGGATTCCCACCGCTACGAGCGGGATCAGCGTCTCGGCGAGGTAAGTGGAGTCGGTGACGCCGTTGCGTACGGAGATCACCCGGGTCAGCCGCTGATAGGCCTGGGAGACCCGCGCACCCACGATCTCGCCGACCACGACGGCCATCGCCAGCGGGCTGACGACGAAGGTCAGGCTGGTCGCGGTGGCCGCGACGGCGGTGGTCCCCGCTTCTTTACGGGTCAGCACCGTCATCGGGTTCGGCATACTCGCTCCGCCTCGCCGCTTGCGGCGCCGGGTGGGTTTGCCGGATGCCCCGTGTCCGGCGGACGCACCGGAGGCGACCGGCTGATCCGGGGCGCCCTGCCCGCCCGGCTCACTTTGCTCGTCCGGCTCCCGCGCGATCCAGGACGTCGGCCGCCGGTCGCGCAACAGCCCGCGCCGGGTGACCGGGGACAGCAGACCGACGAGGTCGACGATCATCGGTCCGATGGCGAGACCGACGAAGAAGCTGATCGAGAGCGTCTTGCCCGTCTGCTCCTGCACGAGCGCGTTGACGCCGGTGATCATGACGGTGAGCGGCACCAGTGCGAGGACGGAAGCCCAACGCCCCCGCGAGAGGCAGGCGACCCCGACTGCGATCACCGGGAAGAGGTACGGCACCACCTTCTGGAGCGGCTCCGCAACCGAGGCGAGCGCACTGGCTGCGAGGACCGAAACGGGTACGGCGATGAGGGCCGACAGCAGTGCGGCGGTGACGGCCTTGCGCAGAGCGATGTGCGGTGCGCCGAGCCGACGCAACGCGTTCGCTTCGTCCATCAGCGCGATCGCCATGGTGTCGCCGGGGATCCCGAGCAGTGTGGTCGGGACAGCGTGCGTCATGTGCTTGGCGGTGGCCGCCGCGATGAAGAACGTCAGCACACCGGCGGGCGGTACGCCGAGCAGGACCACGGCCAGCGTCAGCGGGGCTATCGTCGCGGTCTCGTCCGTCCCCGATATCAGCCCGAGGAACGCGAAGATCACCGCACCGGCCAGGCCGGCGGCCAGCGCGACCAGCACCGTGTGGAGGAACTCGCCGCTCATCCGCCGCTCCTGGCAGGTGCGCGACCGGTGCGCTTGTCCTCGACTGCGTCATCCGCCCCTGCCGCGCCGGCCGCCCCGCCCGCGCACTCCTGCTCCGCTTCGAGGAAGAGTTCCTCCAGCCCCTGCCTTCGCAGTTCGGCGCGCTCGCGCGGGCTGAGGCTCTCCAGGGAGCCGAGACCACCGGCCTCGCTCAGCTCGCGCAGGATCCGGCGCTGTTCCCCGGCGGCGTCCGCCCCCAGTTCGGTGATGACGCGCTGCGGCTTGTAGAGCTTGGCCACCACAGCGCCGACGCCCAGGCAGGCCACGATGCCGACGACCATGGCGTACGTACGGGACAGGTCCTGATTGCTGACCGCGGCGCTGAAACCGGCTTCGGCCAGCAGGAACGCGGGGACGGCGACGACGACGGCGAACAGCACCGCGACCCTCACGCCGCGTTCGTCGACGACGTCTCCCCACACCTCGACGAGCTGCCGGCCCTCTTCGGGGGTCGCCCCGGACACGTCCCTCATCAGTGTTTCCTTCCCTCGCACGGCATCGGGCTCAGGGTGCGGACGCCGCCGCTCGCCGTCAGTTGTCCAGATCGATGAAGAGAGTGCGCGGGTGGCTGTACTCGCGCAGGGACTCGACGCCCTTCTCCCGGCCGTAGCCGCTGTCGCGTACGCCGCCGAAGGGCAGTTCCACACCGCCGCCCGGGGCGTACCCGTTGACGCTGACCTGCCCCACATGCAGGCGGCGTGCCGTGCGCAGGGCGCGGTCGATGTCGCGGCACCAGACCGCGGCCGTCAGCCCGTACCGGCTGTTGAGCGCCGCGGCGACCGCGGCGTCGTCCGAGTCAACGGACGTGACGGCGAGCACCGGCCCGAAGACCTCCTCGGCGAAGAGTTCGCTGTCCTGCCGCACACCGTCGAAGAGCGTCGGTGTGACGAAGAAGCCGGACAGGCCGTCCGCGCCCGTGGCACGGGCCTTGAGGGTGGCTCCGTCGGCCTGGGCGCGTGCGATGAAGCCGCGCACCCGCTCTGCCTGCTTCTCGCTGATGACCGGACCGACCGTGGGGTCGTCGAGGCCACAGCCGAGCACGGCGTGCTCGAAGACGGCGGCCAGGCGGCGGACCAGGTCGGCGCGCAGCGACTCGTGGACGAGGACGCGGGTGCCGGCGGTGCAGGTCTGGCCCGCGTGCAGCAGCAGGGCACGCGCGATGACCGGGGCGGCGCGGTCGAGATCCGCGCCCTCCAGCACGAGGTGGGCCGACTTGCCGCCCAGTTCCAGCAGTACGGGCCGCCCTCGCTGTGCGCACACACCGGCGACGGCGCGCCCTGTGGCGACGGAGCCCGTGAAGGAGACATGGTCGATGCCGGAGTGGGAGGTGAGTGCGGTGCCCGCAGCCGCTCCGCCCGGCAGTACGTTGAGCACACCGGCCGGGAAGCCCGCCTCTGCGGCGAGCGCGGCGTAGCGCAGGGCGACGAGCGGGGCCTCGTCGGCGGGCTTGACGACCGTCGCGTTGCCCGCGGCCAGGGCGGCTCCGACAGAGCGGGCTGTGATCTGGGCCGGGTAGTTCCAGGGGATGACATGCCCGGTCACACCGTGCGGCTGCCGCTCCACCATGGCGAGCGCACCGGTGCCCAACGGCACGGTGTCGCCGAGGAACCCTTCGACGACCGAGCCGTAGAACTCGAAGTACCGGGCCGCGGCGCCGATGTCGGCCTTCCCCTGGGCCAGTGGTTTTCCGGTGTCGCGGGTCTCCAGCCGCGCCAGGGTCTCGGCGTCACGGCGTACGAGGGCACCCAGTCGCCGGAGCAGGGTGCCGCGCGCACCGGGTGCGAGACCGGCCCAGCCTTCGGCGGCCTCGCGTGCCAGGGTCACGGCGGCGTCCACCTCCCCGGCGGTGGCGGTACCGACGCGAGCCAGCGGCTCACCCGTCGCCGGGTCGAGCGTGTGCGCCCACTGCTCCGGCTCCCGCTGCGAGCCGCCGACATGGTGGGGCAGGTCGATGCCGATCGGGGTTTCATGGCCTTCGAGGTAGGGGCGGAGTGCGTCGTTCGTCGGGGCGCCGCCGGATGTGTCGGCGGGAGCTTCGGTGACGGTTTCAGTGGGAGACATGTGCGTCCTTGGGAGACGGTGACGGGGGGTCGGAGACCTCGGCCAGTATTTCTTCGGTGTGTTCGCCCACCCCGGGCGCCCGTCCGAGGCGGCCTGTCCCGTTGCTGCTCAGCGGCGAACGGGCGAACAGCGCGCCTTCGTCCTCGACGAGGCCGAGCGCCGCGGTCTGCTCGCTGCGTGCCGCCTCGCCGACCTGCCGGACGGGGGCCGCGAGGACGCGGTGGGCGCGCAGACGCTCGACAGCGTCCGCGGTCTCGAGGCGGGTCAGCGCCCCTTCGATCACCGCTTCCAGCGCCGTACGGTCCTCGACGCGGCCCGCGTTGCCGGCCCACTCGGGCCGGGACAGCTCCTGCTCCAGGCCCAACGCGGTCGCCAGCCGCCGGAACATCGTGTCGTTGGTGGCCCCCATGACGATGTGCCCGTCGCGGGTGGGGAAGGCGCGGTAGGGCACGATCGACGGATGGGCGCTGCCCCAGGCGCGCGGCACGCCGCCGCCCGCGGACTCCGAGGCGATGACGGTGCCGAGCACGCTGACCGCCGTCCCGTAGAGGGACACCTCGACGTGCCGCCCCATGCCGGTGCGGGTCCGCTCCAGGAGGGCTGCGAGGAGTCCGTTGACGGCGGACAGGCCGGTGGCGAGGTCGATCATCGCCACGCCGAAACGCACCGGCTCACCGTCGGGGAGGCCCGTGATGCTCATCAGGCCCGACTCCGCCTCGACGATGACCTCGGTGCCCGCGTAGGAAGCCATCGGGCCCGTCGAGCCGAATCCGGTGATCGACGCGTAGACAACGTGCGGGGCCAGCTCGGCCACCCTGTCGGGGCCGATACCGAGCCGGTCGCTCACCCCGGGGCGGAAGTTCTCCACGACCACGTCGCTGGTCCGGATCAGACGGTCGACGACGGCCCGGTCGTCCTCGACCGTCAGGTCGAGGACGACGCTGCGCTTGCCGCGGTTGACCGCGTGGAAGTAGGCGCTCGACTCGTCGACGAAGGGAGGCCCCCAGGCGCGGGTCTCGTCACCCGCCCCCGGCATCTCCACCTTGACCACGTCCGCGCCCAGCTCGGCGAGCCCCATCGTGGCGTAGGGGCCGGCGAGCACCCGCGTGAAGTCGAGGACGCGGATTCCGTCGAGCGGGCGGAAGGCAGTGGGCCCGGTCATGCGGGTTCAGCGGGGCAGTGCACGGATCGTTCCTCCATACGGCGGCGGAAACAGAGGTACTGCTGGAGCACCCGTTGGGCTCTGCTCACCAGCACCAGGGACACTAGGAGGCCGCATTGATGATCCGCACACTTCAGTTTGCATTCGTTGATGCGTCATACGCATATCCGGGTTGCTTGCTGCCTTCTCCGCCCTTTCTCCGGCCAGGCTGCCCTGCCTTCTTCGGACTGATCGCTGAAGGAGACGCCGCGTGGTTGTCCGGTGGCGCCGCCCCCTCACCGGACACCATCCCCCTAGCCTGCGAACCTTTCCGGTCGTGACCGTCGGCGGCCGCCGCTCGGGGCGCCTGCCGGTGGCCGGGCCGATCGGCATGCGGCCCGGTTCCCGGCCCGCCTGTGCCATCGTCTGCGCACCCCTCGGACGGGCAAAGCACGCGTCGCAGCATGGGCGAGCGGGACTTCATCGCGCTGATCGACGGCGTCCACCAGAGCGTCACGGCGCCGGTCGTGCTGGTGTGGGACCGGCTGAAGACCCATGTCTTCCCCGCCATGCGCGAGCTGATCGCCGGGCGTGGATGGCTGACGGTGTTCCTGCTGCCCGCGTACCCACCCGACCTCAACCCCGTGGAGTGGGTACGGGCGCACGCCCAACACGGCATGGCCAACCGCGCCGTCGTCGCCCTCGACCGACTCGAGGCCCTCGTACGCCACAGGCTCCAGCGCCTTCAGTACCGGCCAGACACCCTCGCCGGCTTCATAGCCGGCACCGGCCTGGCCCTCGGCGGTCCACAGTCACCCTGACGAGCCGACGTCAGTGAATTGTCAGACCCCACAGTGGTGACCGTGGAGTCTTCCCTCCGGTGTCCGTGTTCCGGGCTGTGGGCCCGGAACGCGTTTTGAGGCTTTTGAGGCTGGTGCAGGCCGTTCGGCTCGGAGTGGCGCCCGGGCGGGCTCACCCGCGTGCCGGTGTCTTGGTGTCATCGGGGTGCGGGCGTACCGTTTCCCACATCGCGCGCATGGAGTCCTCCAGAGAGTATCCGGGTCGCCAGCCGAGCACTTCGCGGGCACGCGTGCTGTCCACTCTGATCCAGTCGGCGCCTTCGCTGGGCACGGCTCCGCGGCGGATGCGTACCGCTTCCCGGGGATGTCCGGCGGCGTCGACCAGCGCCTCCACCAGCGTCTTGATGTCCCGGGCATGGCCGCTGCCGATGTTGAAGACGCCTGCGGCCGTGTCGGCTGCGGCGGCGCGCACTACGGCGTCGGCGGCGTCACGGGAGTCGAGGTAGTCCCGTTGTGCGTCGGCGACCGTCAGTTCGGGCACTGCGGCCGGATCGTCCCTGAGCCGCTGCGCCAGACCGCCGAAGAAGCTCTCCCCTGCCGGGTGGGGGCCGATGGTGTTCGTCAGCCGCAGGACCGCGGCGTCCACGTGGCCGGCCCGTGCCGCGTCCAGGACGAGCCGTGTGGCGCGCAGCTTGGAGCGGGGGTAGGGCTGTCGCGGGTGGGGGTGTGCGGTCTCGTCGACGGCGGTGCCCGGGGGGACCGGTCCGTACTCGTGGATCGTGCCCAGCTGCACCATCCGCGGTGCGCGTGGCATCGTGCGCAGCGCGTCAAGGAGGCGGCGCACCAGGTCGACGTTGACGGGTATCAGTTCCTGGCCCCAGGCCAGGGTCGCGTTGACCAGGGCTGTCACTTCTTCGGCGGTCAGGATCTGCGCCCACTGCCGGCTGGTGAGGTTCGCGGCGTCGAGTGCCAGGAAGCGGTGCGGGTGCACGCACGGGGCTGGCCGCCGGGCGACGGCGACGACGTCCCAGCCGGCGGCCGTGAACGCTGCCGTGATCTGGCGGCCCATGCATCCTGTGGCGCCCAGGACGGCGACTCGTCCCTTCACGGGCCGGGTTCCGGGCCGACGGGGCGCCGCGAGCAGTCCTCGTATCGGGGCAGCATCCCCGCCGCTCGGGCCTGCGCCAACGGGACGGCGGCTGTGTCCCGTTCGGACAGCAGGAAGTCGATGCCGTTCGGCCAGGGCAGGCCGATCGACGGGTCGAAGGGGTCGATTGCCTGTTCCAGTTCGCGCCGGTAGGCGGTTGTGACGAGGTAGGACATCACCGTGTCGTCCTCCAGCGCGAGGAAGGCGTGGCCCACTCCGTCGGGGATGTAGACCGCCCGGTAGGACACCGCGTCCATCTCGACGACGTCCCACTTGCCGAAGGTCGGCGAACCGGTCCGGATGTCGACGACGGCGTCCAGGGCGCGGCCTCCTGCGCAGTACACGTACTTGGCCTGGCCCGGGGGTGCCGTGGTGAAGTGCAGTCCGCGCAGCACGCCGCGCGCGGAGCGGCTGTGGTTGGTCTGGGCTGTCACGAACCGCTCCCCGACGGCCGCTGTGAAGGCCTCTTCTTGGAGCGGGGAGACGAACAGGCCCCGCGCATCGGTGTGGATGTCCGGTTCGAACTCGATGCAGCCCTCGACCGCGAGTCTGCGTGTGCGCACGGGTCTTATCCCCTCGTGGAGTCGTGGACGGTTCCGGGCAGGCCGGGTTCGCCCTGGGCGGGGGCGCCGAACCACCGGCGCAGTGCGCGTTCCAGGTCGGCGAGCACCTCCTCGCGTGGTATGCCGTCGCCGGGGTCGGCCCAGGCGACGTGGCCGTCCGGCCTCACGAGCAGGGCCGGCCCTTCTTCGGCCCGTACTGCGGGGGCACGGTGTGCCCAGGCCTGGGCGAGTCGGGCGGCGTCGGTGCCGCGTGGCAGGACCACCGCGCCGCGGCCGGCGCGCAGTACCCGGCGCAGGCCCTTGCCGACGGACTCGCTGACCGGGGGGTACGGCCGGCCGACGAGGTCGTGGGTGTAGCGCACGTCGAGGTCGTAGCGCACGTCGAGGCCTGTCATCTCGTGGGCGAGCCGGCTGTTGACCTGTGGCAGGGCGAGCAGTTCGGACATCATTTCGCGCAGCGGGTCGACGTTCTTGTCCGGCCGCATCAGCATCAGCTGTACCCGCGTCTCTCTGAGCACGCGCTCGGCGACGGGCCGGCGCTCTGTGCCGTAGCTGTCCAGCAGCCGCGGTGGTGCCCATCCGACGACGGTGCCCGCCAGTTTCCAGCCCAGGTTGACCGCGTCCTGGAGTCCGAGGTTGAGGCCTTGGGCGCCGATCGGGAAGTGCACGTGGGCTGCGTCGCCGGCGAGGAGTACGCGGCCGTGGCGGTAGGTGTCGGCGAGTCTGGTGGTGTCGGTGAAGCGGGAGAGCCACCGGGGGTTGTCCATCTGGATGTCTGTTCCGGTGATACGCCGCACGGTGCTGCGCAGTTCGTCGAGGGTGACGGCGGTGCGCTCCGAGGAGGGCTCGGGGGGCGCGAACTCGGTGGTGAGGATGCGTGTCACCCCCGGTTGCAGGGAGATGGCCATCAGCAGGCCCTGGGAGGTGCGCATGGTGCCTGGTACCCCGTTGGGCAGCTGCCCCGGGTCGGCCAGCTCCACGTCGGCGAGCAGGGCCCGGACTGTCGGGTCGGAGCCGCTGAAGCCGATGCCCGCGAGCTTGCGCACGCTGCTGCGTCCCCCGTCGCAGCCGGCCAGGTAGGAGCAGCGCAGCTGGTATGTTGCGCCGTCGGCCTCGATGTGGCAGGTGACGCCGGAGGGTGTGGCGTCGATGTCGGAGACGTTGTGGCCGCGCCGGATCTCCACGCCGGAGTCGAGTGCGTGCTTTTCCAGCAGTTCCTCGGTGCGGGCCTGCGGGATGAGCAGCGCGTAGGGGTGCTCGTTGGTCAGGTGTTGGAAGTCCAGCAGCGGTTCCAGGCCGGCGAAGTGCGCCTTGGGCCAGGTGCGGTTGCCGTCGGTGAACTGTGCGAGCAGTCCCCGCTGATCGAGGATGTCCAGCATTCTCGCCTGCATCCGGAAAGCCCTGGAGTGGCTGG
>NZ_AUKO01000040.1:0-38334 GCF_000424785.1 Streptomyces sp. CNT360 | reverse complement strand
GGGGGTTGTGCCTCGCGGGTGTCCGGGGGCTGTGCCCCGTGCGTGTTCGGGGCTGCGTCCCACGGGTGTCCGGGCCGCCGGGGTCGCGCCCCGCGGGTGTCCGGGGCTTGCCCCGTGGGTGTCGGGGGTTGTGCCTCGTGGGTGTCCGGGGGGTGTGCCTCGTGGGTGTTCGGGGGGTGTGCCTCGTGGGTGTTCGGGGTGGCCTTGGGGGTTTCTACTGTGGCTCGAGTGTCCCTCGTGGGTGTGCTTTTAGGTTCGTGGGGCCGCGGAGCACGCGGTGCCACCGGCACCGGCACCGGCACCGGCGGCCGCCGGTCGATGGTTGATGGTTGATGGTTGATGTCCTGGAGTAGTGATGACCCTGACCGAGTGCCGTGTCTGCGGCAACCGCACGCTGGTGCCGATACTCGACCTGGGTGACCAGGCCCTGACCGGTGTCTTCCCGCGTTCCCGCCACGAGCGTGTCCCGGCTGTGCCGCTGGAGCTGGTGCGCTGTTCTCCTGGGGGGTGTGGTCTGGTCCAGCTGCGCCATACCGCCGATTTCGGGCTGATGTACGGCCAGGGGTATGGGTACCGTTCCGGGCTGGGTGAGTTCATGGTCGGGCACCTGGCGTCCAAGGCCGCCGGGCTCACCGCGCTGGCCGGGCCCGGTCCCGGCGACATCGTGCTGGACATCGGCAGCAACGATGCGACCCTGCTGCGCGGCTATCCGCAGGACGGCCCGACGCTCGTGGGTATCGATCCGACCGGCGACTATCTGCGCGAGTACTACCCTGCGCAGGTGAGGCTGCTTTCGGAGTTCTTCTCCCGGGAGGTCTTCGAGCGGGAGTTCGGCTCCCGCCGGGCGAAGATCGTCACCTCGGTGGCGATGTTCTACGATCTGCCCGACCCTTTGGGCTTCATGCAGGACGTGCACGATGTCCTCGACGAGGACGGGGTGTGGCTGCTGGAGCAGAGCTACATGCCGGCGATGCTGGAGGCCAACGCCTACGACGTGGTCTGCCATGAGCATCTGGAGTACTACGCGCTGCGCCAGATCGAGTGGATGGCCCAGCGGGTGGGCCTGGCCGTGATCCGGGCCGAGGTCAATGACGTGTACGGCGGGAGCCTGTGCCTCGTGCTGGCCAAGAACCCCGGCCGCTACGGTGTCGATGAGGCGGCGCTGGGGCGTATCAGGGCCCGGGAGGCCGCGTTGGGTCTGGAGTCCATGGCGCCGTTCGAGGCGTTCGCGCGCGCGGCTGTCGAGCACCGGGACGCACTGGTGGAGTTCCTCGATGCCTCCCGCAGGTCGGGCAAGCTCACGGTCGGGTACGGTGCCTCGACGAAGGGCAACGTGATTTTGCAGTACTGCGGGCTCACCGAACGGGACCTGCCGTGTATCGGCGAGGTCAACAAGGACAAGGACGGCCATTTCACGCCGGGCACGGGCATCCCCGTCGTCTCCGAGGCGCAGGCCAAGTCCCTTGCGCCCGACCAGCTTTTGGTGCTGCCCTGGATCTACCGTGACGGCTTCGTCGAGCGGGAGCAGGCGTATCTGCGCGGCGGCGGCCGGCTCGTCTTCCCTCTCCCTGAGATCACCGCCGTGTAGCCGCCGGCCGGCAAAGGTGGCGTCAAGGCCCCCGGGTGCCGGTTCCGGGGTGCGGCAGAATGAGGCCATGCCAGCCGGTACCGCCGTCAGCGTCCTGGGCCCTTTGCAGGTGCATTCCCCCTCCGGCCCCCTGGAGGTGCGCGGGTCCCGGCTGCGGACGCTGCTCGCGGTGCTCGCGCTGGGCGCCGGCCGTGAGGTCTCGCGCACGCAACTGCTCGAAGCCCTCTGGGACCAGGAGCCGCCCCAAGCCCCGGACAACGCCCTGCAGGCGCTGGTCTCCCGGCTGCGCAGGTCGCTGCCGGGGGTGACCGTCGCCTCCGGGGCCGGCGGCTACCGTCTGGTGCTCGACCGCGAAGCGGTCGACGCGCTGCGCTTCGAGGCGCTGGTGCACGCCGCCGCCGCGGCACGCGGCGACCGCGCGCGGCGGCTGGACCTGCTGCGTGAGGGACTCGGCCTGTGGCGGGGCCCGGCCCTGTCCGGTCTGGCCGACAGCCGCACGGTACGCGCCCACGCCGCCCGTCTGGGGGAACTGCGCTGGCGGGCCCTGGAGGACCGTATCGAGGCCGAACTGGAGGCGGGCGGCGGTGCCTCGCTCGTGGCCGAGCTGAGCGGACTCGTCTTTCAGGACCCCTTCCGGGAGCGCACCCACGCTCTGCTGATGCGGGCCCTGCAGGCGGCGGGCCGCCAGACCGATGCGCTCGCCGTCTACGACGACGCCCGCCAGCGGCTCTCCCAGGCGTTCGGCATCGACCCCTCGGCCGAACTCCAGCAGACCTACCTGGACGTCCTGCGCGGCCAAGCCGCCCCCCCGCCCCCGCCCGCGGCGTCGGTGCGTATGGCCCCGGGCGGCGGGGGGCGGCTGCCCGCGCCGCTGACCGGACTCGTCGGCCGGGAAGCGGACGTGCGGCGCGTGGGGGAACTGCTGCACCACGGGCGGCTGGTCACCGTCGTGGGGCCGGGCGGTGTCGGCAAGACGCGGGTGGCTATCGAGTCGGCGCGCCGCGTTCAGACGGCGGGCGATCCGGTGTGGATGGTCGAACTCGCCGCCGTACGCGACCCCTCGCACGTGCCGGGCGCCGTCCTGCGCGCCACCGGGGTCGGCGAGGGGGGACTGCTTGCGGCCGAGTTCGCGCAGGCGCCGCACGAGTTGGTGATGCAGCGGCTGACCGGCCTGCTCGGCGAGGGCCGCGGGCTCCTCGTCCTGGACAACTGCGAGCACCTGGTGGGCGCGGTCGCCCGGTTCACGGCCGAACTGCTGAGCGCCTGCCCGCAGCTGCGGGTCCTGGCCGCCGGCCGCCAGCCGCTGGGTGTGCACGGCGAGCGGCTGCACCACCTGGGCGGGCTGCCGCTGCCGCAGCCCGACTGCTCGCTCGCCCAGGCGGCCGCCTCGCCCGCCGTCCGCCTGTTCACCGACCGTGCCACGGCCGTGCGCCCGTCCTTCGTGCTGGACTGCGCAACCGTCGGGCCGGTCGTGGTGATCTGCCGCTCCCTGGACGGTCTGCCGCTGGCCCTCGAGCTGGCCGCCGCCCGCCTGCTGTCGCTGTCGGCCCAGGAGATCCGCAGCCGTCTGGATGACCGCTTCCGGCTCCTGGAGCCCGAGGGCGGCTCGGGGGACCGCAGGCAGCGCACCCTGCGCACGGTCACGGACTGGAGCTGGGAGCTGCTGGACCAGGCGGAGCAGACACTCGCCCGCCGTCTGGCGGTCTTCGCCGGCCGCGTCGAACTGCCGCTCATCGAGCGGGTCTGCACCGGCGCGGGGACGGCAGACCTCCCGGCAGCCGGCGAGCTGGAGCAGCTGCTGTCCTCGCTCGTGGCCAAGTCCATCGTGCAGACCGACCAGGCGCAGGGGCGGACCGGCTACCGCATGCCGGAGACGGTACGGCTCTACGCGGGCGAGCGGCTCGCGGCGGCCGGCGAGCAGAGCGCGCTGCGCCGGCGGCACGCAACGACGCTGCTTGAGATCGCGCAGGCCGCCGAGCCACGGCTGCGCCGGGGGGAGCAGACGCAGGAACTGGCGGCGCTCACCCTGCTTGTGGACGACCTGTATGCCGCCTTGCGCTGGTCGCTGAAGGAGGCGCCGCCCGAACTGCCGCTGTGCCTGGTGGCCTCCCTGGAGTGGTTTTGGCTGCTGAGCGGCCGGCGCACCGAGGGGGCCGAGTGGACGCGGCGTGTCCTGGCCCGCCCCGGCGGTGGCAGGCCGGTGGAGCGGGCCATCGTCTGCGTGGTGGGAGGGCTGCAGCAAGGCGCGCTGCTCGGCCGCCAGGAGGGCGTCGGCTACCTGTTCGAGGCGCTTGACCTGGTGCAGGGGATGTCCGCCTCCCAGGCCGCTGCGCATCCGGTACTGGTGGTGGCCGGCGTCCTTGGCTCGCTCGCCTCAAGCTCTCCCGAGCGGGTCAGTGAACTGCTGCGGGAGCTGGGAGGGCACACCGATCCGTGGCTCGCGGCGCTCGCCCGTATGCTCCGTGCCCGGATGCTGGCCAACGCGGGGCAGCCGAGTGCGGCGCGGGGCGAACTGCTCGCCGCTTTGGAGGGTTTCCGCCAGGTCGGCGAACGACTCGGCCTGGCCTACACGCTCTCGGCGCTGGCCGAGTCGGACAGCGCGCTGGGCGACCACCTCGGGGCGGTGAGCGCGCTGCAGGAGGCGTTGCGCGCGGTCACCGAGCTGGGCGATGTGGAGGACGCGCCGATGCTGCTGGTGCGGCTGGCCACCGAACACGCCAGGGTCGGCGCCTTCCAGGCCTCCGAGGGGTGCCTGACGGACGCCGAGACGGAGGCCGCGCGGCTGGGCCTGGGCGAGGTGCTGGGCGTGGTGCACCATGCGCGCGGCGACCTGCGGCGCGCCGAGGGCAGGCTGAAGGAGGCCCGCGGCCTGCTCGACCGTGCCCTGGCGGAGGTGACACGGCACGGCAGGGGGGTGGGGTACCGGCCGGCGGTGCTCGTCAGCCGGGGACACCTGGCCGTGGCCGAGGGCCGCACACAGGCCGCCGCGGAGGCGTGCGCGGCGGCGGTGGAGCTCGCCCGCGAGGTCGGCGAGGCCGGGCTGCGGGCCCGGGTGCTGGTGCTCGCCGCGGACCTGGCCTCGAGCCGGGGCGAGCACCAGCAAGCGGCGGCCTTGCTGCGGACGGCTTCCACGGTGCGGGGCGAGGCGCTGGAGACCGAGCCCGACGTGCGGCGGATCACGGCGGCCGTCCGCAGCGCCCTGGGCGCCGAACGGTACGCGGCGGCCGGCCCGGTGGAGGTGGCCGCCGCCGAGGAGTTCGCCGCAGCAGGCTTCGGGCTCAGCCGCTGACCGGCGCCTTTGCCAGCTCGGTCAAAAGCGGCACGATGCCCGCGGGGGAGGGCAGACGGCGCATCTCCTGCGCCACCGCGGCGGCGGCCTGGCGGTAGCCGGGGTCGGTGCAGACCTCTTCCACGGCGTGGCGCAGCCCCTCCGGCGACTCCTGCGAGAGCACCGCCGAGGGCTCCAGCACCAGGCCGGTGCCGCGCGCTGCGATCCGTTCGCCGACCGCCGCCCACGACGGGTTCGGCTGGGCCAGCACCAGCTGCGGCACGCCCAGGGCGAGGCCGGTCAGGGCCGTGCCGGCGCCGCCGTGGTGCAGCAGCGCGTCGCAGCCGCCCAAAAACAGGTCCAGCGGCACCCGGCCGCAGGCGCGTACGGAGTCGGGGAGCGGGCTTTCCTGGTGCGGCACCGCGGTGAGGACCGACTCCAGGCCGGGCACCGCATCGAGCCTGTTCACCAGCGATTTCCACACGGCCGGCTCGGACAGCATCCGGGTCTGTCCGCCGAAGGAGACGCACAGCCTGCGCCGGCCTTCCCTGCGCCGGGCCCACGCGGGCGGCGAGCCCGCCCCGTTGAACGGCACGAAGCGTATCGGCTGGGCTGCCGAAGCCTGCGGGCACTGGAGGCTGGGCGGGCAGGGGTCGAGCACCAGCGCCGGGGCGGCCAGACCGTCCACGACGCCGCGGGCGGCGGCCACTGCGGCGAGTGCGTCGATGGCCCGGGGGATCGACTGGGAGCTGATCCGGTCCGGCCCCCAGCGGTGCACCACCGCGGGGATGTGCAGCGCCGCCGCGACGATCAGGCCGCTGAACTCCAGCGGGTCGACCAGGAGGAGGTCGGGCTTCCAGGCGCGGGCCGCCGCCAGGTGTGCGTCCAGGACGCCGTCGACCCGTTCTCGCCAGCGCTCCTCCAGCGCGCCCCAGTCGGGGGCCGCGCCCGGCAGCCCCGAGGGCGCGGCCGCCCGGCTGACGCGGCGGCCGGGCGGCTCGTTCACGGCGACGCCGGAGAACCCGGCGCCGGCGGCCTGTTCCACCACCGCGGGCGGCCCGGCGACCAGCACCTGGTGGCCGGCGGCGCGCAGGGCCCAGGCGGTCGGGACCATGGACAGGAAATGGCTGGGCACGAGGCCGACGACGAGCGTACGCATCCCCGGCTCCCTCAGCGCTCGCGGTGGTAGGCGCGCAGCGCCAGCGGAGCGAAGACGACCAGCACAAGAGCGGAGGCGATCAGCGTCTTGGTCACCGGCTCGGCCACGGGTCCGGCGACCAGGAGGCCGCGGATGGAGTCCGCGAGCATCGACACCGGGTTGTACTTCACGATCGCCTGCAGCCAGCCCGGCATCGTCTCCACGCGGACGAACGCGTTGCTGATGAAGGTCAGCGGCAGCATCAGGCCGAAGGCCAGGGCCTGGACGTTCTCGGGGTTGGAGGCCAGCAGGCCGGCCAGGACCGAGGCCCAGGACAGCGCGAAGGTGAAGACGAGCAGCAAAAGGAACATCGGGATCAGCTGCGTCCAGCTCGTCTCGATGCGGAAGCTGAGCAGCATGCCGGCGGCGAGCAGCAGGACCACCGACCACACCAGCATCACGTAGTCGGCGGCGATCCGGCCGATCAGCGGCGCCGTCCGGGAGATCGGCAGGCTGCGGAACCGGTCGAAGAGCCCCTTGGTCACGTCGGTGTTCGTGGCGATGGCGGTGCGCGCGGTCACCAGCACGGCGCTTTGCACGATCAGCCCCGGCACCACGAACTGCAGGTACGCGTGGCGTGAGCCGGCCATCTGCCCGGCCAGCACGAAGGCGAACAGCACCACGAACATCACCGGCTGGATACCGACTTCGACGAGCTGCTCGGGATTGTGCTTGATCTGTACGAGCTGCCGCCAGGCGACCGTGGCGCTCTGCCGCACGGCGTGGCCCGGGCCCCGCCTGCCGCCTTGGCCCTGCGGGGGCGGCACGGTCCGGGCCGGGGGGATGGTGGCCGTCATGCCGTCGCTCCTGTCACTGTCAGCTGCTTGAAGACCTCGTCGAGACTGGGCTCCCTGATGGAGAGTTCGGCGACCTCGATGCCCGCCTCGTCCAGGGCGCGCACGACGCCGGACAGCGCCCCGGTGTCGGGCACGCGGGTCTTGACGGTCCGGCCTTCCAGGGTGTGCTCGCCGGTGGCTTGGGTGACCACGTCGGCGGTGCGTGCCAGGTCGGTGCCGCTGAGGGGGCGGACCTGGAGGGTCGGCCGGCCGACCTCCTGCTTGAGTGTCTGCGGGGTGCCTTGAGCGACCACGGAGCCCTGGTTGATGACGACGATGTCGTCGGCCAGCTGGTCGGCCTCCTCCAGGTACTGGGTGGTCAGCAGGACGCTCACCCCGCGGCCCACCTCGCCGCGGATGATCTCCCACAGTTCGTCACGCGCGTTGGGGTCCAGGCCGGTGGTCGGCTCGTCGAGGAAGATCACCTTGGGCCGGCCCACCAGGCAGGCCGCCAGATCCAGCCTCCTGCGCATGCCGCCGGAGTAGGTCTTGGCCGGGCGGTCGGCGGCCTCGGTGAGGCTGAAGCGCTCCAGCAGGCTTCGCGCCGTCTCACGCGCCTGGGACCGGGGGATACCCAGCAGCCGGCCGAGGAAGAGCAGGTTCTCGATGCCGGTGAGCCCGTCGTCGACGGCCGCGAACTGGCCGGTGAGCCCGATGATCTCGCGTACCCGGTCGGCCTGGCGGGCGACGTCGTGCCCGTGCACGAACGCCTGCCCCGCGTCGGGGCGCAGCAGGGTGGCGAGCATGCGGACCACGGTCGTCTTGCCCGCGCCGTTCGGGCCGAGCAGGCCGAGCACGGTGCCCGCCTCGACCTCCAGATCGACGCAGGCCACCGCGGTCGTCCCGCCGAAGCGTTTGGCCAGGCCCGTGGCCTGGATTGCGGCTGTCACAGGTATCTCCCTCTCCGCTCCCCGGGGTGTGCGGGAGCACGTGCGCAACGAGTCCTTGGCACGCTAGGAAGCAGGCCTGGCAGACCGCTGACACGCCGCTGACACGGCCCCGCGCCCTGGCACGCGGCCCGGTCTGCTCTCCCGGCCGTCCTGCGGCTCTGGACCGCCGTTCCAGGCCCGCTTGAGCCGCGGCGATGAAGCTGGGGCGGCACGGCGCCGACCGGGTGCCGCATGTTCCGGGCGAGGTGAGGACGTATGCGCGTGCTGTTCGTGACCTGGGCGGCGCCCGGGCATCTGCTGCCCATGGTGCCGCTGGCCTGGGCCTTCCAGGCCGCCGGTCACGAGGTCCGGGTGGCCGGCCCGCCGTCTTGCCGAAAGGCGGTGCTGGGCAGCGGTCTGTCCTTTGTCGGCGTCGGTGACCAGGCCGCGCTCGCGGCGCTGCCGGCACCGCCCGAGCTGGCCCAGTGGGGCCGGCCCGCCCGCTGGCCCAGCGGCTGGTCGGCCCACCTCGACCTGCTCGCCCCGGACCAGCGGCGGGTGGTGCGGGCGCTGTATGACAAGCAGTGCGCCGCAGCCGAGCTGGTCTTGGACGACCTCGTGGCCTTCGGCACCTGGTGGCGCCCCGACCTGGTCGTGCACGACGTCCTGGCCATGGCGGGGCCCGTTCTCGCAGCCCGTCTCGGGGTGCCTGCCGTGGGCCACGGCTGGGAGATCGGCAGCACCCTGCACAGCCCCACCGCCGACCGCGACGGCCAGCCGCTGCCGGCCTACCTGCGGCTGTTCGAGAAATACGGTACGGCCGCCGTCGAACCGGCCGGATGGGTGGACCCGTGCCCGCCCGCGATGCGGCCGCCGGACGGCAGCCCTGTGCGGCGGCTGCCGGTGCGCTGCGTGCCCTACAACGGCGCCGGCACCCACCCGGAGTGGCTCACCCGGCGCGCCGGCCGGCCCAGGGTGTGCGTGACGGCGGGGATCGCCGGTGCCCGCTACCGGGACCCCGGGGTGCAAGACGTCTTCGCCCTGACGCTGGAGTCGCTGGCGGCCACCGACGCCGAGATCGTCCTGGCGCCGGGCGGCCCGCTCGGGGAGGAACGGCTGCCCGAGGGGGTGCGGGTGGTGCGCGGCATGCCCTTCCGGATGCTGCTTCCCGAGTGCGACCTGGTCGTGCACCACGGCGGGGCCGGCACGGCCCTCACCGCGGTCGCTTGCGGCGTTCCCCAGATCGTCGTGCCCCCCTCGCCCATCTGCACGGAGATCGGGCACGGCGTGGAGCGGGCCGGCGCGGGCGTGATGACCGGCCGGAGCGACAGCGGCGCACTGCTGGCCCAGACCGCCGCCGACCTGCTCGCGGCACCCGAAGCGCACCGCGGGGCGCTGGATGGGCTGCGGGCGGAGCTGGAGGCGCTGCCGGCCCCGGCCGCACTGGCCGACCGCCTCGCGGCGCTACCCGCCTCGTGAGACCGCCGGGTCCGCACGGCACCGCCGTCCTGGGGGGCAGCGGGTTCCTGGGGCGGCACGTGTGTGCCGCGCTGCGGCACAGCGGTGCCCGGGTCGTGTCCGTCGCACGGCGCCCCGCCCCCGGTTTCGCCTCGGTCCGCGCCGACCTCGCCCGCGGGCCCGTCACCGCGCTGAGCCAACTCCTCCTCCGAGACCGGATCGCGACCGTGGTCAACGCCGCGGGCGCGGTCTGGGGCTATGACGCCGCGGCTTTGGAGGAGTCCAACGTGCGGCTCGTGGAACGCCTGCGCGAGGCGGCCGCGGCAGTGCCCTGGCGCCTGCGCTTCGTCCAGATCGGCACGGTGTTCGAGTACGCGCCGCCCCCATACGGGCACAGACTGACCGAAAGGGCGCCCCTGCAGCCCTCGACGGCCTACGGAGCCAGCAAACTCCGCGGCGGCGAGGCCGTCCTGGCCGCCACGGCCGACGGGCTGTGGGACGGCCTGGTGCTCAGGGCCACCACGTGCATCGGCCCGGGCCAGCCCCCCGAGGGGCTGCTCGGGCGGGTGGAGGCGGCGCTGCGTGCAGCGCACCGCGCGAAACGCAGCGCACTCATACGGCTCGCCCCGCTGACCGCCCGACGCGACGTCGTGGACTGCAGGGACCTCGCCGCTGCCGTGGCCGCCGCCGCCGCGTCCCCCGCGGCGGGCTGCGCGGTCAACATCGGCAGCGGCTCCGCCGTGCCCGTACGCCGGCTGGTGGACCTGCTCGTCACCGCGAGCGGGGTGCCCGCGCAGGTCCTCGAGGAGGGGGCGGCCACCGGCAGGAGCGCCGGAATCGACTGGCTCGCCGTGGACATCCAGCGCGCCGGGGAGCTGCTCGGGTGGCGCCCCCGCTACAGCCGCAACGAGACGGTCCGGGACATGTGGAGCGAGGCCATCACCAACGCCGAAGAAGGGCCTGACTGAGCCGATGGACACACGCAGCACACTGCTGGAACTGACCAGGAAACTGCACCAGGAGCAGGCCGAGGAGACGTTCGTGCCCGGCCGGACACCGATCCTGACCTCGGGAGCGGTCCTGGACGAGGAGGACCGGGTGGCCTACGTCGGGGCCGCACTGGACATGCGGATCGCCGCGGGAGGCCACGCCCGCACCTTCGAGAGCCGTTTCGCCCGCGCGATGAAGACGCGCAAGGCGCACCTGACCAACTCCGGTTCCTCCGCGAACCTCCTCGCGCTGAGCGCGCTGACGTCACCGCAGCTGGGGGACAGCCGGCTGCAGCCCGGCGACGAGGTGATCACGGTCGCGGCGGGTTTCCCGACCACGGTCAACCCGATCCTGCAAAACGGGCTGGTGCCGGTCTTCGTCGACATCGAGCTGGGCACCTACAACACGACGGCGGAACGGATCGAGGAGGCCATCGGCCCGCGCACCCGGGCCATCATGATGGCGCACGCGCTCGGCAACCCGTTCCCGGCGGCCGAGGTCGCCGAACTGGCCGGCCGGCACGGCCTGTTTTTGATCGAGGACAACTGCGACGCGGTGGGCTCCTCCTACCAGGGCCGGCTCACCGGCGGTTTCGGGGACCTGGCGACGGTCAGCTTCTACCCGGCCCACCACCTCACCATGGGCGAGGGGGGCTGCGTCCTGACCCGCAACCTGACGCTGGCCCGGATCGTCGAGTCGATCCGGGACTGGGGCCGCGACTGCTGGTGCGAGCCGGGCGAGGACGACCGCTGCCTGCGCCGCTTCGACCAGAGCTTCGGCACGCTGCCGCCCGGCTACGACCACAAGTACGTCTTCTCGCACGTCGGCTACAACCTCAAGACCACCGACGTGCAGGCCGCGCTCGGCCTCTCCCAGCTGCGCCGGCTGGAGGAGTTCGGTGCCGCGCGGCGCCGCAACTGGCAGCGGCTCCGGGACGGGCTGAGCGGGGTGGAGGGGCTGCTGCTGCCCGAGGCGACGCCCGGCAGCGACCCGAGCTGGTTCGGTTTCGTCCTCACGGTGCTGCCCCAGGCGCCCTTCACCCGCAAGGCGCTGGTCGACTTCCTGGAGGCCCGCAAGATCCGCACCAGGCGGCTGTTCGCGGGCAACCTCACCCGCCACCCCGCCTACCGGGACCGCGAGTTCCGCGTCGCGGGCGAGTTGACCAACAGCGACGTGACGACCACCTCGACGTTCTGGGTCGGCGTCTTCCCCGGCATCACCGCGCAGATGACCGACTACGTGGCGGCCTCCATCCGCGAGTTCGCCGCCGCCTCCGGCTGAGACCGGCCCGCCCGGGGGAGGGCCCGCACGCCCGGAGACCGGCTGCCCGGCAACGGGGCGGCCGGCTGCGCCGGGCCGCCCCCGGAAACCCCGGCACCCCGGCACCCCCGGCGCCTTGTGGCACCTCCGGCACCTCCGGTGCCTCCTGGTGCACCCGGCTGCTTGGGTCAGTCTTCGCCCAGCGCGTACCGGCCCCAGCCGTCGGCGTTGACGTCGGGCTGCAGCGCGCCGTGGCCCGCCATGCAGTGCACGTCGCGCCATACCCGCTGCACCGGGCTCGACTCCGACTGGCCCCGGGCGCCGCTCATCCGCAGCAGCCCGTTGACGCCGTCGCACAGCAGGTCGACCGCGGTGGAGTAGTCGCGCGTCGTACGCAGCGTCAGCTCCTCGCTCACCTCGCAGGCGTCCGCGTGGGCCGCGGCGCGCTCCACCAGCAGGCGCGCCGCGCTCACGCGTGAGGCCGCCTGCGCCAGGGCGATCCTCACGCCCGGCCGGGAGGTGGTCTTGGAGCCGTTGATCTCCACGCGCCGCGAGGTCCACTCCGTCCACCGGGCCAGGGCCCCCTCGGCCGCGCCGACGCCGGGCCCGACGAAGAACAGGCCGTTGACCAGCTTCAGCGGGAGGCGGTGCATGCGGGGCGCCTCCGGATCGGGGTCGCCGGTGAGCATGGAGGCGTGCGCGAAGCTGCGGTGCTCGGGGACGAGGACGTCCTCCAGGCGCAGGCTGTTGCTGCCCGTGCCGCGCAGGCCGACGTTGCGCCAGGTGTCCAGGACCTCGTACTGGTGCCGGGGCACCACGAAGTGCCGCAGCGCGGGCCGTTCACCGTCGCCGGCCAGCAGCGCGCCCACCATCGTCCACTTCGCGTGGTCGACGCCGCTGGCGAAGTCCCACCGGCCGCTCAGCCGCCACCCGCCGGGCACGCTGCGTACGGTGCCGGCGGGGGCGAGGGAGCCGGCGAGCGGGACGTCGGGCCCGTCGCCCCACAGTTCCTGCTGCCCCTCCCGGGGCAGGTGGGAGCACATGCGGCCGACCGCGGTAAGCACACCGGCGCACCAGGCCGCGGACATGCATTCCGCGCCGACCGCCGTCAAAGCCGCCAGCAGGTCGGCCACCGCCCCCGGTGCGGCGGCCGACCCGCCCCAGCGCGGCCCCACGAAGTGCCGGGCGAATCCGGCCTCGACCAGGGCGTTCGACACCTGCGGGGAGAGGCGGTGGCGGTGGTCGGCCTCGGCGGCGGCCTCGCCGGCGAGCGCGGCGGCCTTGGCCGCGGCCTCCGCAAGTCCGGTGGAGGAGACAGGGGTGTGGGGTGTCGTGTCAGTGCTGGGCATGGTTGTCCGCCTCTGTGACGTGGGAATCGGCCGGCAGGCTGTGGAAGGTGCGGGAGAAATAGACCAAAGGCCGCCCGCCGAAGGCCGTGCAGCGCTCCACCCGGCCCACGAGGATGAGGTGGTCGCCCGCCTCGATCCGGCGGTCGAGGGCACACTCGAGCGTCGCGAGCGCCTGCGTGAGCAGGGGCACCCCGGCCAGCCCCCAGGAGGTGGGCAGGCCCGCGTACTTGTCGGCGTTCTTGGTGGCGAACCGGCTGGCGACCGCCGCCTGGTCATCGCGCAGCAGGTGCACCGCCATCGCTTCCGCCGTCTCGAAGACGGGCCGGCAGTCCGCCTGGCGGTTCAAACACACCAGCACCATCGGCGGCTCGGCCGAGAGGGAGGAGAAGGCGGTGGCGGTGAACCCGTGCGGCCGCCCCCCGCCGTCGCGCGCGGTGACGACGGCGACGCCGCTGGGCCAGCGGGCGAGCGCCGCACGGTAGCTGACCGGCTCCCCTCGCGGTGGCGCGGCGGTCATCCCCGGCCTCCGGCGCGTGCGGCCGCCGCGCGTACGGCCTCGACGAGCTCGGCCTGGCTCACGGCGGCGCTGCGTTCCGCGGCCGGGTCCCCGGCACCGCGCACCAGCGCGGCGAACCGCTCCGCCGTCCGCGCGAACTGGTCGTCGGCCGGCAGCCTCACCTCCTTTTCACCGTCCCTCCGCCGGATGCGCAGGACCGGCCGGTGCTCGGGCCCGGGCGTGAACGCCCGGTCGAGGACGAGGCTGCCGGTGCTGCCCCACAGGGTGTAGTGGCACCGGTAGGCGTTGCAAAAGCCGAAGGAGACGTGGGAGGCGGCGCCGCCCGCTCCGGCCAGCAGGGCGTGGCCCGACACGTCCACACCTGTGCCGGGGTCGAGGGTCAACTGGGCGCCCAGCACCGCCGGCACCGCCCCCAGCAGCAGGCTGGAGGCACGCAGGGTGTAGACGCCGGCGTCGAGCAGGGCGCCTCCCCCCAGCTCCGGCCGGTAGCGGATGTCGTCGGCGGGCAGCGGGGGAAAGCCGAACTCGGCGGTGACCGAGCGCAGTTCACCGATCGCCCCCTGCGCCACCAGCTGTGCGACCGCCGCGTGCTGCGGGTGGTGCAGGAACATGAAGCTCTCCATGAGCACCGCACGCTGTTCCTCGGCCACAGCGGCCAGCTCCCGCGCCTGGTCCGCGGTGGTGGTCATCGGCTTCTCGACCAGCACGTGCTTGCCGGCGCGCAGCGCCCGTGCCGCCCAGTCCGCGTGCAGCCCCGGCGGGAGCGGCACATAGACGGCGTCGATGTCCTCGCGTTCCAGCACACGCGCGTACCCGTGCACCGGCCTGGCCCCGAACCGGGCCGCCGCCGACTCGGCCCGTGCGCGCTCCCGGCTGGCGATGGCCGCGAGCGCGAGGGACGGCGTGCGTGCCATCGCCGGCAGCATCCGCCGCAGGGCGACGCCGCCGCATCCCAGCACGCCGATCCGTACCGGCGCCTTTCGCGCGCTCACCACAGGCTGTGCAGGCAGGCCACGAGGGTACGGGCCTGGACGTTGAGGTAGTGACTGTGCTCGAGCAGACGTGTCACCTGGTGCGCTGCCAACCACCGGTAGCCCTCCGGCACCTCGAGGGGGACCTCGTCCCCCGCCTCCACGATCATGTAGCGGCACTCCGCCCGGTGGAACCTGCCGCCCTCCTCCGACTGCACGGCATCGAAGCGCACCCGGTCCCTGGGCACGGCCTCGATGTGGCTCAGAAAGCGCGGCCGGTGCCAGGCGGGCAGGCCGCGGTAGTTGTCCGGGGTGCACTGCACGGTGGGGGCGAGTTCGACGCCGTGCAGATGCCCGGCCTCCGGACGCGCGTGCAAGAGCAGGTGCAGCACCCCGTGCACGCGCTTGACCACGAGCGCCGCGAGACCGAGCCCGTGCGGTGCCAGCAGCGGCTGGGTCCACTCCCGTACCTCCCGGCTGCCGGCCCGCACCCGCGCCCCGATGACGGAGAAGTGCCGCCCCTCGGTGTGGCTGATCGCCTCGCGGGTGCGCCTCCAGCCCTCGATCCCGGCGAGCGGTACGCGCTCGGCGCGCAGGTCGTGCCGGGCGGTGCGGTCGGTGAACCAGTGCAGCAGCTCCCGCATCGGGTGCAGGGCGTACTCGGCAGGGGTCACCGACCGGCGCAGGGCCGCACGGAATTGCGGGTGTGCCGCCTCCCCGCCGCCGGGCGGAGTCGTCGGGCGGGTGAAGGGCATGCACGACAGCACCGTCCGGGCGTCCATGTTCACGGCGTTGTCGTGGTGCAGCAGCTCCTGCACGGTGCCGACGGGCATCCAGCGGTAGTCCTCGTGCACCTCGACGTCCTCGTGCACCTCGACCACGATGTTGCGGTTGCGCTTGCCCCGGAACCAGGAGCCCTGCTCGGACTGGAGGACGTCGACCAGGACGGTGGATCGGCCCGGGTCGGTGAAGTACTCCAGGTAGCGGACCGCCGCGCCGCCGTGCACCCGTGAGTAGTTGCTCCGGGTCGCCTGCACGGTGGGCGAGAGCTGGACGACGTTGGCGTTGCCCGGCTCCATCTTGGCCTGCATCAGGCACTGCACGACCCCGTCGATCTCCTTGAGGAGGAAACCCAGCACGCCGATCTCGGGCTGGTTGATGATGGGCTGCTCCCAGCGGGGCACCGGCCCGTAGTCGCTGTGCACGCGGTGGCCCTCGACCGTGAAGAAGCGCCCGCTCTCGTGCCCCAGATCGCCGGTGTCCGCGCGGAACGACCAGCCCCGCATCTGGGCGAAGGGCACCTGTTCCACCTCGAAGGTGTGCGCCGCCCTGCGGGCGGCCAGCCAGCGCAGTGTCTCCTTGACCGGTTCCGGGTCCCGGCCGGCGGCCGCCGACTCGGTGAACCGGGGCGAGGGGTCGGGCGCGCACGCCCCCCGCACAGCGGCGCCTGGTGTGCCGGTAGTCATGTCTCACCTCACGACGGGGTTGACCAGCAGGTCCCGCAGGGCCTTCTTGTCGGGCTTGCCGACGGCGGTGTGGGGCAGGTCGTCGAGGAGTTCGAGCCGTTCGGGGATCTTGAACGCGGCCAGGCCCAGCCCGGTGAGCGCTGCCGCCACCTCCGCGAGGGTGAGCGTGGCGCCTTCGTGCACGCGTACGAACAGGCAGGCGCGCTCGCCGAGTTCCGGGTCGGGGACCGCGACCGCGGCCACCTCGGCCACCTGCGGCAGCTGCTGCACGAGCGTCTCGATCTCCCCGGCCGCGATCTTCTCGCCGCCCCGGTTGATGAGGTCCTTGACCCTCCCGCACACCACGACCTGGCCCTCGGGGGTGAGCCGCACCTCATCCCCCGTGCGGAACCACCCGCCGGGGGTGAAGGAGCGGGCGTTTTGGTCCGGCACCCCGAAGTAGCCGCGCGGGGTGTAGGGGCCGCGGGTGAGCAGTTCGCCGACCTCGCCCGGCCGCACCGGCCTGCCGTCGCCGTCCACGACGAGCAGCTCGTCGTAGGGGCTGATGGGCGGGCCCTGGGTGGTGTGGGCGACGTCGTCGGGAGCGTCCGGCGGGGTGTAGCAGATGAGGCCCTCGGCCATGCCGTACACCTGCTGGACGCGGCAGCCCAGCGCCGGCCCGATGCGCGCGGCGAGTTCCGGTGCGAGCACGGAGCCGCCGACCTGCACGTGGCGCAGGCTGGACAGGTCGCGCCCGCAGTGCGCCGCCGCCTGGGTCCACTTCAAGGCCACGGCCGGGACCGCGGAGGTGACGGTGACGCCCTCGCGCTCGACGGCCTCGAAGAAGGCGTCGGGGCGCGGGGAGGGCAGCAGCACCACGCGCCCGCCGGCGTTCAGCGTGCCCAGGATGCCCGGGCTCGCCAGCGGGAAGTTGTGCCCGACGGGCAGGACGGCCGCATACACGGTCTCCTCGCCGAAGCCGCAGGCGGCGGCGCTGCGCCGCAGGTTGTACGCGTAGTCGTTGTGCGTGCGGCCGATCACCTTCGGCAGCCCGGTGGTGCCGCCGGACAGGAGGAAGACGGCGACGTCACCGGCCTCGGGCGCCAGCCGGTCCAGCCGCCGGCGGCGGGCCTGCGTCGCGCCGTGCGGCTCCAGCAGCTCCCGGACGTCGTGGCTGCCGGGGCGCACCGTCTCGCCGACGACGCAGACCAAAGCCTCCTCCCTCAGCTTGTCGGTGACCCGGTGGGCGAGGGCCTGGTGGTCGTAGCCGCGCCACTCGTCCGGTACGAACAGCGCGGCGGCGTCCACGTGCGCCCCGATCGAGGCGAGTTCGTACTCGCGGTGGGGCGGCAGCATCATCACCGGGGCCACGCCGATGCGCAGGCACGCCAGGACGACGGCCACGAACTCCCAGCAGTTGGGCAGCTGGACGAGGGCGGAGTCGCCCTCGGTGAGCCCGCGCTCGTGCAGGCGCTGCGCGAGCGCGTCGGCCCGCTCTGCCAGTTCGCGGTAGCCGATACTCCGCTGGCCGTCCACCAGCGCCCTGCGGTCGGCCCACCGGTCGGCCCACTCCCAGGCGAGAGCGCCCATGGGGCGCCCGCGCCAGCAGCCGGTTTCCGTGTAGCGGCGGACCGCGTCGGGCGGCCAGGGCACGAAGCCTTCCCGTATCACGGTGTGCTCCCTTCGCCGGCGGTGGCGGTGTCCGCCTCGCTTTGGTGGATGCGCTCGGCGAGCAGGCCCGCGATGGCGTGCACGGTGGGCCGGTCCCAAAAGAGGGTCGCCGGCAGCGGGGTGCGGAACTGCTTTTCCAGCCCGCGCCGGATGCGGACGGTCATCACGGAGTCCAAACCCATCTCCGACAGCGCCCGGTGGGGGTCGATCTCCTCCGCGGACAGCCGGGTCTCCGAGGCCACCTGGCCGCTGATCCGGGCGCTGAGGAAGGTGTGCAGTTCCTGGCCCGCGAGCTTGGCCCAGGGCGCCGCCTCGACCGCTTCCGGCGGGGCGGGTGCCTCCTGGTCGGGCAGCTCGTCCAGCAGCGGCGGCCGGTACCGTCCCGGTTCGCACGGCAGCGTGCGCAGGACGGCCGCGTAGCCCAGATCGTGGCGTTCGGCCAGCTCCCAGGAGCGGAAGGCTTCCAGGGCGGTGATGTCCCCGGTTCCGTGTGCCTCCAGTTCCGCGTCGATGACCTCGGAGGCGGTGGACATGCCCAGGCCGCGCCAGGAGGTCCAGCCGAAGCTGACCGTGCCCGCGTCGCCGGCGGCACGCCGGTGTGCGGCGAGCGCGTCGAGGAAGGAGTTGGCCGCCGCGTAGGCGGACTGCCCCGGCAGGCCGAGGAGCTGCCCGCAGGAGGAGAAGAGGACGAAGAAGTCCAGGGTGCCGGGCGGGAACAGCTCGTGCAGCACCCACGCGCCCTCGGCCTTGGGCCGCAGGACGGTGCGCAGCGACTCCGCGTCCAGGGTGCGCAGCGGACGGTCCTCCAGCACACCTGCGGCGTGCACGAGACCGCGGATCGGCGGCAGACCGAGCGCGTTTGGGGTGAGCAGTTTTTGCGCCGCCTCCGCGTCGCAGACGTCGAGCGCCACCGTGGCCACGGTCGTCCCCAGCCGTTCCAGCGCCCTGACCGCCTCCACCTGGGCGGCGACGCCGGGATCGCTGAGGCTGTCCCACTCCTCGCGCGGGGGCAGCGCCCGCCGGCCGCACAGCACGATGCGGCGGGCGCCGCGGCCGGCGAGCCAGCGGGCGACCTCCAGACCCAGGGTGCCCAGGCCGCCTGTCACCAGGTAGGTGCCGTGCGGGCGGCAGCCTGTCGGCTGCCGCCCGGGGTCGCCCTCCAGCAGCGCGAGCCGGGGCACTTCGGCCCGGCCCTCGCGCACGGTGAGCACGCCTTCCCCGTGCCGGGTACCGAGCAGGTCGACGGCGGTGGCGATGTCCCGCGGGGACGTGCCGACATCGACCAGGCCGCCCCACAGGTCCGGGTGTTCGCCGGCGATGATCCGGGCCAGGCCCCACAGGGGCGAGTGGGCCAGGGACTCCTCGCCGGCGCATTCGCGTACGCCCCGGGTCAGGCACCACAGCTGGGAGGCGGGCCGGCTGCCGGCCGCCGCCATCCGCTGCGCGGTCCGGGCCAGCAGCCAGGACGTGCGCAAGGACGCGTCGCTCAGCGTCTCTGCCGGCAGCCGCGCGGCGGGTACGACGAGGACCGCGTGTCCGCCGCGCAGTTCGTCCTCGCGCAGATCCTGGGGGCCGTCGGCCACCCGGTGCGGTACGGACTCGCCGACCAGCCGGTGGGTGAGCCGCCGCAGCAGATCCCGGTCGTCGCCCAGGAGCACGACCGAGGGGAACGGGCGCGGCTCGTCCCTTTGCAGTGCTCGCCACTCCATCCGGTGGACCAGCCGCCGCGGGCTGCTGGGCGCGTCCACGCCCCCGTCGAGCCGCCCGTAGCGCAGTGCCTGGAGCCGGCCCAGGAGGGCGCCGTCGGCGCCGAGGAAGTGCACATCGACGGTCGCCTCGTCGACCAGGCGCACCCGGATCTCGGCCCGGGCCGGCGGCTCGCCCTCCAGGCTGACGCGGCCGATGTGCGCGGGCATGCGCAGCGCCGGGGGTCCGGGGAAGAGCACGGACGCGGCCGAGAGCGCCGCGTCCAGCAGCGGGGCCCAGGTGGCGGGCGGCTCTTCCGTGTCGGCGTCGGCCCGCACCTGCACGCTCAGCGTCCCTGCGCCGCGGCAGAGCCCGGTGATCTGCCAGAAGAATCCCATGGCGGCCACGCCGAGTTCGGCCAGACGTTCCACCACGTGCTCGGGCGGCAGTTCCTCGCCGGTAAGGTCCGCGGGACCGGCCGCGTCGGCCGCGTCGGCCGCGGGCGGCGCGGTGGGCTCGTGCGGCTCGAACGACGCGGTGGTGTGGGTGGTCAGGCTGCGCTCGTCACCGGGCTCGCCCAGGATCCTGGAGGCGAGCCTCACGGTGCCGTCCTGCACCGTGACCTGCACCTCGCGCGGACGGGTGACGGAGACCGGCACCCGCAGCGCCACGTCCACCAGGTCCTGGCGCCGGCCGTCCTGGGCGCCGGCGGTCAGGAAGGTGTGCAGCAGGACCGCGGCCGGGATGATCTCCACCTCGCGCACCGGGTGGCTGCCCGGGTAGGGGCGGCTGTCGCGGTCGAGTCGGGTGCGCCAGGCCAGCAGCGGCGTCGTGCCGTTGACGACGGTGCGCGCGCCCAGCAGCGTGTGGCTGCCGGGGTCGTGGCCGCCGTCCTGCCCGGTCCCGGGCGCGGGCTCCTCGAACCAGTACGGCTTGTGCTGCCAGGCGGTGCCCGGCAGGTCGACGGGGCCGCCGTCCGGCCACAGCCGCGACCAGTCGATCCGGGCGCCGTGGCAGTACAGCTGGCCCAGATTCGCCAGCATCGTCTCCCATCCCCCTCGCCGGCGGCGCAGCGAGTGCGTGGCCAAGCCGGCGTCGAGGCCCAGGTCCTCGAGCGTCTCGTTGACCGAGTGCTCGACCACGGGGTGCGGGGAGACTTCGAGGAAGAGGCGGTAGCCGTCCTCGGCCGCTGCCGTGACCGCTTCTTCGAACCGGACCTGCCGGCCGAGGTTGGCCGCCCAGTAGCGGCCGTCGCGCGGTGCGGTGTCGCGGGGGTCCGGGAGCGCGGTGCTGTAGACGGGGAGGGAGGCGGGGGAGGGGGGCAGCTGTTCGGCGGCCGCGGCCAGCTCCTCCAGCAGCGGCTCCATGTGCGGGCTGTGGAAGGCCACGTCCGTGTCGATGGGCCGTACCGCGACCCCGTCCGCGCGCCACACCGCGCCCACCTCGGCGACCGCGCCGGCGTCCCCGGAGACGACGGTGGAGCCGGGGGAGGCGCTGATCGCCACCACCACATCCTGCCGGCCGGCGAGCCGTGCACCCGCCTCCTGCGCGCTGAGGCTCACCATCGCCATCGCCCCCCGGCCCGCGGCCCGGCGCAGCAAGAGGGAGCGGCGGCACACCAGCCGGGCACCCTGTTCGAGGGTGAGTATCCCGGCCGTCACGGCGGCCGCGATCTCACCGACCGAGTGGCCGAGTACGGCGTCGGGCGTGAGACCGCGGTGCCGCCACAGGGCGGCCAGTGCCGTCTGCACGGCGAAGATCAGCGGCTGGACGACGTCGACGGGGTGCTCCTCGTCGGCCAGCAGCGCGGCCCGCGGGGAGACGCCCATCTCCTCGACGAAGACCGGGTCCAGCACGTCGATGACGCCGGCGAACACCGGCTCCGCCGCCAGCAGGTCACGGCCCATGCCGGTCCACTGCGAGCCGTGCCCCGAGAACACCCAGACCAGACCCCGCCCGGCCCCCGCCGCGCACCCGGTGCTCACGCCGGGTGCCAGGCCCTGCCCGGCGAACTCAGCGAGCCGCCGCGCCAGCTGGGCCCGGTCCGCGGCGACCACCGCAGCCCGGTGGGGCAGGTGGTGGCGGCGGACGGCGAGGGTATGGCCCACGCCCGCGGTGGCGACCGGTTCGGCCAGCCGCCCGGCGAGCCGGCCCGCGTACTCCTGCACGGCACACGCGTTCGCGCCGGAGAGCGGGTAGAGCGCGAGCCCGGGCTCGCACGCGTCGGGGGCGTCGGCATCGGGTGCCTGCTCCACGATGACGTGGGCGAGAGTGCCGCCGTATCCGTATCCGGACACGCCCGCGCGCCGGGGGGTGTGCCGGTCGGGCCAGGGGGTCGCCTCGGTGACCACACGGAGCCCGGCGCCGGCCCAGTCGACGGCCGGGTTGGGCGTCTCGCAGTTGAGGCTGGGCGGGATCTGCCCGTGCTGGAGCGCCAGCACCGTCTTGATGACCCCGGCGATGCCGGCGCCCGCCTCCAGGTGTCCGATGTTCGGCTTGACCGAACCGATCAGGCACGGCTTCCCGGCTGCCCGGCCGGCCCCGAACACCGACGACATCGCCCCCGCCTCCAGCGGGTCGCCCGCGCGGGTGCCGGTGCCGTGCGCCTCCACGTAGTCCACGGAGGCGGGGTCGATCTGCGCCGACTCGTAGGTGCGGCGCAGCAGGTGCGCCTGGGCCTCGCCGTTGGGCGCCATGATGCCGCGGGTCCTGCCGTCCTGGTGCACGGCGCTTCCCCGCAGCACGGCCAGCACCCGGTCGCCGTCGCGCCGGGCGTCCGAGAGCCGCTTGAGGACGAGGAGCCCGCCGCCCTCGCCGCGGCCGTAGCCGTCACCGGCGGCGGCGAAGGACTTGCAGCGGCCGTCGGGGGCGGTCGCGCCCGCCTCGTCGAGCACGAGCGTGAGGCCGGGGGAGGCCATCACGAGCACGCCGCCGGCGAGTGCCAGGGGGCACTCCCCGGCGCGCAGGCTCTGCATGGCCAGGTGCAGCGCCACCAGCGACGAGGAGCAGGCCGTGTCCACGGCCATGCTGGGGCCGCGCAGGTCGAGGGCGTAGGAGACCCGGTTGGCGACGCCGCAGTAGGAGCCGCCGATGCCCGTCCACGCCTCGATGCGGGGAAGGTCCTCCAGCATCCGCCGGCCGTAGTCATCGGAGCCGACCCCGACGAAGACGCCCGCGTCGCCGCCCGCCAGCGCGTGCGCGGGCACGGCCGCGTGCTCCAGCGCCTCCCAGGCCAGTTCGAGGACGATCCGCTGCTGCGGGTCCATCAGCTCGGCCTCGCGCGGCGTCACGTCGAAGAAGTCGGCGTCGAAACCCCGGATGTCGTCGAGGAACGCGCCCTGCCGGGTCGCCCCGGCCAGGGCGGCGGCGTCCGCCCTGCTGCGCGAGGCGTACCACTCCCACCGCTCCGGCGGAACCTCGCCGATGGCGTCCCGTCCCTCGCGCAGGAGCGACCAGAACTGCTCGGGCGAGTGCACGCCGCCGGCGAAGCGGCAGGCCATCCCCACGACGGCGATGGGCTCGCGGGCGTTCACCGACGCGTCCAGGCGGGTTCTTCGGTGACCTCGAACATCGCGCCGGCCACCGTCATACCCGGGCCCAGCCCGTACATCAGGTAGTGGTCACCGGGCTTGAGGCTGCCGTCGGACAGCAGCCGGTCCAAGGCCACGACCTGGTCGCTGATGCCCAGGTGGCCGGTGTCCCGGTTCACGTGCCAGGTGGTGCGCTCGGCCGGAAGGCCCAAAAGCGGCAGCAGCCGCTTCTCGATCGTGGTGCGGGAGGTGTTCATGTAGCCGAGGTAGGCGACGTCCTCGACGCCGAGACCGGTGGCGCTGGTCCAGCGGTCGTACAGGTCGTGGTGGGCCTTCATCAGCAGCGGCCGCATCTGCGCTCCCTCGTTCTGGAGGAAGTGCCGGTTGCGGTCGGAGAAGTTCAGCTCCCGCCCGACGGTGACGCCCGGCGGGAACATCGGCTGGCCGCTGCGGTGCATGCCCTCCAGCTCCGGCACGGTGATGCAGTCGGCCCACAGCACCTTGGCGAAGCCGGACTCCTTGCTCAGCAGCATCGCCGACGCGCCGTCGCCCAGCAGCATCCCGGCGCCGGTGGCCCGCCAGCGGTCGATGCGCGGGGTGCCGAAGTTCTCGCCGCCCAGCAGCAGGGCGTGGGACATGCCCGGGGTGCCGTGCAGGTAGCCGGAGGCGAGCTGCAGGGCGCTGAAGAGTCCGGTGCAGCCGGCGCGCAGTTCCAGCGCCAGGGCATCGACGCCCAGGTGCCGCTGGACGTAGGACTGCGGCCCCCAGCCGTCCGGGCCCTGGTGCCACACGCTGCAGTAGAGCATCAGGTCGGTGTCCGAGGCGTCCAGGCCGGCGCGCTCGAACAGCTGGCGCGCGGCCCGCAGCGCCAGTTCGGGCGCCGGGGTCTGGCCGGCCACCCGTACCGCGGTCAGCTGCCCGTCGGCGACGTCCTCGGCGTCCAGGTGTCCCTCGGCCACGGCCTGCTCGGTGCTGACGGGCTCCGGCAGGTGCACCCCGAGAGACCTCACGTAAAGGTCTTGTCCTTGCACTGAACTCTCCTTCTGCTGGGTCGGCTGCCGAAACCCCGCAAGGGGCGCCGGCCTCCGACGCGAGGCGAGGGTGGGGAAGTACGGCCAACGACAACCGGCGGGCTCGCGGGCCTCACCGTGGCAAGGGGGTCTAGCGCGCGCCTCGATCCGGACTCGAATCGGGACTGAGCTCAAACCTTCCACTTGCGTTCGAGGGCGGCTCAAGCGGTGGACCGAATGCTGCGTGCGACAACGTCGAAACCACTTCAGATATCGGGGGATGCTGTGATGGCCCGAGACGTAGTGATAACCGGGATGGGCGTGATCGCTCCGGGTGGCATCGGCGTCAAGCCCTTCTGGGACCTGCTCGTCTCCGGCCGTACCGCGACCCGCGGCATCACTCACTTCGACGCCTCACCCTTCCGGTCCGCCATCGCCGCCGAGTGCGACTTCGACCCGCGGGCCGAGGGGCTCACCGCGCAGGAGGCCCAACGCCTCGACCGCGCCGCCCAGTTCGCGGTCGTCGCCACACGTGAGGCGGTCGCCGACAGCCGTCTGGAGCCCGGCGAGTGCGAACCGCACCGCACGGGCGTGACGCTCGGCAGCGCGGTGGGGTGCACGACGAGCCTGGAGCGCGAGTACGTCCGGGTCAGCCACGGCGGGCGCGACTGGCTGGTCGACCCCGACCAGGCGGTCCCGCACCTGTACGACTACTTCGTGCCCAGCTCGATGGCGGCCGAGGTGGCATGGGCGGTCGACGCCTGCGGCCCGTGCTCGGTGGTCTCGACGGGCTGCACCTCCGGCCTGGACTCGCTCGGACACGCCGCGCGCCTGATCCAGGAGGGCTCGGCCGACGTCATGATCGCGGGCGGCAGCGACGCCCCCATCTCACCGATCACCGTCGCCTGCTTCGACGCCATCCGGGCCACCACACCGCGCAACGACGAGCCCGCCACGGCCTCCCGGCCCTTCGACCGCACCCGCAACGGCTTCGTCCTCGGCGAGGGCAGCGCCGTCTTCGTCCTCGAGGAGCGCGAACGCGCACGTGCCCGCGACGCCCACGTGTACGCGAACGTCGCCGGGTTCGCCTCCAGGTGCAACGCCTTCCACATGACCGGACTGCGGCCGGACGGCAAGGAGATGGCCGCGGCCATCGGCTCGGCCCTCGACGAGGCACGGCTGCCGGCCGAGGAGGTGAGCTACATCAACGCCCACGGATCGGGCACCAAGCAGAACGACCGGCACGAGACCGCCGCGTTCAAGGCGGCACTGGGCGAGCACGCCCGGCGCGTCCCGGTCAGCTCCATCAAGTCCATGGTCGGCCACTCCCTCGGCGCGATCGGCTCCATCGAGATCGCCGCCAGCGCCCTGGCCATCGAGCACGGCGTGGTCCCACCGACCGCGAACCTGCACGAGCCGGACCCGGAGTGCGACCTGGACTACGTGCCGCTGACGGCGCGGGAGACGCCACTGGACGTCGTCCTCAGCGTCGGCAGCGGGTTCGGCGGTTTCCAAAGCGCGATGGTGCTCACCCGGCCCGGCCGGAGCCAGTCGTGAGCGGGCCGGTGGTGACCGGCCTGGGCGTCGTCGCGCCCAACGGCATGGACACCCAGCAGTACTGGAAGGCGACACTCGCAGGACGGGCCGGGATCGGCCGTATCACCCACTTCGACCCCTCGCGCTACGCGGCCACCCTCGCGGGCGAGATCCGCGGATTCGACCCGGCCTCCCGGCTCCCGGGACGGCTGATCCCGCAGACCGACCACTCCACACGGCTCTCGCTCGTGGCCGCCCAGGAAGCGCTCGGCGACGCCGGCATGGACCCCCGAGACCTCCCCGAGTACGCCGCGGGCGTGGTGACGGCCAACAGCGCCGGCGGGTTCGACTTCGGGCACCGCGAGCTGGACAACCTGTGGCGCAAGGGGCCCGCACACGTCAGCGCCTACCAGTCCTTCGCCTGGTTCTACGCGGTCAACACCGGCCAGATCTCCATCCGGCACGGCCTGCGCGGAGCAAGCGGCGTCCTGGTCGCCGACCAGGCCGGCGGACTCGACGCGATCGCCCAGGCGCGCCGGCTGCTGCGCCGCGGCTCCTCGGCCGTGGTCACCGGCGCCGTCGACGGCTCGCTGTGCCCCTGGGGCTGGATCGCGCAGACGGCCACCGGCCGGCTGAGCCCGGCCCAGGACCCCGCGCACGGCTACCGCCCGTTCGACGAGGAGGCGAGCGGGTTCGTGCCCGGGGAGGGCGGAGCCCTGCTCGTCCTGGAGGACGAGGCGGCCGCACGCAAACGCGGCGTACGCACCTACGGCACGGTGCTGGGCCACGCCTCCACCTTCGACCCCCGGCCGGGAACCCGCCCGGCCGGTGCCCCCTCCTGCCTGCGCAGGGCCGTCGAACTCGCCCTCGCCGACGCGCAGGCCGAGCCCGGCGACATCGGCGCCGTCTTCGCCGACGCCGCGGGCGTCGCCGAACTGGACGAGGCCGAGGCCGCCGCCCTCACCGAAATCTTCGGCCCCTGGGGCGTGCCGGTGGCCCTGCCCAAGACGATGACCGGCCGCCTGTGCGCCGGAGCCGGTCCTTTGGACGTCGCCACCGCGCTGCTGGCGCTGGGCGACGGAGTCCTTCCCCCCTCGGTGCACACCCGACCGTCCCCCCGCTACGAACTGGACGTCGTCGCCGACCGCCCCCGTGAGCTGCGCATGGACGCGGCCCTGGTCATCGCCAGGGGGCTGGGCGGCTTCAACTCCGCGATGGTCGTGGGCGCCGCCCGCTGAGGGCACGCCCGTCCGCTTGCGAACACTGGAGGTTTCGCGATGTCCGAACTGACGTTGGAGGAGCTCGCCCGGATTCTGCGGGTGTGCGCAGGAGAGAGCGAACGTCCGGTGGTGGACGTGCAGTTCGCCCAGACGCCGCTGGCCGACCTCGGATACGACTCGCTCGCCGTCCTGGAGACCGCGGCACAGCTGAAGCGGGAGTACGGCGTGGATCTCTCGGACGAGGAGGTCAGCGAGGCCGAGACCCCCGGCAGACTCCTGGAGCTCGCGCGGCGCCGGCTGGCCGCGGCCTCATGACCGTCGCCGTGACGACCGGGCCGCAGGCGGACAGCTGGTGGCTGTGCGACCACTGCCGGCATCCGGTCTACCGCAAACGGCTCGCCCGCACCCTGGGCGTGTGCCCCGACTGCGGGTACCACCGGCGGCTGGGCGCGCAGAAACGCCTCGAGCAGCTGTTGGACGGAGGGACGGGCACACCCCTGGACGTCCCCGAGGCCGGGGGCGACGTGCTCGGCTTCGTCGACACGCGCCCCTACGGCGACCGGCTCACCGAGGCCAGGGCGCGTACGGGCCTGCGCGAGGCGGCCGTCGCCGCACGCGGCAGTATCGGCGGGGCCCCCGCCGTCGTGGTCGCCATGGACTTCGCCTTCATGGGCGGCAGCCTCAGCGCGGGCGTGGGCGAACTGATCACGGTCGCGGCCCAGGAGGCGCTCGCGCAGCGCCGCCCGCTGGTGCTGGTGTGCGCCTCCGGCGGGGCACGGATGCAGGAGGGGCCCGTCTCCCTGATGCAGATGGCCAGGACGAGCCAGGCCCTGCTCGGCCTCGACGAGGCGGGCGTGCCGACGGTCTCGGTGATCACCGACCCGGTCTACGGGGGCGTGGCGGCGTCGTTCGCCACCCTGTGCGACGTGATCGTCGCGGAGCCCGGTGCCCGGATGGGCTTCGCCGGGCCGCGCGTCATCGAGCGGACCATCGGGCAGAGGCTGCCGGACAACTTCCAGCGCGCGGAGTTCCTGCTCGACCACGGCCAGGTCGACGTGGTGGCCCCGCGCGCAGAACTGCGCGAGACCCTCGGCCGGGTGCTGCGGGCGCTGAGCGGCGGCACACCGGCGACAGCCGAGGAGGAGGACGATCCGCCGGCGGACGTCCTGGTCACCGACCCGGCCGAGCTCCCGGACAGCGACCCCTGGCAGGCCGTCCTCGGGGCCCGCAACCTTCAGCGCCCGACCGCCCTGGACTACGTCGACCTGCTCGTGGAGGACTTCCAGGAGTTGCACGGCGACCGCCTCGGCGGCGACTGCCCGGCCATGGTGGGCGGAGTCGGCTTCTTCGGCACACGGCCCGTGATGGTGGTGGCGCAGCAGAAGGGGCACACGGCCCGGGAGCTGCACGAGCGCAACTTCGGCATGCCGGTGCCGGCCGGCTACCGCAAGGCGGCGCGGCTGATGCGGCTGGCCGCCAAGACGGGCCTTGCGGTGCTGACGCTGGTCGACACCAGCGGCGCCTACCCGGGAGTGGAGGCCGAGAAGAACGGGCAGGCGGCGGCCATCGCCGAGAACCTGCGCCTGATGGCGGGGCTGCCCGTGCCGATCGTCGCGGTCGTCGTCTCCGAGGGGGGCAGCGGCGGCGCGCTGGGCATCGCCGTGGCCGACCGGGTGCTGGCCCTCAGCAACGCCGTCTACTCGGTCATCAGCCCGGAGGGCTGCGCGGCCATCCTCTGGCGGGACGCGGCCGCCGCGCCGCTCGCCGCCCGTGAACTCGGCCTGCACGCACGCGAACTGCTCGCCCGCAACATCGTCGACGGTGTGGTGCCCGAGCCCGACGGGGGAGCGCACCGCGACAGCCGGGCCACCGCCCTGCGGCTGGCCGGGGCCGTGCGGCCGCTGTTCGAAGAGCTGAGCCGGTTGTCCACCGACGAGCTGCTCGCCGGCCGAAGAGCCCGCTTCCGCGGGTTCGGGGGCCGGCGGGACGCCGGTGGCCGGCCGGCGGAGAGGTACTGAGATGCACACTGTCCACGACAGCAACACCGGCCTGGACGGCCTGCTGGGCGACGGCCGTGACGAGACCCTCGCGGCCCTTCCGGCCGTCCTGGAGTCCGCCAAGAACGGCATGGCCGAACTCCTGGCCCAGGCCCCCTCGCCGCCCAGCGCGGTCCGCCTCAGCATCGGGCCGGTCACGGTCGAGATGGACTTCGCGCCCGCCGCCCCCGTGGCCGCAGGGCAGACCGAGCCCGCGCAGCCGGCCCTCGCACCCCCCGCCCGCACCGCCCCCGCAGACGCACAGCTCGACCACGTGCACGCCACCATGGTGGGTGTCTTCTACCGGGCGCCCGAGCCGGGTTCCAAGCCCTTCGTCAGCGAGGGCGCGACCGTCGTGCCCGGCCAGCAGATCGGGATCATCGAGGCGATGAAGCTCATGATTCCCGTCGAGGCGGACCGGCACGCGACGATCGGGGAGTTCCTGCAGCCCAACGGGGCCCTGGTCGAGTACGGCGACCCGCTGTGCTCGCTCATCCCCCCGGACGGGCGGTGACGGGCCGTGTTCGATACGGTTCTGATCGCCAACCGCGGTGAGATAGCGCTCCGTGTGGCCCGCGCCTGCCGCGAGATGGGAATACGGGTCGTGGCCGTGCACTCCACGGAGGACGAGGAGAGCGAGGTCGTACGCTACGCCGACGAGTCGGTCCGTATCGGCCCCGGATCCGCCCAGCTGAGCTACCTCAGTGTCCCGGCCATCGTGGAGGCCGCCAAGCGCACCGGCGCCGACGCCATCCACCCCGGCTACGGGTTCCTGTCCGAGAACGCCGACTTCGCCGAGGTGTGCGAAGCCGAGGGCATCACCTTCATCGGCCCGCCGGCGGACGTCATCGCCGCACTCGGCGACAAGGCGACCTGCCGCGTACTGATGGCCGACACCGGACTGCCGCTGCTGCCCAGCACCCTGGAGCCGGTCGCCTCACCCCGCGAGGCCGAACGCCTCGCCGCCGAGATCGGCTACCCCGTCGTGGTCAAGGCGGTGGCCGGCGGCGGCGGCCGCGGGATCGGGGTGGCCCACACCGCCCAGGAGTTCCCGGCCGTCTTCCGGGACACCCGGCGCCACGCCCGGGCCGTCTTCGGCGACAGCCGGGTGTACCTGGAGCGCTACCTGCCCTCCGCCCGGCACGTCGAGGTCCAGGTCCTCGCCGACCGGTACGGCAACGTGATCCACCTGGGCGACCGCGACTGCTCGGTCCAGCGCCGCCACCAGAAACTCCTCGAGGAGGCGCCCGCTCCCGGCATCGAGGCGGAGGTCGTCGCGGCCATGGCGGACCAGGCGGTGCAGGGCGCCAAGGCCGCCGGCTACGTCGGTGCCGGCACCTTCGAGTTCCTCTACGACGGCAGCGGGCGCTTCTACTTCATGGAGGTCAACTGCCGTATCCAGGTGGAGCACCCGGTCACCGAGATGATCACCGGCATCGACCTCGTGCAAGAGCAGCTCTGGGTCGCGGCGGGGCATCCGCTGCGGCTGTCCCAGCAGGACGTGGAGGTGCGGGGCGCCGCGGTGGAGTGCCGGGTCAACGCCGAGGACACCGCACGCGACTTCGTGCCCACCGCCGGCACCATCGACGAGCTCGCCTTGCCCTCGGGCCCGTTCGTGCGCGTCGACACGCACGTACGCGCCGGATCGCGGATCTCGGTCTTCTACGACCCCCTGCTGGCGAAGGTCAGCGTGTGGGCGCCGGACAGGCAGCGCGCCGTCTCCCGGATGGACCGGGCCCTGCAGGAGGTGCGGGTGGAGGGCGGCGGCGTACGGACCACGACCGGATTCCTGCGGGAGATCGTCGCCAGCCACGAGTTCCGCGCCGCGGAACACGACACGGGCCTGGTGGCCCGGCTCTCGAACGGGCCGGCCCGGGCCGCCACGTCACAGGGGAGGACCGCATGAAAGCGCTCGTGCTCTCCGGCGGTGCGGGCACCCGCCTGCGTCCCATCACCCACACGGTCGCCAAGCAGCTGGTCCCGGTGGGCAACCGGCCGGTGCTCTTCCACGTCCTCGACGCCGTCGCCGCGGCCGGCATCACCCAGACGGGCATCGTCGTCGGCGACACCCGCGCGCAGATCCAGGAGGCCGTCGGCGACGGCTCCCGCTTCGGGCTGGAGGTCGGCTACCTGTGGCAGCGCGAGCCGCGCGGGCTGGCGGACGCGGTGCGCGTCGCCCAGGACTTCCTCGGCGACGACGATTTCGTGATGTACCTCGGCGACAACATCGTCTTCGGCGGGATCGGCGAGTTCGTCGAGCGCTTCCGCGCCCGGCGCCCGGCCGCCCGGGTGCTGCTGGCCCGGGTCGAGCACCCCCAGGCGTTCGGGGTGGCCGAAATCGCCCCCGACGGCCGGCTGACCGGGCTGCAGGAAAAGCCCCAACGGCCGCGCAGCGATCTGGCCGTCGTGGGTGTCTACGCCTTCAGCCCCCTCGTCCACAAGGCGATCGCGGAACTGGAGCCCTCCGCCCGCGGCGAGCTGGAGATCACCGACGCCCTCCAGTGGCTCATCGACCACGGCCAGCGCACCGAGGGCGACATCCTCACCTCCTACTGGAAGGACGCGGGCAACGTGCCCGACATCCTGGAGGCCAACCGCCGCATGCTGCGCACGCTCCAAGCGCGGGAAGCGCGGGGCGCCCAAGAGGCGGTCGACAGCACCTTGTGCGGCCACGTACGTGTCGAGCCCGGGGCACGGATCGTGGGCTCCACGGTCGTCGGACCCGCGGTCATCGGCGCCGGCGCCACCGTGACCAACTGCCGGATCGGCCCCTACACCTCCGTCGCGGAGGGCTGCCGGATCACCGACAGCTGGGTCCGCGACTCGATCATCATGCCCCGCGCCTCGATCACCGGGGTGCATTCCGTGGAGTCCTCGCTCATCGGCCAGGACGCGGAGATCGCGCACGCTCCACGGCGTCCGGGCGCGCACCGCCTGGTGCTCGGGGGCCGCAGCAGAGTGGAGATCGCGTCATGAGCGCACAGCGGATCCTGGTCACCGGAGGGGCCGGTTTCATCGGCTCCCACTTCGTGAGGGCGACACTGGCCGGCGAGTATCCGGCCTACCGGGGCGCCGAGGTGACGGTGCTCGACAAGCTCACCTACGCCGGCGACCCGGACAACCTCCACGGCCTGGCATGCGAGTTCGTGTGGGGCGACCTGTGCGACCCGAAGCTGCTGGCGAGCGTGGTGCCGGGACACGACCTGGTGGTCAACTTCGCCGCCGAGTCGCACGTCGACCGCTCGATCACCGGCCCGGAGGAGTTCGTACGCACCAACGTGCTCGGCGTGCAGGCGCTCCTGGACGCCTGCCTCGCGGCCGGCACTCCGCGTATCGTGCAGGTCTCCACGGACGAGGTGTACGGCACCATCGACGCCGGCTCCTGGAGCGAAGACGCTCCGCTGCGGCCCCGCTCGCCGTACGCGGCCTCCAAGGCCGGCGGCGACATGGTGGCACTGGCCTACGCGGTCACCCACGGCCTTCCCGTCTCGATCACCCGCTGCGGCAACAACTACGGGCCGAGGCAATTCCCCGAAAAGATCATTCCGCTGTTCGTCACGCGGCTGCTCCAGGGCAGCAAGGTGCCGCTTTACGGCGACGGGTCCCACGTGCGCGACTGGATCCACGTGCGCGACCACTGCCGGGGCGTCCAGCTCGTCGCCGAGCGGGGCGAGCCCGGCGAGGTCTACCACATCGCGGGTACGGCCGAGCTGTCCAACCGCGAGCTGACCGCGCGTCTGCTCGCCGCCTGCGGGCGCGACTGGGACCTGGTCGAGCACGTGGCGGACCGCAAGGGGCACGACCGCCGCTACAGCCTGGACGACGGCAAGCTGCAGGCGCTGGGCTTCGCGCCCCGCATCGGTTTCGACGAGGGACTGGCGCAGACCGTCCGCTGGTATGCCGAGCACGTGGTACCGGAGGAAAACGGACGCTCCTGAGAGATGTGTGGGAGATCTGAAAAACCTGTGACACCAGAGGTAGATGTAATTGGCACCGCATGCTAATCTCGCCTATCTCGCGATCGTCTCGGATTGCCTTAGCAGCGTTGTCTGCGGGGGTAGTTGTCTTTGGCTTCTGGGGGTAACAGCGTGAAGTACGGGGTGCTTGGCACGTTAACGATCAATGACATCGAAGTCGCAGAGGTTCTTACGGCTCCCAAGCCTCGAAGCGTCCTCGCGATGCTGATGCTGGAGCCCGGCCGTGCGGTTTCCACGGCCTCACTCATTCAGGAACTCTGGGACGAACGTCCTCCACGCAGCGCCTCGACGACGCTGCAGACCTATGTGCTCCAACTGCGGCGCATGTTCCGTAATCTGCCCTCGCCGCACGCGGAACGGCGCGGCGAGACCCTGGTGACCAAGGTGCCCGGTTACCAGCTTCAGGCCGACCAGGCGGAGCACGACCTCAGCGGCTACGGACAACTCATCGAACAGGGCCGCAAGTCGCTCGGTCAGGGCGACAACGAGCGGGCCGCGGGGTTGATCACCCGGGCACTGGCGATGTGGCGCGGTGCCCCGCTCAGCGACGTCAGACCGGGCCCGCTGCTGTATCCGCAGATCTGCGGCCTGGAGGAGAGCCGACTCGAGGCCACCGAGATGCTCATCGAGGCGAAGCTGCGGCTCGGCCGGCACCGTGAGGTGCAAAGCGAGCTGACGGTTTTGGTGGCCAGCCACCCGTTGCACGAGGGAATGCGCATCAAGCACATGCTGGCGCTGTTCTGGGCGGGCCGACTGTCGGCCGCGCTCGACTCGTTTCACGAGTACCGCAACATGCTGGTTTCCGAGCTCGGCCTGGAGCCGTCGCCTCGGATATGCGGCGTGCAGCAGTCGATGCTGTGTTTCGACCCCATGGCCGATTCACTGGCCATTCTCCACCGGGTCGCCGAGGGGGCTTCCTACTGATTTCCGAGAATTAGGTGCGCCGGCCATCGGAATTGTCGTCACGCGGTGGCGGCGTCACTGTTCCGAAAATCGGGCACCCGGTATTCCGCGGCCCGTTCGGGAACTCGTCCCGAACGGGCCGCGGAATACCGCCCTCCGCCCGGACCCGGTGGTCCCGTATACGGCAGGGCCTCAGCTTCCGGGCGCGTGCGCGGCGATGCGGCTGTCCATCACGTGCAAGTACGGCCCGGCCTGCCGTACGCCGGTGACCTCCAGGCCGGCCTGGGCCATCAAGTCCAGCAGCCCCTGCCGCAGGTGCTTGCGGCCGTCGACGTTGAGCAGCAACAGCAGGTCCATGGCGGTGGTGAAGCCCGTCTCCGGGCTGCCGTCCACCAGGTTCTCCACGACCACCACCCGGCCGCCCGGACGCGCCGAGGCGGCCACGTTGCGCAGGGTGTCCACCGTCGCGGCGTCGTCCCACTCCAGTACGTTCTTCAGCAGGTAGACGTCGCCCTCCACGGGCACCGACACACGGCAGTCGCCGGCCACCAGCTCGCACCGCCCGGCCAGCGGCCCGCCCTCGCGCAGACGCGCATCGACGTCCTCAAGGGCGCCGGGCAGGTCGAACAGGGCGCCCTGCAACTGCGCATCGTGTTCCAGGACGGTGGCGATCAGGTCGCCGTGACCGCCTGCGATGTCGACCACCTTCTGCGGGCCCCGCAGGTCCAGCACCTTCGCGAGCGCCGCCGAGGAGAGCCGGCTGGCCTGCGTCATGGCCCGGTTGAACACCTCGGCCGACTCGGGCGCGTCCTCGTAGAGGTAGGTGAAGAAGTCCTTGCCGTGCGCCTCGGCGAAGCCGCCCTTGCCGGTACGTACGGCCTCGGCGAGCCGGGGCCACACCTGCCAGGTCCACGGCTCGGTGGCCCACAGCACCATGTCGCGCAGGCTGCGCGGGCTGTCGGAGCGCAGCAGGCGGGAGACCGGGTTGTGCACGTAGCGGTCACCGCGGGTAGCGAAGACGCCCTGCGAGGTCAGGGCGCGCAGCAGTCTCTCCAGCGTGCCGGGCTCGACGTTGGCCGCCCGCGCGAACTCCGGCACGGTGGCGGGCTCCTCGCCCAGCGCGTCGGCCACACGCAGTTCGGCGGCGGCACGCAGGGCGGCGGCACCCCCCGCGGCGAGGGCGAGTCTTCGGACGGTCGTCACGGCTTCGAGCGCGGGATCTGTCATGGCCGCAGCATCACCAACGGGCCTGGAAGCCGGCTGGAACGGTACTCGAAGCCGCCCGGCCGGGCCGCTCCGTACCGGCTCCAGCGGCGGTCGAGCAGGCCGGGACATCGTGGGCGCTCTGCCCGGCCTGTCATCAGCCCAAGGGGACCGTCGTGGAGGACGAAACAGACATCTGCGTGGTCGGAGGCGGCCCGGCGGGCATGACGCTCGCCCTGCTGCTGCTCAGGTCCGGACTGCGCGTGACGGTGGTCGAGCGCAGCGCCTCGCTCCAACGCGACTACCGCGGCGAGATCCTGCAGCCCGGCGGCCTCGCCGTACTGGACCAGGCCGGGGCTCTGGAGGGCGCCGCCCGGCGCGGCGCCTACGTGCTGGAGCGCTTCCGGCTCGTCGAGCGCGGCCGGGAACTGATGTGCTTCGACTACCGCCGGCTGCGCTCCCGGTACGACTACCTGCTCAGCCTCCCCCAGGCGCACCTGCTCGCCGAACTGCTCAAGCTGTGCGGACAGTACCCGGGCTTCGTCCACCTCACCGCCCGCGTCAACGGCCTGCTGCACCAGGGCGACGCCGTGCGCGGCGTCCGGGCGAGCGCCGGAAGCCGAAAGTACACGGTGCCGGCCCGGTGCGTGGCCGTGGCCGACGGCAGGACCTCCCGGGTACGCCGGCTCGCGGGCATCGGGCACGTCCGCCACGACGTCTTCGACCAGGACGTGGTCTGGTTCCGGCTGCCGGCGGCCGAGCGGCTGTCCGAGGTACGGGTCAACCGCGCCGGCGGCAGCCCCGTACTCGCCTACGACTCCTACCCCGACACGCTGCAGGTCGGCTGGCTGCTGCCCAAGGGCCAGTGGAAACAGCTCTCCCCGCTCGGCATCGGCGAGGTGCGCCGCCGTATCGCCGGCGCCGCCCCCGACTTCGCCGAGACGGTGGAAGCGAACCTGCGCAGCTTCGCGGACATCTCCCTGCTGGACGTCTTCGCCGCCACCGCCGACCGGTGGGCCACAAACGGCCTGGTACTCCTCGGAGACGCCGCACACACGCACGGCCCGCTCGGGGCACAGGGCATCAACCTCGCCGTCCAGGACGCGGCGATCCTGCACCCGATCCTCACGGCCGCGCTGAGCGAGCAGGACGTGAGCGCCGCGCGGCTCGCGCAGTTCGAGAGGCTGCGCCGCCCCCACATCGACGCGGTCGTGAAGTTCCAGGCCGTGCAGAGCCGGATGATGCTCTCCGCCGACAGCGTGGCCTCGTTCCTGCGGCCACAGCTCGCCCGCCTCGTCATGCGGACCCCCCTCGGAGCCCGCATCACCCACCGCATCGCCTTCGGCGCGCCCGGCATCCGCGTCGCCGACAACCTCTTCACCCCGACCGGAAGGAAATGAGCGCGGATGAGACTGGTCGACCTCTCATCGCCCGTGGACGCCGAAGGCTGGGAGCCGGAAAGCGTCACACACGAGATCACCACGCCGGCCGAGGGCGCCGTGCACATGGCCACCGAGATGCGCGAGCACTTCGGCCTCGACTTCGACCCGACCGTGCTCGACGACGGTGAACTGCTGTCCATCGACACGCTGCGGCTCACCTCGCACACCGGCACCCACGTCGATGCGCCCGCCCACTACGGCACCCGCGCCTCCTACCGGAAAGGCCCCCCGCGAACGGTCGACGAACTGCCGCTCGACTGGTTCCACCGCCCCGGCGTCGTACTCGACCTCACCGCTGCCCGCCCCGGGGCCGTCGGCGCAGACCGGATCCAGGCCGCACTGGACCACACCGGCGCCCAGGTGGCCCCCCTGGACATCGTGCTGCTGAACACCGGGGCCGACCGCTGGGCCGGCACCGAGAAGTACTTCACCCACTTCGCCGGCCTCGACGGGGACGCCGTACACCTGCTCCTGGACCTCGGCGTGAAGGTCATCGGCACCGACGCCTTCAGCCTCGACGCCCCCTTCGGGAACATCCTGCGCCGCTACCACGAGACCCGGGACCGCTCCGTGCTGTGGCCCGCCCACTTCGCCGGCCGTGACCGCGAGTTCTGCCAGATCGAACGCCTCGCCAACCTCGACCGGCTGCCCCCGCACGGCTTCACCCTCTCCTGCTTCCCGGTGAAGATCGCCAAAGCGGGGGCCGGCTGGGCCCGGGCGGTCGCGTTCGTCGATGACAACGAAGGCTGAGTGACATGACCCATTCCCCGACCCGCAGCCACCAGACCACCGCCTACTCGCCGGTCGACCTGCCCGAGATCGACACCCGTCAGCGCCTGATGCTGCTGGCCAACGGACAGCGCTTCTCCGCCGTCGTGTACGCGCTCGCCGAGCTCAACATCGCCGACGAACTCGCCAAGGGACCGCGGCCGGTCCGCGAACTGGCCGCCGCCGTGGGCGCCGAGGAGGCCGCGCTCTACCGCCTGCTGCGCTGCGCCGCCCTCGTGGGCGTCTTCGAGGAGCGCACCCCGCGCAGTTTCGCGCTGACACCCCTCGCCGAGGGCCTGCGCACCGACCTGCCCGACGGGGTGCGCGACGCCGTGCTGCTCGACGGCTCGGACTTCTTCTGGCAGTCCTTCGGCCGCATCCTGCACTCGGCGCGTACCGGCCGTCCCGGGTTCGAGGCGGCGCGGGGCATGCCGTTCTGGGAGTTTTTGGAAGGCGACGACACGGCCGGCCGGGTCTTCGACGACGCCATGACCACGATCAGCCGGCGCCTGGGCGGGCTCTACCTGGACCGTGTCGACTTCTCCCGCTTCCCGCTCGTCGCCGACGTGGGAGGCGGCCGCGGCTACTTCCTCGCCGAACTCGTGCGCCGCACCCCCGACGTGCGCGGAGTGCTCTTCGACCGCCCCCAGGTGACACGTGCGGCGGCAGAACTGCTCACCGAACGCGGGGTGGGCGACCGGATCGAGGTGGTCGGCGGCGACTTCTTCACCGACCCGCTGCCGCGCGGCTGCGACGCGTACGTACTCAAGACGGTGCTGCACGACTGGCCGGACGAGAAAGCCGTGCAGATCCTGCGCCGCGTACGGGAGGCCATCGGCGACTCGCAGGGGCGGCTGCTGGTCCTGGAACAGGTGGTGGCGCCCGGCAACACCTGGGACACCGCCAAGTTCCTGGACGTGGACATGCTCGTGGTGATGGGCGGCCGGGAGCGCAATCTCGACGAATGGCGTGAGCTGCTCTCGGCGGCCGGCTTCGCCCTGGACGGCGATCCGGCCGTGGGCGACTGGGCCGTACTGGAATGTCTCCCGTGCTGAACGGCCCGGCCGGCGCGGCCGGCACGCGGCCGGCGGCGGAGACCGTAGCAAAAGGAGAATCGATGAGCGGCAACACCACCGGGGCGGGACAGACGCAGGCCGCACTGTACGCCGAGGTGCAGCAGTTCTACGCACGCCACATGCAGCTCCTCGACAGCGGCCGGGCCCAGGAGTGGGCCGACACCTTCACCGAGGACGGCAAGTTCGCACCCGAGCACAGACCCGAGCCCGTGGTGGGACGCCGTGCGCTGGCCGAAGCGGTGCGCACCGCCCACAAGGCGCTGGTCGAGGCGGGCGAGGTGCGCCGGCACTGGCACGGCATGGTCGCGGTGCAGGCGGCCGGCGACGGTTCGGTGCACGTGCGCTGCTACGCGCTCATCTTCGGCACGGTCCTCGGCGGCACGGCCGAGCTGAAGATGAGCTGCGTCTGCGAGGACGTCCTGGTGCGGGAGGCCGGCGAGCTGAGGGTACGCACCCGGCGGGTGACCAAGGACGGCATGGCCGCCCCCGCCTGAGAGGCCACCGCACAGGCGGGAAGGGCCCCGGGG
>NZ_AUKO01000039.1:0-38732 GCF_000424785.1 Streptomyces sp. CNT360 | reverse complement strand
CCGGGACGGGGACGGGGTTTCTGCAGTCCGAGGCGCAACAAGCACCACGAAGGGCACCACCAGGCGGGGCAACGGCAAGGCACGAACGATGTCTGTGAGCGGACAGCAGATCTCCTTGCCGAGGGAGGTACTGATCTCTTTCTCGGGGTGACCGCTCCTCCCCTGTCCAGGGGCTCGTGCGAGCGTTGGAGAGGGTTCCTGTGGTGCTTGCTGCCTGCGGTGTCGGTGGCGGCTACGGTACTGCCGGGATGACGACCTGGAATCTGCTCGATCTCGACAAGGCCGCCCTGCGGGCGAGCTGGCCGGCTGAGAAGTCATCTCATTGGACGAGCCTCCGGTAGCAGATGGGGGCGATGCGGGTGAAGGCTGGGAAGTGGTCGGCCTCGCGCTCGTAGCATCGGTAAAGGCGGCGGCAGCCGGCGAGCCAGGCCATGGTGCGTTTAGCACCCACACTGATTCTGGCCTCCCCGTGCGTCGTGCGCGCCTGTAGTGGCTGCCCAACTCGGCACGAGAGAACGCTCGCTCGTTCGTCCGAGGCCAGCTGTACACCAAGGCGGGCTGGTGGTCTGCTGTCAGGCGAATGGGGGCATACTCATCCAGCCTCGGCTGCCGCGGCCCCCGGCAGGCTGCCAAGCTCCGCTGTCGCCCCTGTCGGGCCCGGCGCATCGTCGCGGTGGCCCGCCTGCCGACACCCGCAATCCTCACCGGCGACGTGCGCGCACAGCGAGCCCCGGACCCGGACGATGGTGCACGTAGGGGCCACCCCCCTTGCCGGAAGGGCGCGCAAGGCGACTTGCGCTCCGGGCCACGTGGAGCGGCACTGCCCGGCCGTTATGAAGACCCGGCACAGTGGCGACGGGCGCGCGTACCGGGTCCCGGACGCAGCCTTGTGCTCGCCGGTGTCGCCCCGGAGCGCCGGCGGTGGATTACGCGCCATTGAGGCCACCGTCACCTCACCGCCCGGAGGGAAGTGTCAGTCTGGGCAGCGTGCAGCCGACCAGCGGCCCGATGCAGACGGCAAAGACGACGGTGGCCACGCCCACGCTGCCGCCCATCAGCCAGCCGATGGCCGGCACGCTCACTCCGATCCCGGTGCGGGCCGCGATCAGCGGGATGCCGCGGCGCGCGAGGCCGGTCATCAGCCCGTCGCGAGGGCCGGGCCCCCATCCGGCTCCGACGTACAGTCCCGTGGCGACGGCGACGCCGAGCACGGACACAGCCACGAACGCGACGCGCACGCCCCAGTGGGCCGGTTCGGGGATCCAGGTGATTCCCAAGTCTACGAACGGGCCGACCATCAGTGCGTTCGCGGCCGTGCCCAGCCCGGGGCGCTGGCACAGCGGTATCCACACCGCCAGTTGGCGCACGGAGCAATCGACTCGCCACCACGCCCCTGCAGGGGAGCTCGGGTCGGGCCAGTCCGTCGCGTACGTGGTCGGCGAGACCCGGTGGCACCCTCCGGTATCGTCGCCGGGATCAGGTGGCCGAAATCCTCGCCAGGAAGTCGGCTGTCCCCTTCCGCTCGGCCACTTTCGCGGGTGGCGGGCCTTCGTTGCGGCACCGACCGCGTTCGCGGCGTACCGGTCCGGTTCTTCACCCTGTCCAGGACGCGCTCCAGCTCTGGCGTTTGCAGATCCACCAGGCCCGCTCGGCACCATCTGATCCATTCCCTCCAGGAATCAGATAAGAACCAAAGGGCCTTAGACGAATCAGAGAATGCTCTGTTCAATGAAGTAATGATCCACCCTGCGATGCTCATTTATTCGACCAGCCGATTCCTGAAGGCGGCCTTGACGCCTACCTGGAGGACGTCAAGATCCTCATGATGGGCTCCGGGCATGGCCAGACCCGCGTGTCCGCCCGCCACATCCGTGTACCCGGCGACGACCATGCCCCGGTGTTCATCTCCACCGCGATCGTGCAGCTCGGTCTCGCCGACATCGACGCCCTCAACGCGACCTTCGCCATGCCCGAAGCGGCCGAGCTCATCCGCCGCTTGCAGTCCCGCTACCCGTACAAAGCCGTATGGGCAAACCACGAGCAGCTGACATGAACAGCCTGACCGGACGACGGGCCTGGTCACCGGCGCCGACAGCGAGAGCGGTCGCGCCACCGCTCTCGAGTTCGCCCGGGGCGGAGCCGCGGTTGGCGTCCTCGACCTGGACACGCGGAGCGCCCAGGAGACCGCGGCGGCGATCGCCGAGGAAGGCGGCACCGCTGAGCAGATCGATCTCGACATCAGCGACGAGCGGTCCGTGCGGCGGGCAGTCGCGCGCCTTGAGGAGACGTTCGGCGGACTCGACTTCGCGCTCAACAACGCGGGCGTCCCCTCCACGACCTGAGAACGCACCGAGATGCCGGCCGAGGACTGGGACCGCGTCCTGCGAGTCGACCTGACCCGCGCGTGCCTGTGCATGAAGTACGAACTGCCCGCGCTCATGCGACGTGGCGGCGGAGCGCTCGTCGACACCGCCTCCAACGGCGGCTTGTATGCGAGCCCGCAGTCTCCGGCGTACGTCGCGAGTAAGCACGGCGTCGTCCGTCCAAGACCGCCGCAGTCAACTATGCGCCGCACAACATCCGCGTCAACGCCCTGTGCCCGGAACTGGCCCGGACCGCGTCGTTCGACGCCGTCGCCTCCATGGCCGGTGACGGCATGGCCGGGGAGCAGGCGGCCGCCACGCCGCTGGAGCGGCTGGGCACCCCGGAGGAAGTGATAGCAGCAGCAGTGTGGCTGTGTTCCCCCGAAGCGTCCTACAGCACTGGCATCGCCCTGTCCGTCGACGGCGGCCGCCGCGCCTGACGCTCGTCGTACAGGGAGGGTTCGAGAGCCGCCGGCCAGCAAGCCCTCCCCGACCACTTTCCCGTCTGCAGGCGGACCAGCATCGTTTGAGGAGCCACGCATGGCCACCGAGAACCGCATCATCGCAGTCGAAGAGCACTTCATCACGGACGCATACGTGCAGACGGCTCACAGCCTCGACTTCTTTCCCAGTGACCGGACCGAGGTGGAGCTCACACGTGCGGTCGAACGCAGTGAACCAACGCGCTCCCAGCTCCTCGACCTCGACGCACGCCTGGCCGACATGGATGCGGCCGGACAGGACATGGCGATCCTGAGTCTGAACCCGCCCGGCGTTCAGCCGTATGAGCCGGCTGGCGCGATCCAACTCGCCTGCCAATTCAACGACTCCCTGGCCGGCATAGTGCGACGGCACCCCACCCGGTTCGCCGGCCTCGGTGCCGTCCCCACGCAGGCTCCCGAACGGGCCGCCGAGGAGGTTGCCCGCATCATGGGACCGCTCGGACTCAACGGCATCATGGTCAACTCACACACCGAGGGGCGGTACCTCGACGACGACCGCTTCGCTCCGCTACTGGCCGCCGCGGAAGCGCACCGAGCCCCCATCTACCTCCACCCCCGCGTGCCCAGCATGCTGGACCAGTACTCCGACCACGGCCTCTCCGGTGCCGTCTGGGGGTATGCCGCCGAAGCCGGGCTGCATGCCATGCGCCTCATCCTCAGCGGCACGCTGGACCGCTATCCCGGCCTGACCTTCGTCCTGGGCCACCTCGGCGAAGGCATCCCGTATTACCTCACGCGCATCGACAACCGGTACGCCTACGCCTCAAGGATCACAGGGGCCGCCACTCCGATGCGCACCCTGGAGCACACTCCCAGCGAGTACTTTCGGCGCAACTTCCTCATCACCACCAGTGGCATCGGTGACTCCGGAGCCCTCGAATTCGCCATGGGCGCCGTCGAGGACGACAACGTCATGTTCGCCGTGGACAGTCCCTACGAGGACACCGCGGCCGCCGTTGCATTCCTCAGAGCGGCTCCCGTCACGGAGAGCCAGCGTGCCAACATCAGCCATCGCACAGCCGAGCGTGTCTTCGGAGTGACGGACGCAGGAGACCGTCAGGTTCGATCGTGACGGAGCGGTGTCGCTGATGGAGGAGGAGGCGCACGGCCACAGTGCCACGAGGCGGTCCTAGAACGCCTGCGGCTGTGTCACCACAGCAAAGGGGGACGGTCAGCAGCGCAGTCCACAGGGTTGCCGGTGCGAGGACGGTCTCTCCCCGGTAGCGGCGGTCGGCGTGGGAGCCGAGGAGCATGTAGGCGGCCAGGGGGCTGCCGAGGCCGGAGCGAGAACGATGCCTGCCCCGGAAAGAGAGCCTGCGGAACGGTAGTTGATCAAGAAGACTCCACTGGCGGCCAGTACCGCCCACACCAGGCGGAGCGGGCGGCGCGCACCGGCCAGGGAGACGGCCAGGGCACCGAGGAACTGCACAGGGACGGCAATGCCGAGGGGGATCCTGACCGGCTCAGGTGGATGGTGATGTTGAGGCCAGCGACGTGCCCAGTGCGGCGACGAGCAGCAGGGAGCCGCGGTCTTCGGGGAGGCGGGGCCGCCGGGTCAGCCACAGCAGCGGAGCGCCGAACCCGAACCGCAAAGCGGTGATCACGATCGGACGGGCCAGGGCGGAGGCGGCCGTGGCGGCGGTCTGGCCGCCCTGCATGGCCAAAACGCTGACCAGGACCATTGCCGAGCCCGTGGCGGCGGCCCGGCCGGGTGGAGGCCGTGCTCCTGACCATGGTCAGGCCTTCGGCGCGGTCGGGCTGTGCTGCACCGGGACGCTGCCGGTGGCGCGGGGACGGCCGCGTGCGGTGACGGTCACCGAGCCCGCCGTGACCGCTCTGACCTGAAGTGAGCCGCAGGCACAGCGGGTCCAGACGGTCAGGCCGCCCTCGGTCCGGTGCCGGGAGACGGTCTCCACCACGTCGGTGTCGGGCCAGCCGCAGTACGGGCATGTGGACACGTCGCCGTTCCTCCTCCGCGCATGTGTGGGGATCTCTCGGGAGTGTCCCGGCGAACGAGCATGCAGGTCCAGGTTGGGTTCATACACAAGAACGTGTAGGAAAGCTTCATGATTGATCTGCGGCGCCTGACGGTCCTCCGGGCGATCGCCCGCTACGGCACGGTCACTGCAGCAGCCGGCTTACTGCATCTGACCCCCTCGGCCGTCTCCCAGCAGATGCGCCAGCTCAGCCGCGATACCGGGACCCCTCTGCTGGAGCCGCACGGACGCCGCGTACGGCTGACCCCGGCCGCCCGCGTGCTGCTACGACACGCGGACCGGATGGAGGACTACTGGCAGCAGGCCGAGGCGGAGCTGGCCGCCACGCGGCCGGCCGCACTGAGCGGAACCCTGCGGCTGGCCGGCTTCCCCACGGCCGTCTCGGTCCTGCTCGCCCCGGCAGCCGCCCAGCTGCAGCACGCCTCGCCGACTCTGACCGTCGAGGTCCGGGAAGCAGAGCCTGCGCACTGTTTCGATCTGCTCTTCTGCGCAGACACCGACCTCGCCGTGGTGGAGGCCACCGCCGACAACCCGCCGCTGAGCGATGCCGCGTTCGCACAGCGTCCGCTCTTCGACGACCCCTTCGAACTCCTCACCTGCGCCAGTCACCGGCTGGCCGGACGCCCATCGGTCACCTTCCACGACCTCGCGGAGGAACCGTGGGTGGTGGGATTCCCCGGCGACTCCGCGCGCCAGCTCATCCTCGCCGCCTGCAACAGCGCCGGCTTCAGCCCGGCCATCGCCCACCAGGCCCGCGACTGGAGCGCCGTGGCGAGCCTGGTCGCACACGGTCTCGGTATCGCACTCATCCCCTCCACCGCGACCCTGCCACCCCAACCCCAGCTGGTCCGCACCCCCCTGGCCGGAAGCAACAGGCCGACCCGCCAGTTCGTGCGGGTCGTACGCAGCGGCAGCGAACAGCACCCGGCCATCGACGCAGTCACCCCGCTCCTCGACGGCCTCGCCGCCGAGCACACGGACCGGGCCAGCTGACGGAGCGCCAGCCAACCACACCCCTGCACCACGACGCCGTACAGCAAACCCCTTCGAGTCCCCACCCGGCGCGGCCTCGGTCTCCTCGCCCGAGTCACCGTCGCACGCGCACTCACGACAGGCCGCCTGGTACAGATGCCCGGCCCCCATCATCCCGGCTTCAACGCTCGAACCAGCCCACCACCAACGTCCCCCGGCAGCCCCCACCGCGCCCGTCGTGAGGTGCTCCTCCATGCACTTCACAAGATCTTCCGCGTTCGGACACAGGGCTCCCTTACCAGCGGGAGGAGCGGAGGGAAGATTCCCCATCAGGGGTGGGATGGCGGTACGATCACTGGATGCCGGTCCGTCACGACGGGCCGTCATACCCCGTGCTCAGCACGGGATTTCGGGGGGCCCGGGCAGAAGTCATTCGGCAGCACGCGCGATCGAGGTACGGCACCACATGGACCACACCGGCGTCCCAGCGGTTCTCTCGCCGTTCCGTCGGCCGGAAGCCGTCGCCGCCCGCACCGCCGTCGCTCCGGCCCACGCCGGTTCCCACCACTTCGGCGACCGCCCGGCACCCGCCCGTGACCGCTCCGTCTTCCGGTCGAGGTGCTGATGACGCAGATACTGGCCTGGTCGCTCATCGCCATGGGGCTGATGTCCCTGGTGCTGCTGGTGCTGCTGGTGCGGCAGACACAGATCACCGGGCGGCTCAGACAGGAGGAGGAGCTGCGTCACTCGGAGTTGACGCAGCTCGTGCACCGGCGGCTGCCCGCACTCGCCGCCCGGCGCACCGACCTCGCGGAGCAGGACCCGGGTCCTGCGTCCGCCCGGTTCCACGGCACCGAGTTCGACGCGCGACTCGACGAGGTGGTGGACGCCTTCCGCCAGGTCTCGGTGCAGGCCAGGGAGCGCGCCGAGGAGTCCGCCGAGAACGCGCTGCGCGGCGTGGCCGACCGCCTGCTCACGCTCGTCTACCAGCTGCAACAGCTGATCGAGGACATGGAGCACGAGCACGAGGACCCCGAGGTTCTCGGCAGCCTCCTCCCGATCGACCACAAGGCGCAGAGCCTCGCCCGCTGGCTCTTCTCGCTCCGAGTGCTCGCCGGCAGCGCGCCCGGGCGTCAGCGCCCCACCACCCCGCTGTACGACGTGCTGCGCGGCGCCTTGTCCACGGCGCCGGACTACCACCGTGTACGCATCCTCGACCGGCCCCGGGTCGCCGTGCGCACCCAGGCCGTCGAACCTTTGATCCAGCTCTTCGGGCACCTGCTGGAGAACGCTGTGACGCTCTCGCCCTCCAGCTCCGTCGTCGAGGTCAGCACGATGCGCGTGGCCAACGGTGTGGCCGTCAGTGTCGAGGACGGCGGGCGCGGGATGAGCGACCACGAGTTGGCGCGCATCCAGTCGCTCGCCTCGGGCACCGTCACCGCCGGAGTGGGAGATCTCGGCGATCCGCCACGCATCGGCTACGCGTTCACCGGTCGCATCGCGCAGCGCCACGGCCTGCGCATCGTGATCGACCGCCGCTCCCGTCTCGCCGGCGTCCGCGTCACGGTGACGCTCCCCACCCAGCTCCTCACCGACGCCCCCGAGGACGCGACGCCCGCGGGCCTCTCCGGCGCGCACCGCGCCCCAGCGGTGCCCCTCTCCGGGGACGCCGGAGGCGAGCCCACCCGCCCGCCGGGCATCCCCATGCCCCGCAGCGAGGAATCGGCCGTCCACCAGCGGGCGGGCGCCCGCCAGCCGGCGGAACACGCCGCGACCACAGATCCGACGCCGCAGGCCCCGGAACCGTCCGACGCGGCACGGGCACCCCACGAGCCCGCGAGTCACGCGCCCGCCACCGCGCGGCGCGAGGAGCAGCCCTCGGCACCGGCCGACAACCCGTCGCCGGAGCCGGACGCCGCAGCCGGCCAGCGTCGTACCCGTCACGGCCTGCCTGTACGCAATCGCGGCGCCGCAGCCGGCGCCATGCCCGCGCCGCTCCCACCGGCGACGGCTCCCCGAGTCGACCCGTCGTCGGCAGGCGCCCGCATGGGTGCCTGGCAGAACGCTCCCCGCCCCAAGTCCGGCACTGCGGACGGCGATCCGCACGCCGAGTGAAGGACACAGCGACCATGACCTCCCGAACGTTCCGTGAGACCCCTCGATACGACGTCGAGAACGACCTCGGCTGGATTCTCGACCAGCAGCTCGTCGACGCCGTCCCCGGCACGCGCGCTGCCGTGCTCCTCTCCGGCGACGGCATCAGGCGGGCGCACTCCAAGGAGTTGCAGACGGCCGACGCCGAGCCGATGGCTGCCGCCGCCTCCGGCATCCAGGCCCTGGCGCGCAGCTACGCGCAGCGCGCCATGAGCGGCGAGGAGGGCACCTGGGAGGAGACGATCAACTCCTACCAGGGCGGGTTCCTCATGATCGTCGGAGCGGGCGACCAGAGCTTCCTCGCCGTCCGGGCCGACCGCGACGTCGACCTGGCGGCGCTCACGACGGCCGCCCACACCTGCGTGCTGCGCCTGGGTGAGCACATGGCGACACCCCGGCGCGGCGCGGACGCACCCTCGTGAACCCCGGCGCACGGGAAGACCGCGCGCCCCGGCTGGTCCGTCCCTACGCCGTCACCGGTGGTCGCTCCCGTCCCACCCGCAACACGCTCGACCTGATCACCGTGGTGCGGGTGCGGCATCTGCCACCGCCACCCGTGGCGCTGGCGCCCACCGAACTCAGCCCGGAACAGGAGCGGGTGGTGGCGATCTGCCGGGACGGGGGGCTCACCGTCGCCGAGATCGCCGCGCAGCTCTCGCTGCCGGTGAGCGTCACCAAGGTCGTCGTCTCCGACCTCGTCGACGGCGGCCTGGTGACCGCGCAGGCTCCCCCACCGCCGACCCACCTCGCCGCCGCCTACGCACAGCAGACGGACGCGCTGCTGGAGAGAGTGCTGGATGGACTCCGAAACCTCTGACACCCCCCACACCGACCGCTCGGTGCCGCACCTTCCCGACGGAGACATCACCCTGGTGAAGTTCGTCGTGGTGGGGCCACTCGGAGTCGGCAAAACGACCATGATCAGATCGCTGTCCGACTACGAACCCCTCACCACCGACGAGCCGATGACCCAGGCGGGCGAGCACATAGACCGGCTGCGCCGCATGGGCAAGACGGAGACCACGGTGGCGATGGACTTCGGCCGGATCACCCTCCAGCCCGACCTGATCGTGTACCTCTTCGGCGCCCCCAGCCAGCAGCGTTTCCAGCCGCTGTGGGACGACATGACGAGCGGCGCGCTCGGCGCCGTCGTCCTGGCCGACACCGAGCGGCTGGAGGACTCCTTCCAGGCCATGGACCGCCTGGAGGCGCTCGGCCTCCCCTATGTCGTGGCCGTCAACGAGTTCGAGGGCAACGACACGTACGACGCCGAGGAGCTCCAGGAGGCGTTCCAACTCGACCCCGACACTCCGTTGCTCACCTGCGACGCCCGCGAACGCGCCTCCTCGCGGGACGCATTGGTGAACCTCGTGCTCCACCTGAAGGACCGCAACCGCCGTCCGCATGCCCTCCAGGAGACCGTGTGACCCAGCCAGACACCTCCACACGCGCCCCGGGGGACACTCCGGGTCCGCAGGGCCAGGCGCCCCTCCTGCTGTACGGCGAGGAGTTCACCCACGATCCGGCACCGCTCTACGCGCGTGCACGGGAGACGGCACCGATCGTCCGGGCCAGGATCCATGAGGACGTGGAGGTCTCCCTCGTCGTCCGGTACCACACCGCACTGAAGATCCTCCAGCACCCGGAGTTCAGCAAGAACTCCGGGCCCTGGTTCGAGGCGCGGGAGCGGCAGGGCCTGCCCATGCCTCCCGTCCTGGAGATGATGCGGGTGCGGCCCAACGCGCTCTACGAGGACGGCGAGGAGCACCGCAGGCTCAGCACCGCCGTCCGCGACAGCCTCGGCCGCCTCGACCCACCCACGCTCCGCCGCACGGCCCGGGAGACGGCCGACCGCCTGATCGACGCTTTCGCCGAGCGCGGCGAGGCCGACCTCATGGGCGAGTACGCCGCGCTGCTGCCGCTGCAGATGCTCTTCGCGATGTTCGGCGTCCCCGGCGACCTCGGCCGCCGCATCCACCAGCTCACCGCTACCGTCTTCGACGGCGGCCCCGAGGCCGCTCAGGCCAACGTCGCGCTGAGCGAGACGTGGCAGGAGCTGGTTGCCCTGAAGCGGCGCAGGCCGGACGAGGACGTCGCCTCCTGGCTCCTCGCCCACCCGTCGAGCAACGACGACGACTCGGAGATCATCAACCAGCTCCTCCTGGTGATGGGCGCCGGCATGGAGCCGGAGCAGAACCTCATCGCCTCCACGCTGCTCCAGCTCCTCAGCGACGACAGCTCCTACGGGCGCCTGCGCTCCGGCAGCCAGCGCATCGCCGAGGCCCTGGAGACGACGCTCCTCGACTACGCCCCGATGGCCAACTACGCGACTCACTATCCGGTGCGCGACCTGGAGATCGACGGCATCCTGCTGCCCGCCTGGGAGCCCGTGATGATCTCCTTCGGCTCCTGCAACCAGGACGAGGCGCTCCGCGGCGACTCCGCGACGGGCGGCACGGGCGGCTCGGGATACCGCGCGCACCTCGCCTGGAGCGCGGGCCCGCACGAGTGCCCGGCCTGGTCGGTGGCGATGATGATGGCGAGCGTCGCCATCGAGGTCCTGCTCGACCGGCTCCCCGACATCGAACTTGCCACTCCGCGACCCCGGTTGTCCTGGCGCCCCGGCCCGTATCAGCGAGGGCTCTCCGCCCTTCCGGTGGTCTTCCCACCACAGCCCGTCCGGCTGCAGGATTCGACCGAAGATTCGTACGGAAGTCCAGGAGGACGCACCCCATGGCAACCGTCCACGACCAGAAGTGCCCCCACCACGCCGCAGCAGACGGCGCACCCGTACGACTCGACCCCCGGGGAGGCGACGTCCACGGCGAGGCCGCACGCCTCCGGGGCCAGGGGCTTGCTGCGCGTGTGGAACTCCCTGGCGGGGTGGTGGCGTGGTCAGTAGGGCACCACGCGGTCGTCAGGCGCCTGCTCGGTGACAAGCGGGTCTCCAAGGACCCGCGGCAGCATTGGACGGCGTTCCGCAACGGCGAGATACCCGCCGACTGGTCGCTGATGAGCTGGGTCGGCGTGCAGAACATGTTCACCGCCTACGGCTCCGACCACCGCCGCCTGCGCACGCTCGTCAGCCAGGCGTTCACGCCGCGCCGTACCGAGCGGCTGGGTCCGCGGATCGCGGAGCTCACCGCCGGCCTGCTCGACGACCTGGAGGCGGCACACGCCGCGCGGCCCGGCCCGGTCGACCTGCGCGAAGGCTTCGCCTATCCCCTGCCGATCGCCGTCATCTGCGAGCTGTACGGCGTCCCCGAAGGCGACCGCGACATCCTCCGCACCTCCGTCGACGGGCTCTTCTCCACTTCCAAGGGCCCGGAGGAGGCCGAGGCTCACATGGCCACGCTGATGCGTGTGATGTGCGACCTGGTGGCCGGCAAACGGGAGAAGCCCGGTGAGGACCTCACGACCGCGCTCATCGCGGCCCGCGACGCCGACGGCTCCCGCCTCAGCGAGCAGGAACTCCTGGACACGCTCTTCCTGATGATCGGCGCCGGCCACGAGACCACCGTCAACCTCCTCCACCACGCGGTACGTAACCTCGTCGAGAACCCCGGCCAGTTGGCCCGGATACGCGCCGGGGAGTGCTCCTGGGACAGCGCCGTGGAGGAGTCCCTGCGCCATCAGCCCCCCATCGCCAACCTCCCGCTGCGGTATGCCGTCGAGGACATCGAGCTCGACGACGGCACCGTGATCCGGGCGGGAGAGGCGATTCTCGTCAACTATGCGGGGGCCGGGCGCGATCCGGAGCACCACGGGTCCGACGCAGACGTCTTCGATGTGGAACGGCCGACCCGTACGGACCATCTCTCCTTCGGCCACGGTGTGCACTTCTGTGTCGGCGCCCCCCTCGCCCGGCTGGAGGGGCGCATCGCGCTCCCGGCGCTCTTCGAGCGCTTCCCCGGTCTCGCCCTCGCGGAGGACGCACGCAACGACACGGCGACCGAGTCGTTCATCGCCAACGGCCGCCAGGCGCTGATGATGCGCCTCCGTTCCCAGTGACCTGAGTGGGAGATGCGTCAGCGACCTGAGTCGTAGACCCGTCGCTGGTCGCTTGTACGAGCCGTCCGGGTCCGAGGGTTCCACCGCCGACGGTGACCGATGTCCAGCGGGAGCGCGCCGGGTGGCCGGGTGCGTCGTCGTGCGACGGCCCAGCCCCCGGCTCAGCGTGCGAGGAGCGCTCCTGGGTGCGCGGAAGGAACCTCGACCTGCTGCCGACGCATTCCCCGGCTCAGGTCACTGGGACGACTTCTGACCGTTCGTTCCTGTCCTGCTGTCCGGCGCCGCGCCAGGAGACTGTCGACCGGCGCGGCCCAGCAACTGTGACGTAGGACACGCCTCTCAGGAAAACCCGAAGCCGCGGTGCGCCGTCAGGCTAGGACGTGAAACGTTCACCGGCTTCCCTGACCGAGGCGCAGTTGGTCCGGCGGATCTCCCGCGGAGACACTGCCGCCTTCGACGAGCTGTACCGGCGCAGCGCCCCCTGGCTGACAGCGCGCTTGCGGCGGCGCTGCGCGGACGACGAAATCGTCGCCGAAGTCCTGCAGGAGACCTACCTCGCGGTGTGGCGGGCGGCCGGGCCGTTCGCCGACAGCCTGCGCGGCGAGGAAGCGGGCAGCTGGTTGTGGACGGTCGCCGCCCGCCGGCTGGTGGACGCCTTCCGGGCACGCGGTCGCCACCGCGCCCTCCCGCCGGCGTGCGCCGCACCCGACCTGGCGCCCTCGGCCGAGCACGAAGTGCTGGAGGCCGCGATAGGAGGCGATCTCGGCGCTGCGCTGGACCGGCTGGCCCCCGAGCTGCACCAGGTGCTGACCGCCATGGTGCTCGACGGGCTGACGGTCCGCGAGACCTCCGTGCTGCTACGGGTCCCGGAGGGCACCGTCAAGACGCGTGCCCGCCGCGCTCGTCTCGAACTGCGAAAGGCCCTGTCATGACTGCGCACGTGCCCCGCGAACTGTTGATGAGCTACGTCCGGTCCTCCGGCGCGTCCGACGGTGCGAGCGCCGGTGCGCTGTGGGCGCTGGAGGGCCATGTCGAACAGTGCGCTGCCTGCCAGGCGGAGGTCAGGGAAGTGTCTGCCACCCACTGCCCGGCCGACGCCGCGCTGATGGACCGGGTGCACGCGCGCCTGTCGGAGGCCTTGCCGCCGGTACGCCGCCGCCGGTGGCGCCGGGTACGAACGGTGCTGAGCCGGTGGGCAGCTCCTGCGTTCGGGCCGTGGGTCATGGCGGTCGTGCTCATCGTTCTCTGCGCCCTGCTCCTGTCTTCCGCCGCGGCACGCAACTCGCCCCTTCTCACGCTGCTGGCCCCGGCGATGCCACTGCTGGGAGTGGCCGTGAGTTGGGGCCCGCGCTTCGATCCGGCCCATGAGCTGATCGCATCCACCCCGAGGACGGGTCTCGGGCTGGTCCTGCGGCGGTCGTCGGCCGTGCTGTCCCTGGTGATTCCGGCCCTGGCAGCCGCCGGCTGGATCACCGGCACCGCACCCGCGCTGGTCCTGCTGCCTGCCCTGGCCCTGACGTGCGCAGCCCTCGCGCTGGGCAGCGTGGTGGACATCCAGCGTGCGGCTACCGCACTGGGCGCCGGATGGGCACTGTTCGTGGTGCTCCCCACCCTCGGCAGGGGGCGCGGTGCTCCGCCTTACCTGCTGGAGTCCGCCGCCCCGGGGTGGGCTGCCGCGGCCGCGTTCCTCGGTGTCGCTGTCGTCCTGCGCCGCAACGCCTATCTGCACCCTCGAAAGAGCGGCGCCCGGCACCGCTGAGGAGCGGAGCGCTCTTCTTCCTGCACAGCCTTTCACCCGCAATCCCAGGAGGCACGACCATGCCCAGAACCGTCAGCCCGAGCGAGACGGCCCCCACCCGCTACGCCCATCACATCCAGGCTCAGGCACTGACCGTGCGGCGGGGCCGACGCACCGCCGTCGACGGAATCCACCTGAACCTGGGCACCGGTGTGCACGGCGTGCTCGGTCCCAACGGAGCGGGCAAGACAACCCTGATCCGTACGCTCGCCACCGTCTTGACCCCGCACAGCGGCGACCTGGAACTCCTGGGCAGCACTCTGCACAGCCGCGGCGAACTGCGCGCACTACGCCGCCGGTTGGGTTACCTGCCGCAGACCTTCGGCCACTATCCGCGCTTCACACTGCGCGAGTTCGTCGCCTACATGGCCTGGCTCAAGGAAGTGCCCCGCCACCGGATGGCCGACGCGGTGCAGCACGCCATCGACCGGGTCGACCTCACCGACCGGGCCGAGGACCGGATGGGATCGCTCTCCGGCGGCATGCTGCGCCGTGCCGGCATCGCCCAGGCAATCGTCAACGACCCCGCCATCCTGCTGCTCGACGAACCCACCGTCGGCCTCGACCCCGCCCAGCGCATGGAGTTCCGCACGCTGCTGCGGGACATCGGGGAACAGTCCTGTGTGCTGGTCTCCACCCACCTCGTCGAGGACGTCGGTGCGGCCTGCGCCGGCGTCGTACTCATGGACGAGGGCCGCACGGTCTTCTCGGGCCCGCTCGACGACCTGCGTGCCGCGGGCAGTGACACCGACCAGGGCGACAGCGACATAGAGCGCGGCTACACGGCCCTGCTGCGCCGGCATCCCGCAAAGCAGCCCGAAGCCGGACGGTAGCCACGGGCATGCTCTCCGCCGCGCTTCCTGTCCCGATGTATTCGACTACCCGTGGGAGACCGTGATGTTCCGAATCGTGCGCCTGGAGGCGAAGCGCTCGATCGCGCTGCCGCTCCTCCTGGTGCTGGCCGCGCTGAGCCGTGCCTTTCTCTGGATGGACATCCAGGAGTGGGCAGCCAGTTGGGCGTCGCTGGTCCAGTCGGCGCGGGCCATCGCCTGGGTCTCGCTGCCGGTGGCGCTGGCAGCCGGCATCTGGCACGGCGGGCGTGAGCGCCGCAACAAGGTTTCCGAACTCTTCGCCGCCACACCCCGTCCGCGCCCGGTGCGGCTGCTGCCCGCCTTCGTGGCGATCGTCGGCGCGGTGGTGATCGCCGAAGCGGGCGTGGTCGTCTGGGCGGCGGCGCTGATCGCCCGGCATGCGACCTACAGCGGCGGACTGTGGCCGCTGGGCCTCGCGGTGGGGCTGCTGGCCGCCATCGCCGTCACCCTGCTCGGCCTGGGCATCGGACGTGCAGTGGCCACACCGGTCGCGGCGCCGCTGGCGGCAGTTGCGCTGTTTCTCGTCCTGGCCGTCAGCGCGGACGAACGACCGGCCAACCGTCTGGTGGACGTGGTGCTTCCGATGCTGCCGAAGACGGACGACTTCCACCGGGTGCTGCCCTCCCTGTCCGTGAGCCAGTGCGTCTGGTTCGCCGCTCTGGGTGCCACCGGCGTGCTGCTGACCGTCGCGGGCACCAGGCGTGCCCGCTGGCTGGCCCTGACGCCGGCCGCCGCCGGGATCGTCCTCGCGGCCCTCCTGGCCCCGTCCGGCGCGATCGTCCGCGACCCGCAGGCCACCGCGCTGGTCTGCGCGCGGGAGAACAACCGGATCTGTGTCACCAAGGTGCACACGCACGCCCTGCCCGCACTCGTCGCACCCGCCCAGAAAGTTCTCGACGCCTTCGCCGAAGTGCCGGGTGGCCCGCAGCGGGTCGAGGAGAAGCCGGAGAGCTGGAAGCTCGACGCTGCCGCACCGGCGTCCCACGGCAGGAACCGCGGCACGGTGCGCATCGAGCTCCCGCAGCTGACCCAGTCAGGCAGCATCAGGTGGAAGCCGGACGTCCTTTTGTCTGCCATCGCCCAGGACACCATGTTCGACGAAGCCTGCTACAGCGGGGAGAAGGACTTCACCCGCGCAACCGACGCCTCGGACGCGGTGGCCGCGCTGCTCCTCCGCACCCCCACCGACGAGCTGAGCCCCGGCGCCCGCAAGGCATACGACACGCTGCGCCCACTGCCCGCCAAGGAGCGCTACTCCCGGATAGGGGACGGCCGGAAGGCCGGACTGACCTGCGGTGACCCACTGGCCGTCATCATGGGCCGGGGAGCGGGCCGATGACCCGGGCTTCGCGCGGCCTCATGCTGTACGCGCGTTCCCGGTCGATTCCAGCCACCCTGCTGGTCTTCCTGGCCGCGACCTGCCTCGCCTGGACCGGATACCTGACGGACGATCCGGCGACAGCCCACAGGACCGGTCTGATCGCCGTCGTGCTGGGCGTCGCCGCCGTCCCCCGCACGCTGGCCGGTCCCGACGAGGAGCTGGAACGCGCCACCGCCCTCCCCTGGCGGCTGGTGCGCACCCTCCATCTGACGCTGCTCGCCGGGCTCCTCCTCAGCCTGCTCGCTGCCGACCACCTGCTCACCGCCCGGCAGACTCACACGGTGCCGTTCGACAACCTCGCGCAAGCCGTCCCGGCGCTCACCGCGTCGACCGCCCTGAGCGCAGCATGCTTCGGGGCGCGCACGGCCTGGATGCCCTCGGTCGGCTGGGGGCTGCTCATGCTTGCGGTCGGCCCCCGCATCTCCCTCGGCGGGCAGGCACTCACATGGATGGTGCAGGAGCCGCCCACCGTCACCTCCGCCACTGTCGCGGCCCTCCTGACCGCCGTGGGGGTCGTCGCGTACGCCCGGCGCGGCAGCCGCCTGTGAGAGGGATTCATGCGCAGCGATCGTGCCGGGGCCGGCGGCGGGGAGGAGGTCACACGTCGATGCTCTCCCACCCGCGGCGCGGCGGGCGTTCGGCAGGCTGCCCGGCGGGGCGGCTGCGGTAGACGATGTAGGGGCGCATCAAGTACCACCAAGGCGCGCTGAACATGTGCACGAGCCGGGTGAAGGGAACGGCCGCGATCAGCACCATGCCGACCACGGCGTGCACCTGGTAGGCCACCGGTACCTCGGCCATGGCCGCCAGGTCGGGCCGCAGTGTGAACAGGCTGCGCGCCCACACCGCGAGGGTGGCCCGGTAGTCGTAGCCGTGAGCAGGCGTGGAGTGGGCGAGCTTGGCGTACATGCCGCAGCACAGGGCGCCGCCCAGCAACAGGTACATCGCCTTGTCGTTGCGGGTGGTGGCGCGGAAGACGGGCCGGTTGGTGCGGCGCCGGTATACCAGCACGGCCAGCCCTGCCACCGTCAGCACCCCGGCCAGGGTTCCGCCCACCAGGGAGAAGAGATGGTAGGGGCGTTCGGCCAGTCCCACCGCCGACGTCCAGGAGGCCGGGACGAACAGTCCGATCAAGTGCCCCGCCAGCACGAAGAGGATGCCGTAGTGGAAGACCGGCGAGGCCAGGTTGAGCAGCCGCGTCTCGTACACCTCCGAGGAGCGGGTGGTCCAGCCGAACCTGTCGTAGCGGTACCTCCACCACAGTCCCGAGACCAACAGCGCGAACGCGGCGTAGGGCAGGGCGCCCCACAGCAGAATCTGCATCACAGTGCCCTTCCGGGCCTCATCGGGCCCGCTCGGTGAGGGGTACGAGGACCGGGCCGGACGTGCCGTAGGGGGTGAGGCCGACGTCCTCGCGGGGCGGGCCGGCCGCCGCCGCCCGTTCGACCCGGGTCCGGTCGGCGGCACCGAGAGCGGGCAGGGTCGCGCAGATGCCGGCGACGACATGCGCGTAGGGTGTGCCGGCCTGCGCCAGCGCGGTACGGAGTTGTTCCAGTCCGGCCCGGTAGCGGCGCAGCAGCCCGTCGCTGCGGCTGACAGCGCTGAATTCGAGGACCACCGGAAGGAAGTCGGGCAGCTCCCCACCGATCAGTTCCATTCCGTAGCGCTGGTAGGTCTGTTTGACGCGCAGCAGCGCGGCACCGCGGCGCCGGGTGTCGCCGTCCTCCCACCAGGTGAGGTGGAGGCAGTGCCGCTTCTCGAAGTCGAAGGTCCGCACGTAGTGGGTGGCCAGCTCGTCCAGTGGAGTGGCCTCGGCGTGGTCGAGGAAGGCCAGCAGGGATCGGGCGGCAGGCGTGCCGGCGTCGGTCACGGCTTCGCGCAGCAGGGGCAGCTGCCCGTGCAGGTCCTCTTCGGGATAGCTGAGCATGCGGGCCGCGGCCTGCCGGAGCACGGCGGCGTGGAAGGCGGCTTCGTGCTTCGCGCCGGCCCTCACCGCGGCGCTCCTTGTCGGGCCGCTGCCGGCCGGTGCCGTCCTGCCGGGCTCATTCGGGCTCCTCCTGCTCGGTGCGGTGGCGGGCCCGCAGGCCGTGGAACGCCTCCACGCTCACCAGCGGCAGCGCCTTGCGGCCCGAGCGGTCGCCGAAGGGACCCGAGCCGCCCATGCCGGGTCCGCCCTGTTCGTCGAGCCGGCAGTGTTCGGGTACCGCTGCCTCCTCCAGCCGCTCGGCGTCTCCGACCGCTGCGGTGGGGATCACGTAGCGTTCGTCGTACTTGGCGAGGGCCAGCAGCCGGTACATGTCCTCCAGCTCGGTGGCGGAGAGTCCGACGCTCCCTGCGGTGCGTGCGTCGGGTGTCTGACCGAAGGTGGTCTGCCGCATGTGGGCGCGCATCGCGGCCAGCTTCTCCAGCGCGCTGCGCACGGGCTGCACATCACCGGCGGTGAACAGTTCGGCCAGGTACTCCAGCGGGATGCGCAGCGTGTCGATGGCGCCGAAGAGGTTGTCGGCGTCCTCGCCGTCGAAACCGGTCTCGGTCAGTGCTTCGACCACGGGCGAGAGCGGGGGTACGTACCAGACCATCGGCATGGTGCGGTATTCCGGGTGCAGCGGCAGCGCCACCCGGAACCTGCTGATCAGCGCGTGCACCGGGGAGCGGCGCGCGGCTTCGATCCAGTCGTGGGCCACCCCGTCGCGGGCTGCGGCAGCGCGCACCTGCGGGTCCTCGGGGTCGAGGAAGAGATCCAACTGGGCCTCGTACAGGTCCTGTTCGTTCCGGGTAGCCGCTGCGGCGGCGACCTTGTCGGCGTCGTAGAGGAGCACCCCCAGGTAGCGCAGCCGGCCCACGCACGTCTCGGAGCAGACGGTGGGCAGGCCCACCTCGGTGCGGGGGTAGCAGAAGGTGCACTTCTCGGCCTTGCCGGTGCGGTGGTTGAAGTAGATCTTCTTGTACGGGCAGCCGGTGACGCACTGGCGCCAGCCGCGGCAGCGGTCCTGGTCGACCAGCACGATGCCGTCCTCGCTGCGCTTGTACAGCGCTCCGGAGGGGCAGACGGCCACGCAGGACGGGTTGAGGCAGTGCTCGCAGATGCGGGGCAGGTAGAACATGAAGGAGTCCTCGAAGGCGAAGCGCACCTTCTCCGATGCCCGCTGCCGGGTCCTGGCCACCATCGGGTCCAGTTCGGCCTTCTCGGGCAGTCCTCCGAGGTTGTCGTCCCAGTTCGCACTCCACTCGATCTTCATCGGTTTGTCCGAGAGCAGCGAGCGGGGCCGGGCGACCGGGTAGTCGTCACCCAGCGGCGCGTTGGTGAGGTTACGGTACTCGTACGTCCACGGCTCGTAGTAGTCCTTGACCGTCGGCTGCACCGGGTTGGCGAACAGCGTCGCGAGCCGTTTGAGGCGGCCCCCCGAACGGGGAGTGAGCTGTCCGCGCTTGTTGAGCTGCCAGCCGCCCCGCCAGTGGTCCTGGTCCTCCCAGCGGCGTGGGTAGCCCTGCCCCGGCCTGGTCTCCACGTTGTTGAACCACACGTACTCCACGCCTGAGCGGTTGGTCCACGTCTGCTTGCAGGTGACCGAACAGGTGTGGCAGCCGATGCATTTGTCGAGGTTCATCACCATCGCCAACTGGGCCATGACACGCATCAGTAGTCGACCTCCTGTGAGCGGCGGCGGATGACGGTGACCTCGTCCCGCTGGTTGCCCGTCGGCCCCCAGTAGTTGAGCGACCAGCACGTCTGCGCATAGCCGCCGATCAGGTGCGTGGGCTTGAGCAGCAGCCGGGTCAGCGAGTTGTGCGTACCGCCGCGGCGGCCGTCGGTCTGACTGCGGGGCACGTTGACGGTGCGCTCCTGGGCGTGGTGCAGGTAGACGGTGCCGCGGGGCATCCGGTGCGAGACCACGGCTCTGGCCACCACCACCCCGTTGCGGTTGACCGCCTCGATCCAGTCGTTGTCCCGCACCCCGATGTCCTCGGCGTCCTGCGGGGACATCCAGATCAGCTGCCCGCCCCGGGAGAGAGCCAGCATGAACCAGTTGTCCTGGTACTCGGAGTGGATGGACCACTTGTTGTGCGGAGTCAGGTAGCGGACGGTCACCTCACGGCGGCCGTCGGGCCCCAGGGAGGGTTCGCCGAACAGCCGCCGCATGTCCAGCGGGGGCCGGTAGACCGGGAGGGACTCGCCCAGTTCGTGCATCCAGTCGTGGTCGAGGAAGAAGTGCTGGCGGCCGGTGAGGGTGTGCCAGGGCTTGCCGTGCTCGGTGTTGAGCGTGAACGGCGTGTACCGGCGGCCTTGTGCCTCACTGCCCGACCACTCCGGGGAGGTGAGCACGGGAACCGGGGCCGCCTGGGTGTCGGCGAACGTGATCCGGCTGCTTTCCTGGCCCCGCGCCAGGCCGGACAGGTCAGCTCCCACCCGCCGCTCCAGCGATCGGAAGCCCTCAACCGCCAAGCGGCCGTTGGTGGTTGCCGACAGCGCCAGGACGGTGTCGGCGGCTTTGACCGCGGTGTCCAGCCGGGGCCGGCCGTCGGCCGGGCCGCCCCGTACCCGCCCGCACGTCTCCCCCAGCTGGGCCACCTCCTCGTCCGGGTGCAGCACGACGCCCTTGACCGGCAGACCCAGTTGTTCGGTGAGCGGGCCCAGCGCCGCCATCTTGGCTCCGATCGCGGTGTAGTCGCGCTCGACGACCGTCAGCGCCGGCATGGTGGAGCCGGGCACGGGCTCGCACTCGCCACGCCGCCAGTCGTGCGCCTCACCACCGCGCTGGGCCGTCTCCCCCGGTGTGTCGTGCTGCATGGGGGTGGCCACCAGATCGCGCCGGGTGCCCAGGTGGTCGCGGGCCAGCTCGCTGAACCGGTCGGCGATGGCCAGGAAGGCGTCGAAGTCGGTACGGGCCTCCCACGGCGGGTCGATGGCCGGGGTGAAGGAGTGCACGAACGGATGCATGTCCGTGGACGACAGATCGTGCTTCTCGTACCAGGTGGCCGCCGGGAGCGTGATGTCGGACAGCAGGGTGGAGGACGTCATGCGGAAGTCCAGCGACACCAGCAGGTCCAGCTTTCCCTCGGGGGCGTGCTCGTGCCACGCCACCTCGCGTGGCCGCTGTTCCTCGGGGGCTTCCTCCGCGCGCAGCGTGCTGTGGGTGCCCAGCAGGTGGCGGGAGAAGTATTCGGCTCCCTTCGCTGAGGAGCCCAGCAGGTTGGACCGCCACAGCGTCAGGATGCGGGGCCAGTTGCGGGGTGCGTCCGGGTCCTCGACGGCGAATCGCAACCGCCCTGCCGCCAGCTCCTCGACCGCGTACTCGACCGGTTCACGGCCTTTGACCGCCGCCTCGTCCACCACGTCCAGCGGGTTGCGGTCGAAGGTGGGGCTGGAGGGCATCCAGCCGCAGCGCGTCGCCTGCGCCAGCAGATCGACGGCCGTGCGGCCCTGGAAGCGGCCCTCGGCCAGCGGTGAGGCGAGCACGTCGGCAGGGAACCGGTCGTAGCGCCACTGGTCGGTGTGGAGGAAGAAGAACCCGGTGCCGATCGTCTGGCGGGGCGGGCGGGACCAGTCCAGTGCGCCGGCCAGCGTCGTCCAGCCGGTGAAGGGCCGGCACTTCTCCTGCCCCACGTAGTGGGCCCAGCCGCCACCGTTGCGGCCCTGGCAGCCCGTCAGCAGGAGCAGCGCAAGGAACGTGCGGTAGATCGTCTCGGAGTGGAACCAGTGGTTGGTGCCGGCCCCCATGATGATCATGCAGCGGCCCTCGGTCTGCTCCGCCGTGGCGGCGAACTGTCGCGCGATACGCACGCAGGCGGCGGCCGGTACGGATGTGTGCCGCTCCTGCCAGGCGGGGGTCCCCGGTGCGTCGGCGTCCTCGTAGCCGGCCGGCCAGCTGCCGGGAAGGCCGGGCCTGGCCACGCCGTACTGGGCGAGCAGCAGATCGAAGACGGTGGTCACCAGCGGGCCGTCCGCGCCGCCGAGCCGGCGGGCGGGCACACCCCGGCGCAGGATCTCGCCGCGGCCCTGCCCGTGGTCACCCCCGTCGGTGTCGAAGCGGGGCAGCAGCACTTCCACCTGCCGGACACCGTCCTGATCTGCGGGTTCGGCCATCGACAGCGCGGGGGTCAGCTTTCCCAGGTCCAGGTTCCAGCGCCCCTGGCCCGCGTCCGTCCAGCGGTCTCCGAGGGAGCCGCCCGGCACCGCCGGCTCGCCGCTCCCGGCGTCGAGGACGACGGTCCGCCACTCGGCTCCCTCGTCGCGGTGTCCGAGGTCGGCCGCGCGCAGGAACTTGCCCGGGACGAAGGCCCCGTCCCGTTCGGTCAGCGTCACCAGGAACGGCAGGTCGGTGAAGCGGCGCACATAGCCGTCGAAGAACGGCACGGTCCGCTCGACGAAGCACTCCTTGAGAACGACGTGTCCCATCGCCATGGCCAAAGCAGCGTCCGTCCCCGGATGGGGGTGCAGCCACTCGTCGGCGAACTTGGCGTTGTCGGCGAAGTCGGGGGCCACCACGACGACCTTCTGGCCCCGGTAGCGGGCCTCAGCCATCCAGTGCGCGTCCGGCGTCCGCGTCACCGGCACGTTCGACCCCCACATCAGCAGGAAGGCCGCGTCCCACCAGTCGCCCGACTCCGGCACGTCCGTCTGGTCGCCGAAGACCTGCGGTGAGGCGATCGGCAGATCCGCGTACCAGTCGTAGAAGGACAGCATGGTCCCGCCGATCAGCGAGAGGAAACGGGACCCTGCCGCGTGGGAGACCATCGACATCGCCGGGATGGGCGAGAAGCCGGCGATCCGGTCGGGGCCGTACGCCTTGGCCGTGTGGACGTGCGCCGCGGCGATGATCTCCACGGTCTCGTCCCAGTCCGTCCGCACCAGCCCGCCCTTGCCGCGCGCCTGCTGGTAGGCCGTCCGGCGTTCGGGGTCGCCCACCACGTCGGCCCAGGCCAGCACGGGGTCGCCCAGCCGGGCCTTCGCCTCGCGGTACGCCGTCAGCAGCACCCCCCGCACGTACGGGTAGCGGACCCGGGTGGGCGAATAGGTGTACCAGGAGAAGGCTGCGCCCCTCGGGCAGCCGCGCGGCTCGTACTCGGGGCGGTCCGCTCCCACGGACGGGTAGTCGGTGCCCTGGGTCTCCCAGGTGATGATCCCGTCCTTGACGTAGACCTTCCACCGGCACGAGCCTGTGCAGTTGACGCCGTGCGTGGAATTGACGACCTTGTCGTGGCTCCACCTGTCGCGGTAGAAGACGTCGCCCTCACGACCCCCGGACCGCTCCACCCGGTGCAGGTCACCGGCCGTCTGCCCCGGGCGGAGGAAGGTCGTCGCCGACAGCAGCGCGGCCCCCGCCTCCGTCCCGGACCTGCGCCTCGCCCGCACCGCGGCTCCCCATCGTCAGTTGGTCGTCACCGTCGCCGTACCCCCGCCATGGAACGGGGTGACGCCGTGCGGCGCGGGGAGGCGAGGCGGAAGTTGCTCCGGTTGGCCCACGAACGGATGCTGACGAGGGCGCGGTGTATTCGGATGACGGTGTGAACCGTTCGTCAGGCAGCGGCAGCGCCGCCCTCCTCCGTGGCCACCCGCGCGGTGCCGGGATGCCGCCCGCCGCCGGAGCCATGGTGATGGCGACCGGCATCGTGTCCATCGCGTTCGAGACCGCCGGCTACTCGATCGTGTCCTTGATCGCGCTCGGTGTCGGCGTCACGGCCTGGGTCCTGCTGGCAGCCGACTTCGTCCGCCGGCTGCTGACCGCACGCTCCCGCGTCGAGGCCGACGCGCACACTCCCGCCGCGCTCACAGGTGTCGCGGCGACCGCCGTGCTGGGCACCCGGCTGGCCCTGGCCGACCTGCGCCCGGCGGCGATCGCCCTGCTGGTGCTCGCCACCCTGTTGTGGCCCCTGCTGCTGGTCGCCGTCCTGCGCGACCGGGGCCGTCGGATGCCCGGCTCGGTCTTCCTGATCTGCGTCGCCACGCAGAGCCTCGCCGTGCTCGCCGCCGCCCTCGCCACCTCCTTGCAGGCCGGCTGGCTGGCCGACGCCGGCCTGGCTGTCTTCGGCGTGGGCATCGTCCTGTACGCCGAGGCGCTGCTGCGGTTCGACGTACGGCAGGTGCGCACCGGGCACGGCGACCACTGGGTGTCCACGGGAGCACTGGCCATCTCAGCCGTCGCCGCGAGCCGGCTGGCCTCGACCGGCCACTGGACGGGCGGGGCCGCCGCCACGCTGGACAACCTCACCCTGGCTCTGGCCGCCGCGGCCCTTGCCGGGTACGCCGTCCTGCTGCTCGCGGAGGTGCGCTGGCCCCGCCCCGGCGCGGACGTCCGCCGCTGGGCGACGGTCTTCCCCCTGGGCATGACCGCTCAAGCTGCCCTGACCGCCCCCTCCCCCGTCCTCCACCCGGTGGGCCATGCCCTCCTGTGGGTGGCCGCCCTCGCCTGGCTGGCCACCGCCGCCATGAGCGTCGTCCTCCTGCGGGGCGCCCTCGACAGCCCATGAGCTCCCTTCCTGGGGGCCCCGGTGGGGCCCCCAGGCCACGCCCCCCCACGCCGTGCCCAGGGCCTCGCGGTCCGCGCGGTCAGCCGGTGGCCGCTCCCGGCCCGGCCGGCTCGCGGCGCAGGGGCAGCTCCGTCCAGCCGAATCGCGGCAGCCGCAGGCGCAGTGTGCCGTCGGGGCCGGGCTGGAAGGCGCCGGAGGCCGTGGGGCGGTACCCGTCCGGGATGTGGAGGGTGACCTCGTTGTCGTCGGCGCGGAGGTTGGCCAGCCGCACGGTGAGGTGATCCTCCCGCGGGGAGTGCAGCGTCAGCCGGCAGTCGGGGGGCGAGCCCAGCGTCGGCAGCCTGCCCTCGGTGAAGCGGGGGGTACGCCCGGCGGGGAAGCGGTCCAGCAGGCTCGTCTCCTGGGCCAGGGCGCCGAGGCGGGCCTCGGCGCCGAACCGGGACGCGGATTGCGGGCTGTGCCGGTCGACGGGCGCGAAGACGTAGCGGAAGCGCGCCCCGCCGGGCTGAGCAGGCGGGGTGTTGCAGGGCCAGAAGTTGTTCATCACGTAGGCGTACAGATGGCCGCGGGTCTCGGTGAAACGCCGCGGCCCACGGTCGGCCTCCTGTCCGTCAGCGACGCGCGTGTGCGCGTGACGGGAGTGACGGTGCCGCGTGCCGGAGCGGTCCTCGTGCGACTCCAGTCGTTCGCGGAGGAACCGGTGGGCTGCCTGCTGACCCCGGGCTTCCCGCTCGCCCGGGCGCAGGAGGCGGACCATCTGGGCGAGCCCGGCCGCGACCTGGATCCCGCTCCCGAGGACGGCGCCGTGCGGCTCGCCCTCCCCCGGCTGGGCACCGGCGCCGCGCTGCTGGAACCGACCGGACCGTGACGACCGCGGCCCGCCCCCGGCCCGCCACCCCCTCTCGTGACGGAGCAGCCGGATCCCGCACGACGGCCGCGGACCGGCCCGGGCCCGCCGGGCGCTCGCGGCGGGAGCGACCGGCCGCGGAGGTTGCGGCCGACGGAACATGAGGACAGGCTGCGAGGACGCGGCGTGGGCACTTCCGGGCGGGTACAGGGGGGACGCGGATGAGTGAGGAGTTCTGGAACGACCTCGGGTTCGGTGGCCTCTGCCTGGTGTTCGTGGCGGTCGGGGGTTCGCGGCTGTGGCAGGCGCGGCGGCTGCGCAGACGGGGTGTGACCACGCAGGCGGTGGTGACGGCGCAGTCAGGCATGGCGGCGCCCGGTGGGGGCCGATACCAGGCGCCGGTACTGGTGTTCACCACGCCCGACGGCCGTACGATCGAGGCGACCTCATCCGTCGGCACCGACTACTCGGAGTTCCTGCCGGGCCGTACCGTCTCCGTGACCTACGACCCCGCCGATCCCACCCGGATCTCCATCCCCGAGCAGGAGAACTGGGTCTACTGGGTGGCGTTGGCGGCCGGGCTGCTCATGTTCGCCGTTCTGGGCTGCTCGAAAGTGTTCGGCGACCGCATCGGGTACGCCGCGCTGGGCATCCCGCTGTTCCTCGGGGCGGTGTTCACAGCGGTCGGCTACTTCGGCATCCGCCGTGCGTGGCGGCTCAAGCACGGTGGCAGGACGGAGGGTGTCGTGGTCGGCGCCATCCCGACCGAGAGCAGGAACGGTTTCACGGTGTGGCATCCGGTCGTGCGCTACCCCGCGCCGAACGGCAGCACGATGGAGATGCCCTCCACTCACGGGACCACGTCGCGGCCACCGGCACCGGGAACACCGGTGCCCGTCTGCTACGACCCCGCCAACCCTCAGCGGATGATGCTCGCCTACGAGCACGCCCCCGTAGTGTTCTGGCTGTTCGCAGCTTTCGGCATCCTCGTCATGCTCATCGGCGCGGCCGTGATCATCATCGCCCTGTCGTAGAGCCACCGCCACGCCGAGCTCGCCCCACCCCGGGCATGCACGCGACGGGACAACCGGGCTTGCCAGAATTCCGGCATGACCGACAACCGCTCCTCCCGCGCCGCACCCTCTCCATGGCCCGGCTATGCCGCTTTCGGAGTCGGCCTGCTGTACGCCGTCGTCAGCGCGTACTGGGCGGCAGGCGGCACGGCAGGGCTCGACACTGTCGGCGGCGAACTGGCGCGCTCGACCCGGGCCCGAGAGCCGGTGATGGTCGCGGTGCTCTGGTTCACTGTCGCCCTCAAGCTCCTCGCCGCCCTGCTGGGGCCGGCGCTCGTACGGCATCGGTGGCGGCTGCCGCGCCGCCTCTTGCTGGCTGTTTCGGTGACGGCCGCAGTGGTACTCACCGCGTACGGGGCCCTGTTGGCCGGCGGGCAGGCGCTGGTGAAGACGGGGGTGGTGCGGGCGTCGGCGCACACGGACTGGAAGGCCTTCGACTGGCACCTCTTCCTGTGGGACCCCTGGTTCCTCGTCTGGGGTCTGCTGCTGGGCCTGGCGGCATACCGCGAGTGGCTGTCGCGCAGGGCTCGCCCCTGAGACAGAGGATGACTGCGCTCCATCGCTTCGGGCGGGGCCACGGCAAAGAAATCGTCATCAGACGGGAACCGGTGCCCGGCGGGCGGTCGTATCATCCTCCAGCGAGTCATCGCAGGGAAGCGGAAGCCGGACGGGGACGGCTGACTGCCGGCCCCGCCCCCGTGTTGCTCCTCTTCCTGAGTGCCCAGAGCAAGTAAGGCCGTTCCACGGAGGAGTCAGTGCCTCAGCACCGCATCATCAGCCCGCTCGGAGGAAAGCGTAGGAAGTGGGTCGCCGGGGTGGCGGCGGTGGCCGCCGTCGGAGCGGTGTCCGCGCCGCTGGTCTGGTCCGGTTCCGGCGAGCGGGCGGAGGCCAAGGGGACCGCCCTGACCGGCCCGGCCGGGACCCGTCCGCAGGCCGACTTCGACAACGACGGCCGCGCCGATCAGGTGTCCGCCTCCCCGAACGCCGAGGTGTCCGGCAAGAAGCAGGGCGGGTACCTCGCTGTCACCTACGGCTCGGACAAGCCCGGTGCGGGCCGCCACCAGTTGCTGGACCAGGACAGCGAAGGGGTGCCCGGAAAGCCCGCCGACGGCGCCGGGTTCGGAGGCCAGTCCACCGCTCGGGACTTCGACGACGACGGGTACACCGACCTCGCGGTCACCTCCTCCGTCGGGGGGAAGCCCACCGTCGTCGTGCTGTGGGGGTCCGAGAACGGCCTGCACGGTGGGACGTACCTCAAGGACGTGGCGGGAAAGGCCACAACGGCGGTCGGCGGTGACTTCGACGGCGACAAGAAGGCCGACCTGGTGACCGGTTTCGGCTCCAAGGGACTGCTGAAGGGCCCGTTCACGCGTGAGGGGAAGGTGGCGGGCACCGGCGCCGTCCGGAAGCCACACGTCGAGGACAAGGAGGGGGAGGAGATTCCGAACCCGTCGCTGGAAGCCGCGGGCGACCTCAACGGCGACCACACCGACGACCTGGTCACCCTCAGCAGCAACGAGACCGACGACAACACCAACCACGTCGTGTGGGCCAGCCGTTACCTTCAGGGCGGCAAGGACGGCTTCGCCAAACCGGTGAAGTCCCACATTCCGGGCAACGGAGCGGCCACGGTCGGCGACGTCGACGACGACGGGTACGGCGACCTCATCGTCAGCCGCCGCGGTGAGCAGCGGGACTGCGGTGCGCTGACGGTCGTCTACGGCACGTCCCAGGGCCCCGGCCCGCGTCGGACGACGCTCACCAAGGACAGCCCGCACGTACCGGGCGAGGCGGGCGGCGTCTGCGACTACTCCGCGCTCGACGCCGGCGACGTCGACGGCGACGGGCACGCCGACGTCCTCGGCGGCGCCGACTTGGACTCCCCCGGCGGGGATCAGTCGGGCACCGCCACGCTGGTGCGCGGTGGCGAGAACGGTCTGACGGGTGAGGACGCGCAGCGCTTCAGGGGGAAATCGTTCTCCGCCGAGGAGGGGGCGGACGACTCGTTCGGCCTCTCGGTCGGCCTGGCCGACCAGGACGGCGACGGCAAGAGCGACCTGGCCATCGGTCACCCCGGCAGGGACGAGAACGCGGGCGCCGTGTACGTGCTGCCGGGGGCGGAGGGGAAGCTCCCGACCGAGGACGCCGTGACCCTCCGTCCGAAGGACTTCGGGCTGTCCGGCGACCTCACGACGCTGGGCTACACCGCCCCGGACCTCCTCGGCTAGGGGTTGTCTTCGAAGGTCAGGTCCGGAGCAGGATCGAGGCGATGGTGATGGTGGCTTGGTATGACTCGCGGGTCTTGTCGTAGCGAGTGGCCGGCCCGCGTCACTGCTTGATGCGGTTGAAGCAGCGCTCGACGACGTTGCGGTGTCGGTAGGTGCGCCGGTCGAAGCCGGGCGGTCGGCCACCTGCGGTTCCTCGGTCCAGGCGGACGAAGGTCTGGTCGATGCGTTCGGGGATCGTGTGCGGGATGCCGCGTCGTCGCAGGTGGAGGCGGATCTTCCGGGAGCTGCAGCCCTTGTCGGCGGCCACGCGGCCGGGTCTGGTCCGCGGGTGGCCGGGTCTGGTCCGCGGGTGGCCGGGTCCGGCTCCGGGCACGCTGATGGAGTCCGTCACCTGCTCGAAGCGGGCGCAGTCGTTGGCGTTGCCGCCCGACAAGACGACGCCGAGAGGGCGGCCGAGCCCGTCGCAGGCGAGGTGAATCTTCGTACTCAGTCCGCCTCGGGAGCGGCCGAGAACGTGATCACCTGTTTCGTCCCTGTCGAGGGCCCCCTTCTGCCGCCGCTGCGTGCTGGTGAGCCCGCACGATGGTGAAGTCGACCGGCACCAGCCAGTCGATGTCCCCGGCCTCCTCCTTCTCCGCCTGGACGGCCTACAGCATGCGTGAGAACGTGCCGTCCAGCGCCTGCTTCGAGGGCGACGCCCACAGCTTCGCGAAGTCGGTGATGGCCGCCCCCCGACTCGAACTCAGCGCCCGGATCGCCCGCACCAGCGAGACCTTGCACGCCCACCTTCGGGTCACCGGCCCCGCCGCGCTCGACACCCTGCTGCGCTCCCTCCCGCCGACACCCGAGGCGGCCGGCGTGAGTAACGACTTCGGCCTGCACCTCTACGCCCTACACTCCGGCCACGTTGCCCGCTACGTCCGCTCCTCCGGGCATCTGGACCATGCGCGCACCGCGCTGACCGGCATGACCAGCTACTTCCCCGCCGAGTTCCCGGTGCGGCCCTTCCGGGCCGACTTCCGCGACCAGACGATGCGCGCCCTCACCGCCTGAGCCCGCGATGACGCCCACCGGGTGCGCCGCCTGGCGAGCGAGGCCACCCGAACCCCGTCACCTGCGGCTCCGTCTGTTCACCGCGGCCGGACAGCTCATCACCACCGGCCGCCGCCGAATCCTCCGCCTGACCCGGCACCGGCCCTGAACCGGCCACACCACCGCCGCACTCGGCCAGTTCGCACTCCTGCCGGGCCCCGGACCAGCAACTTCGCCGTCCCTACGACAGCAGCCCGACACCGGAGCGGTGGAACCCAGCGCCTCCCCGAGGCGACACTCGGGCCCTCGACCTGCCCACTTTCAGCCCACGCCACGAAAACGGTCCACCGACTCCCGCCACGGACCACCATGCAACTTCAAGGCCGGCTGTCGTTCCGCGAACCGGAGTAAATGTCCCCGGCCCGAGAGTTCATTGACTGCGAGACGGAATCGCGATCAGGTGCCGTGCGGTGCGTCAAAAATCCAAGTTCCGGCCAACGGGAATCCAAGGATCCGCTGGGTCCCGCTGGTTATAGTCCACGGCATGAGACTTCCCTCCCATGGACGACGCGGAGTACGCGCTGCGCACCGGGAACAGGAGCCGTGCAGGCCAACTCGCCGCTCTGTCTGTCTTCACGGCCGGCGGGACGGGTCTGGCGATGATTTCGTGGAAAGGTTTCAGTGCCGGGGCTGAACAAGCTGAACGGCCAGGGGGAAGCGGATGCGCTGATCGTGGTGGGTTATGGGGTGGCATCCGGGACTACCGAGCAGTACGAGAATTTTCACCGCGCCCTGGCCGACCGCCCTCACCTGGATCAGGTGCTCGCGGCTCCGCGAAATCATGAGCGGTACAATTCCAACTTCTTTGATATCCAGTGGAAAGATTTCTGGAGTACACGGGATACCGGGTGTCTACTCCGAAAAGATAGTGGACGGCCTGCCGCCCCCTCCCGACGGAACCACCGCACCCGCAGTAGGGGGCACCAGCACCCCCTTTCTTCATCTTGGGCGACTGCCAACCCGACTGGTTGGATGAAAAGCTGGAAGAGCAGGCAGATGAACGAAAATTTTTCCTCTTCGCGGCGCCGCCGCCAAAATCTTCCGCGCCCCGACACCACCCACACCACGCACCAATCGACCCACTGGGAGCAATTGGATGAAGCATCGCGACAGGCGATTTACCAAGAAGAAGGTCATGGCATTGGCGGGTGCCAGCGCCACACTGGTCACCGCGGGTCTTCTCGTCAACACGACGGCTCACGCTGACCCGGTTGACCAGCCCGACCCCTCGGGAGGTGTGCTCGCGGACTACCTCCAGAAGGACTCCGACGGCTCCCTGCGGACCAACGGCCAGGGTGGCTACTTCGTCGAAACGCCCTATACCGACAACAGCACCACCAGCAAGGTCGGGCCGATGTATGTCGGCGAGGACTTCAACGGTTCGGGGTGTACCGCGACTGTTCTGGACTCCCCCAGCGGGCAGCTGGCCATCACCGCGGAGCACTGCACAAACAATATCCAGGACGGGAAGACGGTGAAGTTCGCCCCGGCCGCTACCGGTTCCGGTCTGCCCGTCGGCGGTTGGTACGTGGACAAGTCGTTCTCCTCGACCACGGAAGTCGACGGCTCGGCACCGGACGTAGCCGTCCTGGCCATCCGCGCGAACGACGGGAAGACGATCTCCGAGGCAACCGGAGGCGGACTGAAGGTTCACTCCGGTATCTCCGAGGGGCAGAGCGTGAAGGGTACGCTGCTGGGCTACCCCGGACCTGAACCCTACGGCGGGGACACCATGGCGGCCTGCATTGGTGACTACACTTATCACCCGGGCAAGGGCCGCTCGGCCATCAGCCGCGTGGATGACCAGGAAGAGTGCGTGATCGGCGGCGGCGCCAGTGGAGGTCCGTACCTGACTCCCGGAAACGGCGACGATCCAGAAATCATCACCGTTTTGAACAGCAATGGCGGATCGGCGATCTCGGACACCGTCCCTGCACTCGTCGACGAAGCTGAGAAGTGGGTCGAGCAGAACCAGTAGGACGACCCGGCTGGCCCCAACCTCTTCTCGGGCCACGGGATACGGATGACGTGTACGAGGTTCCGGTCCGCTGCGGCCGGGACCTCGAACACGGATGTGTCCGCCAACGCCTGAACACGCACATGGCGGAAACCGCCTGCCCGGATTCGCACCCGAGACGGACGGCGCCGCACGCGCCCCACGCCACGGCCCCGCGTCCGTATACGCGTGCTGGTGGAATCAACTGCCCCGTGTGCGGTCTGGCCGCATCTCGACCGGACCGGCCCCCCTGCTGGAATGGCCGAACCGCTACGACCACCTGCGAGAAGTGACCCGCGACGACGTTCTCACCTACATCAAGACACCGCACGGCCACCCCCGGCGACGCGGCTCATCCTCGTCGCAGCGGTCCACGCCGCCCGAGTCGCCGAGATCGCCCCCTCACGCTCGACGACGTCGGCCTCGGCAACCGCCGCCTGACCATTGTCGGACGTGCCCGCCCTCTGGACGACCTCACCTTGCAACTGCTGGAGCGGCTGGCACTCCGGCACCGACGGTGGCTGAATACCGCGAACATCCACCTGCCTGTCAACCACCAGAACGCCAACACCACGAGCCGGGCCGGCAGCCCTCGCGGTGAAACCCGCTCGATCTGGTCACCTACTCGAAGAGACCCTTGGGCATGAAATGTCTCTGCTCCTACCGCGACCGGTCCGGCTCCCTGGCGCTGCGTGACGAACTGCTGGAAGAGCATCGGTCCTGCACGGATCGGTACACGAAGGAGATGATCGCCCGGGGCCCGCTCCTCACCGACGGCGGCGACACACCCACTGGGAGCGTGCACATCGTCGACCTGCCCGATCCCGCCGCCGCCCGCGCGTTCGCCTTCGACGAGCCGAACTGCCAGGCCGGCGTCTACCGAGACGTGCTGCTGCGACGGTGGCGCAACACGCTTGGGCGCACCATGGAGGACTTCCCCGGCGGCCGGGCCGGCGGCAACCGGTACCTGGTGCTCGCCTCGGCACGGGACAGGCAGCCGACCTCGCGGTGCCACCCGACCGGAACGAGCTGATCGCCTACGGGCCGCTGCTGTCCGACGACGGCGACACCTGGCTGGGCACGGCGGCGCTGCTCCGAGCACCGGACCCGGACACGGCACACGCCACCCTGACCCCGGACCGGGACGCCGACATCGAGGTGCACAACTGTCAGTTCGGCGGGCATCCGTCATAGCCGAGGACGTCCGCCGACATCTCCGGCGAAGCATGCGGAGCGCTCATCATCCTCAAGTTCCATCCGCACTTACCGATGCATCAGCCTGACGCGCACCGGCGGACCCGCGGGTTCGCGCTGAAAAGCCCTCAGTTTCCGCGGATCGGCGGGGCTCTGCGGACTCGGGACTGGTGGGCTCGCATGTTGAGGTGTCGCGTATTCCTCGTTGAGGCCGTGCCTGGTGTCACCGTGTGTGGCCGCCGGAGGCGTATCGACTCCAGGTTCCATCGGCTTCAGTGACCAGGCGGGTGGCTGTCTTGTGGTGGTAACCGAGCACCTTCGCGATGACGGGGCCGGGGCTTGGAGTCATCCACCGGACGGGTGCAGGGCTCGACGCGCCGCGAGTCGCACTGACACAGATCGTCAACTGATTGATTCTCACGGGTCTGGTCGCTGTCCCGGTCCTGCGTAGGGTTTCAAGAAGACGGCAGTGCGGCATTTGCGCACTCGATCTGCTGCAGCACCGAGTGTTCAGGCGCACCCACGAGAGAAGGAAACACACCCCTTATGCGCGCCCTTGTGGTCGATCACAGTGAGGCCGGACCCGTCCGGTTCGCCGATGTCGATGAGCCCGTACCGTCCCCCGGCGAGACGCTGGTGGAGATACGGCACATCGCTCTCAACTTCGGAGAGCTGAATTACGTGCAACAGTGGCCGACCGGCGCTGTGCACGGCCACGACGCGGCCGGCGTCGTGGTGCGCGCCGCATCCGACGGCTCGGGGCCGCCCGAAGGTACGCGCGTCGCAGTGGGAATGGCTCCTCACGCGTGGGCGGAGCGGGTGGCAGTCAGCCCCGCCTCGCTCGGCACCGTCCCCGAGGGCGTGGACCTGGCCGACGCCGCCGCGCTGGGGATCGCCGGAGTCACCCCATTCCGGGTGCTGCGCAAGCGTTCCCTGCTGGCGCGCAACGTTCTGATCACCGGCGCCAGCGGGGGCGTGGGGCACTTCGCCGTCCAGCTGGCGGCGCTGGCGGGCGCCCGGGTGACGGCACTCGTCGGTTCGCCGGAGCGGGCCGCCGGACTCCGTGAACTCGGCGCCGACAAGGTCCTGACCGACTTGGCCGAGACCGGGGACCGGTTCGACCTCGTCCTGGACACGGTCGGCGGACCACTGGTGGCCCAGGCCTGGAGTTCCCTCGCCGAGGGCGGCACCATCCACCTGGTCGGTTACTCCTCGGGGCAGGAAACCACGTTCCCGTCAGGGACCTTGTTCGGCTTCGGCGAACCCCGCAGCATCGCCACCTACGGCGACATGGCGCCGACCGGCGGGGAGCTGACGGACCTGCTGGGCCTCATGGCCGCCGGGAGGCTCTCGGCACCGGTCGGACTGCGAGGCGACTGGCAGGACGTGGGCGACGCCGTCCAGGCGCTGTTCGCGCGGAAGGTGCACGGAAAGGCCGTTCTTGACGTGGCCTGACGCTGTGGCCGAGGACACATGCGCCTCGCTGGCCGGTGGGCGGTTCGCCGTGGTGGACGAGAATGGACCCATGGATGTGCTGGCGGAGGTCTTGCGTGTTTCGGGTGCGCGTGGAGGGCTTGGGGTCGTGCTGAAGGCCGGAGGAACCTGGGGCCTGTGGCTGGACTCCTACTCAGGGGCGGCGCTGCACGTGGTGTCACGCGGCACCATGTGGCTCCACGTCACAGGCGGGAAACCTCTTCAGGTGCAGGCCGGAGACGCCGTCCTGGTGTCGCCGGGCACCGCACACGGGATAGCCGGCGGCGCCAGCGTGACGATGGGTTCCTGCGACCGTGAGGCAGCGGCCCGGTCCTTTGCCGATGGCCGGGCCCTGCGTCTGGGCTCGGCGCCGGTGCAGACGGAAGTGATCGTCCTGCACTACGAGCAGGACCCGGAGGTGCGCACACCGGTGCTTACCTCACTCGCTCGGCCGATGCATGTCGCAGCCCGGGAGAACGCGCAGCTCAGAAGGACCGTCGAACTTCTCGCTGCGGAGCTCGCACAGCCGCAGATCGGCACCACCGCCGCCATCAACAGCATCATCGACCTTCTGCTCGTCCAGTTCGTACGCGCCTGGCTGGCCCGCCACCCGCAGGAACAGTCCGGCTCATGGCTGGGAGCGATGCGTGATCCGGTCGTGCGCGACGCTCTGGCATGTGTCCACGCCCAACCGGAGCACCCCTGGACCACGGAGACCCTGGCCGCCGCGACGAGCGTCTCCCGGGCGACGCTGTCCAGGCGCTTCCGGTCCGCCCTCGGACAGACGCCGGGCGCATACGTGACGCAGTGGCGCATCGACCTGGCGTCCGTCCGGCTCCGCGATACCGATGAGCCCGTCGAGTCGATCTCCGGCGCGGTCGGATACGGCTCTCCGCACGCTTTCAGCCGTGCCTTCAGACGTGCCCGAGGCACGGCCCCTGGCGAGTACCGTTCTCGACTTCGCAAGTGATCCGGCCTCGACGCATCGGTACAGCGGTTGGCGCTGGGAACGACCTATCAGGGGTGGCAGCGCGCGGACCCGGTTCTCGTACTCCCGGCGGGCCTTGCGGTGGGCCGGAAACAGCCGGAACAGCCGGAACACCGTGGTCACCGTCGAGCGGCCGGCAGCGGGCGCGGAGCCGGCGGGGTACGGCCGGGACAGCGGCGACACGCAGCGTGCAGCCCCGGCCGCGCCGTACGGTCTCCCCTTGGTCGAGCGCGGCGCGCTCGGCGGGCCCCAGGTCGGTGGTGCGGACGCAGTCGACGGCCCTGCCGGCATGTCGAGGGTGACCGGTCGCTCCGCGGCGGGCGCGTCCTCCTCGATGGCGGTGTGGTCGCGCAGGAGGTCGGCGACGGCCGTGCGGATGGCGCCGCGGCTGACGCCGAGGTCGCGGGCGAGGGCGGCGATGGAACGACCTGCCAGCTACGCGATACGCACGTCGTCGGTCTTCGTGGCTGCTGCGGCGGCCCGGGGCGTAGGGTCAGCCCGCTGCCAGCGCGGTGTTGATCGCGTCGGCCATCGGGGTGCTGGAAGCCGGGTTCTGGCCGGTGAAGAGGTTGGCGTCCCGGATGGTGAAAGCCTGGTAGGGGTCGCCCTGCTCGTGCCGGGCTCCCATCTCGCGCAGACGGCTCGCCAGCAGCCACGGAGCGTTGTCGGCGGTGCCGAACAGGTGCTCCTCCTCATCGGTGAACGCGGCCATCCGCCGGCCGGCGAAGATCCAATTGCCCTGCTCGTCGAACGCGGACAGCAACGCGGCCGGACCGTGGCAGACCGCACCGACGATCTTGCCTGCGCGGTCGGCCTCGACCAGCAACCGGCCCAGGTCCGCGTCCTGGAAGAGGTCGACCACGGGGCCGTGACCGCCCGGCAGCACCACGGCGTCGTAATCGGCGGCCGAGACCTCCTCCAGCATCAGCAGCGGCCCGAAGTCGCTGAGCGCCTTGTGGGCATGGGCCACGTGCCGGGCACAGTCCTCACCGGCGATCGCCGGGTCGGCGCTGTGCTTGTCCAGCGGCTGCAACACGCCCCCGGGGGAGGCGAAGTCGACGGTGTGCCCTGCGCCGAGGAACGCCTCGTGCGGCGCAGCAAGCTCCTCCGCCCAGTAGCCCGTGGGGTACTGCGAGCCGTCGGTGCGCTCCCACACGGCGGCTGCGGACATGACGATCACAATGCGGCTCATGACTTTTTCCTCAGCTTCTCGTAATCAGCCGGTCACCTGCGGGACCGGGGCTGTCGGACCGGCTGATCCGGCAGCGCCTCCACTGTCACCCGCCCCGGCTGCCTGAAGGCGGCCATCATCGGCCCTGACCTGCCTCGGTCCGCCCTGCCTAGGACTGACAGTCCCTGTTGAGGCGGCCGTGACCGCAGCGAATCGGCCACACTGAACCCATGGCCACCTCGAACCGCGAACTCGCCGATTTCCTGCGTCGGGCCCGTGCCCAGTGCGACCCGGCGCGCGCAGGACTGCCGCCGGACGCCCGCGTACGCCGCGTACCCGGCCTGCGACGCGAAGAGGTGGCACGACTGGCCGGAGTCTCCGCCGACTACTACGCCCGCCTCGAACAGGGACGCCACATCAACCCCTCACCCGCAGTGGTCGACGCACTGTCCCGGGCACTGGAACTCGACGCCGCTGGCCGGGCCCACCTCAACGACCTCATCGGCACCACCACCGCGGCTCCCCGACGCCGACGTCCGCCAACCGTCCAACGCCTGCGCCCCGGCCTCCACCAGCTGCTGGACTCCATGGAGGGCACCCCGGCCCTGGTCCTGGGACGCCGAGCGGACGTCCTGGGCAGCAACCGGACAGCCAAGGCACTGTTCACCGACTTCGACGCCCTGCCGCCCGCCCAACGCAACTACACACGGTGGCTCCTCCTCGACCCCGAAGCCCGCGCCCTTTTCGTCGACTGGGACCTCCAAGCCCGCGCAGCCGTGGAAGCCCTCCGCCTCGACGTGGGCCGTGCCCCCGACGACCAACCCACGCGGGACCTCGTCGACGAGCTGAGGGAAAACAGCACCGAGTTCGACCACTGGTGGCAGCAGCACCGCGTCCACCAGCGCACCCACGGATCCAAACGACTGCTTCACCCGCTCGTCGGTGAGGTCACCGTGCAGTACGAAACCTTCTCCCTCCCCGGAGACACCGAAGCAGTCGTATTCCTCTACAGCACCGAGGCAGGCTCCCCGTCCCGCCATGCCCTCGACCTCCTCACCTCCTGGACGCTCACCTCCACCGTCTTTCGCAGCGAGTCCTGAGCTCCGCGAGTCTCGGTCACCCAGCGTTACTACCTGGCATCTGAACGGACGCTGTGCCCCGCGCTCGCGCGACGGCCACGAAACGGCTGCTTGAGATCGGGGCCCGCAAGCTCGTCACCGCCCTGGTCGGCCAGGACTGATCCGACCCGCCCCCGTTCGTCGTCCTCGTCCAGCTCCGGCCCGTCGGGGTCGCGTAGCGGGCGCAGGGCGCCGGCGGCCAGGACGCCGGCGGTGCGGCTGCAGCGGCCGAGCAGGTTCAGATAGCTGTGCTTGAGCGGGGACAGGCGGGCGATGTCCTCGTCGCGGATCTCGTGGCCCTCGGCGCGGAGCTGGGTGGCGGCGGCGTCGATGTAGTTCGTGGGCCGGAGCACGATGGTGTTGAGGACCAGGCCCAGGCAACGGCCCGAGGACCGGCCGCCGTCCATGGCAGGACGGCGGCCGGTCCTCAGGCCTGCCTTTTCCCCCGTTCGCCCCCGTTCGCCCTGCGGTGGGTGGTGTGGGCCGAGTTGTGGGCGATACGGGAAGCGGTGGCGGCGATCGGCCGACGGGTCGTCACAGGCCATACGGAGAGGGAGCGCCGAGTGTCACTGCCTGAACCGCATCGGGACGCGCGAGGCATGCGTCCGAGTCGGAGCGAGGGCCTGCTCCGAGCCGGCGGAGGCGGTTCGTCGCCGGGGCGCGAGGCGCCCCCGGTTCTCGCTCGGAGAGCTAGTAGGACTCCGTTAGGTCTGTCAGTTCGGCCTGTTCCCGGGCATGGTGGGTGGATGGACACACATGAAGTGGACCGTGTCCGGGCGAGTTTGGCGCTATACGTGGCTGATGTGTTCGCCTCGGTGCCACGCAAGGACCAGCGAGTCAAAGGCGACTGCTACCTGCGGGGACTGATGCTGGAGGGCCGCCGCAAGTCGGTCCAGGCCATGGCCTCGCGGCTGCCGGACGGCAACGAACAGAACCTGCAGCAGTTCGTGAACCAGTCCACCTGGGACCCGGTGCCGGTGCAGCGGCGGATCGCAGAGCGCATGCTGCCGCTGATCACCCCGACGGCCTGGG
>NZ_AUKO01000038.1:0-43259 GCF_000424785.1 Streptomyces sp. CNT360 | reverse complement strand
GACACTGCCCGACAGCCGCACCACATCCTCGGCACTGAAGGTACGTGCCACATCCTTCCACCGCGGGTCCGCCGCCCACCGCTGGGCGAGCTGCTCGGCTGCTGTCCGGGTTGTCTGCGTCTGCGCCATGACCATCTCCCGAGAGGCGTGGACCGTTGCGGCCCTATGAGGGTTGAGTGAACTGTGCGAAGATGTGGCATCGAGTGCCACAATGAGTGCGTGGCGATCCGTGCCAGTGGTGCGGCCCGCCGAAGCCGAAGGGTGAGACGATGCGTGCGTCCGCCATGAAACGGCCGGGATCTCCGACGTCAGGGCGTGAATCGTGCCCCGGTTTTCTTTGCGGTCGCCGGTCTCCGGCGGGCCGTACAAGGAATGTGCCACTGGCACCCAGTGCCATCAAGGGGGAAACGCTGCTAAGTTCTGCGTATCTTTCCGTGCTCATTTGCCAAGGTTGCGAAGGCGCGGGAGGAGGGAAGCGGCGTCTCGGAGTGCCGAGTTCCCGGGTGGTGGAGTCCACGCGGGCGCGAGTGAGGGGAGGACCGGTCGGCGATGAGCAAGACATACGCGGGAGCGCGCCTGCGCCGACTGCGCGAGGAGCGCCGTCTCAACCAGGCGGAACTCGCCCGCAGGCTGGGGATTTCGCCCAGCTACCTGAACCAGATGGAGCACGACTCCAGGCCGCTGACGGTTCCGGTGCTGCTGCGTCTGACCGAAGTGTTCGGCATCGACCCCGACTTCTTCTCCGGGCGGGACACCAGCCGGCTCGTGGCCGACTTGCGGGACGCGCTGGCGGGTGAGATCGCCGCCGCCCGCGTCTCACCTGCCGATCTGCCGGAGCTGGCCGCGCGGATGCCCCAGGTGGCCGCCGTCCTGGTCGACCTGGGCAGGCGCAACCAGAGCCTCGCCGAGCGGTTGTCCGAACCCTCCGAGCCGCAGGGGGAGGCCGCCACGGCGGTGTATCCGCGTACCGCGCACGAGGAGATCCGGGAGTTCTTCTACCGCCGTCAGAACTACCTGCACGAGACCGACCTCGCCGCCGAAGACCTCGCCGTCCGTATCGGCGCCAGGCCGGGGGAGGTGCTGGCCGCGCTGACCAGGCGTCTGGAGAAGCACGGTGTGCGTCTGGCGGCGGATTCCGCCCGGCAACACCGCTACGATCCCGAGACCCGGGTCCTGCACCTTGCCCCCACGCTGCGGCCGGGGCAGCGGGCCTTCCGGATGGCCACGCAGCTCGCGCTGATCGAGCACGAGGACGAGCTGTCGGCTCTCGCGGCAGAGGACTTCGATCCCGGCTCGCAGGCGTGGACGCTGGCCCGCATCGGCATCGCCCACTACTTCGCCGCCGCCCTGATCCTGCCCTATCGGGCCTTCCACGCGGCGGCCGAGGAGGTGCGCTACGACATCGAGTTGCTGACCGATCGCTTCGGCCTCGGGTACGAGACGGTGTGCCACCGCCTCAGCACGCTCCAGCGGCCCAGGCTGCGGGGTGTGCCCTTCTCCTTCGTCCGCGTCGACCGGGCGGGCAACCTCTCCAAGCAGCAGTCCGCCACTGACTTCCACTTCTCCCGTGGGGGCGGGACGTGTCCGCTGTGGGGTGTGTACGACGCGTTCGCCTCGCCCGGGCGTATCCGTGTCCAGGTCGGCTCCATGCCCGACGGACAGCGTCATCTGTGGACCGCGCGCACCGTCACCCGGCACCGGGGCGGCTGGGGCGAGCCGGGCAAGACCTTCGTCATCGCGCTGGGTTGCGAGATCCGCCACGCCTCCCGGCTCGTCTACTCCGACGGGCTCGACCTTTCCAACGCGTCCGCCGCCACGCCGATCGGCATGGGCTGCCGGGTGTGCGAGCGCACCGCCTGCCCGCAGCGTGCCGTGCCGCCCCTCGACCGGGCCCTGGCGATCGACGAGAACAGCAGTACGTTCGTGCCGTATCCGGTGGCGGCCCCGTCCGGCGATGCGCGGGAGGTGCCCTTCGCCGGGGAGTGAACAGGGTCCGTCTGCCCGTCCCGGGGTGGACGTACTTGGACGTCCAACTATATTGTCGAGGGCAAGGTCCGCGGTGTCAGGGAAGCCGGTGCGAGTCCGGCACGGTCCCGCCACTGTGACCGGGGAGCGCGCTCTCCATGCGTCGAAGGCCACTGGCGAACGGCCCGTTCGTCCGCCGGGAAGGCCGGGGAGCGTGCGCTGATCCGGGAGTCAGGATACCGGCCGCGGTGTTCGTATCCGTGTTGTCCACGAGGATGGAGAGACACGCATGGCACCGGTGCGCATCCACGATCCCGGCACGTCGGTCGGCCGGGCACCTGACCCCGCGCCGTAGGGGTATTCCGCCACGCGCTTCCCCGCGCGCCGCCCGCACGCCGGCCACCGCCCGTGTGCGCTACGGCCGCGCCATCCCCGGATCCCACCTGACGAGAGCAGGCTCTCTTGATCCGTGAACTGGCACATTTCGTAGGCGGTAAGCACACCCCGGGCGCCTCGGGTGCTTACGGCGACGTGTACGACCCCAACACCGGCGAGGTGCAGGCCCGGGTGCCGCTGGCGGGCGCCGAGGAGGCCCGGGCCGCGATCGCCGACGCGGCGGCGGCCCAGCCCGGATGGGCCGCCTGGAATCCGCAGCGGCGCGCCCGTGTGCTGCTGCGCTTCCTCCAACTCGTGGAGGAGGAACGCGAGTCGCTCGCACGGCTGCTCTCCTCCGAGCACGGCAAGACCGTAGCGGACGCGCACGGCGACCTTCAGCGCGGACTGGAGGTCGTCGAATTCGCAGCGGGCATCCCGCACCTGCTCAAGGGGGAGTTCACCGACAACGCAGGCAGTGGCATCGACGTGCACTCGCTGCGCGAGCCGCTCGGCGTCGTAGCGGGGATCACTCCGTTCAACTTCCCCGCGATGATCCCGCTGTGGCAGGCGGCACCGGCTCTGGCCTGCGGTAACGCATTCCTCCTGAAGCCCTCGGAGCGGGATCCCTCGGTGCCGTTGCGGCTCGCCGAGCTGTTCGTGGAGGCGGGGCTGCCCCCGGGCGTACTGAACGTCGTCCACGGCGGCAAGGAGACCGTCGACATCCTGCTGGAGGACCCCCGTGTCGAGGCGGTCGGCTTCGTCGGCTCCACCCCCGTGGCGGAACGGATCTATGCCACGGCCGCCGCGCACGGCAAGCGCGCACAGTGCTTCGGCGGGGCCAAGAACCACCTGATCGTGATGCCCGACGCCGATCTCGACCAGGCGGTCGACGCGCTGATCGGCGCGGGGTACGGCTCGGCCGGCGAGCGCTGCATGGCCGTCTCGGTGGCCGTGCCCGTCGGCGAGGCGACAGCCGACGCGCTGGTGGAGCGGCTCAAGGAGCGGATCGGCACGCTGCGGATCGGGCGTTCCGACGACACGGACGCGGACTTCGGTCCGCTGGTGGGGCAGGACGCCGTCGAGCGGGTCCGCTCCTACGTGGATCTCGGAGTCGAGGAGGGGGCCGAACTCGTCGTGGACGGCAGGGACTTCCGTCTCCCGGACCACCAGGACGGCTTCTTCGCCGGTGCCTCCCTCTTCGACCGGGTCACCCCGGGCATGCGCATCCACCAGGAGGAGATCTTCGGCCCCGTGCTGTCCGTCGTGCGCGCGGCCGACTACGAGGAGGCGCTGCGCCTGGCCACCGAGCACCCGTACGGCAACGGCGTGGCGATCTTCACCAGGGACGGGGACACCGCCCGCGACTTCACCCGCCGCGTGAACACCGGCATGGTCGGCGTCAACGTGCCGATCCCGGTGCCCGTCGCCTACCACACCTTCGGCGGCTGGAAGCGCTCCGGCTTCGGGGATCTCAACCAGCACGGACCCGACTCCATCCGCTTCTGCACCCGGACCAAGACCGTCACCTCGCGCTGGCCCTCCGGGGTCAAGGAAGGCGCGAGCTTCACCCTCCCCACGATGCGGTGAGCGCGATGACCGGTACCGCCCTTCTCACCGAGGACCAGGCGGCCCTCGTCGAAGCCACCCTGGACTTCACACAGGACCACCTCGCGCCGCACGCGGTCGAGTGGGACCGCGACAAGCACTTCCCCGTCGATGTGCTGCGCAAGGCCGCAGGACTGGGACTCGGCGGCATCTACGTCCGGGAGGAGGCCGGCGGCTCGGCGCTGAGCAGGGCCGACGGCGTGCTCGTCTTCGAGACCCTGGCCTCCGGCTGCCCGTCGGTGGCCGGGTACCTGTCCATCCACAACATGGTCGCCTGGATGATCGACCACTACGGAAGCGATCCCCAACGGGGGCGGTGGCTGCCCCGGCTGTGTGCCATGGAGGACCTGGGCAGCTACTGCCTGACCGAGCCCGAAGCCGGCTCCGACGCAGCGGCGCTGCGTACCCGAGCCGTGCGTGAGGGGGACGAGTACGTCCTGACCGGGGTCAAGCAGTTCATCTCCGGCGCCGACGCCTCGCAGCTCTACCTCGTCATGGCACGCACCGGCGGGGACGGGGCACGCGGGGTCTCCGCCTTCCTGGTCGACAGGAACGACCCGGGACTCTCCTTCGGGCCGAACGAGTCGAAGATGGGCTGGAACGCCCAGCCCACCCGACAGGTCGTCCTCGAACAGGTCCGGGTCCCGGCCGACCGGCTGCTCGGACGCGAGGGTGACGGCTTCCGCATCGCCATGAACGGCCTCAACGGCGGGCGCCTGGGCATCGCCGCCTGCTCCTTGGGCGGCGCCCGCAGCGCGCTGAGTGCCGCGCTGTCCTATCTCGCCGACCGGGAGGCGTTCGGCGCGCGTCTGCTCGACGCCGACTCCCTGCGCTTCCAGCTCGCCGACATGGAGACCGAACTGGCCGCGGCCCGCGCGCTCGTCCAGCAGGCGGCACGCGCTCTCGACCTCGGCGATCACCAGGCACCACAGATGTGCGCGATGGCCAAGCGGTTCGCCACCGACACCGGCTACTCCGTGGCCGACCGGGCGCTGCAACTGCACGGCGGATACGGCTACCTGACCGCATACGGCATCGAGAAGATCGTCCGCGACCTGCGGGTCCACCGGATCCTGGAAGGAACCAACGAGATCATGCGACTCATCGTGGCCCGCGGCATGACGGAGGCCCTCCGGTGACCGGCCCCGACGCCGACGGCGAGACGGTCCTGCTCGCTGCCGAGGGACACGCCGGCCGCATCACCCTCAACCGCCCGCGGGCGCTCAACTCCCTCACCCACGCCATGGTGCGGCGCATCGACGCCGCCCTGGACGAGTGGGAGCGGGACCCTGCCGTACGGACGGTGGTGCTCGACGGGGCGGGGGAGCGGGGACTGTGCGCGGGCGGCGACATCCGTGCCATCTACGAGGACGCCCGCGCCCGAGGTGGCAGGTCGGCTGCCTTCTGGCGGGACGAATACCGGCTCAACGCCCGGATTGCCCGCTTTCCCAAGCCCTATGCGGCGTTGATGGACGGCATCGTGATGGGGGGTGGCGTGGGCGTCTCCGCGCACGGCTCGGTCCGGATCGTCACCGAACGCTCCCGGATCGCGATGCCGGAGACGGGCATCGGCTTCGTCCCCGATGTCGGCGGCACCTATCTGCTGGCCCGCGCGCCCGGGGAGCTGGGGACGCATCTGGCGCTGACCGGAGCCCGGATGGGCGCCGCCGACGCGCTGTTGTGCGGGCTGGCCGACCACTTCGTACCCTCACCGCACCTGCCGGACCTGCTGCGCGACCTCGCGGAGGTGTCTGCGGGGGAGGCGGTGGCGCGGTACGCCGGGCAGCCGCCGCCCGGCGGGCTGGAGGCGGCCCAGGAATGGATCGACCGCTGCTACGCGGCGGAGTCGGTCGAGGAGATCGTCGAGCGGTTGCGCGCCGACGGCTCGCCCGGGGCGAAGGAGGCAGCCGGGGCGCTGGCCGCCAAGTCACCGACGGCACTCAAGGTCACCCTTGCCGCGCTGCGCCGGGCGCGGCGGCTCGACTCGCTGGAGCGGGTTCTGGAGCAGGAGCACCGGGTCTCGTGTGCCTGCCTGGCCGCCCCCGATCTGGTCGAGGGTATCCGGGCCCAGGTCGTGGACAAGGACCGCAGCCCGCGCTGGAGACCGGCCTCCCTCGCAGAGGTCGCCGACGTCGATGTGGAGCGGTTCTTCACGTCGGGCGGCGACGACGGGCTCCGCTTCGGCGGGCGGGGAAACGACGCGGCACAGGAGGTGGCGTGATGAGCCGGGCACGGCGCACGGTCGGTTTCGTCGGACTCGGACGGATGGGCGCGCCCATGGCGGCGAACCTCGCCAAGGCCGGTCACCGGGTACGCGGTTTCGACCTGGTCCCCGACTTGACGGCGGCGGCTGCCGGCTTCGGGGTCGAGACCACGAGCTCGGCGGCCGAGGCGGCCGAGGGCGCCGACGTGGTGCTCACCATGTTGCCCGAGGGGCGGCATGTGCTGGGCCTCTACCGGGATCAGGGGCTGCTGTCCGCCGCGCGACCCGGCACGCTGTTCATCGACTGTTCGACCATCGATGTGGCGGACGCCCGCGCCGTTCACGAGGCCGTGGCCGGGGCCGGGATGCGCGGGGTGGACGCACCGGTCTCCGGCGGCGTCGTCGGCGCTGAGGGGGGCACGCTCACCTTCATGGCGGGCGGCGGCGAGCCCGAGTTCGCGGAGGCGGAGCCGCTGCTGGCGGCGATGGGCAAGAAGGCGGTGCACTGCGGGGGCCCGGGAGCCGGGCAGGCGGCGAAGATCTGCAACAACATGATCCTCGGCGTCTCCATGATCGCGGTGAGCGAGGCGTTCGTCCTCGGCGAGAGCCTCGGCCTGTCCCACCAGGCCCTGTACGACGTGGCCTCCACCGCATCCGGGCAGTGCTGGGCGCTGTCCGTCAACTGTCCGGTGCCGGGACCGGTGCCGACCAGCCCGGCCAACCGCGACTACCGCCCCGGCTTCGCGGGAGCCCTCATGGCCAAGGACCTGGGACTGGCCCTCGGCGCCGTCGAGGCGCACGGGGTCGACGCCGAACTGGGGCGGCGCGCCGCCGCACTGTACGCCGCCTTCGCCGAAGAGGGCGGCGCGGACGAGGACTTCTCCGCCATCGTGCGGACCATCAGAGCACGGTCGGCCGCGGGGCCGGAGGCGGAGGGGGAGCACGCATGAGGGACTACGAGACCATCCGGGTAGAGCGCGAGGGACGCGTCGCCGTCCTCACGCTGGACCGGCCCGAGGTGCTGAACGCGCTCGACCTCACGGTGATGGAGGAGGTCGTGGCGGCGGCCGAGGAACTGGACCGCGACCCGGAGACGGGCGCTCTCGTCCTGACCGGCTCGCAGAAGGCCTTCGCGGCCGGAGCCGACATCAAGGAGATGCAGCCGCGCGGCTACATGGACATGTACCTGGCCGACTGGTTCACCGCCTGGGACCGGCTCGGCCGGGTCCGCACCCCCACGGTGGCGGCCGTGTCCGGTTACGCGCTCGGCGGCGGCTGTGAGCTCGCCATGCTCTGCGACATCCTGTTGGCCGCCGACACCGCCGTCTTCGGGCAGCCCGAGATCAAGCTGGGAGTCATCCCCGGTATCGGCGGCTCCCAGCGGCTGACCCGGGCGGTCGGCAAGGCCAAGGCCATGGAGATGTGCCTCACCGGCCGCACGATGGACGCCGTCGAGGCGGAGCGCGCGGGGCTGGTCTCCCGCGTCGTTCCGGCGGCCGACCTGCTCACCGAGGCCCGTACGGTGGCGGGGACGGTCGCGGGCATGTCCCTGCCGGTGGCCATGATGGCCAAGGAGGCGGTGGACCGGGCCTTCGAGACGACGCTCGCCGAGGGCGTGCACTTCGAACGGAGACTGTTCCACGCGACGTTCGCCACGCGGGACCAGAAGGAGGGGATGTCGGCCTTCACCGAGAAGCGGGCTCCCGTCTTCCGGCACCAGTAGGCAGCTCCGCCGTTCGGCACCTGGTCAGGACTGTCGGCCGGCTCCGCCAGGAGCACGGGCGGTGGGGGTTCAGCTCCCGCCGCCCCGCCTCTCGACGGGGTAGGGAATGGTCGTGCGACGGTCCGGGTCGACGGCCAGGCGCCCGCCGGCAGGGGGCCGGGCCCGCTGTGCGCAGTCGCGGCGCTCGCAGATGCGGCAGCCCAGGCCGATCGGAGTGGCGGCCCCGGGATCGTCCAGAGCGGTGCCCTCGGCGTAGACGAGCCGAGGGGCGTGGCGCAGCTCGCATCCGAGTGCGACGGCGAACTCGGCACGCGGCGCGCGATGCCCGAAGCCGCCCCGCGTGACGGTGCGGGCCACCCAGAAGTAGCGCTTGCCGTCGGGCATCTCCGCGACCTGGGTGAGGATGCGGCCGGGGGCGGAGAACGCCTCGTAGACCGTCCACAGCGGGCAGGTGCCGCCCAGCCGCGAGAAGTGGAAGTCGGTGGCGGACTGGCGCTTGGAGATGTTCCCGGCGCGGTCCACCCGCAGGAAGGAGAACGGCACCCCGCGCCGCCCGGTGCGCTGAAGGGTGCTGAGGCGGTGGCAGACCGTCTCGAAGCCGACGCCGAAGCGGGCCTGGAGCAGTTCGATGTCGTAACGCAGCTTCTCGGCCGCCGTGTGGAAGGTGGTGTAGGGCATCAGCAGCGCGCCCGCGAAGTAGTTGGCCAGTCCGATCCTGGCCAGCCCCGCGGACTGGGGCGAGGCGAAAGCGGTGCCGGCGACCACCGCATCGAGCAGGTCGTGATGGTGCAGCAGAGCCAGCTGGGTGGCGAGCTGGAACGCCTGCTGGCCCTCCGTCAGGTAGGGGGAGAGGAACAGCAGACCGCTCTCGCGGTCGAAGCGGCGCGCGTCCGTGGCGCGCTCGGGGCTCGCCTGGACGATCGTGATGCCGTAGCGCTCGGCGAACAGCTCGCGCAGGACGCTCGCCGCCGACCGCGCAAAGTCCGGACCCAGCCGCGAGGCCGTGCGCTCCGCCTCCTCGTCCAGCGGGCCGAAGTGGTTGTGATGGGCGTAGAAGAAGTCGCGGACCTCGTCGTGCGCCTCCTGGGGCGGCAGCGCGGCGGAGGAGTCGTCCGAGGCGAGTGCCGCCACCTGCTCCGCCGAGTCCCGGTAGCGGCGGTGCAGCGCCACCAGGGCTCTGGCCGTCTCCGGATGGTCGCGGGCCACCTCCGCCGCCTCCTCCGGGCCCACCGTCACCCCGCTCGCCTCGTCCGCGAGGGCCGTACGCAGATCGGTCGCGAGGCGTTCTTCCGCGGCCTCGGAGAAGAACTCCGGTTGCACACCGAGCACCTCGGCCAGCCGCAGCAGGACGGACGCGGTGAGCGGGCGCTGGCTGTGTTCGAGCTGGTTGAGGTAGCTGGTGGAGATGCCGAGCGCGCGGGCCAGCTCGACCTGGTTCATGCCGTGCCGGACGCGCAGTCTGCGCAGCTTGGCGTGTGCGTAGATCTTCCGTACCGGTGGGCGCGCCATGCCGCTGCGTCCTTCCCCGTTCCGTCTTCACGGCGTGTCCGTCGCTGCGAATCTAGCATCCGCCGAATTTGCAACTTTCGCAGTTTCACGGCCCCCGCATGGACGGATTCCGCAGATTGGAGCGGTCGCGAAGTTCGGCGAGCAGGGGAATGCTCGGTCTCGGAGCGCCGTAAGAGGCGCCGTAGCGCACGACGAGCGAGGAGCCCCGTGATCGACCACCAGGTACGTGTCCATCCCAGCGCCGACCGGCTGCCGCGCGAGGAACAGCTCGCCTGGAAGCTGGCCGCCGTCGCCACCGGCACCCAGGAGCCGCGAGCGCTGGACCCCCGGGCCGCCGCCATGGCGGTCAACAGGGTGATCGACAATGCGTCGGTCGCGGTCGCCGCACTGCGCCGCCGCCCCGTCGCCGTCGCCCGCGCCCAGGCACTGCCCCACACGGCGGGCCCCGGAGCGTCGGTCTTCGGTGCGGCGCCCGGTGTGCGGGTCTCGCCGGAGTGGGCCGCCTGGGCGAACGGCACGGCGGTGCGGGAGCTGGACTTCCATGACACCTTCCTGGCCGCCGACTACTCCCACCCCGCAGACAACATCCCACCGCTGCTGGCGGTGGCCCAGCACACCGGACGCACCGGCGCCGAGCTGCTGCGCGGGATCGTCGCTGCGTACGAGATCCACGTCGCGCTGGTGCGGGGCATCTGCCTGCACGCGCACCGTATCGACCACGTGGCCCACCTGAGTGCTGCCACCGCCTGCGGGCTCGGGGCGCTGCTGCGACTGGACACCGCGACCGTCCACCAGGCCGTCCAGCAGGCCGTGCACACCACGACCGCGACCCGGCAGTCCCGCAAGGGCGAGATCTCCTCCTGGAAGGCCTTCGCCCCCGCGTTCGCGGGCAAGGCCGCGATCGAGGCCGTGGACCGCGCCATGCGGGGCGAGGGCGCGCCGTCGCCGGTATACGAGGGTGAGGACGGTTTTCTCGCCTGGATGCTGGACGGCCCCGACGCCGTCTACACGGTGGGGCTGCCCGAACCGGGCGAGCCACGGCGGGCGATCCTGGAGACCTACACCAAGGAGCACTCCGCCGAGTACCAGGCCCAGGCGATCATCGACCTGGCCCGGCGGTTGCGGACGCGCGTCGGTTCCCCGGCGGCGGTCCGCGCCATCGTGCTGCACACCAGCCACCACACGCACCACGTGATCGGCTCGGGCGCGAACGATCCGCAGAAGTACGCCCCCACCGCCAGCCGCGAAACCCTCGACCACTCGGTGCCCTACATCTTCGCCGTCGCGCTGGAGGACGGCCAGTGGCACCACAAACGTTCCTACGCGCCCGAGCGGGCGCGGCGCCCGGAGACCGTCGAGCTGTGGCAGAAGATCTCCACCGTCGAGGACCCGGAGTGGACCCGCCGTTACCACGATCCCGACCCGGAGAAGCGGGCCTTCGGCGGACGTGCCGTGATCACACTGAAGGACGGCACCGTCATCGAGGACGAACTCGCCGTCGCCGACGCGCACCCCGCCGGCGCCCGCCCCTTCGGGCGGGCCGAGTACGAACGCAAGTTCCGCGTCCTCACGGAGGGAGTCGTGACCCCCGGCGCACAGGGGGCCTTCCTCGACGCGGCCGGAAAGCTGAGCGAGCTGGACACCGACAGTCTCGGCCACCTCTTCCCCGCCGCGGACACGGACGCCGTCGCCGCATACGACGCCACGCTCCCGAAGGGGCTGTTCTGATGCTGCACACCCGCACCACCCCTGCCCAGCGCCGTCGCGCCCTGCGCGAACGGCTCGCCACCAGCCGGCTGCTGACCATGCCGGGTGCGCTCAACCCGTACTCCGCCAGACTCATCGAGGAGCACGGCTTCGAGGCCGCCTACCTCTCCGGCGCCGTCCTCTCCGCCGAGCTGTGCCTGCCCGACATCGGGCTGACCACCGCCACCGAGATCGCCGCCCGCGCCCAGCAGGTCACCCGGGTCACCGACCTGCCGGTGCTGATCGACGGCGACACCGGATTCGGCGCCCCGGTGAACGCCGCCCGCACGGTGCAGCTCTTCGAGGACGCCGGTCTGGCCGGGATGCACCTGGAGGACCAGGTCTCCGTCAAGCGCTGCGGGCACCTGGACGGGAAGACGCTCGTCAGCCGCGAGGAGATGGTGCAGCGCGTGTGCTCCGCCGCCGAGGCCCGCCGCGACGCCGACTTCCTGCTGATGGCCCGCACCGATGCCCGCACCGTGGAGGGCCTGGACGCCGCGATCGACCGCGCCAAGGCGTACGTCGACGCCGGTGCCGATGCCGTCTTCCCCGAAGCCCTGGCGGACCAGGCCGAGTTCGAGGCGTTCCGCAGGGCCGTCGATGTGCCGCTGCTGGCCAACATGACCGAGTTCGGCAAGAGCCCGCTGCTGGACGCGCGCACGCTGGAGAACCTCGGCTACGACATCGCCCTCTTCCCCGTCACCCTCTTCCGTCTGGCCAACGGGGCGATCGAGGACGGACTGCGGGCCCTCGCCACCGAAGGAACCCAGGAGTCGCTGCTGGAGCGGATGCAGACCCGCTCCCGGCTCTACCAGGTCCTCGGCTACGCCGACTACGCCGCCTTCGACACCTCCGTGCACGACTTCACCCTGCCGCCCGGCGCCTGACCGGCCGCCCCACAGGAAGACCGACAGCCATGACCAGCACCGCAACCGACGTCCGCAGAGGACTGGCGGGCGTCGTCGCCGACACCACCGAGATCTCCACCGTCATCGAGGAGACCAACTCCCTCACCTACCGCGGCTATCCCGTGCAGGACCTCGCCGACCGCTGTTCGTTCGAGGAAGTCGCCTACCTGCTCTGGCACGGCGAGCTGCCCACGGCCGCGCAGCTCGCCGAGTTCCGGGCCCAGGAGAGGGCGTTGCGCCCCCTGGACCGCACCACGGCCGAACTGCTCGCCCGCGTTCCGGAGACCTGCCATCCGATGGACGTGCTGCGTACCGCCGTCAGCTTCTTCGGCGCCGAGGACCCGCTCGAAGGTGTGGACACCCCGGAGGCCGACCGCGCCAAGTCCCTGGCGCTGCTGGCGAAACTGCCGGTCGTCGTCGCCGCGGACCAGCGCAGGCGGCGTGGGCTCGGCCCCGTCCGGCCCGATCCGTCCCTCGGCTACGCCGAGAACTTCTTCCACATGTGCTTCGGTACCGTGCCACCGCCGCAGGTGGTCCGCTGCTTCGAGATCTCGCTGATCCTCTACGCCGAGCACAGCTTCAACGCCTCGACGTTCACCGCACGCGTCGTCACCTCCACGCTTTCCGACCTCTACAGCGCGGTCACCGCTGCCATCGGCGCGCTGAAGGGCCCGCTGCACGGCGGTGCCAACGAGGCCGTGATGCACATGCTCCAGGAGGTCGGTGATCCGCAGCGGGCCGTGGCATGGCTGGACGAGGCGCTGGCGTCCAAGCGGAAGATCATGGGCTTCGGGCACCGTGTCTACAAGCACGGCGACTCCCGTGTCCCGATGATGCAGGAGGCCACCGACCGGCTCGTCTCCCGGTCCGGTGACCCGGAGGCCGCCCGGCTGGCCGCGCTGCACGCCGCGCTGCGGGAGGCCGTGCTCACCCGCAAGGGCATCCACCCCAATCTGGACTATCCCGCGGGGCTGGCGTACCACCTCATGGGCTTCGACATCCCCACCTTCACCCCGATCTTCGTGATGAGCCGCATCACCGGCTGGACGGCCCACATCACCGAACAGCTCGCACACAACGCCCTCATCCGCCCCCTCGCCTCCTACACGGGAGTGGGCCAAAGGCCGGTCCCAGCGGCTACCTGACAACCGCGCGACGCCAAGGCCGAAGCCGGACGGCACACAGCCTGACGGTGCCGCCGCCCCCCGGCACCTCAACTCGCTCCGTATCGCAGGGGCTTGATCGTGTTCTTGCTCCTCCGGTGGTCGGGTACCGGAGGCCGGGGGAGGGGGCGGGGCGTCGTTCCCCTGGTCATACAGCTCTCAACTACTTAGAGTGCCGCCCCATGATGTCCCCACAGGTTCCGAACGGGGGACTGCTCAGCCGCTCCCGTACGGTCGCACCGGCCGGCTGGAGCCGCTGGCTGGTCCCGCCCGCCGCGCTCTCCGTCCACCTTTCCATCGGCCAGGCGTATGCCTGGAGCGTCTTCAAGCCACCGCTGGAGAAGGCCCTGGGCCTCTCCGGGACGGCGAGCGCGCTCCCCTTCCAGCTCGCCATCGTGATGCTCGGCCTCTCGGCCGCGTTCGGCGGCACGCTCGTCGAACGCAAGGGGCCGCGCTGGGCGATGGCCGTGTCGCTGCTCTGCTTCGCCAGCGGATTCCTCCTCTCCGCACTCGGTGCGGCGACGGAGCAGTTCTGGCTGATCGTCCTCGGCTACGGCTTCGTCGGCGGCATCGGCCTCGGCATCGGCTACATCTCGCCCGTCTCGACGCTGATCAAGTGGTTCCCCGACCGCCCGGGCCTGGCGACCGGTATCGCCATCATGGGCTTCGGCGGCGGCGCGCTCATCGCCTCACCCTGGTCCTCGCAGATGCTGGAGAGCTTCGGGGAGGACAGCGGGGGGATCGCCACGGCCTTCCTCGTGCACGGGCTCTCCTACGCGGTCTTCATGGCGCTCGGCGTCCTCCTCGTGCGGGTCCCCGCGGACGGCTGGCGTCCGCCGAACTGGACGCCGCCGACCGAGCAGCGCGCGATGATCTCCACCGGACAGGTGTCGGCCCGCAACGCGCTGCGCACACCGCAGTTCTGGTGTCTGTGGGTCGTCCTGTGCATGAACGTGACGGCGGGGATCGGCATTCTGGAGAAGGCCGCCCCGATGATCACGGACTTCTTCTCGGACACCAGCACACCGGTCTCCGTCTCCGCAGCCGCCGGGTTCGTCGCGCTGCTCTCGCTCACCAACATGGCCGGGCGCCTGGTGTGGTCGGCCACTTCCGACGCCATCGGGCGGAAGAACATGTACCGCGTCTACCTCGGTGCCGGTGCGCTGCTCTACCTCCTCATCGCCACCACCGGAGGCTCCTCGAAGCCGGTCTTCGTCCTCTCCGCGCTGGCGATCCTCTCCTTCTACGGCGGCGGGTTCGCCACCGCGCCCGCCTATCTGAAGGACCTCTTCGGCACCTACCAGGTCGGCGCCATCCACGGCCGCCTCCTCACCGCCTGGTCCACCGCCGGCGTGCTCGGCCCGCTCATCGTCAACCGGGTCGCCGACAGTCAGGAGGCGGCCGGGCGCAGCGGGCCCGGGCTCTACAGCCTCTCCCTCTACATCATGATGGGACTCCTCGTCGTCGGCTTCGTCGCCAACGAGTGCATCCGGCCCGTGCACCGGCGCTTCCACGAGCCGGCCCCGGAAGGCGACGCCGCGCAGACGCCCGCAGGACCCACGAACCGGACGGAGGCCCCCGATGGCACCCAGCAGCGCCTCTCCTGAGCCGGCGGCGCCCCGCCGCACCTGGCTTGCCGTCCTCGTCTGGCTGTGGGTGGGCCTTCCGTTCGCCTACGGCCTCTACGAACTGGTCCGGAAGGCAGCCCAGTTGTTCACGAACTGACAGACCCCGGGCGGCGGTGGGGGCCGCCGCCCGGGGCCGAGGTGCACTTGTTGCAGCTCACGGTTCCGGCAGGCGGCTGAGGTCGAGCTCGGTACCGGCGATCTCCGTGCGGAGGGCGTTGAGCTGCTGGTAGTGGTCGACGGCGGCCGAGCGCTGGGCCGTGACCAGTTCGAGTACGAGCGCGTGCAGGATGGTCAGCGGCGCGAGGAGTTCGTTGGCCGCCCCCTCGGTCGAGTCGGGCAGCGGCAGCACCGTTCCGGCCCTGGTCTCCCTGCCCTCGTCGGTGGCTTCGGTCAGCAGGACGCTGTGCGCGCCGACGCGGTGGGCGTGGTCGAGGACGATGCCGATCTCCCGGAAGAGGCGCAGCGGGGCGATGACGACCACGGCGTGTGCGGACTGCAGCCGCAGCAGGTCGTCCGCGAGCCGGAACCCGGTCGCCGTCCAGGCGTCGGACGCCTTGCCCGCACGGCGGAGGCTCAGCGCGAACTGGTCGGCGAGTGCGGCGCCGGGACCGATCCCGTAGGCCCATACGTGGGTGGCCTCGCTCAGCACTTCCACGGCGCGCGACCATGCGGTGCCCTCGATGAGCGCCGGTACCTCACCCAGCAGCCCGCATCCGGCGTCGATCACGGGTTGCAGTGCGGCGGTGTGCGCCGGACGCAGCCGTTGCACCCGGTCGTCGAGGACCTGGGCGGGATCGCGGCGCCGGGCCAGGTGGTGGACGAGGCTGCGTTTGAGATCTGCGAGGCCCGCGAAGCCGAGCTTGCGTGCGGTACGGATCACCGTGGCGTCGCTGGTCCCGGTGGCGTTGCCGAGCTTGGCCGCCGAGGAGACAGCCGCCTCTTCGGGGTGCCGTTGCAGGTATTCGGCCACGGCGCGTTCGCCGCTCGCCAGGGTCCCGGCTCGGCGAATGCGCTGGGCCAGCGTGTCGGATGAAGTGTTCACGTTGTCCATTGTCCATCCATGAAGTGAATGCTACGTTCCTCGGGTCAACGCTCCCGACCCCGCGGAGACAGCGATGAAACCACCCCCGCAGCCGCGCGTCGCCGTCATCGGCGTGGGCACCATGGGAAGCCAGGTCCTCCATCAACTCGCCTCCCGTGGCGTGCCCGTGACCGGATTCGAGCAGTTCGACATCGGACACGGACGGGGCGCGGCGGGTGGCGAGACGCGCATCTTCCGCATCGCGTACAAGGAGGGCGGAGGCTACGTCCCACTGCTGCGTGAGGCACGGCAGGCGTGGGAACAGCTCGGCTCCCAGGCGGGCACCCCGCTGCTCACACCGTGCGGGGCGCTGACCATCGGATCGGCGCAGGACCGCGATGTGCGCACCGTTCTCGGTGTCGCCCACGAGTGGGGGCTCGACGTCGAGCAGCTCGACCGCCGGCAGACGGAGCAGCGATTCCCCCACCACCGGCTCTTCGACGACGACGTCGTGCTGCTCGACCGGGAGGGCGGGCTGCTCGACCCGCACCGTGCGGTGGTCGCCACCGCTCAGCTCGCCGGGAAGGCGGGGGCCGCGATACACACCCGCACCACCGTCCTCGACGTCGTCGAGACCGGCACAGGCGTCGCCGTCCACTACCGGCAGGGCGCTCCTTCGCAGGGCCTCTCCGCAGGTGGGGACTCCCCGCACGGGGACGCGGCCAGGAGCCGGCTCCAGGCCGAGACCGACGCCGCAGACGAGACCGAGGACATCGAGGTCGCGCACTTCGACCAGGTCGTCCTGTGCACCGGCCCCTGGATCGGCCGCAGTGTGCCGGGGCTCGCCGACGACGTCGAGATCCGCCGGGCCGTGCTGTGCTGGTTCGACGCCGACGACGACTGGGCCCCCGAGCGCTTCCCTGTGGGCATCCGGCGCAGCGGAGCGGAGAACAGCTTCTCCTTCTTCCCCGACGTCGGCGGCGGAGTGAAGGTCAACCTGCACGTGCCCAAGTCCCCCGTGGCCGATCCCGACCGGCTCGATCCCGTCGTCGAAGGGGACTACACCTCGCGCGTGTCGGCCGCCGTGGCACGGTGCCTGCGGGGCCTGCCGGAGGGGCCCACCGCGGTACGCACCTACATGGACGGCTACACCGCCGACAACCACGGCATCATCGGCCGCGATCCGCAACGGCCCAGCGTCCTGGTCATGGGCGGGTTCTCCGGTCACGGCTTCAAGCTGGCGCCGGTCTTCGCCAGGTCGGCGGCCGACCTGCTGCTCACCGGCCGCACCGACACCCCCATCGATCACCTGTCGCTGTCGCGGCTGTCCTGATCCTCACCCGCAGGAGGGTTCCATGCTACGTATCGGGATCGACGTCGGCGGCACCTTCACCGACGTGACGGCCCTGGACACGGCCGACGGCCGGTTCCACATCCACAAGTTGCCCTCGACCACCGACGACCAGTCCGTCGCCGTCGCCGAAGGCGTCCGCACGATCCTGCGCAGGACCGGGGCGGCACCCGGCGACGTCGGCTACCTCGGACACGGCACCACCGTGGCCACCAACACGGTGCTGGAGTCCGACGGGGCACGCACCGCGCTGGTGACCACCGCCGGGCTGCGCGACGTGCTGGAGATCGGCCGCCAGCAGCGCCCCGACCTCTACGACCTGGACGCCGACAAGGCGCCCGCGCTGGTCCCCAGGGCCCTGGTGCACACGGTCACGGAGCGGATGACCGCCAAGGGCGCGCCGCTCGTCCCGCTGAGCGGGCAGGACGCGGATGCCGTGGTGGACCGGATCCGCGCGGCGAACCCGGAGGCGGTCGCGGTCTGCTTCCTGCACAGCTACCGCAACGACGGCCACGAGCGGGAGGTCGCAGCGCGCCTGCGGGCCGCGCTGCCGGATGCCTACGTGTGCGCGTCGGCGGACATCGCCCCCGTCTTCCGCGAGTTCGAGCGGTTCTCGACAGCCGTGGTCAACGCCTACGTGGGGCCGCGTATCGACCGCTACATGTCGCGGCTGGCCGAGCGGATTAGGGCGACCGGCGTACCGGTACAGCCCAAGGTGATCGGTTCGAGCGGCGGCATGATGTCGCTGGAATCCGTGGCCCGCTACCCGGTGACCACACTGCTGTCCGGGCCGTCGGCCGGTGTCGTCGCGGCCTCGCACGTCGCGGGCCAGGCCGGCTTCGCCGATCTGATCACCTTCGACATGGGCGGTACCAGCACCGATGTCTGCCTCGTACGCGACGGGCAGGCCCTGGTGTCCACGCAGCGCCGGATCAACGGCCGGCCGGTGCGCACCCCCTCGCTCGACATCCACACCGTCGGCGCCGGCGGCGGCAGCATCGCCAGGGTCGACCCCGGCGGAGCGCTGGAGGTCGGCCCGGCCAGCGCGGGCTCCCAGCCGGGCCCCGCCGCCTACGGGCGGGGCGGCGACCAGCCCACCGTCACCGACGCCAACGTGCTGCGCGGCAGGTTGAACCCCGAGTACATCCTGGGCGGAGCGCTCGCGGTGGACTACGAAGCGGCCGGACGCGCGGTGGACGGTGTCGCGGAGGCGATGGCGGCCGACCGTACGGTGGCCGCGCGCGGTATCGGCCGGATCGCGGCCGTCAACATGGCCGGGGCGGTGCGCAAGGTTTCGGTCGAGGCAGGCGAGGACCCGCGCGGTTACGTCCTGGTCGCCTTCGGCGGCGCCGGGCCCCTGCACGCGGTCGAAGTCGCCAGGCAGGTCGGTATGAGCACCGTCGTGGTGCCACCGAACCCGGGCACCCTGTGCGCCCTGGGCCTGCTCGTCACCGACATCCGCGCCGAGTTCGCCCAAGCCGTACTGCAGGAGGCCGACGAGCACAACCCCGAGAAGCTGGACGAGATGCTGCGCGAGGCCCACGACTCCGCGCGCGAGTGGCTCGCCGCCGAAGCCCCGCCGGAGGCGGAGACCAGGATCACCGGGGAGGCCCGGATGCGCTACGCACGGCAGAACTTCGAACTGTCGGTGCCGCTGCCGCAGCGGGCGATCGACACGGCAGCATTCGGCTCGGGCGCCGTGGCCGAGATGGTGGCCTCCTTCCACGCACAGCACACGAAGAGCTACGGCTACGCACACGCCGACGCGCCGGTACAGATCGTGGAGATCCAGCTGACCGCCGCCGCAGTGATCGACAAACCGGACCTGCCCTCCATAGAGGAGGGAACCGACCCCGGGGGAGCGCTGGTGGGCCGCCGCCAGGTCGACTTCGACGAGACAGGCCCGCTCGACACCCCCGTCTACGAGCGCGCCAAGCTGTGCGCCGGAACCGAGCTGCCGGGTCCGGCCATCGTCGAACAGCTCGACACGACGACCGTCATCACTCCCGACGCCACCGCGCTCGTCGACGCGCACGGCAACCTCATCATCGAAGTGGAGCAGCGTTGAGGAACCAGACGCACACCCCCGACCCCATCACGGTGCAGGTCATCGGCGCGTCCCTGGTGACCATCGCGGAGGAGATGGGCGCCGTGCTGCGCAGGGCGAGCTATTCGACCAACATCAAGGAGCGCTCCGACTGTTCGACCGCGCTGTTCGACGCGCAGGGCAAGCTGGTGGCACAGGCCGAGAACATGCCCATCCACATGGGATCGATGACCGGCCTGATCGACGCGCTGCTCGCCTCCGAGCTGACCGTGCGGCCGCAAGACGTCTTCCTCACCAACGACCCGTACCGCGGCGGCGGCACCCATCTGCCGGACCTCACCATGGTCAAGCCGGTGTTCGTGGACGGTGAACTGGCAGGCTACAGCGCCAACATCGCGCACCACTCCGACATCGGCGGCCGGGTGCCCGGCAGCAATGCGGGCGACTCGGACTCGCTCTTCCAGGAGGGGCTGCGCATCCCGCTGGTCAGGTTCGCCACGGCCGGCGGTGTCGAACAGGCCCCGCTGGCCTTCGTCGAACTCAACTCCCGGCTGCCGCACGAGCGTCGCGGCGACATGCTCGCGCAACTGGCGTCGGTGGAGGTGGGCGAGCGGCAGCTGCGCGAGGTGCACAGGCGCTACGGTTCGGAGACGGTCCACGCAGCGACCGCTCACCTCCTGGACCACTCCGCCAAACGACTGGCGGCTGCCCTGCGCGAGGTCCCCGACGGCACGTACCGCTTCAGCGACCTGATGGACCCGGCGGAAGCCGAAGGCGGACCCGCGGATGCCGACGCGGAGGCCGGTACCCGGATCGAGGTCGCGGTCACCGTCGAGGGCGACCGCGTCGCGCTGGACTTCGCCGGTACGGGCCCGCAGGCGCCCGTAGGAATCAACGTGGTGCGACCGGCGCTGGAGGCGACCGTCTACTACGCGCTCAAGGCCGTACTCGACCCCGGGATCCCGCCCAACGGCGGCTTCTTCGACGCGGTCGGCATCACGGCCCCCGAGGGCAGCATCGTCAACCCGGTCGAACCCGCACCGGTCACGGCCCGCACGGACACCTGCCAGCGGGTGGCCGACGTCGTCCTCGGCGCGCTGGCCGCCGCGCTGCCCGACCGGGTACCGGCCGCCAGCCACAGCACCGTCACCTACGTGACGTTCTCCGGAGAGCACGCGGACGGCTTCTTCGTCTACCCCGAGGTGGTGGCCGGCGGCGGAGGTGCCAGAACCACGAAGGACGGCCTGGACGCCGTCCAGGTCCACATCACCAACTCCTCCAACCTGCCCATCGAAGCGCTGGAACAGGAGTACCCGCTCCTCGTCGACACCTACGAGCTCATCCCCGACTCCGGCGGCGCCGGCACCCACCGCGGCGGTCTCGGCGTGCGCAGGGACGTACGGGTCCTCGGCGACGGCGCCGAATTCTCCGCGCACGCCGACCGGCAGGCCACCCGGCCCTGGGGGCTGAGCGGCGGACACGACGGCAGCCCCGGCCGATTCGTGGTCAACCCGGGCCAGGCCGGCGAGCAGCAGCTGGCGGGCGGCAGGCTCTCGGGCGTACGGCTCCGGCAGGGCGACGTGCTCAGGGTGGAGAGCCCCGGCAGCGGCGGCTTCGGAGAACCGACGGCCCGCGACCCGGAGCAGGTACGCGAAGACCTGCGCAACGGACGCATCACCGAACGTGCGGCACACGACCTCTACGGACTCGGACGGGCGAGCGAGCGCGGCCGGCAGTGACCGAACGGAGTGCAGGCATGACCACCACATCGGCCCACCGGCAACCTCCGGCGGTGGACAAGTTCCTTGCCCGCCGCGTGACCTGGGCGACCTGGACAGGCTGGGGCCTGGACGGCTTCACCAACCAGATGTTCCCTCTCGCACTCAGCGGGATCATCGCCGCCTTCGGCCTCACGACGGCACAGGGCGGCCTGGCCACCTCCGCGGCGCTCCTCAGCTCGGCCGTGGGCGGCGTGGTCGGCGGCAGACTCGCCGACCGCTTCGGCAGAGTGCGGGTCCTGGTCCTGGTGATCACCGGATACGCCTTGTTCACCGGCCTGACCGCCACCTCCCAGAACTTCGAGTCCCTGCTGCTGTGGCGCACTCTCGAAGGGTTCTTCTTCGGCGCCGAATGGCCGGTGGGCGCAGCCCTCATGGCCGAGTTCGCCGCACCGGAACGGCGGGGCAGGACACTGGCGTGGGTGCAGTCCGCCTGGGCCGTCGGCTGGGCGGGCGCGAACCTCTCCTACCTGCTCAGCCACGCCTGGCTGCCGGACACGGTCGCCTGGCGGGTCATGTTCACCGTCGGCATCCTGCCCGCACTCGTGGCGCTCGTCATCCGGCGCAACCTGCGCGACCTCCCGCGGGCGCGCACCGTGCCCGCCGCCCCGGATACCAGGGCGGCGGAGACGGCACCCGGGAAGCCGGGGGAGAAGGGCGCGTTCGCCGAGCTGTTCTCCCCGGGCCTGCGCAAGGTCACCGTCCTGGGCACACTGTTCGGCGCGACCGGGCTGGCCAGCACCTACGCGCTGCAGACCTGGATCCCGCTCTACCTGAAGGACGAGCGCGGGCTCAGTGTCAGCAGCACGGCGCTGTACGTATGGTTCATGATCGTCGGCAATTGGCTGGGCTACGTGCTCGGCGGCCACCTGCACGACCGGATCGGACGCCGCTGGGCCTTCACCGTCTTCTACCTGGGGACCGCGGTGTTCGGCTTCCTGTTCATGGCGATACCCGTTCACGCCCTCTGGTACAACCTGGTGCTCGCCCTCGTGGTCGGCTTCTTCATCGCGGCCCAGGCATCGGGCAAGGGCGCGCTGTTCACCGAGCTGTTCCCGGCGCACGCGCGGGGCACCGGTGCAGGCATCACCTACAACGTGGGGCGCGGCGCCGCGGCGTTCAGCCCCGCCCTCATCGGCTGGGCAGCGGCGAGCAGCGGCCTGGGAATGGCGATCGTCATGGTGGTCACGGTCTGCACCGTCCTGACCCTGCTGTTCATCTGGCTCTTGCCGGAGACCAGGGGACGCGTCCTGGACTGACGGCGCCACGCGGCTCCCGGAGCACCGGGTACCGCCCGCAACGTGCCGACCGCCTCCCCGCGAGGAGCGCGGGCCTCGGCCGGAACCGCGACACCCAAGTGCGGCAGTGCGGCACCACCCCCTCGCGGCCGGCGGCCTCACGTCTCCGCCGCACCCCACCCGATCCGCGCGGCGCCGGGCCGGTACGGGTCCAGTGCCGGTTCGGGGCGCCCCGTGACGAGTTCGGCCGCGATCAGCTCCGCCAGCCCCGCAGCCAGGGTGACGCCACTGTGGGTGACGACCACGTACAGCCCGCCCGCCCTCTCCCGGGTGCTGGGCAGCGGACCGACGACGGGGTGTCCGTCCAGCGGCAGCGGCCGCACGCACACCCGCCGTTCGAGGACCCGGGCCGCGGAGAGGCCGGGCACGAGTGCGCGGGCACGGTCGAGGAGCGTGTCCGCCCAGCGGTCGAGCTCACCGGGTGGGGTGTGCAGGTCGACATCGACGTCACCGGCTTCGAGGTGTGCGGTGGCACTCCCCTCCTCTGTGGCCTCGCCGTGTGGGCGCAGGTGGACGTGCGGGGTGTGCACCACCCGTTGCAGCGGTGTGGCCACCGGGCCCACCCGGGCAACGAGTCCTGGTGCCGGCGAGTCCGGCGCCGAGGGGTCCACGATCGGCACCGGTTGACCGGCGAGTCCTGTCACCTCCGGGGTCCAGCGGCCGGTGCAGCTCACCACCACGTCGGCGCGGACGGTCGGGCCGTCCGCGGTGTGCACGAGCCAGCAGCCGGTGGCGCGGGACCCTCGGGACAGGCCGGGGCCGGTGCGCTCCAGGGCCGTGACCTGACCGGCGTCCCCGGTGCGGACGTCTGCGCCGGCCTGACGCAGCCGGGCGGTGAGGGCCGCGACGAAGCGTTCGGTCCGCACGTACCCCTCCCCGGGGAACCAGGCGACCTCCCGTACCTCCTTGGGCAGCCGCAGCGACGGTTCGAGTGCGGCAGCCCGTGCGGGGGGCACGAGGTGGGCGGGGTAACCCCGGCTCCGCAGCCGCCGGACCCGTTCGGTGAGCCGGCCGCCCGCGGGGTCGTCCGGGTCGTCGGGTGCCGGATCGGCCCAGCGCATGTTGCCCACCGGGCGGTACCACTCGGCACCGCCCGCCTCCTCGGCCAGCCGTGCCCAGGCGCGCAGGGAAGCGGTGCGCAACTCGTGGTAGCCGCGGTCGGTCACCCCGTTGGAGTTCAGCCAGGCCAGGCTCCAGCGGGAGGTGCCCCGCCCCGGCTCCGCACGGTCGAGCAGCGTCACGGCGGGGACAGCGGCTGCGTGCGCCTCGCCGGAGCGAGGCGTGCCGGCGTACGCGGTGCCCCGTGCCAGCCGGTGGGCGAGTGCGGTGCCGAGCACTCCGGCGCCGATGACGACGATGCGGGTGCGGTGGCTCATGCGATCCCCTCCTGAGCTTTGCGGGCCGGTGGCCCGGGCGCGGGTCGGCCGGGGTCCGCAGGCGCGGTCCAGGCCGGACGGCGGTGCGGAAGGTCAGCCGGACGCCGGCCGGGGCCCGGGTGCGGGCCCTGTCGAATCCCGGGTGACCAGCCGGCCCTTCAGCACGATGCGTTCTCCGGTTGCCGTCTCCGGCTCGGGGCGCCCGCTGTCCGAGGCGCCCGCACCCTCGGCGCCGGGGCCGGGCAGTTCGGCCGCATCGGCGCCCGCGCGCGCCCGGCCGCGGTCGGTCAGCCGGGCGATCAGCTGACGTCCGGCGGCCGTGCCCAGTTCGCGCCGCGGCTGGCGCACGACGGTCAGGCGGGGACGCACCAGCGTCGTCCAGTCCTGGTCGTCGAAGCCGACGAGGGAGATCTCTTCCGGGCAGGATCTTCCGCTGTCCTGAAGGGCGGCCACCGCTCCGGAGGAGAGGACGTTGTCGGTGCAGAACACCGCCGTCACGTCCGGATTCCGGCGCAGCAGCCGGCGTACGGTCCGCTCGGCGGCGTGCCGGTCGTAGGGCGAGTGGACGACGAGGGCGGGGTCGGGGTCGAGACCGGCGCGGCGCAGCGCGGCAAGGTAGCCCACCAGGCGGGCGGCGCTGGGGGGTTCGTCCTCGCCCTCACCCGCCGGTGCGTCCACCAGCCGCTCCAGTTCCCGGGCGGCCTCGCTGACCACGGCGATGCGGCGGTGCCCGAGCCGGGTCAGGTGACCGACGGCGCTGCGGGCGCAGGCGGTGTTGTTGATGGTCACCTGGTCGGCCTGGGGGAGGGCCGCCAGGGGGCGGTCGAGGAGCACGATGGGCAGTCCTGCCTCGGCCATGGCGCGCAGGCGTTCGGCGGAGCCGGGGCCCTGCGGGGCGATGACGAGCCCGTCGACGCGCTTCTCCCACATGACCTGGAGCGCGCGCTGCTCGGCCTCCGGATCGGAGTCGGTGTTGGCGAGCAGGATCTCGTAGCCGGCGGCTCGTACGGCGTCGGTCACGGCGCGCACGGCGCTGGCGAAGAAGGAGTTGCCGATGTCGGTGACGATCACGCCGACCGTCTCCGTGGAGCCGTGGATGAGGCTGCGCGCCAGCCCGTTGGGGCGGTAGCCCAGGCGCTGCGCGGCCTCCTCCACCTTGGTGCGTGAGGCGGGGCTGGTCTGGCCGTAGCCGCCGAGGACCCGGCCCGCGGTCGCGGTGGAGACACCGGCGGCCCGGGCGACCTCGACGATGCTGGGCGATCCGTCCCGCCGCTGGCTGTTGTGCACGCGTGCTTCTCCTGTCCCCGGCCGCCTGCGTGGCCGCGGCCGCCGTTACGGGATCCCCGCCGATCGGTCGTCCGAGACCTCTTGACGTCAGTCTAACGGCGCTGAGAAGGTTCTCATCAACTCGCTGAGAACCTTCTCAGCGATTGTTCGCCGCGCCGCAAGGAGAGATCGACTTCCATGCCCTCGCCCGTCGTCACCGTCGACCCCGTACCGCTCGCAGCAGATCTGACTGCGACCCTCGAACACACCGTCGCGCAGGCCGGCGCCGCCCGGGAGCTCGCGGGCCGCGTCGTCGAAGGCGGGCTGCGCACCGTCTACTTCATCGGCTGCGGTGGCTCGTACTACTCGACCTTCCCTGCCCAGGACCTCATGGAGCGGTACTCCCACGCGCCGGCCGCGCACCGGATGACGGCAGCCGAGATGATCCACCGCGATCTGGCCGGTCTCGACGAGAGCGCGCTCGTGGTCGCCTCCTCGCACTCCGGGGCCACCCCCGAGACCCTGCAGGCCGTCCGGCTGGCCAAGAAGGCCGGGGCCACGGTCGCCGGAATCGCCCGGTCGGCGCCGGGGGAGGGCTCGCCGCTCGCCGAGGAGGCCGACGTCCTCTTCGACTACCCCAGCGACGTCACCGTCACCGAGCCGAAGGCCATCCACTTCACCCAGCTCGCGCTCGCCGTGCTGGAGGCGTCCGGCGCGCTGCCCGGCGCCGAGGACGCCTGGCGGGCGATCGCCGCCGTTCCGCAGGCGCTGACCGCGGCCAAGCAGGAGGTCGCGCCCCTCGGAGCGCGCATCGCCGCCCAGTGGCGGGACGCGCGGCTGGTGTACGTGCTGGGGGCCGGGCCCAACTTCGGTGCGGCCAACGCGCTGGCCTCCTGCTACCTCCAGGAGATGAACTGGCTGCATGCCTCCGCGGTGAACGCGGGGGACTTCTTCCACGGCCCCTTCGAGATCGTCGGCCAGCACCCGGTGCTCGTACTCAACGGCGAGGACGAGACCCGGGCGATGGGGGAGCGGGCGGTGACCTTCGCCGAGCAGTATTACGACACCTGGGCCGTGCTCGACTCCAAGGACTTCACGCTCCCGGGGGTGCCCGAGGGGCAGCGCGGCCTGATCAGCCCGCTCGCCGTGGCGAGCGCGTCCCGCCGGCTGCTGGACTTCTGCGCCGCCGAGCGGGGCCACAACACCGCGCAGCGCCGTTACATGTACCGGGTGGCGTACTGATGGCGGCACCGTCGCCCTCCGGCCCGCCCGGAGCCCCGCCACGGGTGCTGGGCATCGGGGACAACGTCGTCGACCGCTACCCCGACCTCGGCCTGATGTTCCCCGGCGGCAACGCCGTGAACGTCGCCGTGCACGCCCGCCGCGCGGGGGCCGAGGCCGCCTACTGGGGGGTGACCGGCGACGACCGGGCCGGTGAGGTGGTGCGCCTGGCGCTGGCAGCCGAGGGCGTGGGCACCGCCCGGGTGCGCACGGTCCGCGGCCCCAACGCCTGGGCCGAGGTCGGGCTGGTCGGCGGGGACCGGGTCTTCAAGGGCTCCGACGACGGGGTCTCGGTCTTCGCTCTCGACGAGGCGGAGCTGGACACGCTGACCGGCTGGGACGTCGTGCACACCGCCTACAGCGGCTCCCTGGCGGGCCAGGTACCGGACATCGCCGCCCGCACCCGTGTCTCCTTCGACTTCTCGCACCACTGGCGCGAGCCCTGGGCGGCGGGTCTGCACCGGCATCTTTTCCTCGCGGCGTTCTCCGCGTCACAGCTCGATGCGGACACAGCGGGCAGACTGCTGCGCGAAACGGTCCGAGAGGGTGCCCGGTGGGCGCTCGCGACCCGGGGCAGCGCCGGAGCGGTGCTGACCGACGGCGACTCCTGGTGGCAGCAGCCGGCCGCCACCACCGGGGCCGCCGACACGCTGGGTGCCGGAGACGCCTTCACCGGGACGCTGCTGGCCGCGCTGACGGCCGGTGACGACCCCCGGCAGGCACTGGCCAGGGCCGCCGAGGCGGCGGCAGCGGCCTGCACCGCGCACGGCGCGTTCGGGTACGGGGCTCCGCTGCCCGCCGAGGGCCCGGACGCGACGGCGACCGGTACCGGCGGGGTCACCACCGCGCGCGGACCGGCGGAGGGAGCCGGGCCGCTGCCGGCAGCGGCGCAAGAAGGGCCGCGGTCGCCGCGGCCGCACGGCGAGAACAGGTAGGAACGGCATGACTTTGCGCATCGGTGTCGACACCGGCGGCACCTTCACCGACGTCGTCGCCTTCGACGAGGAGACCGGCGCCCTGCACGTACGGAAGGTCTCCAGCACCCGCGAGGACCCGGGACTGGCCATCGTGGAGGGCCTGGAGCGGATCCTGGAGCAGGCCGGGGGCGGCTCGCCCGCCGACGTCGGCTACTTCGCCCACGGCACCACCGTGGGCACCAACGCCCTGCTCACCCACCGGGGCGCCCGTACCGGCGTCATCACCACCCGCGGCTTCCGCGACCTGCTGGAGCTGGGCCGGGGGCGGCGGCCCCGGCTCTACGACCTCCAGGCCGACAAGCCCGTCCCCTTCGCGCCCCGCGACCTGCGGCTGGAGGTCACCGAGCGGGTCAGGCACGACGGCAGCGTCGAGACACCGCTCGACGAGGAGGAGGCCCGGGCTGCGGCGCGTACCCTGCGCGAGGCGGGAGTGGAGGCCGTCGCCGTCTGCCTGCTCTACAGCTTCCTGCGGCCCGAGCACGAACAGCGGATCGGGGAGATCCTCGCCGAGGAACTGCCCGGTGCCCACATCTCGCTCTCCAGCCGGGTACTGCCCGAGTTCCGGGAGTACGAGCGGCTCTCCACAGTGGTCACCAACGCCTATGTGGGCCCGGTCGTCGCCGAGTACCTCGCCAAGCTGCGGCAGCGGCTGGCCGAACGCGGGCTCACGGCGGTGCCGCACGTGACGCAGTCCAACGGCGGCATCATCCCGTTCGAGGCGGCGGAGGAACTGCCGGTCCGCATGGTGCTGTCCGGCCCCAGCACCGGTGTGGTCGGCGCGGCCGGACTCTGCCAGGCCGCGGGCCACCCGGACATCATCACCTTCGACATGGGCGGCACCTCCTCGGACGTCTCCCTCGTCCAGGGCGGCGTGCCCAAGGTGACCACGGGCATGGAACTGGACGGGCGGCCCGTCCGCACGCCCATGCTGGACATCCACACCGTCGGCGCGGGCGGCGGCTCGCTGGCCCGGGTGGACGTCGGCGGGCACCTGAAGGTCGGACCGGCCAGCGCGGGCGCCGACCCGGGGCCCGCCTGCTACGGCAAGGGCAGCGAGGCCACGGTCACCGACGCCGACGTGGTCCTGCACACCCTCAACCCGGCGTACCTGCTCGACGGCCGGATGCCGGTCGACGAGCAGGCGTCCCGCGCCGCGGTGGCCCGGATCGCCGAGCGCGTCGGGCTCGGCGTGGAGGAGACCGCGCACGGCATCCTGCGGGTCGTCACCGCGAACATGGCACGGGCCATCCGCGTCATCTCCGTGCAGCGCGGCTACGACCCGCGCGACTACACGCTGGTCCCCTTCGGCGGCGCCGGCCCGCTGCACGCCTCGCTGCTGGCGAGGGAGTTGGGCATGCGCACCGTCCTGGTACCGCCCACCCCCGGCGCCCAGTCGGCCCTCGGGCTGCTGATGACGGACGTGCGGGCGGACTTCTCCCGCACCCGCATCCAGCGCCTCGGAGGCGAGCAGGCAGCGACAGCCGCCCGGCTCGGCGCTCTCTACGCGGAACTGGAGGAGGAAGCGCGCGCCTGGTTCGACGCCGAGCGGATCCCGGAGACCGACCGTGGCCTGGAACGCACCGCGGAACTGCGCTACGCGGGTCAGAACTACGAGATCCCGGTGCCGGTACCCGCCGGCCCGCTGGACGCCGCAGCGCTGGGCACCCTTTTGGAAGCGTTCGCCGACGAGCACCGCAGGCTCTACGGATACGACGCGCCCGGAGAGCCGGTCGAGGCCGTCACCGTCCGGCTCCAGGCGGTCGGTGCGGTGCCGCAGGCGCGGCTGCCGAAGCAGGAGCCGGCCGGTGAGGACGCCTCCGCCTCGCTCGCCGGCACCCGCGAGATGCACCTCGCCGGAAAGGGCTTCGCGCCCGTACCGGTGCACCGGCGCGACGCCCTGCGCCCGGGGCACCGGGTGGCCGGTCCCGCGGTGATCGAGCAGATGGACACCACGACGGTTCTGCTGCCGGGCGACGTGCTCACCGTCGACGCCCACTCCAACCTCGTCATCACGGTGGGGGAGTGACCAGCCCGCCCACCGCCGCCCGCCCGCCCGCCGTCACCGCCCACCGGCCGTCACACCCCTACCCGTCGCACGAGGAAAGCCGATGAACGACACCGTCACCCCACCCCCGCCGGCAGCGCCCGACCCCGTCCTGGTCGAGGTCATGGGCGCGGCCCTGTCCTCCCTCGTGGAGGAGATGGGCGAGACACTGGTCCGCGCCGCCTACTCCAGCAACATCAAGGAACGCCGGGACTGCACCGCCGGCCTCTTCGACGCCGAGGGGCACATGCTGGCCCAGGCCGAACAGGCCTCACCCATCCACCTCGGCTCGCTCATCGGCGTCGTCGCGGCGGTTCTGGAACGGTTCCCGATCGAGGACATCCGGCCCGGTGACACCTTCCTGAGCAACGACCCGTACTCCGGCGGCGGCTCGCACCTGCCGGACATGGTGCTGGTCACCCCCGTCTTCGCGGAGGGCCGGCTCACCGCCTGGGCCGCGAACCTCGCCCACCACGCCGACTTCGGCGACCGAGGCCACGCCCACATCTTCCAGGAGGGCATCCGCATCCCCCCGGTGCGGTTCGCCCGCGAGGGCACGATCGTCGACGACATCTTCCAACTGGTGCTGACCAACTGTCAGGTGCCGACCGAGCGCCGCGCCGACTTCCGCGCCCAGCTCGCCGCCAACCGGCTCGCGGTCACCCGCTACGGCGAACTCGTCGAGCGGTACGGCCGGCCGACCATGGTCACCACGTCGGCTGCCCTGCTCGACTACACCGAGCGCCGCACCCGGGCCGCCATCGCTGAGGTGCCCGACGGCACGTACGAGTTCACCGACAGCTTCGACTGCCCCGAGCTGGAGGAGACCGAACTGGAACTGCGGGTGCGGATCACCGTGGCGGGAGAGGAGCTCCACTTCGACTTCGCCGGCAACCCCGGGCAGGTGCGCGCCTCCGTCAACATGGTGCGCACGGCCCTGTACGCCACCGTGTACTACGCCGTGAAGACCCTCGTGGACCCCGACATCCCCTCCAACGCGGGGCTGCACCGCCCGATCGCGATCGAGGCGCCGCTCGGCACCCTCGTCAACTGCCAGGAGCCCGCCGCTGTCAACGGCAGGACCGAGACCTGTCAGCGGGTGGTCGACCTGGTGCACGGCGCTCTCGCGCCCGCCGTCCCCGAACGGGTCACCGCCGCCGCCAACGGCGCCAACACGGGAGTGCACTTCTCCGGCTACGACCAAGCAAGGGACCGCTACTTCGTCTACCTGGAGACCATCGGCGGCGGATCGGGCGCCCGCGCGGACAAGGACGGCCTCGACGGTGTGCAGGTGCACGTCACCAACACCTCCAACCTGCCGGTCGAGGCGCTGGAGACCGAGTACCCGCTGGTCGTCGAGGCGTACGAGCTGGTGCCGGACTCCGGCGGCGCGGGCCGCACCCGCGGCGGCATGGGCATCCGCCGCACCGTCCGGGTCGAGGACCGCTCACCGGGCACCGGCGCGGACGGCTCGCCACGCACCGGGGAAGGCCAGGACGGTGGAGACGGGGACGCGGCCGTGCAGTTCTGGCTCGACACCAGTCGGCTCCACTCCCGGCCCTGGGGCCTGTTCGGCGGGCTTCCCGGAAGCAGCGCCCGCGTCGAACTGAGCCCAGGTGCCCAGCCGGTGGACCGCGGCCACACCGTGCTGCGCCCCGGCGACCGGGTCAGCGTCGTCACGGCAGGCGCCGGCGGTTACGGCGACCCGGCCGAGCGGGCACCCGAGCAGGTCGAGAGGGACGTCCGGGAAGGGGTCGCCACTCCCGGGGAGGCCCGCCGCGCCTACGGCCGGGGCACCACCGGCTGACGGCCACCGCACCCCACCGGGCCGTCGCCGCGTCCCCGCACACCGCGACACGGCCGCCCCCCGCGACTACCGGGATCCGGCTGCTTCACCCGCACACGTACGCCAAGCACGGAATGAGACGAAGAGGAGGTGTGCGATGACGGACACCCCCGCACGACCGGCTCCGCCGCCCGCCCACCGCGACACGGCCGACAGCGCGACCGCAGACATCCGGGGCGGCCCGCACGAGGGCCCGGACCCCGGCGTCGGGGCACCGCCCTGGCGCCGGGTGCTGTGGGCGGCCATGCTCGGCAACGCCGTCGAGTGGTACGACAACGCCCTCTACGGCATCCTCGCCGTGATCATGTCGCGCACCTTCTTCCCCCAGAGCGACCCGACCGTGGCGCTGCTCTCCACCTACCTGGGGCTGATCCTCTCCTACGCGATCCGGCCCATCGGCGGCACGCTCATGGGACGGCTGGCCGACGTCAAGGGCCACAAGTTCGTGCTGACGGTCACCATCTCGCTGATGTCCGTCGGAACCCTGGCGATCGGTGTGCTGCCCTCCTACTCGGCGCTCGGTGTCGCCGCGCCCGTGCTGCTGGCGCTCTGCCGGCTGATACAGGGCCTGGGCGCCAGCGCCGAGTACACGGTGGCCACCAACTTCCTGCTGGAACACGGGCCGCGGCACCGGCGCAACTACCTCTCGGGCTGGAGCGTCGGCTCCACCTCGCTCGGCCCCCTGATCGCCTCCGTACTGGCCTACGTCCTGATCGTCACGCTACCCAGCGAGAGCTTCAACTCCTGGGGCTGGCGGGCCCTGTTCCTGCTGGCCGCGCCGCTCTCCCTGGTGACCCTCCACATCCGCCGGCACACCACCGAGGCGCCCGAGTACCGGCGCGCTCTCGAAGAGGCACGGAAGAACGGCGTCGAGCAGGCACCGTTCACCGAGGCGGTCCGCCACCACTGGCGGGACATGCTGCGGGCCATCGGCCTCGGCGCCGGTCAGCGCGTCGGCTCCTTCGTGATCCAGAGCTATTTCGTCACCGCCCTGGTGCAGAACGGCTTCGGCGAGGACCGGGCGCTGCTGGCCGCGATCCTGACCTATGTGGTGGGTGCCCCGGCCGCCATCTGGGGCGGCAGATGCGCCGACCGGTACGGCGGGCGGCGGCTGCTGGTGTGGGGCTACGGCGTGTTCGTGCTCTTCACCGTGCCGACGTTCCTGGCCATCGAGTCCGGCTCCTTCGCCCTGGCCTTCGTCGCCGTGGTCGTCTTCACCGTCATCAACAACGTCGTCGGCGCGCCACTGACCACGGCCTACGTGATGAGTTTCCCGCCGCACATCCGCGGCACGGCCGCCGCACTCAACTACAACGTCGGCACCACGCTGCTGGGCGGCACCGCACCACTGCTGGCCACCTGGCTGGTCGGCAGCACGGGCACCGAGGTGTCGTTCGGCTGGTACATGGCCTTGATCTGCCTGGCCTCCGCCCTTGTCGCCGCGTTCGCGCTGCCGAAGTCCGTCGACGAGGCCCGTGAGGCCCACGCAGCCGCGAGGACACCGGCCACCCCGGACCAGCACGCGCCCACCGGAACGGAGAAGAAGTGAACACCCACAGCGCCGCCCACGGCACAGGACGGGACCCGGTGCCGCCCGCCCGCTACGGGCCCAAGCCCCCGGTACGCGGCAGCGGCGGCATGGCCGTCACCTCGCATCCGCTGGCGACCCGCGCCGCCCGTGAGGTCCTGCGGGACGGCGGCAACGCCACCGACGCCGCGCTCGCCGCCGCCGCCACCCAACTGATCGTCGAACCGCACATGACCTCGCTCACCGGCGGCCTCAGCCTGCTGCACCGCAGCGCCGCAACCGGCGCCACGCGGTATGTGAACGGCAACGTGGCCGCGCCCCTCGCACCGCTGCCGGACTTCTCCGGCGCCGATCTCACCCGTGGCCGAGGCGTACCCGTCCCCGGCTGGTGGCCCGCCTTCGAAGAGGCCCGGCGCCGCTTCGGCACGCTCGACAGGGCCCGGCTGCTGGCACCGGCGCTCGCCGCGGCCACCGACGGGTTCGAGGTCAACCCGTTCCTGTACGGGGTCGCCTACGGGGAACAGGCCCACCTGGGCGCCTCCGAGCAGATGCGCGAGGTCTTCTTCGAGGAGGGGCACCTGGCCGTGCCCGGCCAGACGATCCGGCAGCCGCGTGCCGCCAGGACGCTGGAGCGACTGCGCGACGAGGGCATGGACTACTACCTCGGCGACTTCGCGCGGGCGGTCGCAGCGACCGCCCGCGCGGACGGGGGAGTCCTCCACGAGAGGGACTTCGCCGCCTACCGCGTCCACGTCCAGGAGCCGGTACACGGCACCTACCGGGGCGCGGAGATCGTCGCCTCGCCCCCACCGGACGACGGCGGTGTCCAGCTCATCTGCGCGCTGAACATGCTGGAGACGGTCGAGCTGCCGCGCATGGGCCCGCCCACCGCCGACCCGGAGACGCTGCGTCTCCTCATCCAGGCGCACAACGCGGCGTACTACGCCCCGCCGCTCCAGTACGGCCTGGAGGAGGACCGCACACGCCTGGAAGTGCTGCTGTCCAAGGAGTACGCCCGCACCCGGATCGCGCTGCTGGCGACGCCACCGCCGTCGAACGCCACCCCGACGCCCGGCACCATCCACATCAGCGTCGTCGACGCGGCCGGAGACACCGTCTCGCTCACGCACTCCCACATGTGCTCGGGCTTCGTCAACGGCCTGTTCAGCGAGGGCTTCCAGCTCTCGGGCGGAGGCTCCTTCTTCCAGCGGGTGATGCCGCAGCCCGGGGAGCACGCGAGCGTCTACCTCGCGCCCAACCTCGTCCTGCGCGACGGCAGGCCCGTGCTGGTCTCCGGTTCGCCCTCGGTCTCATTGGTGGCCAACGTCCTGCAGAACCTGGTCAACATCCTCGACTTCGGCATGACGATCGAACAGTCCGTGCATGCCCCCCGCTTCGGCGCCCGGCCCCACAGCCCGGAACGCGGCTGGCAACCCGGCAACCTGCTGGAGGCGGGGTTCGACAAGGACGTCCTGGAGCAGACACGCGCCTGGGCCCACAGGGAACGCCTGTGGACGCGGGTCGTCAACCCGTGGAACGCGCTGACCGGCAACTTCGAAGGCATCTGCCTCGACCGTGCCACCGGCGAGGCCCACGCCTGCGCCGACCCGCGAAGGGTGGGCTCGGCGGAGGCCGCCTGACGGGGCTGCGCGGACACGGCTGAGGCCCGCAGCCTCAGCCGTCGGCGGACCGCGGGGTGCGGCCCGACCGGCAGGAGTGCGCAGGTGGTGCCCGGTGTGCAGCGGTCCGGCCGGTCCGTGACAGCCTGTGCTCGTCCGGACGGTGTGTTTGACTGGCACAGTCGGTGCCACCTTGGTGCGGACGCTGTGTGCGCAATTGCTTACCGTGTGACGCCAGACTGCGCGTATGCGCGTTTGTCTCCCGGCCCTGCCTCCGGGCAGCGGCAGAGACAGCATGTGAGGCGCGGGTTTCTCAGCAGATTCACAGGAAGCCGAAAGGCAGCTCTCAGGGTTCGCACACACACTGGTCGTATGGCCACCTCCATGCCCCAGGGGCGCACCGAACTGCTGAGGCCGGACGGCAGCGCCGTCCGGGTACTCGTCGTGGACGACGAGCAGTCGATCACCGAGTTGCTCTCGCTCGCCCTGCGCTACGAGGGATGGGAGATCCGCTCCGCCGCGAACGGGGAGGAGGCCATGCGTGCAGCCTTCGAGTTCCGTCCCGACGCCGTGGTGCTGGACATCATGCTGCCGGACATGGACGGTTTGGCGATTCTGCGGCGGCTGCGTCACGAGATGGCGGACGTTCCGGTGCTCTTCCTGACGGCGAAGGATGCCGTGGAGGACCGGATCACCGGGCTCACGGCGGGGGGCGACGACTACGTCACCAAGCCCTTCAGCCTGGAGGAGGTGGTGGCCCGGCTACGGGGGCTGATCCGGCGGGCGGGGGCGGGCGACCGCAGCAACGCGTCCGTACTCCGGGTGGGCGAACTGACGCTGGACGAGGAGAGCCACGACGTCTACCGCGGCAGCCAGTACATCCACCTGACAGCTACGGAGTTCGAGCTGCTGCGCTTCTTGATGCGCAACCAGCGCCGGGTGCTCAGCAAGGCGCAGATCCTCGACCGGGTGTGGTCCTACGACTTCGGCGGCCAGGCCAACGTCGTCGAGCTGTACATCTCCTACCTGCGCCGCAAGATCGACGCCGGCCGCGATCCGATGATTCACACACGGCGCGGCGCCGGCTATCTCATCAAACCCGCGGACGAGGTGCCGTGAGAGGCGCAGGAGGCATCAGCGCACCTGGCACCCGGCCCGGCCGTCGTGCCCGCCCGCACTCCCTGCGTGTCAGGCTCGTGGTCTCCTGCGTGGCCCTGATCGCGGTCGTCGCCGCCGTCATCGGGGCCGTCACGACCATCGCCCTGCGCTCGTACCTGTACCGGCAGCTCGACGACGAGGTGAGCCAGATCGCCATACGTGCCGCCGGCCCCAAGTCGCTGCCGCAGGGTATGGACCCCCACAGGCGGGATCCTCCCCCGCCCGGTGGGGACACCTACGATTTCGTCACCAAGGGTGCCACCTCCGGCACGATAGGTGCCCGGGTCGGGAGGGGCGACGACGGGAACGTGCGGGTGACCGACGGGGAGATCAACACCGACCGCTCCAGCTCCGGCGGCGGGGTGCGTACACAGGCCAGCGACCTCACCCGCGCCCAGCTCGATGCCCTGGCCGGCGTGGCGCGGGACGGCAAGGCCCACGGTGTCGAGCTTCCGGGCCGGGGCGACTACCGCGTGCGGTACGCACACGGAGTGCGCGGCGCCTTCTACGTGGGCCGGCCCACCTCGGAGGTCGACGGGACGATCAGCACCCTGCTCGTGATCGAACTGTCCGTCGCGGGTGCCGGGCTGACAGCCGCGGGGATCGCCTCCGCCGCGATCGTGGGGGTCGCCCTGCGACCGATGCGGCGGGTGGCTGCCACCGCCACCCGCGTATCCCAGCTGCCGCTGCACAGCGGGGAAGTCGCGCTGCACGAGCGCGTTCCCGACACCGAGGCGGACCCGCGCACGGAGGTCGGCCAGGTCGGCGCCGCCTTGAACCGGATGCTCGACCACGTCCACTCCGCGCTCGACGCGCGTCAGCGCAGCGAGACCCGGGTGCGGCAGTTCGTGGCCGACGCCAGCCACGAACTGCGCACCCCGCTCGCCTCCATCCGCGGCTACGCCGAGCTGACCCGGCGCGGCCGGGTGCCGGCCGGCCCCGAGATGCGGCACGCACTGGGCCGGATCGAGGCCGAGACCGGGCGGATGACAGGGCTTGTCGAAGACATGCTGCTCCTTGCCCGCCTCGATACCGGGCGTCCGCTGTCCTTCGCGGACACGGACGTGTGTCCCCTGGTCGTCGACGCGGTCGCGGACGCGCACGCCGCCGGACCCGACCACGTGTGGCGGCTCGACCTGCCCGAGGAAGGCGGAGCGGCCACCTGCGTACGGGCCGACCCCCAGCGCCTGCACCAGGTCCTGGTCAACCTGCTGGCCAACGCCCGCCGCCACACCCCGCCCGGCACCACGGTCACGGCCCGCGTGCGCCGGACCGGGCCCCGGCTGCTGCTGGAGGTCCACGACGACGGCCCCGGCATTCCGCCCGCCCTGCTGCCGCACGTCTTCGAACGCTTCGCGCGGGGCGACACCTCCCGCTCCCGGGCCTCCGGGTCCACCGGCCTCGGCCTGGCCATCGTCCGGGCCGTCACCACCGCGCACGGAGGAGAGGTGCGCGTGGAGAGCGTGCCGGGACGGACCGTCTTCACCGTCGATCTGCCGGCCGCACCGGGTACGGCTCCGGCTGACGGGCCCCACGGCGCCCTTCCCAGCGGGCTCGAAGGGGGACCGGCCTCCCGGACGGAAACTCACAGGCGTCCCACAGGCTGAGCACAAAGTCCTGACAGGGCCGTTGGCGAGGCTCGACAACATGCGAACCGAGCCTCGATCCCAGAGTCTCCCGCCAGGGCCGCTGCCCACGCGGGACCATCTGCCCGCGGACACGCACGGCCCTTCCCCGGGTGCTCCGGTCCTGGATGTCGTCGTCCCCGTCTACAACGAGGAGAACGACCTCGGGCCCTGCGTACGCCGCCTGCACGCCCACCTCACACGGAACTTTCCCTACCCCTTTCGCGTGACCATCGCGGACAACGCCTCCACCGACGCCACACCCGCCGTCGGCGCCGCACTCTGCGAGCAGCTGCCGTCCGCGGCGTACACGCGGCTGGCCCAAAAGGGCCGCGGACGCGCGCTGCGCGCGGTGTGGGCGGCCTCCGACGCCCCCGTCCTCGCCTACATGGACGTCGACCTGTCCACCGACCTCAACGCGCTGCTGCCGCTGGTCGCCCCGCTCATCTCGGGCCACTCCGACCTGGCGATCGGCACCCGGCTCAGCCCGGCGTCACGCGTGGTGCGCGGGCCCCGGCGCGAGTTCATCTCGCGCGCCTACAACCTCATCCTCCGTGGCTCCCTGCACGCCCGCTTCTCGGACGCCCAGTGCGGCTTCAAGGCCGTACGGCGCGACGTGGCGCAGGCACTGCTGCCGCTGGTGGAGGACACCGGCTGGTTCTTCGACACCGAGCTGCTGGTCCTCGCCGAGCGGGCGGGGCTGCGCATCCACGAGGTGCCGGTGGACTGGGTGGATGACCCGCACTCCTCGGTGAACGTGGTCAAGACGGCCACCGACGACCTCAAAGGCGTATGGCGGGTGGGCCGGGCACTCGCCTCCGGGGCCCTGCCGCTGGACCGGCTCGCCCGCCCCTTCGGCGACGACCCGCGCGACCGGCAGGTGAAGGGCGTCCCCGGCGGACTGGCGCGGCAACTGGTCGGGTTCTGCGCTGTAGGGGCCCTCTCCACCCTCTTCTACCTGCTGCTGTACTCCCTCTTCCGCACGGGGGTCGCCGCGCAGGCCGCCAACGCCCTCGCGCTCCTCGTCTCCGCCGTCGCCAACACCGCGGCCAACCGGCGCCTGACCTTCGGCGTCCGGGGCCGGACACGGGCGGTCCGCCACCAGGCGCAGGGGCTTGTCGTCTTCGCCATCGGCCTCGCCCTGACCAGCGGATCGCTGGCCGCTCTCGACACCGCGGACCCGCACCACTCGCACGGCGCGGAACTCGCCGTACTGATCGCCGCCAACCTCGCAGCGACCGTACTGCGGTTCCTGCTCCTGCGGGTGTGGGTCTTTTCCGAGCAGCGTTCGGCCGCCGCGACCGCACGGCCCGGCGCAGCCGGAGCACCACAGGCACAGGGGCCGGAGACGCCGGGAACCCCCGATACGCCGGAGCGCCTCGCGGACCCGTTCCGGCACGAGACCACCGTCCGAGACCCCCAGGAGACCCTTCGATGACCACCCACCCCACCGCAGCCGGCCCCACAGCCGCTACGGCGCCGACGCCGCGATCCCGTGGCCGCCGGTCGAGCGCGCCCTGGCACGTGCGCCTCTGGCGCGGACGCGCCGAGGACCCCGCGTGGGTGCGGCCGGTCCTCCTCGCCCTGCTGCTGGTGATCGCGCTCGCCTACCTGTGGAACCTCAGTGCCTCCGGCTACGCCAACTCCTTCTACTCGGCTGCGGCGCAGGCGGGCAGCCAGAGCTGGAAGGCGTTCTTCTTCGGCTCTCTCGACGCGGGCAACGCCATCACCGTCGACAAGCCGCCGGCCGCACTGTGGCCCATGGCACTTGCGGCACGGCTCTTCGGCCTCAGCTCCTGGACCGTCCTGGCCCCGCAGGTGCTGATGGGGGTGGCCACGGCGGGGGTGCTCTACGCGGCGGTGCGCCGTCGGTTCAGTGCCCTGGCGGGGTTGCTGACCGTCGCGGTGTTCGCGCTCACGCCGGTCGCCGCGCTGATGTTCCGCTTCAACAACCCCGACGCCCTGCTCGCCCTGCTGATGGCCGCCACGGTCTACCTCGTGCTGCGCGCGATCGAGGACGGACGCACCAAGTGGCTCGCGTGGGCGGGCGCGGCGGTCGGTCTGGCCTTCCTGGCCAAGACGCTCCAGGCGTTCCTGATCCTGCCGCCGCTGGCACTCCTGTACGCGGTGTGCGCTCCGGTACGGCCGCTCAAGCGGCTGGGCCAACTGCTGCTCTCCGGCGTGGTCATGGTCGTCGCCGGCGGCTGGTGGGTGGCGGCCGTCGAACTGTGGCCCGCCTCCTTCCGCCCGTACGTGGGCGGCTCGCAGCACAACTCGTTCCTTGAACTGACCTTCGGCTACAACGGCTTCGGCCGGCTGAACGGCAACGAGACGGGCAGTGTCGGCGGCGGACAGGGCGGCGGCCCCGGAGGCGGCGGGGGCGGCGGTATGTTCGGCCAGAGCGGCATCACGCGCATGTTCGGCGACGAGGTCGGCAGCCAGATCGCCTGGCTGCTTCCCACCGCGCTGTTCCTGTGCGCCGTCGGCCTGGTGATCACCCGGCGTGCCGGCCGTACGGACGCGACGCGGGCCGCGTTCCTCGCCTGGGGCGGCGCCCTGCTGATGACAGCCGGCGTCTTCTCCTTCATGGCCGGGATCTTCCACCAGTACTACACCGTCGCCCTGGCCCCCTATATCGCCGCCCTCGTGGGCATGGGTGCGGCCCTGCTGTGGGAGAAGCGGGCCCATGCGGCGGCCCGGGCCGTGCTGGCGGCGACCGTCGTGGGAACAGGAGTGTGGTCCTACTTGCTGCTCGACCGCACCCCTGACTACCTGCCCTGGCTGCGCTGGGCCGTCCTCGTGGGCTCAGTGGTCGCCGCAGCAGCGCTGCCGGCGGTGAACCGCCTGGGGAGGCCACTGGCCTGGCTCGCCGGAGGACTCGCCGTCCTGGTGTGCCTGGCCGGTCCCGCCGCGTACACCTTCACCACGCTGAACACCGGGCACTCCGGCGCCATCGTGACCGCCGGCCCGTCCGGAGCCAGCCGCATGGGCCCGCCCGGCGGCGGCAAGGGAATGCCGGGTAAGGGCGGGCCTGCTGGTGCGCCCGGCGGCACCTCGAACGGCAAGGGCATGCCGGGTGGCGCGCCGAACGGCAGGAGCAACCAACAGGCCGGTACCCCCAACGGCATGCCCGGCGGCACCTCGAACGGCAAGGGCATGCCGGGCGGTGCGCCGAACGGCAAGGGCAACCATCAGGCCGGTGCCCCGAGCGGCAAGGGCATGCCCGGTGGCGGCGGACCCGGTGGCGGCGGTGGCGGCATGGGCGGCCTCCTCGACGGTGCTCAGGTCAGTGACAAGGCCAAGGCCCTGCTGGAGCGGGACGCCGAGGACTACACCTGGGCGGCGGCCTCCACCGGCTCGCAGAACGCGGCCAGCTATCAGCTCGCCACCGGCGACCCGGTGATGGCGATCGGCGGCTTCAACGGAAGCGACCCGTCCCCGACCCTCAAGGAGTTCAAGCAGTACGTGTCCGACGGCAAGATCCACTACTACATCGCCGGAGGCATGGGTGGCGGAGGCAAGAACTCCGGCAGCAAGGGAGCCGATGGCAAGGGGGGAGGGGCCGAGGCTCCCCGCGGTGGGGGCGGATTCGGGTCCAGCGGCACCGCCTCGCAGATCAGCTCCTGGGTGGAGAAGAACTTCACCAAGGTCACCGTCGGAAGCTCCACCTTCTACGACCTGACCAAGCCGAAGAGCTAGTGCTCTGACCGCATAGGTTCGCCGGGTTCGTTCAGGCCGCAGTAACGAGGGGGGCGTCCGCCCCAGCGGATGCCCCCCTCGCTGCGAATGCGGGCGCGTTCCTCGCGCTGGGCAGCAAGCACGTCGGGGTGGCGGGCGTTTGCGTTGCGCCAGCGCAGGTAACGGTGCAGTTCACGGGTCTGAACGGTGTGGTTGGGATGGTTGGAGTTGGCGAGGGTGAACTGCCGTAGCGGTCCGAAGTGCGCCTCGATCGGGTTTGCCCAGGAGGCGTTCGTCGGGGTGAAGCACAGCTCAACCCTGTGCTTCTGCGCCCAGGCGCGGATCTTCGTCCCCTTATGCGCTGAGAGGTTGTCCAGGATCACGTAGATCGGCGCGCCGTCCGGGCGCGCTGACCTGATCGACTTCAGGGCGGCCAAGGTGTTGGCGGTGCCCCTGTGGCGCCGGTTGATGCCCCACAGGGTGTCGTCGCCGACTGAGTAGCACCCGTGGAAGTAGGTGACGCCGTGGGTGCGATGATAGGTCGCCGGAACCCGGTCGGGGCGGCCCTTTCCCGCCCAGCAGGATCCGCCGGGGGGCGGATGCCCAGCGGCCCGAACTCGTCGAAGGCGAAAACCCGATCGGGAAAGTGCTCCAGGACATGCTCGATCCGGTCGAGTTTGGTGTCGTACCCGGGATCGGTGGACTCCTTCCAGGTCTTGGTGCGCTGGAAGGTGACGCCACGACGGGCGAGCAGACAGCGCAGGGCCTCGCGGCCGATGCGGATCACCCGGTCGTGCACCTTGCGCAGGTAGGCGGCGAGCTTACGTAACGACCAGCGGGCGAACGGCTGGCCGAACTTGGCCGGGCGGGTGGTGGCCGTCGCCACGACGAAGTCCTCGTCGTCAGGACTGAGCAGGCGGGGACGGCCTCCCGCCCACCGAGGGTCCAGGCAGGCCAAACCGATCTCGTCGAACCGGTGGATCACGTCGCGGACGGTGTCCTCGTCGGCCTGGACCAGTTGGGCAATCACCGGAACGCGGTTCCCGCCGGCCGAGGCCAGCAGCACCATCGCGCGCCGGTAGCGCACCGAGTTGGTGCTGCCCCGGCGCACGATCTGCTGCAGCTTCCGCCCCTCCTGGTCGGTCAGTCTGCGCACACCGACAGGCTCGGCCACCGCACCTCCAGCGGTCAGATCGGATGTCACCACATATCCAACCGCCACGATCACCCGGTGCCGATCACGGACGTGACCAATTAGGTCAGGAATTCACGGATGGCGGGAGCGGTGGCGCGGGCGAGGTCCACGGCAGTCTGGAGACCGTCGCCGATCGGGATCACGGCCAGTTGTCCGTTGGGGAGGGTGTCGGCGGCCTCTTCGGCAAGAGTGGTGGGGTGGCGTAGGTCGGTGCCCGGGAAGATGAGGGTCGGCACGGTGATCGTCACGAGTTCATCGACGCTCCGGAAGGAACGGTCATGGCCGATAGCGGCTGCGGCCACGATGCTGGCGGGGTCCGATCGGGGGATGGCGTCGCGAACCATGGCACCGACAACGGGGGGAAAACCGGCGAGGATGGGCTCCCAACCCGCCTCGATGCCATCAGCCTCGACGCGGGCGGCGAACGCATCGAGGAAGCGGATCTCGGCCTTCTTGGCTTCGTCGTCCTCAATGTCCTCAACTCCGATGAGCACGGCAGCCCGGACCCGGTCCGGGTATGCGGCCGCCGTCCGAAGCGTGATCGTGGAGCCCAAGCCTGCGCCGGCGAGTACGGCACTGGAGATACCGATGTGGTTCAAGAGCCACATTACGTCCTCGACATACTGGGCCCAGGTATAGCGGGCCGGGCCCTTGCAGACCGACCGGCCGTAGCCTCGCAGGTCGGGCAGTACGACCATGAAGCGATCGGCAAGCCGTTCGGCCAGGGGAAGCATGCTCTTGTGGTCAGGGCCGCCGGCATGCATAAGGACCAGGGCCTGACCCTCTCCTGTGACGGTGGCGTGCAGGGTGCAGTCGTCGGCCGCCTGGTAGCTGATCTCTTCCATGAGCCGAATCTAGAGCGGTCACACCAGCGTTCGATACGCCCTAATCTGCCGACGGATACCGCGATCCCGCCACTCGCGACGTCACCGCGCATCCAACTGCCCGCCCCTACTACCAACCCGGCGAACCTTCGCGGTCACAGCACTAGTAGGACTCCGTTAGGTCTGTCTCGATCTTGGTGTTGTGTATGTTCTGCTGGGCAGGGGCTGTTGGCAGGTGGTGCAGATGCCGGTCCAGCACCTCAGGACGTCTTGGAGGGCGTCGAGGATCTGATAGAGAGTGAGTCCGGTGCGGGCGCTTTTGGGGCCAGACGTTGTTCGGTGAGAAATGCGTGGGCGGCGGTCACGAGGGTGACGTGGTGGTGCCAGCCAGGCCAAGACCGGCCTTCGAAGTGGTCCAGGCCCAGGCCGTGCTTGAGTTCGCGGTAGTCGTGCTCGATGCGCCAGCGGATCTTGGCCAGGCGGACCAGGTCGGTGATCGGGGTGTCGGCCGGCAGGCTGGAC
>NZ_AUKO01000037.1:0-69917 GCF_000424785.1 Streptomyces sp. CNT360 | reverse complement strand
TTCATCGTTCGACTTGCATGTGTTAAGCACGCCGCCAGCGTTCGTCCTGAGCCAGGATCAAACTCTCCGTGAATGCATCAACCATCCACAGGAAGAGCGGAACCATCCCGGAGGAATAACCCGGAACCGTTCACAGCATCCTCGCTGTTCAAATCAATCAAAGGAACCACAACCAAACCAGCCATCAAGACCGGCAAGGCCGAGGTATCAACATATCTGGCGTTGACTTTTGGCACGCTGTTGAGTTCTCAAGAAACGGACGCTTCCATCGAAACCATCTCACCGGCTTCTCCGGACGTTTGCCCTTTCGGTGTTCTCCACTTTACCAGATTCTTTCCGGTCGTTTTCCGGCCGTTCAAGAATTCAAGGTTCCCGGGTTTCCGCGAGCCAGAGCGGCTTCGGGTTCCCGTTGAGGTGGAGCCGTAAACGTACTGGAGCGGAGCGCCTGGAGGCAAATCGAGGCGCTCCGCTCTCCAGGAGGCTGGTCAGACCTCGACGACCACGGGGAGGATCATCGGCCGCCGCCGGTAGTTGTCCGAGACCCACTTGCCGACGGTGCGGCGCACCAACTGCTGGAGCTGGTGGGTCTCCGCGATGCCGTCCTGCGCGGACTTGGCGAGAGCCTCGTCGATCTTCGGCATGACGCCGGCGAAGTCGGTGTCGTCGATGCCGGAGCCGCGGGACTGGATGTGGGGACCGCCCGTGATCTTGCCGGTGGTGCTGTCGACCACGACGAAGATGGAGATGATCCCCTCGTCTCCGAGGATGCGGCGGTCCTTGAGGGAGGACTCGGTGACGTCGCCGACGGACAGGCCGTCGACGTAGACGTAACCGGCCTGCACCTTGCCGCTGATCCGGGCCTTTCCGTCGACCAGGTCGACCACCACGCCGTCCTCGGCGATGACGATGCGGTCCTGGGGGATGCCGGTCGCGGCGCCCAGCTCGGCGCTGGCCCGCAAGTGCCGCCATTCGCCGTGCACGGGCATGAGGTTCCGCGGCCGGCAGATGTTGAAGAAGTACAGCAGCTCGCCCGCGGAGGCGTGGCCCGAGACGTGGACCTTCGCGTTGCCCTTGTGGACGACGTTGGCACCCCAGCGGGTGAGTCCGTTGATCACGCGATAGACGGCGTTCTCGTTGCCCGGGATGAGGGAGGACGCGAGGATCACCGTGTCGCCCTGGACGATACGGATCTGATGGTCGCGGTTGGCCATCCGGGAGAGGGCCGCCATGGGCTCACCCTGGGAGCCGGTGCAGACGAGGACGATCTCGTGGTCGGGCAAGTCGTCGAGTGCCTTGACGTCGACGACGAGACCGGCGGGAACCTTCAAATAGCCCAGATCACGGGCGATGCCCATGTTGCGCACCATGGAGCGGCCGATGAACGCGACGCGGCGACCGTACTCGTGGGCGGCGTCCAGGATCTGCTGGATGCGGTGCACGTGGCTCGCGAAGCTGGCGACGATGATCCGCTTCTGGGCACCGGCGAAGACCTGGCGCAGCACCGAGGAGATCTCCCGCTCGGGCGGCACGAAGCCGGGGACCTCGGCGTTCGTCGAGTCGCTGAGCAGCAGGTCGATGCCCTCCTCCCCGAGGCGGGAGAAGGCTCGCAGGTCGGTGAGGCGGCCGTCCAGCGGGAGCTGGTCCATCTTGAAGTCGCCGGTGTGGACGACCATGCCTGCCGGGGTGCGTACCGCGACCGCGAGGGCGTCCGGGATGGAGTGGTTGACGGGGAGGAACTCGCAGTCGAAGGGTCCGATCCGCTCGCGGTGGCCCTCCTCCACCTCCAGGGTGTACGGCCGGATGCGGTGTTCCTGGAGCTTGGCCTCGATGAGCGCGAGGGTGAGCTTGGAGCCGATCAGGGGGATGTCCGGCTTCTCCCGCAGGAGGTAGGGGACACCCCCGATGTGGTCCTCGTGGCCGTGGGTCAGGACGATGCCGTCGATGTCGTCGAGGCGGTCCCGCAGCGTGGTGAAGTCGGGAAGGATCAGGTCGATACCCGGCTGCTCCTCCTCGGGGAAGAGGACGCCGCAGTCGACGATCAGAAGTCTGCCGCCGTATTCGAAGACGGTCATGTTGCGGCCGATCTCACCGAGGCCGCCCAGCGGGGTGACACGAAGGCCCCCTTCGGGGAGCTTCGGTGGCGGGCCGAGCTCGGGATGCGGATGACTCAAAAGACTCTCCTTACCACGCGCGCCACGCACCCGCCTGGGTACGTGGCGCGCGGTATTCATGAGGCGTACGCAGCGCTCGGGCGTGCGTACGTGTCGTGCTTGTTCCGTTGGGTCGTGCACGTGTGCCGGTGTCCAGCTCGCTGCCGGCACCGACGGTATGCAGTTGTGTGAAGTCTGAGGTCTACAGGTGTACCCCGCCGTGGGCGAGATCGTGCGTGAGCTGCTCCAGCTCCTCGGGAGACAGCTCGACCAGGGGGAGACGGAGCGGCCCGGCCGAGTGGCCCAGTCGCGCAAGTGCGGCCTTGGTCGTGATGACGCCCTGAGTGCGGAACATGCCGGTGAAGACCGGCAGCAGCTTCTGGTGGATCTCGGTGGCCTTGACGATGTCGCCGCTCAGGTGCGCCTCCAGCAGAGCGCGCAGCTCCGGGGTGACGACGTGGCCGACGACGGAGACGAAGCCCACCGCGCCGACGGACAGCAGCGGAAGGTTGAGCATGTCGTCGCCGCTGTACCAGGCGAGACCGCTGGTGGCGATGGCCCAGCTCGCGCGGCCGAGGTCGCCCTTGGCGTCCTTGTTGGCCACGATACGGGGGTGCTCGGCGAGCCGGACGATCGTCTCGGTATTGATCGGGACGCCGCTGCGGCCGGGGATGTCGTAGAGCATCACCGGCAGCCCGGTCGCGTCGGCGATGGCGGTGAAGTGCCGGTACAGACCCTCCTGCGGGGGCTTGCTGTAGTACGGCGTCACGGCCAGGAGGCCATGGGCACCGGCCTGCTCGGCGGCGCGGGCCAGTTCGAGGCTGTGGGCCGTGTCGTTGGTGCCGGCTCCGGCCACCACGTGCGCACGGTCGCCCACGGCCTCCACGACGGCCTTGACGAGCTGGGCTTTCTCCGCGTCGGAGGTGGTCGGGGACTCGCCGGTGGTGCCGTTGACGACGAGCCCGTCGTTGCCGGCATCCACCAGGTGGGCAGCGAGCTGCTGCGCGCCGTCGAGGTCGAGCGCACCGTCTCCGGTGAACGGCGTGACCATCGCGGTCAGGACCCGCCCGAAGGGCGTCTGCGGTGTGGAGGTCGGAGCCATGGTCTCCACGCTACTCGCAGCGCACCCCGCCACGCTGCCTCGGGGCGGTCCATCCGCGCCATGATGCGGCCGGACGGGCCGGAAAGAGGATGTCCCGGCACTGCCTGCTCGGGGGTTCAGGCAGTGCCGGGACGCACAATCACCCTAGATGAACATCTCCAACCGCCGCAATACGGACACTTCCTCCTGGCCTCCGACCGGAGGGGCGGCAGGCGCAGCCGAGTGAGCGCGCCCCTTCCGGGAGCGTCGAGCCGGGAGGCACACCGGGCGGACCGGTCAGGGGGCGACGCGTCCGTTGGCGTTGAACGCGGCGTGGGTCAGCGGCATCAGCTTTGACCACTGCTCCTCCATCAGCTCGCCCACCATCTCGATCTCCCGCTGCGGGAAGCTGGGGACCTTGGCCTGCTCGTGCTGGGTGCGCAGGCCGAGGAAGTGCATGAGGGAGCGGGCGTTGCAGGTGGCGTACATCGAGGAGTAGAGGCCGACCGGGAGGACGGCGCGGGCCACCTCGCGGGCGACGCCGGCCTCCAGCATCTCCTCGTACGTCTCGTACGCCTTGCGGTAGACGTCCTCCATGGCGCGGCCCGTGAGGGCGTGCTGCTCCGCCGTGCCCTCGACGAACTCGTACTTGCCGGGGCGGCCCTGCTGGACGAGCTTGCGGGTGGCGCCGGGGACGTAGAAGACGGGCTGGAGCTGCCGGTAGCGACCGGACTCCTCGTTGTAGGACCAGCCGACTCGGTGCCGGTGGAACTCGCGGAAGACGAAGAGCGGCGCGCTGACGAAGAACGTCATCGAGTTGTGCTCGAAGGGGCTGCCGTGGCGGTCCCGCATCAGGAAGTTGATCAGGCCCTTGGAGCGCTCCGGGTCCTTGCTCAGCTCTTCCAGGGACTGCTCCCCCGCGGTCGAGACCCGGGCGGCCCACAGCACGTCGGTGTCGGCGGCGCTGTGCTTGACCAGCTCGACCGTCATGTCGCTGCGGAAACTCGGTGCGGGCGGGGCGGAGGTCTCGGTCACCTGGGGGTCCTTCCACGTACGTCTGCCAGGGCGGGAACAGCCTACGGGGAGGGTCTGACAGAGGTGACCGTCCGGCGCCGATAGGCCGTTATCGGCGCTCTTAGAGGGACAAAAGAGACTCGCCGCCAAGAAACGGCACCCCCGGTGACAATCCCCTGCGCCGCGGTTGATATTTTTCACATGCGTCTGTCGGCAGCGGGCACTCGGAGGCCGCCCCGGACGTTTACCTCTTACAGCAGTCAACCGCCCAGAACGATCACGCAGGAGCGCCCCGTCATGTCCCGCCGCGGAGATGCAGTCCCGTTCGCCTTCATAGCCGACGCCGAACGGTTCCGCAGCAATGTCACCCCGCCGCCCCGTGCCCGCCGCAGCTTCCGGCAGATCGCCGGCAGTGCGCTGGTGGGAGTCACGATCGTCGCCGGTCTCGTGGGTTCCGTCCTGCTCGGTGGACCCGCTCTCACCGACAACCAGGTCCCCTCGAAGGACCAGCCGGCGGCCGCCGAGGGCCGCTGAGACGGGCGGCCGCCCCGGAGAACAGCACCCAGGGGTGGCTGCCTCTCTCCGCTCTCGCTAATGTCACCGCTCACACCGCCCGGCCCCGGCCGAGGCGGCGCAGCCCAGCCGTGGGGCGGTCCAGGCCGCTCCTGTCGTGAGCGAGGACCCAGTCGTGCCCCTGCCCTTTGTGACAGCCGACCGCGTGGACCGCGTACAGGCGGCGCAGTCGGTGACACTCGTCGAGGCCGACCGCGAGGTGTGGCGGCGGCCCTACCGCCCCGGCCCGTGGCGCGTGGGCGGCGGCGCGCTGCTGCTCCTGCTCGCGTCCTACCTCTTCTTCTCCGCACTGATCATCGCCTTGGCCGGTTCCCTGCCGAGTGCGGGCGTCTGCGCGGGGTGCGGACTGCTGGTGATCGTGGGGGCGGTGCGGCTGCTCCGCGCGGGTGTCTGGGTCAGTGCGCACGGCCTGCGCCATGCCGGTCTGTTCCGCACGACGACGCTGGGCTGGAGCGCCGTGGGGACCGTACGCACGGTGCAGCGGCCCGTCCGGTGGCTGGGGCTGCCCCGTACGGTGCAGGGCCAGGCCCTCGTGCTCTCCCGGCCGGTCGGTTCCGGTGCCGGGGATGCGGAGCCCGTCTGCCGGCAGGACGGCCGGATACTGCTGACCGACCACAACGCGGACTTCCTCTCGCGCCGCCGCGGTTTCGACCGGGCCGCCGACGTCATAGAGAGCTGGGCGGCGGAATCGCGCGGGTGAGCGCACAACCGCACTCGACGGAACGGCCGCGGTAGCCGCGTACGCCCGGCCCCGTCGTGCGCCCCCGGAAGGGCGGCGCGGCCGTTCGGTGCGGCTCAGGTGCCGGGGGTCGCGTCGGGGTGCGGAGGTGGTGCGGGGGCCGGGTCTGCGGGGCGGCGCTCGTGGAGGGTGATGGCGTGCTGCATGGCCTTGCGGGCCCGCGGGGTGTCGCGGGCGTCGTGGTAGGCGACGGCCAGGCGGAACCAGGCACGCCAGTCGTCGGGGCTCTTCTCGGTCTCGGCGCGGCGACGGGCGAAGACCGCGTCCGCGGAGGCCCGGTCGATCCGGCCGGAGGGGGTGCGCTCCAACTCGTCGACCGGCAGACCGCCCTCGGCCTCCAACTCCTGTGCGAGCTTCCCGGCGCGGCGGGCGAAGCGCGTGGTGTGCCACAGGAACCACGCACCGATGAACGGCAGTACCAGCACCGCGATCCCGAAGGGCACGGTCACGGGGGTGCCCTGCTCGATCAGGAGCACGCCGCGGCTGCCGACCAGGACGAAATAGACGACCAGGACGGCAGCCAGCAGAAAGTAGGTGATCTTCGCGCGCACGGTGCGGTACCCCGTCAGTCCAGGTCGAGGAAGTGTTCGAGCCCGAAGGTGAGGCCAGGGGTGGCCGGCACCTTCCGGATGCCCAGCAGCACGCCCGGCATGAAGGAGCTGCGGTGCAGCGAGTCGTGGCGGATGGTGAGCGTCTCCGCCTCGTCGCCGAAGAGGACCTCCTGGTGGGCGACCAGGCCGCGCAGCCGTACCGCGTGGACCGGGACACCGTCGACATCGGCGCCGCGTGCGCCGTCCAGCGACTGGCTGGTGGCGTCGGGCTGGGCCGGGAGCTCGGCGGCCGCACGGGCCTGGGCGATCACCTGGGCGGTGCGCACGGCGGTGCCGCTGGGGGCGTCCGCCTTGCCCGGGTGGTGCAGCTCGACGACCTCGACGGACTCGAAGAAACGGGCCGCCTGCTGCGCGAAGCGCATCGTCAGGACGGCGCCGATGCCGAAGTTGGGGGCGATGAGCACCCCGGTGCCCGGCGCGTCGGCAAGCTGGGCGCGGACCGCGGTCAGCCGCTCGTCCGTCCAGCCGGTGGTGCCGACGACGGCGTGGATGCCGTTGGCCAGGCAGTGCTCCAGGTTGCCCATGACCGCGTCGGGCCGGGTGAGGTCCACGGCCACCTGGGTGCCCGCGTCGGTGAGCGCGCTGCGCGGGTCGCCGCTGCCGAGGGCCGCCACCAGCTCCATGTCGTCGGCCGCCTCGACGGCGCGTACCGCCTCGGAGCCCATCCGGCCCTTGGCGCCGAGGACGGCTACCCGCAGCTTGCTCATGGTGCGTTCCTTACGTGGTGAGGGAGGAGGGGGTAGAGGGTGGGTCAGGCGACGGCCTCGTGCAGGCGGGCGGCCTGCCGGTCGGTGAGCCGGCCGATGGCCGAGAGCGAGGGACGCCGCCCCAGCACGTCACGGGCGACCTCGCGGATGTCCTCGGGCGTGACGGCGGCGATCTTGCCGAGCATGTCGTCCACGGACATCTGCTCGCCCCAGCACAGCTCGCTCTTGCCCAGACGGTGCATCAGCGCGCCGGTGTCCTCCAGACCGAGCACCGTCGAGCCGGAGAGCTGGCCGACGGCACGGCGCAGCTCCTCGTCGGTCAGCCCGTCCCGGGCGACGGTGTCGAGTTCGTCGCGGCAGATGCGCAGCACATCGGGGACCTGTGCGGGGCGGCAGCCGGCGTAGACGCCGAAGAGGCCGCAGTCGGCATAGCCGGAGGTGTAGGCGTAGGTGCTGTAGGCCAGGCCGCGCTTCTCGCGGATCTCCTGGAAGAGCCGCGAGCTCATGCCGCCGCCCAGCGCGGTGCTGAGCACCGCGAGCGGCCAACGGCGTTCGTCGTGCCGGGAGTAGCCCGGCAGGCCGAGCACCAGGTGCGCCTGCTCGGTGGGGTGGTCGATGAAGTCGACGCGTCCGCCGCCGCGCAGCGTCCGGCTGCCAGAGCGGGGGCCGACCGGTTCGGCGTCCTGCCTACGGGACAGTGCGCCCGCACGGTCGAACGCGGCCCGTACCTGTTTGACCACCTTCGAGTGATCGAGGTTGCCGGCAGCGGCGACGACCAGCCGAGTGGGGTCGTAGTGCTTCTTGTAGAAGCGGGCCACCTTCTCGCGGGTGAGCCCGTTGACGGTGTCGACGGTGCCCAGTACGGGACGGCCCAGCGGGGTGTCGCCGAACATGGTGTGGGCGAACAGGTCGTGCACGCAGTCGCCGGCGTCGTCCTCCGTCATCGCGATCTCCTCCAGGATCACGCCGCGCTCCGCGTCGACCTCGGCCGGGTCGATGACGGAGGAGGTGAGCATGTCGGAGACGACGTCGATGGCCAGCGGCAGGTCGCTGTCGAGCACCCGCGCGTAGTAGCAGGTGAACTCCTTGGTGGTGAAGGCGTTCATCTCGCCGCCCACCGCGTCCAGCGCCGCGGAGATCTCCAGCGCGTCCCGCCGCTCGGTGCCCTTGAAGAGCAGGTGCTCCAGGTAGTGGGTGGCGCCGCTCAGCGCCGGGGTCTCGTCCCGGGAGCCGACGTGTGCCCAGATGCCGAAGGTGACGGAGCGCACCGTGGGCACCGTCTCGGTGATGACGCGCAGTCCGCCGGGCAGCACGGTCTTGCGGACGGTGCCCGCGCCGTTCTCGCCCCGGATGAGGGTCTTGGTACGGGCGACGGCCCGCCCTGCCGGGGAGGCGGGGCGGGCCGTCGTACGGAACTGCGAGGTCACTGCGCGGACTCGTCCTCGGTCTCGGCGGAGCCGCCCTCGGACGGCGCGGCCTTCTCGGAGTCCTCCTCCTCGTCCAGGACAGGGATGAGGGAGAGCTTGCCGCGCTGGTCGATCTCGGCGATCTCGACCTGGACCTTCTGGCCCACGCCGAGCACGTCCTCGACGTTCTCCACGCGCTTGCCGCCGGCGAGCTTGCGGATCTGCGAGATGTGCAGCAGACCGTCCTTGCCGGGCAGCAGGGAGACGAAGGCACCGAAGGTGGTGGTCTTGACGACCGTGCCCAGGTAGCGCTCGCCGACCTCGGGCATCGTCGGGTTGGCGATGCCGTTGATGGTGGTGCGGGCGGCCTCGGCGGCCGGACCGTCGGCGGCACCGATGTAGATGGTGCCGTCGTCCTCGATGGTGATGTCGGCGCCGGTGTCCTCCTGGATCTGGTTGATCATCTTGCCCTTCGGGCCGATGACCTCACCGATCTTGTCCACCGGGATCTTGACGGTGATGATGCGCGGCGCGTTCGGGGACATCTCGTCCGGGACGTCGATGGCCTCGTTCATCACGTCGAGGATGTGCAGCCGGGCGTCGCGGGCCTGCTTGAGAGCCGCGGCCAGCACGGAGGCCGGGATGCCGTCCAGCTTGGTGTCGAGCTGCAGCGCGGTGACGAACTGCTTGGTGCCGGCGACCTTGAAGTCCATGTCGCCGAACGCGTCCTCGGCGCCGAGGATGTCCGTCAGCGTCACGTAGTGGGTCTCGCCCTCGATCTCCTGCGAGATCAGGCCCATGGCGATACCGGCGACCGGGGCCTTGAGCGGCACACCGGCGTTCAGCAGCGACATGGTCGAGGCGCAGACCGAGCCCATGGACGTGGAGCCGTTGGAGCTCAGCGCCTCGGAGACCTGCCGGATCGCGTACGGGAACTCCTCGCGGGTCGGCAGCACCGGCACCAGCGCACGCTCGGCCAGCGCGCCGTGGCCGATCTCGCGACGCTTCGGGGAGCCGACGCGGCCGGTCTCACCGGTGGAGTAGGGCGGGAAGTTGTAGTTGTGCATGTAGCGCTTGCGCGTCACCGGCGAAAGGGTGTCGAGCTGCTGCTCCATGCGCAGCATGTTCAGCGTGGTGACACCCAGGATCTGGGTCTCACCGCGCTCGAACAGCGCCGAGCCGTGCACCCGCGGGATGGCCTCGACCTCGGCGGCCAGCGTGCGGATGTCGGTAACACCGCGGCCGTCGATGCGCTTCTTCTCCTTGATGACGCGCTCGCGCACCAGGGTCTTGGTCAGCGAGCGGTACGCCGCGGAGATCTCCTTCTCACGGCCTTCGAACTGCGGGAGCAGCTTCTCGGCCGCGACGGCCTTGACGCGGTCCAGCTCGTTCTCGCGCTCCTGCTTGCCCGCGATGGTCAGCGCCTGGGCCAGCTCGTCGCGGACGGCGGCGGACAGCGCCTCCAGGACGTCGTCCTGGTGGTCGAGGAAGACCGGGAATTCGCCGGTCGGCTTGGCGGCCTTCGCGGCGAGGTCGGCCTGGGCGCGGCACAGCACCTTGATGAAGGGCTTGGCGGCCTCCATACCGGCGGCCACGACCTCCTCGGTGGGGGCCTCGGCGCCGCCCTTGACCAGCTCGATGGTCTTCTCGGTGGCCTCGGCCTCGACCATCATCACGGCCACGTCACCGTCGGGCAGCGTCCGGCCGGCGATGACCATGTCGAAGACGGCCTCCTCCAGCTCGGAGTGGGTCGGGAAGGCCACCCACTGGCCGCGGATCAGGGCGATGCGCGTGCCGCCGATCGGGCCGGAGAAGGGCAGTCCCGCAAGCTGCGTGGAGCAGGAGGCGGCGTTGATGGCGACCACGTCGTAGGCGTGGTCGGGGTTGAGCGCCATGACCGTCTCGACGATCTGGATCTCGTTGCGCAGGCCCTTCTTGAAGGAGGGGCGCAGCGGACGGTCGATCAGGCGGCAGGTGAGGATCGCGTCCTCGGAGGGGCGGCCCTCGCGGCGGAAGAAGGAGCCGGGGATCCTACCGGCCGAGTACATCCGCTCCTCGACGTCGACCGTCAGCGGGAAGAAGTCGAGCTGGTCCTTGGGCTGCTTCGAGGCCGTGGTGGCCGACAGCACCATCGTCTCGTCGTCGAGGTAGGCGACGGCGGAGCCGGCGGCCTGCTTGGCCAGGCGGCCCGTCTCGAAGCGGATGGTGCGGGTGCCGAAGGCGCCGTTGTCGATCACGGCCTCGGCGTAGTGGGTCTCGTTCTCCACCAGGAATGTCTCCTCGTCGTCGTCCGCCGCACGTCCTGTGGGCGGACTGGTGTGCTGTGTTCGAGGAGCGCTCCCGGGGCGGGCCGGTCTTCGATCGAAGCTCCCGGAACCGGCGCGGATCACCGCGGGTCCGGGGGCCACTACCGAGGACCGGCGTCGTGGGGGCGCTCCTGTCTCGTACTTGTCGTCTGCTGTCGTCGCCCGTTCTTCGTGCGACGACAGATCGTGCGGTGCCTCACGGGGCACTGTCGTGCGGTGCCTCACGCACGGCCGCAGGCCGGGCCGCGAGGACGAAGCCGTGCGGTGTCCCGCGTGACAAGACTACAAAGCTTCGCCGTCGCGCGAGATACAGCCGTGCTCCGATACGTCGAAGGGAGCGGCCCCCGGACCGGGAACCGCTCCCTTCGTCGACTGCTAGCGGGCGCCCGCCGCACCGCGGCGGATGCCGAGACGCTCGACCAGCGCACGGAAGCGCTGGATGTCCTTCTTGGCCAGGTACTGCAGCAGGCGGCGGCGCTGGCCGACCAGCAGCAGCAGACCACGGCGCGAGTGGTGGTCGTGCTTGTGGGTCTTCAGGTGCTCGGTCAGGTCGCTGATGCGACGGGAGAGCAGCGCCACCTGGACCTCGGGGGAGCCGGTGTCACCTTCCTTGGTGGCGAACTCGGAGATGATCTGCTTCTTCGTCGCGGCATCGAGAGACGACACTCGTACTCCTAGGGGTTCGGGCCGCCGAGCGCCCCTGGTCTTCGTCACAGGGGTTTCTTCGGTACTCGGGAGGCCGGTACAGGGTACCAGTGGCTAACTGGTGAGACTGCGGGCGGCCGAGTAGACGTTCATCACTGCCAGGCACAGCGGCACCAGCGTGAGCAGGACGAAGGTCTCCAGGATCTCCGCGAGCCGCCCCCAGAAGGGGGTCACGCCCGTCCGCGGGACCGTCAGTCCGGTGCCGATCACCAGCACCGCGCCCAGCGCGAGGGCGGCGCTCAGCCATACGGTACGCAGTGCGTCGCCGCCCGCGGGGAAGTCGCCCGCCAGTCCCACGCCGAGCAGCACCAGGGCCGCCAGCCCGGCGACCAGGGAGCTGGCGACCTGCGAGGTGTAGCGGAACAGCCGCGCACGCAGCAGCATCGCGATGCCGGTCGACAGGGTGAGCAGTTGCCCCCATCCGGAGGCGGAGAAGCTGAGTACCGCGCAGGAGACGGTGACGACGGCCGCACAGCCTCCGACCAGGCCGACCAGCAGCTCGTGGCCGCGCCGTGCCTGGACGGCGATGCGCTCGGCGTCGATGGGCCCGCGGGTCTGCGGCGCCGCGTCCGGGTCGGCGTCGTAGTCACTCATCTGGGTACGGGTGGTCTCGAACCCGATGGGCAGCCGCGCGAAGCGGGTCGAGAGGCCCGGCAGGAACGCCAGCACGCACACGGCCAGGGGGGCGCAGATTGCTGCGGTCTCCACGGGGCGCAGGTCGGTCACGATGGCGATGAAGGTGATCACCGTGCCGACAGTCGCGGTGAAGGCGGCGGCGACGAAGGGGCCGTCACCGTTGGGGGTGAGCGCGATCAGAACGGCTGCGCCCAGCAGGACGGTCACACAGCCGAGCAGGAACTGGAGCCTGCCCACCCCGTGGCCCCCCTCCAGGGGCAGCAGCCCGCTGCCGGAGACCATCAGGTGCGGGAGGGCCCCGAGACCGAGCGTGACGGCGGTGAGCCGGTCCGCGTAGACACGGGCCCGCACGGCGGACAGCGCCAGCAGCAGCACACCGGCGACGGCGGCCAGCACGCCGGCGAGGCCGTGCATGTCGTGGCGGGCCGGGTCGGAGAACCACAGGACCACCGCCATGAGGGCCAGCAGCACGCCGCCGCCGACCAGCCCGGCCGCCCGCATCATGCCGTCGCCCCAGAGCCTGCGGTCCTTGGTCACGGCGGAGGCCACGGCGTCGGAGACGTCGTCGAAGACGGCGGGCGGCAGCGACTCGGCGAACGGGCGCAGACTGAGCACCTCGCCGTCGAGGATGCGCTGCGCGGCGAACGAGCGGGCGCTGTCGAGCACCGTGCCGTCGCGGCGCACCAGGTGGTACCCGACGGGGGCGCTCTGCGCCGGGCTCTGCCCGGACAGGCGCTGGATCTCGGGGTAAAGATCGGCGACCGCGATGTCCTCGGGAAGCGCGACGTCGATCCGGCTGTCGGGCGCCACGATGGTCACCCGGCAGAAACCCGTGCCCTGGGCCGCTCCGGCTGCCGGGCCGGGGGCGCCGGACGCTCCTCGGGCACCGCCGACGCCCGGCTGACCGCCGGGTCCGGTGGCGGCGGAAGCCGTCGTACTCACCTGTGTGTCCCCCTCGAAAACCTGCTGAGCACCTGTCCGTACTGCTGCGCCGCTGCCCTGTCGCCGCGCTGTCGCGGTGCTGCACACTCTGCCCGTGCCGCCGCATCCGCGGGGTGCTGCGGTACGGCCCGTCCGTAGTGCTGCTGTGCTGTGCTGCTGTGCTGCCACGTTGCTGCAATCTCCGCACGCGCGGGTACCCGTGCGGCGCCCGCGCGCGTGGGTGCCGTTGCGTCGTCGCGCGGGGCACCTGTGCGTGAAGGTGTGTCGGGCTGCCCACACCTGCACGGGCGACCGCTGCGTTCGCGGCGGCAGCGCGCGCCACCCTACCGGTCCCGGTCAACTCGGCGTGCCACTAGGATCGCCAGGCGCGGAGGGGGGACCATCGCCACAGGCGCCGCACCGAAGACGTCCCTTCCGCGACAGGGACACCAGGGAACGCAAGGGAAATTGGTGCGCGAGTGACCCAGATCGTCGTGAAGCGTCCCCCTCGGGCGCTGCCCGCGGAAGTACCCGGCGAGCAGGTGCAGTTGCAGCCGCCACCGGAGCTGCCGAGGGGCCAGCAGGAGGGCATGTGGATGCAGGTCCTCCCCATGCTCGGCATGGGCGGGTCCAGCCTGTACTTCCTCATGCCCGGCATGAACTCGCACCCCATGATGAAGATCATGGGCGTCATGATGCTGTTCTCGACGGTCACCATGGTCATCGCCATGGTCGTGAGGCTGCGCCGGGGCACCCAGGGGGAGATGGCCCGGTCCCGTCGCGACTACCTCAAGTACCTGGCGCAGACCCGCCGCACCGTCCGCAGGACGGCGCTCAAGCAGCGCGACGCCCAGTTCTATCTGCACCCCGCCCCCGAACAGCTGTGGTCGCTGGTGGCCGAGGGCAGCAGGGTCTGGGAGCGGCGCCCCTCCGACGGCGACTTCGGGCAGGTCCGCGTCGGCCTCGGCGCCCAGCAGCTGGCCACCCCCCTGGTCGCGCCCGACACCGCACCCGTGGACGAGCTGGAGCCGCTGACGGTCGGCGCCATGCACCAGTTCCTCAACACCCACGGCACCCTCGAAGGCCTGCCCATGGCCGTCTCGCTGCGGGCCTTCTACCACGTGACGCTCAGCGGCGACCCCGAGGCGGTGTACGGGTCCGCACGCGCCATGCTCTGCTCGCTGGCCGCGCTGCACTCCCCCGAGGAACTCGTCGTCGCCGTCGCCGCCGGACGCGACTCCTATGCGCACTGGGACTGGGCCAAGTGGCTCCCCCACTGCCAGGCCAAGGACCTCGCCGACGGCGCCGGCACCCGGCGGCTCATCGTCTCCGACAACCTCGCGCTGGAGGAGCTGCTGGCCGCGCGGCTGGAGGGGCGGACCCGGTTCAGCGGGTCCGCTGAACCGCTGCTGGAGCAGCCGCACCTCGTCGTCGTCCTGGACGGGACGACGCTGCTGCCCAACTCGCTGCTGGCCGCTCCCGAGGGGCTGCAGGGCGTCACCATCGTCGAGATCGTCCCCGGCGACGTGGACGTGGCCCGGGGCGGCCTGTCCGTCGTCGTCCAGCCGCGCACCCTGCGCCTGGAGTCGGGTCACGGGCTCGTCTACGACGGAACACCCGACACCCTCTCCTACCCCGCCGCCGAGGCCGTGGCCCGGCAGCTCGCGCCCCTGCGGGCCGGCTCCGGCGACGACGGTGACGAACCCCTGCTGGCAAAGCTGGAGTTCACCGACCTGCTCAACCTCGGTGACGCCGCGTCCGTGGACGTCTCCCGCACCTGGCGGCCCCGCTCCCAGGCGGAGCGGCTCCGGGTACCCATCGGGGTCGGCGAGGACGGCCAGCCGGTGATGCTGGACCTCAAGGAGGCCGCCCAGGACGGTATGGGGCCGCACGGACTGTGCGTGGGCGCCACCGGTTCCGGCAAGTCGGAGCTGCTGCGCACCCTGGTGCTGGGCCTGGCGGTCACCCACTCCTCGGAGACCCTCAACTTCGTCCTGGCCGACTTCAAGGGCGGCGCCACCTTCGCGGGGATGGCACAGATGCCGCACGTCGCCGCCGTCATCACCAACCTGGCCGACGACCTCACCCTGGTCGACCGCATGGGCGACTCCATCCGCGGCGAGCTCAACCGGCGTCAGGAGATGCTGCGCGACGCCGGCAACTACGCCAACATCCGCGACTACGAGAAGGCGCGCGCCGCCGGCGCCCCGCTCTCCCCCATCCCCTCCCTCGTCCTGGTCATCGACGAGTTCAGCGAGCTGCTGACCGCCAAACCCGACTTCATCGACATGTTCATCCAGATCGGCCGGATCGGCCGCTCCCTGGGTGTCCACCTGCTGCTCGCCTCGCAGCGGCTGGAGGAGGGGCGGCTGCGCGGCCTGGAGACCTACCTGTCCTACCGCGTCGGCCTGCGCACCTTCTCCGCCGCCGAGTCGCGGGCCGCGCTCGGTGTCCCGGACGCCTACCACCTGCCGTCCGTACCCGGGTCCGGCTACCTGAAGTTCGGCACCGACGAGATGACCCGCTTCAAGGCCGCCTACGTCTCCGGCGTCTACCGCGCAGGCAGCGGCGGGGAAGGTCTCCTGACGGGGCCCGTCACCGCGAACCGGCGCCCGGTGCTGTTCACGGCTGCCGAGGTGCCGGTGCAGCGGCCCGCGCCCGACGAGATCGTCCCCGTGCCCGCACAGCCCGTCGGTGGTACCGAGGACGACGCGCTGGCCGACACCGTGCTGGACGTCGTCGTCCGGCGCCTGGAGGGCCAGGGCACGCCGGCGCACCAGGTGTGGCTGCCCCCGCTGGACGACGCCGCCCCTCTGGACGAGCTCCTGCCCGGGCTGGCGCCCGTCGAGGGCCGCGGGCTGACCGTCCCCGACTACCCCCGGCTCGGACAGCTCGTGGTGCCGGTCGGCCTCGTCGACAAGCCGTTCGAGCAGCGCCGTGATCCGCTGTACCTCGACTTCTCGGGTGCCGCGGGCCACATGCTCGTCGTCGGCGGCCCCCAGTCCGGCAAGTCCACGCTGATGCGGACACTCATCTCGTCGTTCGCCCTCACCCACACCCCCACCGAGGTCCAGTTCTACGGGCTCGACTTCGGCGGCGGCGGCATGTCCGCGGTCGCCGACCTGCCCCACGTCGGCGGTACCGCCTCCCGCCTCGACCCCGAACGGGTACGGCGCACCGTCGCCGAGGTCTACGGCATCCTCAACCGCCGCGAGGAGTACTTCCGCGCCAACAGCATCGACTCCATCACCACCTACCGGCGGCGCCGCGCCCGCGGCGAGATCACCGACCAGGCCTGGGGCGATGTCTTCCTCGTCATCGACGGCTGGGGCAACTTCCGCAACGACTACGAGGGCCTCACCGACGTCGTCGGCGACATCGCGGGGCGGGGCCTCGGCTACGGCATCCACCTGGTCATCACAGCCTCCCGCAACATGGAGGTACGGGCCGCCCTCAAGGACCTGCTGATGAACCGCCTCGAACTGCGGCTCGGCGACACCATGGACTCCGAGTTCAACCGCAAGGTCGCCGCCAACGTCCCGGCCGGCGTTCCCGGCCGCGGCCAGACCATGGACGCCCTCCACTTCATGGCAGCCGTCCCCCGCCTCGACGGTGTCAGCTCCGACCACGACCTCGCCGACGCCGTGGCGGAGATGTGCCGCACCGTCACCGCGCACTGGCAGGGCGATCCCGCCCCGCAGGTCCGCCTGCTCCCCCGCGAACTCCCCGCCTCCCGCCTCCCCGGCGGCGGCGACCATCCCGAGCGCGGCGTCGCCTTCGCCATCGACGAGAACAACCTGGAACCGGTCTTCGTCGACTTCGAGACCGACCCGTTCTTCCTCGTCTTCGGCGAGAGCGAGTCGGGAAAGACCGCACTGCTGCGGCTCCTGGTCAGGCAGATCTGCGCGCGGTACTCCGGCGACGAGGCGAAGATCGTCGTCGGCGACTACCGGCGCTCGCTGCTCGGTGCGATCCCCGACTCGCATCTGCTGGAGTACGCGCCCATGTCCAACACCATGGAGACGCACATGAACGCGCTCCGCGACCTGATGGACCGGCGCGCGCCCTCACCCGACGTGACACCGCAGCAGCTGCGCGACCGCAGTTGGTGGAGCGGCCCGCAGATCTTCATCGTCGTCGACGACTACGAACTCGTCGCCACCTCCAGCGGCAACCCGCTGAGCGTCCTCACCGAACACCTGCCCTTCTCCCGGGACGTCGGCGTCCGGTTCCTGATCGCCCGCAGCTCGGCGGGGGCCTCCCGATCGATGTTCGAGAGCTTCATGACCCGCATCAAGGAACTGGGCGCCCAGGGCGTCGTCCTTTCCGGCGACCCCTCCGAAGGCGACCTCCTCGGCAACGTCCGTCCGCGCCCCATGCCCACAGGCCGGGGCTTCTTCGTCTCGCGCAAGCGGGGAATCCCCCTGGTGCAGACGGGATGGCTGCCGGACGAACAGTGACCGGCCCGGCGCGCCCCTGAACCGGTCAGGCTGACGGGTGACCAGAACGTGCTTGCCGCGTCGCGGCGCCACGTACGCTGACTACCGGCACGGCACGAAGGGCCCGAGAGGAGAACTGCCGGTGGGTACCCAGCAGGAAAAAGAAGAGCTGTACGCGATGGACATCTCCGACGCCGTGTGGGAGAGCGCTCCCGGCAGCCCGGAGGACGAACGCGTCGAGATCGCCCACCTCCCCGGCGGCGCCGTCGCCATGCGCAACTCAAAGGAGCCGGACGTCGTCCTGCGCTACACGGCTGCCGAATGGCACGCCTTCGTCCTCGGCGCACGGGACGGGGAGTTCGACCTGGAGCCGACGGAGCGCAACGGGGGCGTGCCTGCGGAGTGAGCGGGCGGCGGGGCTGTCGAGCGAAGCTCCGCGTGGCGCAGACTGCCGCCCGTCAGAAGACGGGCAAGGCGGTCAACTGGTCGCCACGCAGCACCAGGACGCGGTTGTCGGCGCCGGTCAGCAAGGGCTTGCCCACGGGGCCGGCGCCGTACTGCCACGCGCCGCTGCCGTCCCGCGCACGCACTGCCGTCACTCCGGCCTGCCCCGTGCGATCGGCAGCGATCCAGATGCTGTGGCCCTGCGCCACAGGCGCGTCGGTGGGAGGAAGGTCCACCGGCAGGCGATGCGTCCATGTCTGGCCCCCCTCGCCGACGGCACGCCTGCGCAGCTCAAGACCGTCGGCGGCGTACACAGCGTCTCCTGCGACCAGGGGCGCCGACCAACCGGTCGAGCCCTGGCGTTCGAGCGAGTCGGAAGGGTGCGACCATTTCTGGGCACCGTCCGTGAGAGCGAGCGCGGTCAACGACCTGCCGCCCAGGATGACGGTGCTGCCGTGAACAGCCGGCAGCAGAGCCGCGCCGGACTGTCGCACCTCCTTCGGCCACGCACGTCCACCGTCCCGGGTGCGCAGTGCGGTCACCGCCCCGTCGGAGCCACACAGCACCAGCCGACCGTGTGACACGACCGCCCGCGCCGGTGCCTTGCCGGTCGAACGAACGGGCATGGGCACCGTCCACGCCGTCTCAGGGCCGTCCAGGCGCACGGCGCTCACCTTTCCCTCCCTGGTCGCCAGGTAGACCGTCGTCCCGTCGCAGGCCAGCAGGTGGTCGGCGTCCACAGCCAGGGACCACAGCCGGTCGCCGTCCGCAGGCCGGATCCCCCGCACGTTGCCCCGCCTGTCCGTGCCGAGTATCAAGGCATCGGAGACGGCCAAGCAGGACGGGCCGACAGCGCCGTCCTGCCAGCGAGGCTTGCCGTCAGTCACCGCGAAGGCACGCAGACCGCCCGCTGCGGCGGCCACGACGACCACATCCCGCGCGCACTGGACCGACGCCGCGTCGGTGCTGCCGCCCGTCGTTCCTCGTACCGGGCCCCACAGCGGTTGAGGATCCTGCTCCTCGCCCGTCGGCTCGGGCCGCACCTTGGCCCGCCAGACAGGACCGCGGGTCGCCGAGGCTGCGTCCTGCGGTTGGTCGCCCCCGGTACCGAGCCAGTAGGCGCCACCGCCCAGCGCCGCCAGGAGCACTCCCCCACCGCCCATCAGCAGCAAGGCCCGGCGACGGCTCGCACCCGCGGCAGCACCGGATGCGTCGCCGGGGAAGGCGGCCGTTCGTCTGGCTGCCTCCTCACGTGCGGCGATCTCGTGCGCCCACGGGTCCGTCTCCCAGGGCGGCGTGGCGCGGCGAGGCGGCGCCAGCCCGCTGACGATCTCCTCGGGGGCGGGCCGCTGCTCCGGCGCTTTCGCAAGGCAGGCCGCGAGCAGCGGCCGGTACTGCGCCGGCACTCCGAGCAGTTCCGGTTCTCCGTGGACGACCTCGTACTGCACCGCGGCCACATGGGCCCCCTCGAAAGCCGGTCGGCCTCGGGCGGCGAAGGCGAGAACGGAGCCGAGGGAGAAGACATCGGCCTTCGGTCCCGTACGTCGTCCCAGGGCCTGCTCGGGCGGACCGTATCCGGGCGTCACCGGCGCCTGGCCAGTTGCTGTGAGGGTGAGTCCGTGTTCTGGGCGAGCGATACCGAAGTCGATGACCCGGGGGCCGGAGGAGGTGAGCACGATGTTCGACGGCTTCAGGTCACGATGCACCAGCCCGGCGGCATGGATGTCCGCCAGGGTGCGGGCCAGAGCCGCGCCCAGGAGCGCCAGCGCCGGCGCGGCCAACGGGCCGTGGCGCGGCACCGCGTCGTCGAGGGTGGGTCCCGCGAGGAACTCGGAAGCGATCCACAACCGCCCGCCCTCGATGTTCGTGCCCAGCACACGGGCGACCCCCTCGCCTGTGACGGTCCGCGCCACCTCGGCCTCGCGGACGAACCTGCGCGCCATGTCGGCGTCGTCGGCGAATTCCGGTCTGAGGACTTTGACAGCCACCAGTGCTCCGACGGCGTCCCGGGCGAGGAAGACCTGCCCCATTCCCCCGGCGCCGAGTACGCCGACGAGGCGGTACGGGCCGAGACGGAGGGGATCCCCCGGGCCTAGAGGTCGCATGGATCGGTCTCCTGAGAGGCGTCGGTTCGACAGAGGAGCAGGGTCACTGGTGCGCCACGGAGGCGCCGGTGCCGATCATTCCAACGGCAGCGCGACGACCGTGCTGCCGGAGACGAGGACGAGGAGGTTCCTCCCGGGATGTGCGGCCATCCCCCGCGCGAGGCCGGACGCCCCGGAGGTGCTGTAGGTCCAGGCCGCGGAGTGGGACCGTCGCCCCACGGCCGCGACGAGACGGCTGGAGTCGACCGTTCCGTACACGTTCTTCCTCCCGATCACCGGCGGGCTGTCGAGCTCGGCCGGCTGGCCCGACTGCTTCTCCTCCCACAACAGCCGCCCGTTGCCCGCGTCCAGGGCGACCCACCCCCGTTGACCCTCCATGGCGTAGACGACACCGTCCTTGAGTGTCGGTGGCCCGTATCTGCGGTCGTGCTTCCTCTCGAAGCCGTCGCCCAGTTCTTTCGTGCGTCCCTTTCCGAAGCGCCAGGAGACATGGCCGTCTCGCAGCCGCAGAGCGAGGACCTCGTCGGAGCCCACGAACAGGTGCGTGGAGGAGTAGGCGAGTTGCCCGGCTCGCGGCCCGCCACTGCGCTCGATGTCCGTCGTAGGGATCTCCTTCTCCCACACCGTCTTCCCCGTACGGATGTCCCTGACGGCTGCTCTGCCGTTCCGGAGGAGGACGAGATGTCTTCCCGCCAGCGCTCCGGCCACTCCGCCCGTGGTGTCCGCCGGGGCCCACCGTGCGGGCAGGCGGCGGCGCCAACGTTCCCTCCCGGTACGGACGTCGTAGCGCAGCAACCGCCAGTCGGCGTGCTCCGACAGGGAGGACTTCGCCGTCTGCGCGATGACACAGAGGTCGTCATCGCGAGCGCCGAGCAGTATCGCCTTGAAGCCCTCGAAATCGGTACCTTTCGTCACCGTACGGGCGAAGTCCCCACGCGCGAGATCGACTTGCGCGATGCCAAGAGAGCCGCCCAACGCATCGCGGACCACGAAGAGACGGTCGCCCTCGACAGCCAGCTGTGAAGCCGCGTCGGTCCCTTCCAGCATCCACCGCTGCTTGCCGTTCTTGGCGTCGAAAGCGATGAGTCCACGCAGCGAGACGGGGACGAGAACCGTGTCCCCCGCGGCGTACGGGAACGAGTCCGACCCTTCAGTCGAAATCGTCTGCCGCCAGACCGGGCGGGGCGGGGTACCTGGCCGGCGCGAACTCCGCGAGGAACCGTCCGCACCGGCCGCCTGCTTCGTCCTTCCGCTGCCCCGACCGCTCAGGACGTGGTGGACACCGTATGCTCCGCCGGCTACGGCAGCCGTTCCGACGGCGGAGAGGGCCAGCGCCCGGCGGCGTGACACGCTGCGCGCCTTCTGTCCGCCCGAAGCAGTGGCTGTGGACACATCCGTCGGCACGTTCCTGACCGACAATGCGGGCGCCGGAGCGCAGGCCTGCTCGCACCGGAGGGCGATGTCGTGCAATACAGCGCGGGGCAGCAGGGTTGCGAACGAAGTGCGGTCGCTGTGCCGCCCGTCCACCCCGGTCTCGCTGCCGGAACCGCCCAGAGCCGAACGGCTGTCGGAACCGTCCAGAGCCGAACGCAGGGCGCCTATGGTAGGACGCTTCTCCGGCTCCTTCGCGAGGCACGAGGACAGCACCTCCACCAGGCCCTTCGGTGCGCCGATCAGGTCAGGCTCCGCGTATCGGACGCGGTAGAGCAGGTCAGCGGCCTGTCCAGAGCCGAAAGGCCCTCTTCCGGTAAGGGCGAAAACCAGCACCCCCGCGAGGGCGAAGACCTCCCCCGGCAGTCCGTGTTCGCCCCCTGTGGCTTGCTCCGGGGACATGAAGGCGGGCGTCCCGGCGGCAGCTCCTGTGCGGGTCAGCCGGGCGTCACCGACGGCGCGCGCGATGCCGAAGTCGATGACTCTCGGCCCGTGCACCGTCAGCAGGATGTTGGACGGCTTGACGTCCCGGTGGACCACTCCCGAGCTGTGCAACTGCTCCAGCGCCGCGCACAGCTGACTGCCGACCGCCCGCACACAGTCCTCGGGGAGAACGCCGTGCTGTTCAACGGCCTCGTCGAGTGACGGTCCGAGAACGTACTCGGTCGCCAGCCAGGGGGTCTCCGCCTGCGGATCTGCTGCCACGACGGCTGCCCCGTGACGACCGCCCAGTACGCGTGCCGCATCGGTCTCCAGCCGGAAGCGGGTGCGGAATTCGGGATCGGCTGCCAGCCGTGCGTGCATGGTCTTGATCGCGACGGTCCGGCCGGTTTCCGAGCGGGCAAGGAACACCGCTCCCATGCCGCCACTGCCGAGGCGCCCCACCAAGAGGTACGGTCCCAGTTTCGGCGGGTCCTCCGCCAGCAGGGGTGAAATCGCCATGTCACACCACCGGAAGAGCGTGGAGGCGCCGGTGGCTCCGCACCAGCACCACTCCCGGCGCCCGCCCGGCGAGTTGCCCCGAGTAACCCTTGTCACGGCCGCTGCCGACGGGTGTGAAGTGCCACAGAGCCCGCCCGTCACGTGCCCGGTAGGCGTCCACCGAAGCACCGCAGGACGCCAGGACGGTTCGTCCCGAGGAGCTCAGAACGGTGGAGGGAACATGAGGATTGTCGGTGAACTGGTAGGGGCTGGTTCCATCCCATCGTGTGTCCCCTGTTGCCTCTGCGAGGGAGAGCGTCTCGCCGGAACTGTCCGTGACATAGAGAGTGCCCGTTGAGGAACGGGGCGGCAGAGCAGGCGTGCCGAGTACCGTCTCCTCGGTTCCGGCCTCACACGTCCATACAGGTTTCCTACCGCTGTCGGCATCGGTCCGGTAGGCACACACGCTTCCGGTGCCCGCCACGACCAGCCGCCCGCCAGGAGTGACCACGTGTCTGAGAGTTTCGCCCTTCGGTATCTTCTCGAAGGTGCGCTTCCACAGTTCCCGGCCGTTCTTGCGGTCCAGAGCCCGGTACGTGCTCTTCCCCTCGGCCAGGAGCAGAGCACCGGGCAGCAGCAGCGCCGTCCGCTCCGGAGCCCGGGGAACGGGGCTGTGCCAGATCCGTTCACGCGCGGGTATGTCGAACGCGATCACTTCGTAGCCTTTCTCCGCGCGCGCCAGGATCCACAGCGTGTCGGCCGCCGCTGCGAGAGGCGTGTGGAAAACGTCGCTTGAGCCGAAGTCACCGGCCGACCACGCCGTCTCACCGGTCCGAGCCGAGACGGCTTTGAAAGTCTGGCCGGGGAGCAGCACCAGCTCGCGTCCGAGGTCCAAAGGCGTGCCGGTCACAGGCGCGCCGGTGTCCTCCCACAGCTTCTTCCCGGTGTGCGGATCGAGACCGGTTGCGCCTTCGGCGTGTGGCAGGACGACCACTCGTTCCCGCCACACCAGCGCCTCGGCGGACGCCTTCGCAGAACCCGGCAGGTCGTACTGCCACAGGGGTCGGGGCGCTACTCCGGGAATCGGTTGACGTGGCCTCGGCCGCGCGGGCGGGGCGCCGTCGGCATTCAGGGCGTAGGCGACCGTGCCGCCCAGTGCGAGCCCCGCAGTCGCGGTGATCCCGCCGACGAGGAGTGTCCGCCGGGCCAAGGATGTCTTCGGTTGCCGGACGGCGTCGCCGGCGACGGGAGGGGGCGAGGCGGGGTGCCGCCGCATCTCGTCGGCGGTTGCACCGACCCTCTCCGCCTGGTGGGACACCGCGTTGCCGACCGCTTCAGGCAGCCACCCGGGCCCGGGCAGGGGACCGAGGTTCCGCGCCAGAGCCGACGCTGTCGGGCGTGCCGAGGGGGACTGGGCAAGGCAGTTCTCCGTCAACGTGCGGAGGTCTGCCGACACCTCAAGCAGTGCCTGCCTGGTCTCCGGTCCTACCCGGTGTGTGCCTGCAACAGCATGGACGAGTACCTTCCCGAACGCACGGATGTCGTCAGCGGGCGCGTACGAGCGTGTGCGACCGTCACCGGTCATCAGCCCTCTCGCGCTGCCTTCCGCAGACCCGTTGCCCCGGCCGGTCATGCGTGCCGCACCGAATCCGAACACCAGCGCGCCATCCGCAGTGAGCTGTACGTTGTCGGACATGATCCCCGTGTGCACGAGACCGTCAGCATGAGCACGCAGCAGGCTGTGCGCCAACGCAGAGCCGAGCGCACGCACGGCCGTCTCCGGAAGCGGTCCCCCGTGTGCACGCAACGCCTCTCTCAGCGACACTGACGGCACATACCGGGCAGCCGACCACGGCATCGCGGCATCGGCGGGAGCCGTGTCGACGACGACGGGAGCGGCGGGGCCGGCGAAACGCCGTGACTTCTCGCTCTCGGCACGGAACCGGACCCGACAGGCCGGGTCGTCCGCCGCGAGCGCGGACAAGGTGGAGAGCAACGAAGGCTCGACTGCCCCGTTCGCGTCCGACCGCAGCGCGACGTGCAACGCCAAGTGTCCATTCGCTGCTTCCTCGTCGCCGGTCCCGAAAGTGTGCAGGACACTGAACGGGCCGATGCGCCGGGGTGCCTCCATACGCGTTCCCCTCCTTCGTTCCGGGGCAGCACGTTTCGCGTCACGGCCCTTCGTCTTGTCGCCCGGCGCACTGTTCATGAAACCGGCAGAGCCAGCAGAGTCCGTCCGTGAGCCACCAGCAGCGTGTCTCCGGCCACCGCTATGTGCCGCGGCGGGGGTGCCGAGTCCAACCCGGACAGGGCACCCGACTCGTCGGCCAACCGCCACAGCAGGCGGCCGTCTTCCGTGGAGAAGGCGAGGATCTCGGTACCCGCCGCGACCAGCAATGTGCGCCCGGAAGCTGATACAGCGGCTTCCAGAGTCTCGTCCGGAGAGGTGCCGACAGCGAGCCGAGGATCCCTTCGCCACACGGTTTCGCCGGTACGAGCATCGAGCGCCGTGACGACCGATTGGCCATCGGCCACGTACACGCGGCCACCGTGGAGAACCGGCGTGCTGAACGGTGCGTGCTCGATCCCTCCGAGCCGCGCCGTCCATGCCGTCTCGCCGGAGGAGAGGTCGACGACCCGCAGCACGCCTTCCTCCGCCACCAGCACAGCGGTGTCCGCACGTGCGGGCAACGGGTACACACGCGCCGGCAACGAAGCGCCTTCATAGGTCTTGGACCACCGCTTCGCACCGTCATCCGCATCGAACGCGACGAAACGCTTGCGCGGCTTCGCCGCCCCGCCGTCGTCCCGTCCAGCGGGCTCCGCCACAACGACTGTGTGCTCAAGAAAGATGAGGTCGTCGCCCGCGACCTGCCGTGGAGAGAGGGACGAAGGATCCTCACCGACGAACTCTTCGGGCAGCTCGGTCCGCCACGTCTCACGCCGCCTCCCCACGTCATACGCTGCCAGGAACGGCCGCCCCTCGCCGCCGTCCGGGTCCCGGACCGACAGAAGGCAGAAGAGCAACCGGCCCTTCCTGCCGAGTGGACGGGTCAGTTTCACCTTGAGCCCGTCGTACTCGCCCTCCCGCCACCGGACCGTGCCGCGGCTTGCGGAGACGAAAGTCGGGGGCTCCTCGGGCAGCAGGAGAGCGCCCGCCCCGACATCCATGGGCGCGGTGTCCAACAGCACCTCGTCGTTCGTCCATCGCCGCTCGCCACTGCGCGTATCGAAGCCCGCGGTTCTGATCCCCTCACCAATGACGACGACCCGGTCACGCCATACGAGGGGAGCTACTTTGGTCGGGGCGTCGTCCTTGAGGCGACGCCGCCACAGCGGACGCGGCGCGACGCCCTCCATCCGCCGACGGCCCGAGTTCTTCCCTTCCTCGCCGAATCCGGTGAGCGCGACCGTCCCGAAGCCGATCGCTGTACCCGTCGTACCCGCGGCAAGGCCCGTGAGAAGCAGGCGGCGAGAGGGCCGGGCGGAGGTGAGTGAGGCGATCAGCGACTGTTTCGCCTCCGAACCCGTGGCGTGTGTGCCCGTAGAGCTGACGTCCTCGGAACTTTCCGGCCGCTCTGCACCATCCGGAGAGGAGACCTCGGTGGGGACAACGTGCCACTCCGCCGGGGAGAGCGCATGCGCCTCCGAAGCCCCTGCTGGATGCGGCTTGGGATCGGCGGACAACACGAACTCGGTCTGTTCCGCCAGAGCCGCGATCACGAGCGGAGGCAGCCATCCGCCGGCAAGACTGCGCCCGACCGCGCCTGGTCCGCCGGCGCCGTGCACGCCCGCGGGCAGTGTGCTACCTGGCCCGTCGCCCACATCACGCATCAAAGCCACGACGAGGTCGGCTGGTTGCGGGCGTGCAGCCGCGTCGGCGGCGAGGCATGCAGTCGTCATGGGCCGCAGCCAGTCCGGTATCTCCGTGTCATCCGGAGCGAGACGGCCGGTCGAGGCGAAGGCCAGGACGCAACCCAGTCCGTAGACATCGCCCAACGGGCGCGGCCGACCACCGGCCAACTGCTCCGGCGCCGTGCTCTCCTGGAGCAGACCCACCGCCTCCGTCCGGCCCTCCCCGTCCGGGCCGGCTGCGCGTACCGCGCCGAAGTCCGTCAGCCGGGGACCGCTCGGAGTCAGAAGGACGGCAAGCGGGGTCACCCCCGCGTGCGCGTGGCCCGCGGCATGCACCTGCCCAAGACACTCGGCGAGCGCCGCGCCCATGAGGCGCACGGTCCTCTCGGGAAGAGGCCCGTTGTGAGCGACGAGGGCACTGGGCAGGGCGATGCCGGGTGTGCACCGGGACGCATACCAGACCCGCTGTTCAGTGGGGCCCGACACCTCAGTGACGGGTGCGAGCCCGAAGGATTCGCGGGCCGCGATCTGTAGGGCACCGCTGGCCTCGGCCCGGAAGCGGGCGCTGTACGCGAGATCGCCAGTCGTCGCATCCAAGGGGCTCGTCACAACAGCCGTCGCACCGTCGGCCTTTTTCCGGCCAAGAAACCTACGGTACGAACCAGGAACGAGCCCCATCGGGTCGTCGAGGCGGCTCAGGAGCTCGTAGGGGCCCAGAGCGCATGGATCACCGAGCCGAAGCGCCTCCATGCAGCAATTCCTCTCTTCCACCCCTTCGACCATGAAGTCGGCGCCCTGCTCGTGGCGCTCCCGTAGGCTTCCGCCTCATCGGGTATTCGACGCTGGGTGCACCCGCCAAAGACCCCGGGTGCACAGGTTCCGGGAACCGAAAGCCGAGGGGCGGGCCTCCAGACGCCGCCCCTCCGCTCCAAGCCGGCTACAGGCCATCAGACCTTTCCGTGATCCTCGAACCACCGGGCCGACTTCAGGTCTGTCGCCTGATAACCGTCCTTGCCCCGCCGCACTGCCTCTGCGATCTGCAGCAAGTTGATGTGGAGATCAGAAACTTCCTTGTCCCACGACTTCATCGCCACCGTGTAGGCGTGCTGCGCTTCACCTTCCCAGCTTTCGCACAGGTGCCGCACGTCCGTCGCGATGTCGTCGAACTCCTGGCGCAGGTGCTTTGCGAACGTCTCGATGTCACCTGCCGTCTTTTCCAGGTTCCCGTACGTAACTACCAGGTGACCTGGGTCAGCGCCCGCCGATCCTGACATCTTTTTTCCTTCCGCAGATTAGCGTTGGACGATTGCAGAGGCCACTGAAACGTCCTCTCGAACAGCGTCCTCCATCGAACAGCCAGGTCGTCAGTTGGCCGGAGGGGGCGAGTACATGTCGAGCTTGGAGCCGGATCCCACGCCGTATCCGCCACCGACCACGTCAATTCCCTTGAGGGCCTGCGCGATGTCGTGCTCGTTGTTCGTCGAAGACTTCCGAGAAGCCTCGATTCCCTCCAGGAAATAGGCCAGGAGGCGGTTCAGCTTCTTCATGCGCTCATTGATGTCGTGCTGGACCCTGTTGTAAGCCCCTGCACCGATACCCTTCCAGTGAGTCTCGACTTCGTCGATGACATTCTGGAGATTCCGGACCTGCCCATTGATGTTTTCGATCTGCCCAGCGAGCTTTTGCTCCTTCTTCTGGACCTCGGCATCCGTAAGTTTCTGGTCTGCCATACCTGAGCCCCCTTCACGGGTCGGATCTCTTCGTCTCGTCCACAGTTGGGACGTCCAATGTCACAGCGTCAGTTCCGCCTGATCCGCACAAAAGCGAAGCCGCACGCCACAAGGATCACGACCCCCGCCGTGATGCCTACCACGGGGAGGACTGAGTTCGCGCCGCCGCCCCCTGCTGTCGAGTCTGCCACCTTCGTTGGCCCCTCGGCAGTCTTTTTGCCGGAATCCTGTGCGCCCGAGGCCGCACCGGGCCTCTTCACGCTGAGCGTCTTCTCCCCCGTCAAGGGGCTGATGTCCGGGTCGCCCGGATCACCCTTGTTCTCCAGGAGGTTGATGCGCGGGCGAACCGACCCGAAACCGAGATATTCGCTGGGCTCCTTGCCCTCGCCCTCCAGACCGGCGGTTTTGATCAGCACCCGGAGCACCTGGTTGGACGTCCACTTCGGGTGGTGGGACCAGATCAGGGCCGCGGAAGCGGACGCGAGGGCGGTGGCAGCACTGGTGCCTCCCCGGGAGCAGTACTTCTTTTTTTGCCCGTCGCACCAGCCCGGAACGCTTACACCCGGTCCCGCGAGAATCGTCCGCTGACTGTGGTTGGAGTAATCGGCGGCCGTGCCGGTCCTGTCGAACGCTGCAACATCCACCACGTCCGCGTACGCAGCAGGAAAGTTGGGGAGATTCCCCTTTTTGGCATCGTTTCCAGCGGCCGCGAAAAGTAGCTTTCCCTTCTTCACTGCATACTTGACTGCTTCCTTCAAGTCCGGCAGTGGATCACCACCGAAAGACAAGTTGATGATCCGGGCATCAGAATTGGCAGCAGCGCGGATGGCGTCACCGATCTTCAGATCCTTCTGCGAGCTGGCTCCCTTCACGCCCTCGCCATTGATCCGGAACGGCACAATCTTGGCACCCGGAGCCAATCCCTTGATCCCGCCGTGACCAGTGCCTGCTATGAGCTCGGCCATCGTGGTTCCGTGGCCGAGATCGTCGCGCGTTTCATCTCCAGGAGCGCGTGAGAAATCCTCTCCCTGGACTACCCGCCCCTTCAGCGATGAGGTGGAAGGGTCAACGCCTGAGTCGACAACAGCCACCTTGATGTCCTTGCCGGTGCTGACCTTCCACATCTTCTCGGCCTGCATCGCCTTCAGGTACCACTGCTGAGGCTGAACGTCTGCGGCCTCAGCAGCCGGAGCCAGCCCGATCAGGCAAACGGACAGAGCCCCGAGAACGGCGGTTCCTGGGAGAATTTGGAGTCGCGTTCGCTGTATCCACGGATGTGCGGTCATAGTGGGCCTCACTGCAGTCATTCGACAACCGGCGGAACGCCACGTTGCCGCTCGACTTGCGGTGAGGGCTCTCCACCCTCGGCGTGGCGCCTGGAGGGCGACTCCTCCGCGTCCGGCTTCGCCGAGGACGCGTGCCCACCCACCACAAGTCCTGCGGAACCCGGAGTCAGACCGCGTACTCGCGTGTCGTCTCCCGAACGCGGCTCCCCGACCACCCCGCCGGGGCTTGAGGCGACTCTACGACTCGATGTGTCGCGCGTTTCCCCCTTCGTACCGGCTCCTGCAGCCCCCACAGGCGGCACCATGCCCATCGGACGGCGACCCTGCGTCGTCCCCTGGTTGTCGATCACCGTGCCCCTTGGCAGCCTGGGAGCGGTTGACCTTGCGTTGTCCCCCTGGTTCGGTGTACCGCCCACGATGCCCCCTCGTGGCATGGCTCGGCCTGAACCGGCGTTCCCGCTCCGGCCGTTCGGGGCGGCCCCTGAGCCGACGGCGCCCGGAGGAACCCCCATCATCCCCGGCCTGCGGAGACCGTTGGCGGCATCGGTTCCGCCCGTGCGGCCATTGGTTCCGGAGGCCCCCGTAACCGGTCCCGGCCTGCCCGGACGGTTGGCAGAGCCACCTGGTCCCGTCTGCGTCGGCGGAGCAGGTGCTCGCAGAGGGGGCACGAACGACCGGCCGGGCCCCTGGCCACCCGGCCCCATCCGGCCGGTTGCGGGCGGCGGCACGGTCATGGGCCCCGGGCCGTTCGGAAGGTTGGGCTGACTCGCCACAGGAGGCGAGTGGGGAGGTGAGCCACCGTCTACAGGCGTGGTGACCGGGGGCGCCGTGGTGTCGATGTTCGTCGCGACTGCCCTGCCCGGTCGGACCAGATCATCAGCAACACCAGGAGGAATGACGACATGGCCCCCGTCGTGTACGTCGACTGCGGGCGCATCACCCGGGCGAGCGGGGCCGGTTGACGAGTAGTTTCCGCTTCTCTCCGTCGGTGAGCCCTCCACTGATGCCGCTCGGCTACCACCTGTTGCGCCGACACCACTGGGGCTGGGATCGGCGAACCCCGGAGGCGCCGGTGGCACGCCGACTTCGGGCAGTGCCGAGAAGACGGGCCTGTTCTTCTCCGCGGCCTGGATGTTCTGGAGCGCGACCTGGTAGTAGGAGCTCAGCCTGTTCATCTGGATGACGGCGGCATCGTGGGCCTCGTCCTTCTTGCCGTCGCCCTTGTGAGAGCCGCCGGCCTTCTTGGCGTGCTTCTCTCCTTCCGACTCCCGCTTCGGCATCGAGCCGTGCACCATGGCCAGGCCGATGCCGGCGCCCTTGAGGTGAGTTCCGACGGCAGCGGCGTACTCGCTGAGTTTCGCGGTGTTGTCCTGCAGGTTCTTGGCCCAGTCGTGGAAGGCCTGCTGCGTCTCGCCCTGCCAGCCGCGCTCCGCCTCGGTGCAGTAGGTCCGCAGTTCCGTCTCGGCCGACTTGATGGCGCGGGCAGCGTCCCAGAGGGCCTCGGCGACGTCGTCCAGGTCCTGCGGGGAGGCCGCGTCGACGAGGTCCACCATGTCGTTGAGTTCGTAGTCGTCGAAGTTGGTGGCCGCCGGGGTGAAGGCCGTCTTCGGCAACATGAGCAGGGCGCCGGGGGACATGCCGAACGCCGGGTTCATGCCCGGCTGCGTCAGCGGGTTGTAGTCCCATCCGACAGGCGCGTCCTTCGGCATCTCCTTCGCCGAGTAACCCCTGCCGGTGTACGGGTCGCGCGACTCGCTGTTGTCGCCCTTGCCGCCCATGTGTCCTCCCCTTCCGGGCGTCAACGTGCTGGTCAGGTGCCGGTCTTCCTGGTCTTGCCCTTCGGCTGATCGGCGGCGCCGCCACCGTCCTTGTCACCGTGGCCGTGCCCGTGCCCGTCGTGGCCGTCCTTGTGGTGACGCCTGACCTGCTCTTCCAGAACCTCTGCTCTCCGGGAGATCTCCCAGTAGCGCCGCTTCTCCTCCTCGTCGATGGCGTCGAAGCCGCCGTCCGCGACCTTGACCGCGATGGACGTGGCGTCGATCTGGTCGCGGAGTGTCCGCGAGAGGAGGACCAGCGTGTCATGGACCTCGGTGAACTTGGTGAACAGGTCGTCCGCTTCGGCGAAGGGCGAACCCTGGCCGCTGAAGGAGGTGCGTTGGATGCGCTTGGCCGAGAGGTTGTGCTGGGCGGCGGATGACGAGTCCATGTTCTTGAGGGCACCGTCGATACGCTTCTTCAAGATCTTGAGCGCTTCAGCACGCCGTTCCAGGTCGGGCTTCACGCCCTGCGGCCTGCTCTTGGGCGTGCCTTTCGGCTCGCTCATCTCGCCCTCCCCCTGCGCGTCGTCCACCCGTGACGGGCCCGGCGTGAGGCCCTGACGTCGCTCGCCATGCGCTGTCTGTCACTGTAGCCGCACCCTACGTCGGTCCTCACAGCAGATCAGCGTCGGGGCGGTGGGCCGTAGCACTGCTGTTGCCCGCACGTGACACACCTCCCTTGTACCAGGGCGCACCGACATCCGACACGTCGTCACCCCGTGCGTGCTGCCTTGTCAGCGGCTCGGCGAGGGGTGCCGTCGGCGGCGCCAGTCGCGGTGGACGAAGGACGTGCCCGCGACGATGGCGATCAGGGTGCCGCCGCCGACCAGGACGTAGGTCCCGAGTCTTTCGTTCCGCTGCTGCTCGGTCTCGCCGAGGACGAGTCCGGCGGGCTTCGGCTTCTTGCCGGTTTCGACGCCCTCCCTGGCGACCGGGTGGTCGAGGCGTTTGTCGTCAGCGGTGAGGGCGGCCACCGGGTCGACGACGCCCCAGCCGACGTGGCTGTCGTGGCCGGGGATGGAACGCTCGGCGGTCTGCTCGATCTGCGCGACGATGTTCTGCTGCGACCAACGGCCGGACCCCTTGTCGTGCTTGGCCCGCAGGAGGGCCGCGACGCCCGCCACGTAGGGGGCGGAGAAGCTGGTGCCGTTGTCGGCGCAGTGGCCGCCCTTGGGGACGGTGGAGACGATGTCGACTCCGGGTGCCGCCACGTCCACGAAGTCGCCCGACTGGGAGAACGGCGCGCGCTCGTTGTTGCGGTCGGAGGAGGCGACGGCCAGAACGCCGGGATAGGACGCGGGGTAGGTCTTCTTGACGTTGCCGCCCAGCCCGTCGTTGCCCGCGGAGGCGACGACGACGACATCGTGGCGCAGGGCCTTTTGGACCGACAGTTCGAGCGAGGAGTTCGGTTTCAGGGCCTCGGCCGTGTCCTGGGAGATGTTGATGACATCGGCGCCGGCTTCGACGGCGTAGTCGATCGACTGGGCGAGGCTGCCGGCGGTGCCGCTGCCGTTGGCGTCGTTCTGCTTGATCGGGATGATCGTCGCCTTGGGGGCCAGCCCGACGAACCCGGTGCCGTCCGCGGGGCGGGCGGCGATGATGCCCGCGACCTTCGTACCGTGACCGACCTCGTCGGTGGTGGGCTTGCCCCGCGGGGTGGTCTGGCCGGTCTCGTCCTTCTTGCGCTTCTTGGGGAGATAGTTCTTTCCCGCTCCGGCGTCGACGGCGTCGGTGAGTTGCGCGTTCTTGACGTCCACGCCGGTGTCGATGACGGCGACACGGACGCCCGCGCCCTGGTCGGTGTCCCGCCACAGCTCGTTGAGAAGCACTCGTTGGAGGGCCCAGGGGCGGCCCTCGTACGGCTTGGCGGGCCATTCGCACTGGGTGGAGGCGTCCGCTGCCGCCGGAGGTGCCACCGTGACGAGGAGCGCGGCGGCGGCGGTGGCTGTGGCGGCCACCCCTGCTGCCAGACGGTGGCTCATCCGCAACCGACGGGGCCGCCGATGGCCCCGCCGGAACCGCTGAGACAACTGACGCCGCCCCGGCTGCCGGGGCCGCGGGGAGTGCTGGAACGGTGGAGTGGAGCTGCGCATCCGTCGTACCCCTTATGAACCCTGCGGCTGGTGGGCGTCACCGGTGGACAGCCGCGGCCCGGTGGGCAAGAGGGTGGCCCATTCCGCCGGGACGGGCGTGGGCTTCACCTTCTCGTACCCGAGCCGGCGCTGTGCCCGCTCGCCCTCTTGCGGCTGGCCCTTCTCGGCCTTTCCGGACTTCTTCTCGTCCTCACCGATGCCGGAACCGTCGTGCTCACTGTCGGAGTTGGACTGCATGGCGTACCGCAGCCCGGTGTCGGTGACCAGGAAGACTCCGCCGGACCCGGTGCTGCGGCCCTTGACCTGGCGGAAGAGCTGGCCGGTGCCAGGCGTGACGTACGCGCTGGAGGTGCCCGCGGGAAGCTGGGCGGGGAAGTTTTCGCCGGACCAGGTGCTGAGGGTGGTCCTGCCGGTCTTGCCGTCCACCTTGTGGAGCACGTTGCAGGCGACGTTGCGGCTGCCGTGGCCGGTTCCCGCGGAGTTGACGGCGTCCGCCTCCTCGTCCGGCCACTTCAGCGACCCGCCGTAGTGCTGCTTGAGCGGGGAGAAGGCGCTCGCGCTGACCTTGATGGGCTGGCCGCTCTGCTTGAGGCTCAGCAGTTGCTTGGAGGACAGCAGCAGTTTCGCCGTGAAGTCGGAGACGGGCATGACCCTCCCTTGCAGCACGACGTACTTCTGCCAGTGCGTGCCTGCGGGTGCCTCGATCACCGCGCCGACGCGGTTGGCTTCTCTGCCCAGCCCCTGGATACCGGCGTCGTCTCCGACGCCTCCGTCGATCTGCGGGAAGCCGATGGCGTCACCGCTGTGCAGGGTGGCCAGCCACTGCCGCGACACCCGCTGGGGCCTGCGGTTCTCCACCAGGACGCGCAGCAGCGTCTCGTCGTTCGGTACGCGGTATCTCGTGCCGCTCTTGTCGACGATGTACAGCCGGTTGTCGGGGCCCTGGACATAGACGAGTTCCCCGCCGTGCAACTGGTTGGCGCCCCCGACCTTGCCCTTGTCGCGGTCGGCCAGGACGAAGGCGGCCTTCTGGACGGCACGGCCCCCCTCACCAGGACGCTCGCACACGGCCCACCGCTTCTTCTCCCCGGCCTCCTTGGCCTCCGGCAGCCGGTCGGGGGCGTAGGGGATGCCGAGGGTCGCCCCGTGCGGGATGTCGCCGTTGTCGAGCACCTTCTCGTCGACTTTGACGACTTCGCCCTTGCCGGGGTCGAGAAGCAGCTTGGCGGAGGCCAGGTTGAGCACGGGATGGAGCTGTGCCTTGCCGTCGGTCTTCAGCACGACGTACCGGGTGGTCGACTCGGAGCCGATGATGACCTTTTCCTCGGGCTTGTCCCAGCCGTCCGGGGCCTTCGGTTTGAACATGCCCCAGGCCCCGAAACCGGCGAGGATCAGGGCGCCGACGACGATCCCGGGCAGAATGCCGCGCAGGGGGCGGGGCGCGCCCTCCTCGGTGCCTGTCGGTGACGGCTGCAGGAACGCCGCAACCAGCCGTTTCTTGGCGAAGGTATAGGCGTTGAGCTCGTCGCGCCGTGATGCCATGAGTGAAAGACGCTCCCTGGAAGTCCCTGCTGTCCCCGCTGTCCCCCGCACCGCCGGAGCCCTGCCGGGTCCCGGTCGGTCCGGAACAGTCCCGTCGGTGCGCAACGGTCCCGTCGGTCCGGAACGGCCCTGCTCGCCGGTCCGCGCCTCCCGTACCCCCCCCCTGCCGCGGCTCGTAGCCACCCGCACCCGTGTGCCACGTGCCGTCCCGCGCGCGTGCGGGACACATACGGAACGCGCACGCGCGCACGGACGAGCCCGCGTACGAGTCGCGTCCGCGGAGAACGCTACGAGACCGCACGCAGCCCGCGCACCCGCCGCACACGGCACATGCACCGACCGCGCCCGGCCCGCGCACGAGCCGGGCACCGGCCCTGCACCAACCGCACGCGCACGGCTCACGGGCCTCGTTCAGCCCGCATGCCGCCGTCGTGCGGCACCCGCACGAACCGTGTCCGGTCGGACGGCGTACGGCCCGGGCAGCGCCCGGGAGCGCTGCCGATTGTCGGACCGGCCCCCTACTATGCCCGTTGGGGATCGCCTCGTGCCGCTCCGGTATCGTGATCGCCCGCCCAACGCCCCTCACGAGTGGGGCCGATTCGGACATGAGGGGGCCTTCCGGAATGGGATCTGCGACGCGGGCGCGGGGTGCGGCGGGCACCGCGGGGCGCCCTGGGCCGGGAGCGTCCCGGCGCCCGGGGGCCGACGCGTCCGCTGCCGGCGCAGCCCCGTCCCCACCGCGGATCCCCGCCTCCACGACGCTGCGCACCGAGTCGCGGACCAACCGGATCGGGCCGCTCCAGGCGCAGCAGCTCGTCCTGCTGGAGCTCGCCGTCGCCGTGCTGCTGGTCGCGGCCGCTGTCGACCGCCTGCTGCTGGTGCCCGGCGCGGTCGTCGCAGCCGCACTGGTGGCGTTCGCCGTGCTGCGGCGCCATCAACGGTCCCTCCGCGACTGGTGCAGCACGGTGCTGGCGTTGCGGGCCCGCCGGCGGGCCGCTGCACAACCGCTGACCGCCGCCATGGTGCTGGACGCAGAGGGTGAGCGGGTCGACGCGAGTTTCCTGCCTCTGGTGGAGTGCGCCCCCGGTCTGCGCACGTACGCGTACCTCGACAAGAAGCGGCGCACCATAGGGATGCTGGGAGACGGCACCTTCCTGACGGCGTTGGTGCGGATCGAGGCCGCACCCAGCGCGCTGCGCCCGGCGTTCGGGTCCCGCGCACTGCCGATGGCGCTGATCCACGACGCGCTCGACGTCGACGGCATCGCGCTGGAGTCGGTCCAGGTCGTGCAGCACGTCCAGCCTGCCCCCGCCCCCCATCTGCCCGAACAGTCGGTGGCGCGGCGCAGTTACGGACCGCTGCAGGAGCAGACCGGTTCGCCCGCCCTGCGGCTGACGTGGGTGGCGCTCAAGTTCGATCCGGAACTGTGCCCGGAGGCGGTCCGGGCACGGGGCGGTGGGCTGGAGGGGGCGCAGCGCTGCCTGGTGCGCGCGGCAGACCATCTGGCGAGCCGCATCACGGGCGCCGGGTTCGTGGCCACGGTGCTCAACGAGCAGGAGCTGGTCGCCGCGTTGGCGACGTCCGCATGTGTCAGCCCGTCGGCCACGGCCCGGGCCAGCCGGCCGGACGCCGCACCGGCCCGCCGTACCGCCGAGTCCGCACGTGCCTGGCGCTGTGACGACCGCTGGCACACGACGTACGCGGTGGGCCGCTGGCCGGAGCTCGGGCGGGCCGCGACGCCGCTGCCGCGGCTGGTGGCGTCGCTGACGTCCGTACCGACGCTGACGACGACGTTCAGCGTGACGCTGGGCCGCTCCGCGCGGCGCAGCGCCGTCACCGTCAGTGGACACGTACGGCTGACCGGCCGTTCGGACAGCGAGCTGGCGGCGGGCCGCCGCCAGCTCGAAGGGGCGGCGCGCTCGGCCCGGGTGGGTCTGGTGCGGCTGGACCGCGAGCAGCTTCCGGGCGCTCTCGCAACGCTGCCGCTGGGAGGCGCGCGCTGATGGCGAGTCGTTACGGCCAGGGACTGCTGGGCCCGCAGCGCACCGGACACGCGCTGCCCGCGGACCACTTGGGGGCACTCTCGCTGCCCATCGGGGACGACGGCGTGGTCGTCGGCAACGACGCTGAGGGCCGGCCCCAAGTGATCGGCTTCCACCATCCGACGCCGTACGACGTCGTGCTCGTCGGCGGCCTGTGGACGGCACAGGTGCTGGCGCTGCGGCTCGCCGGGACCGGCGCCCGGGTCGCCGTGGAGACCGGCCGGGCGCAGGTGTGGACGAACCTGGTCCAGGCGGCCGGCGCGGGCCAGGAGTGCATCACGCTCTACGACGTGGGCCGGGTGCCGCCGATGGGTCCGACGGTGAGCAGCCCGGTGCTGGTCGTCCGCGACTGCGGGATGCGGCCACCGCGTGGCCGTGTGGCCTCGATGCCGTGGCAGTCGGTGCTGACCCTGCTGCCGTATCTGAGCCCGGTGGCTCCCCGGCTGTTGCGCGGCGCGGCGCTGGTCGGGGTCCAGCGGGTCTCACCGGACGAGGCGCAGCAGATCGGCCGCATCATGCAACTGCCGCCGCAGGAGGTCGACGCGCTGTCCACACTGGGCGACGGCGTCACCCTGTGGTGTACGCGCCGCGAGCGGCGGTACGCGCTGACGCAGCCCACGGACGCCGAGTCGGGGCTGCTGGGGACGGCCCGACGGCTCGACTGACCCGCCCGCTCGCACCCTCACAGCCACAGCCGTACGGGACCGCACTGCCCGCACGGTAGTTGTGATGATTAGGCTGGATGAACGCGCGTGGGCGGGCGCGCGGCAAACCGGGGTGAATGACCACAGCAGGAGGCATTGTGAGCAGCGACCGGGACGAGATCCGCGTCCGCGGGACCATGCCCGGCTCCGACCAGCTCGACGCGGAAGCGGATGCCGAGGGCGAGGTCGAGTCGACGGGCCAGTTCACCATCGACTACACACCGCCCGCCTGGTACACGCAGGACGCGGCCGGGCGGCCGGAACCGGAGCCCGAGCCCGACGCCGGACCGACGCCGGAGAGCACTCCCTGGGCCGGCGCCGAGGAGGCCCCGCACGGCAGCGGCACCGCGTTCGCCGGGGGCTCCGACGCCGCGGACTGGTGGACGAGTTCACCGACGCCTCCCCCTCCGCCTGCCGCGCCCCCGACACCTCCCGCATCTTCGGCGTCTTCGGCACCTTCCGGCTCGGATGGTGCCGACCACGGCCCTGCGGACAGCGGGGCAAGCACTGCACCTCCCGCCGCCGACCCGCCGGCCTTCCCCTCCCTGACGCCTTTCAGCAAGGAGAGCGACGCGGAGACGGACAGTTCGGAGGAGGACGAGCCGACGCCGTTCACCGGAGCCTCCGACCTGGACGAGGGCGTCCCTGTTGCCGACGCGGAGAGTGACCGTACGGGCGGGACGGACGAGGGGCTGGGCCCCGACTCCTTCGGGACTCTCCCGTCCGCCCCGCCCGCACCCGCGTCCCCGCCGTCGACGGCCGAAACTGCGGATCCGGGCCTCGGCGCCGAACCCGCCCCCGGTGTGCCGGACTTCGGCGGCGACGCGGACTCCCCGCGGGACGCCGCCTCCCCACAGGACGAGGACCTCGGGGAAGGGTCCGAGAGCTCCGCCGGCACGGCAGCGGACGAACAGTCCGGTGCCGACGGTCACGCCGATACCGGCGACCTCGCACCGAGTTGGCGCGCTGCGTCGGCCTCCGGGCCCGCAGACCCACTGGAGACCCCGATCCGCCCCGCGGGAGAGGCCGAGGACCGGGCCGAGGACGAGGGCGCGGACCGATTTCTCGACGGGGACAGCGAGGGAACCACCGGAGACACAGCCGACGACGGCGGCACGGAGGAGTCCGGAAACGGTCTCGGGGCCGAGGACGGCGCCACCATGCGGTTCTCGGCATCCGCACTCCGCAAGGAGATCGCCGCGTACGCCGCCCAGGAGGAGCGCAAGCACGACGAGGCCGCTGCCACGGCAGCCGACGCGCCGCAGCAGGACGCCGCCGGTGCTGCGGCAGACGGCCGCAGCGGGACGCCGAGCTCCCTGGGCAGTGCGGAAGACCGCGGGCAGGAGCCGCAGGACGCGATCCCCTCCTCCTACGACTTCGCCCTCCAGGAGCCCTCCGAGGAGCGCCGCTACGACGCCCCTGCTACATCCGCCCCCGCCGAGCCCCGGGAAGCCGAACCGCAGGACGCGGTACCGCCTCACCCCCTCTCCCCCGCCCCACCGCCAGGAGCAGCGTCCTGGCAGAAGGCCGACGAGGGCACCCCCGGTGCGCCTGCCGCATCCTCCACGGGGGGCGGCGACGGCACGCCGGGCGCGCAGGGACTGCCGCCGCTGCCGCCGGACTTCCAGCCCGCGGCGTCGGCGCCACCGTCCGGCTCGCCCTGGGCCGGGAGCGAGCACACTCCCGGGACGGACGCGTCGTCGCAGCCTCCTGCTCCGCAGCAGGGCCGTCCCGCCGCACCGTCCGCTCCGCAGCAGCCGCAGCAGCCGCAGCAGCCGCTCCAGGGCGGGGCCCAGCAGCCCGAGCAGCAGTGGCCGCCGCACGGGCAGCCGCAGCAACCGGCGCCGCCGGCCCAACAGCCTCAGCAGGCGCCACAGGGGCAGCAGGCACAGCACGGTCACCCTGGTCAGCAATCCGCGGCGCAGTACGGTCAGGAGAGCCGTTACGGCTACCCGCAAGCACCGCACGGCCCCGGGCAGCAGCCTGTGCCGCCCCAGGGTGCGGGCGAGGGACAACCGGGCGCCCAGCAGCAGGCTGCGCAGGGCCACCAGGCCCCTCCGCAGCAGCTCCCCCAGGGCTACCCGGCCCAACCCCAGCCCCCGCAACCGTCGTTGCCGCAGAACCAGCCGTCGGCGCCGCAGGCCCAAGGGCAGCCGTCCGCTCAGGGCTTCGACCAGGCCGGCCAGCAAGGACAGGGGCCGGTGCAGCCGCAGACGCCGGGGCAGTTCCCGCCGCCCCAGCCGAATCCCCAGACGCCGCTCCAGCCGCACCCGGGGGCCGTCGACCCGCGGCGTGTGGATCAGTCCGGCTCGCCTCTGGGATACACGGCGGCGGTCGAGCTGTCCTCGGACCGGCTGATCAACAGCAAGAGGAAGCCTCGCCCCCAGGCGGGCAACAAGAGCGCGCGGTTCCGGTTCGGTGCCAAGAAGGAGGAGGCGGAGCGGCAGCGGAAGCTGGACGTGATCCGCACGCCGGTCCTGTCGTGCTACCGGATCGCCGTGATCAGCCTCAAGGGCGGCGTCGGCAAGACGACGACGACCACGGCACTGGGTTCGACCCTCGCCACCGAGCGCCAGGACAAGGTCATCGCCATCGACGCGAACCCGGACGCGGGCACACTGGGCCGCCGGGTGCGCCGCGAGACGGGGGCGACGATCCGCGACCTGGTGACGGCCATTCCGTACATCAACAGCTACATGGACATCCGCCGGTTCACCTCGCAGGCGACCTCCGGTCTGGAGATCCTGGCCAACGACGTCGACCCGGCGATCTCCACGACGTTCAACGACGACGACTACCGGCGCGTCATCGACGTCCTGGGCAAGCAGTACCCGATCATCCTGACGGACTCGGGCACGGGCCTGCTGTACTCGGCGATGCGCGGAGTGCTGGACCTGGCCGACCAGTTGATCATCATCTCGACCCCGTCGGTGGACGGTGCGAGCAGCGCGAGCACGACGCTGGACTGGCTGGCGGCGCACGGGTACTCCGACCTCGTGCAGCGGAGCCTCACCGTCATCTCGGGGGTCCGCGAGACCGGAAAGATGATCCGGGTCGAGGACATCGTGTCGCACTTCGAGACCCGGTGCCGCGGCGTGGTGACCGTCCCGTTCGACGAGCATTTGTCGGCCGGTGCCGAACTCGATCTGGACATGATGCGGCCACGGACCCGGGAGGCCTACTTCAACCTGTCCGCGATGGTCGCCGAGGACTTCGTGCGTGCCCAGCGCGAGCAGGGGCTGTGGACGGCGGACGGCGGCAACCCACCGCCGCAGCTCGCCCCGCCGATGCCCGGCCAGGGGGGCATACCCGGCCAGGAAGGTACGGGCCCGCCGCCCGGTCAGCCTCAGCCGCAGCAGCAGTTCCCGCCGTACGGGGCGGGCGGCGGCTACGGTTATCCCGGGCAGCAGCCGCCCGGTCAGCCGGGCAGGCCCCAGCCGGGCAGCGGCTGGCAGCAGTAGCCACGAGAACGCGTCACCGTTCGAGCACGGGCGAAGGGAGGGGCTCCGCGGAGCCCCTCCCTTCGCCCGTGCCGTCAGCCGGCTGTCCGTACCGACCGGTCGCCCGTGAGTGGGCCGCTCAGACCTCGGCGCTCCGGGTCGCAGCCGCGACCCGTGCGCGGGCATCGTCGACGTCCTGCGCCATCCGTGCCGTGAGGGCGTCGAGCGTGTCGAACTTCTCCTGGCCGCGGATGTAGTCCAGGAAGTCGACGCCGACGTGCATGCCGTACAGGTCGAGGTCCACGCGGTCGATGGCGTAGGCCTCGACGGTGCGTTCCGTGCCCTCGAACTGGGGGTTCGTGCCCACGGAGATCGCCGCCGGCATCGCCTCACCCTCGACTGTCAGCCAGCCCGCGTACACCCCGTCGGCCGGTACGGCGGTGTGCGGCAGGGTGTCCAGGTTCGCCGTCGGGTAGCCCAGGTCCCGGCCGCGCTGTGCCCCGCGGACGACGATCCCCTCGACGCGGTGCGGGCGGCCCAGCACCTCGGCCGCCGCACGCACCTCGCCCTCGGCGACCAGCCGGCGCGCCATCGTCGAGGAGAACGCCTCTCCGCTGACGGCGCGCTCGAAGAGATCCACGACGATCACGTCGTAGTCGTAGGTCTCCCCCAGCTCGGCGAGCGACTCGACGGTGCCGGCGGCCTTGTGACCGAAGCGGAAGTTGGGCCCCTCCACGACGCTGCGGGCGTGCAGCTTGTCGACGAGCACCTTCACCACGAAGTCGGCGGGCGAGAGCTGGGAGAACTCGGAGGTGAACGGCAGCACCAGGACCGCGTCCACGCCCAGCTCGCCCATGAGTTCGGCGCGGCGGTGGTGCGGGGCGAGGAGCGGGGGATGGCTGCCCGGCCTGACCACCTCGCTGGGGTGCGGGTCGAAGGTGACGACGACGGCGGGCACGCCCAGCTCCCTGGCACGTTCCACCGCCCTGCCGATGATGAGCTGGTGCCCCCGGTGCACCCCGTCGTACGAGCCGATGGTGACGACGCTGCGCCCCCAGCCCTCGGGGATGTCCTCCAAGCCACGCCAGCGCTGCACGTCTGCTCCTCGTCGCTACCTAGTTCGTCAGTGGTCGTCAGCGGCCGTCACCGGTCGTCGGTGTCCGAGCCGGTGGTGATGGCGATGGTTCCCGCCGGTCCAAGGGTGCCATGCCCCGTGGCCGCGCCCGGCACGGACCCACCTGCGGCCCGGTCGGCGGCCCCGCGGCTTCGCCGGGTTCTCCGCGTCCTCTCCCCCGACACGCCAGACGGCCCCGGCACACCCGACGGCCTGCGACACGCCCGAGCGCGGCCGTCCCTCACACGAAGACGGCCAGGCTCTTGGCCCGCCCGTCCCGCTGCTCCACGAGAGCGACGAACCGGTCCCCGGGAGCGAACACCGCGACCGTCCCGTCGTCGAACCCGTCGGCAGGCATGCGCAGTTGGACACCGTTGCCGATGCGGCGCGCCTGGTCCTCGTCGACGTCCCAGCGCCGGAACGCCGCAGCGGCGGCCTCCCCCAACGGCAGGACGGGCAACGGCTCCTCGGCGTCGACCCGCTCCTGCAACTGCGCGAGCGTGTGGGCGCCGTCCAGTCCGTAGGGCCCGACCCGGGTACGGCGCAGCGCCGTCAGGTGGCCGCCCGTACCGAGCGCGGCACCCAGGTCGCGGGCGAGCGCGCGCACGTAGGTGCCGGACGAGCAGACCACCGAGACGAGCACATCGGTGACCGGGGTGCCGTCCTCGGCGCTCTCCTCACGCACGTCGTGCACCACGAAGGCGGAGACGGTGACCGGGCGTGCCGCCAGCTCGACCTCCTCGCCCTCGCGCACCCGTGCGTAGGCGCGCTTGCCGTCGACCTTCACCGCACTGACCGCCGAGGGCACCTGGGCGATCTGTCCGGTCAGCGCAGCGACAGCCGCGTCCAGCCGGTCCCTGGCCACGTCCTTGGCGCCCGCAGCGCCGACCATCTCCCCCTCGGCGTCCTCGGTCACCGTCTCCTGGCCGAGCCGGACGGTCGCCACATACTCCTTCTCGGTGAGGGCGAGGTGGCCCAGCAGGCGGGTGGCGCGTTCGGTGCCGATGACGAGGACACCCGTGGCCATCGGGTCCAGGGTGCCCGCGTGACCGACGCGCCGGGTGCGGGCCATGCCGCGGAGCTTGGCCACCACGTCGTGGGAGGTGAACCCGGCGGGCTTGTCGACGATGATCAGCCCGCCTGGGCCGTTGTCTCTCTTGCGTGCCACGTCTCAGGCGCTCTCGTCGGCGCCGCCGCGGCCCTGGGCACCGTCGCTGTCCTCGCCGTCGTCGGGCTCCTCGGACTCGTCGAGGGCGGACTCGCCCGGCTTGCGGTACGGGTCCGCCTCGCCGGCGTAGGCGGCGCCCGAGGACACCTTGCGGACCTCCTCGTCGGCGGCGCGGGCCCGGGCGAGCGCCTCGTCGATCGTCTTGGCGTTCTCCGGGAGGGCGTCCGCCACGAACGTCAGACTCGGCGTGTGCTTGATGCCCGCGGCCCTGCCGACCGCGGTACGCAGCACGCCCTTGGCGCTCTCCAGTCCGGCCGCGGCCGCCTTGCGGTCCTCGTCGTCACCGTAGACGGTGTAGAAGACCGTCGCTTCCCTCAGGTCGCCGGTGACCCGGGTGTCCGTGACGGTCACATGTGTGCCGACCCGCGGGTCCTTGATCCCCCGGTGCAGCTTCTCCGCGACCACCTCACGGATGAGGTCCGCCAGCCTCTTGGCCCGTGCGTTGTCGGCCACTGGTCCGTCTCCTTGCTCACGCGCGCGCGTGGTCGTCGCCTCACGCGCTCAGTCATCGTCTTCGCCGTGCAACCGCCGTCGGACGGACAGCAGCTCCACCTCCGGGCGTGCCGCGACCAGCCGCTCGCAGCGGTCGAGCACGTCACCGAGGTGCCCCGCGTCTCCGGAGACCGCCGCGAGGCCGATACGGGCCCTGCGGTAGAGGTCCTGCTCGCCCGTCTCCGCCACGCTGACCGCGTACTTGCGCTGCAGCTCGGCGACGACGGGGCGGACGACGGAGCGCTTCTCCTTGAGCGACCGCACGTCGCCGAGAAGCAGATCGAAGGACAGCGTCCCTACGTACATACAGTGCGGGTCAAGCCACCCGTGGGGCACTTGGGGGGCCGTCCGGCGGAAGCCGGCGGCCTGCGCATCACAGGCACCGTACACGCAACGGCCGGGGCCGATCGACGGAAATACTTCCCGCCGGTCGGCCCCGGTACGTGGTGCGGTCAGACGCGGGGCTTCTCCCGCATCTCGTAGGTGGCGATGGTGTCGTCCACCTTGATGTCGTTGAAGTTTCCGAGGTTGATACCGCCCTCGAAGCCTTCGCGGATCTCGGTGACGTCGTCCTTGAAGCGACGCAGGCCCTCGATGTTGAGGTTCTCCGCCACGACCTTGCCGTCGCGCACAACGCGGGCCTTGGTGTTCCTGCGCACCTCGCCGGACCGGATGAGGACACCGGCGATGTTGCCGAGCTTGGAGGAGCGGAAGATCTCGCGGATCTCGGCCGTACCCAGCTCGACCTCTTCGTACTCCGGCTTGAGCATGCCCTTGAGGGCCGCCTCGATCTCCTCGATCACCTGGTAGATGACCGAGTAGTAACGGACGTCCACACCCTCGCGCTCGGCCATCTGCGTCGCACGCCCCTCGGCGCGGACGTTGAAGCCGATGACGATGGCGTCGGAGCCGGTCGCCAGGTCGATGTCGGTCTCGGTGACCGCACCCACCCCGCGGTGCAGGATGCGCAGGTCGACCTCTTCGCCGACGTCGAGCTGGAGCAGCGAGGACTCCAGGGCCTCGACCGAACCGGACGCGTCGCCCTTGATGATGAGGTTGAGCTGCTGCACCTCGCCCGCCTTGAGCACCTTGTCCAGGTCCTCCAGGGAGACGCGGCGGGTCCGCTTGGCGAAGGCCGCGTTGCGCTCGCGCGCCGCGCGCTTCTCGGCGATCTGCCGTGCCGTACGGTCCTCGTCGACCACCAGGAAGTTGTCGCCGGCGCCCGGGACGTTGGTCAGGCCCAGCACCAGGACGGGGGTCGAGGGACCCGCTTCCTTGATGTTCTCGCCCTTGTCGTCGAGCATCGCGCGGACCCGGCCGTAGGCGTCGCCCACAACCATGGTCTCGCCGACCCTGAGCGTGCCGCGCTGGACCAGCACGGTGGCCACGGCGCCGCGGCCGCGGTCGAGGTGGGCCTCGATCGCGATGCCCTGGGCGTCCTGGTCCGGGTTGGCCCGCAGGTCGAGCGCCGCGTCCGCGGTCAGGACCACGGCCTCCAGCAGCTCCTCGATGTTCAGACCCTCGCGTGCGGAGATGTCGACGAACATCGTGTCGCCGCCGTACTCCTCGGCAACCAGCCCGTACTCGGTGAGCTGGCCGCGGACCTTGGTCGGGTCGGCACCCTCGACGTCGATCTTGTTGACCGCGACGACGATCGGCACGTCGGCCGCCTTGGCGTGGTTGAGCGCCTCGACGGTCTGCGGCATCACGCCGTCGTTGGCCGCGACCACGAGGATCGCGATGTCGGTCGACTTGGCACCGCGGGCACGCATGGCGGTGAACGCCTCGTGACCCGGGGTGTCGATGAAGGTGATCCGGCGCTCCTCGCCGTTCAGCTCCGTCGCCGCCTGGTAGGCACCGATGTGCTGGGTGATGCCGCCGGCCTCGCCCGCGATGACGTTCGTCTTGCGGATCGCGTCCAGCAGGCGCGTCTTACCGTGGTCGACGTGACCCATGACGGTCACCACCGGCGGACGCGGCATCAGAGCCTGCTCGCCGCCCTCGTCCTCGCCGAACTCGATGTCGAAGGACTCGAGCAGCTCGCGGTCCTCCTCCTCCGGGCTGACGATCTGGACGACGTAGTTCATCTCCTCGCCGAGGAGATTCAGCGTCTCGTCGGAGACGGACTGGGTCGCGGTGACCATCTCGCCCAGGTTGAACATCACCTGCACGAGCGACGCCGGGTTGGCGTTGATCTTCTCCGCGAAGTCCGTGAGCGAGGCACCACGCGACAGCCGGACGGTCTCGCCCTTGCCGCGCGGCAGCATCACACCGCCGACGGACGGCGCCTGCATCTGCTCGTACTCCTGGCGCCGCTGCCGCTTCGACTTACGGCCACGACGCGCCGGACCGCCGGGACGGCCGAACGCGCCCTGCGTGCCACCACGGCCACCGGGACCACCCGGACGACCGCCGAACCCGGGACGGCCACCGCCGCCCGGACGCCCGGCGAAACCGCCGCCGCCACCGGGACGACCGCCGCCGCCTCCACCGGGACGACCGGCGAATCCGGGACGACCGCCGCCGCCACCGCCCGGACGGCCACCGCCGCCGGGGCCGCCACGGCCCGGACCCGGACGCGGACCCGCGGCAGGACGCTGCGGCATCATGCCGGGGTTCGGCCGGTTACCGCCCGGCCGGGGGCCGCCGCCCTGCGGGGCCTGCGGACGGGGCATGTTGCCCGGCGAGGGGCGCGGCCCACCCGGGGCCTGCGGACGCGGACCGCCCTGGGCGCCGCCGCCGGGACCCGGCTTGGGCGCACCCGGCTTCGGGGGCTGACCCGGCTTGGGAGCGCCACCCGGACGGGGCGCCTGCGGGCGCGCCATACCGGTGGAGCCACCGGAGGTGAAGGGGTTGTTGCCCGGGCGCGGACCCGCCGGACGGCCGCCCGGCTTCGGGGCCTGGCCCGGCTTGGCGCCCTGGCCGCCCTGCGGCCTTCCCTGGCTGCCCGGCTTCGGCGCCTGACCCGGCTTGGGGCCCTGGCCACCGGGGCGCGGGGCGCCCGGCTTCGGACCGGCCTGGGCCGGCGGCGCCTGGAAGTCCGGCTTGGCCGGCGCGGCAGGCTGCGGACCCGGCTTGGGGCCCTGGCCGCCGGGGCGCGGGGCGCCCGGCTTCGGGCCGGCCTGGGCCGGCTTCGGTGCCTCTGCGGCACCGGACTCGCCCTGGGCGTCGCCCGGGGCAGGGGTGACCGGACCGCCCTCGGAACCCGGCTTCGGGCTGGGCTTGGGGGCGCCCGGCTTGGGCGCGCTCGCACCCGGCTTGGGCGCGGCGGGCTTCGCCGTGTTCTTGGGCGCTGCGGGCTTGGCGGCGGACTTCTTCGCGCCACCACTGCCCGCGTCGAACGCGTCAGTCAGTTTACGGACAACCGGCGCCTCGATCGTCGAGGACGCCGAACGGACGAATTCACCGAGCTCCTGGAGCTTGGCCATGACGACCTTGCTCTCGACTCCGAGCTCCTTGGCGAGTTCGTATACCCGGACCTTAGCCACTTCGCTCCTTACGGCCCGGGGGAGATCGTCCGCCGGACCTTCGCTACTGATGCATGGGCGTACTCATCGCGTACTCATCGAGTGCTCATCGCAATCTCGACCTACTTCCCACTCGCGAGGTACCTCTCCCGTACGGGGGTTCCGTACGGGCTTCTGTTCACGGTGCTTGCTGTGCGTTCCGCTCCACGTGCTCACGCAGTCGTGCGAGGTCGAACGGACCCGGACCCCGGAAGGCCCGGTTGAACGCCCGGCGGCGGACGGCCTGCTCAAGACAGGAGGGAACGGGGTGCAGATACGCACCCCGACCGGGCAGTTTACCGCGAAGATCGGGGATCACGCTGCCCCCGGTCAGCACCACTCGCAGCAGTGCGCCCTTGTCGGTGCGCTCCCGGCAGCCCACACAGGTCCGCTGAGGGCACACCCGACCGCGCGTCCGGCCAGACACTGAAGAAGTCTACCTCCCCGCAGCCCGTCACCCCCTGGGGGGTGAGGACGTTGTTACTCATTCGCCACCGGTGAGCAAGCGACCGGCTGCGCTCCGTGACCGGCCTCAGTCCTCGTCGGCCGCCCGGCCGGCGCCCTGGCCCTCGCCCGGACCGCCCGCGTCGGCCGTGTCGGGCCGGATGTCGATGCGCCAGCCGGTGAGGCGGGCGGCGAGCCGGGCGTTCTGCCCTTCCTTGCCGATGGCCAGGGAAAGCTGGTAATCGGGGACGGTGACCCGCGCGGAACGGGCGGCGAGGTCGATGATCTCCACCTTGCTGACCCGCGCCGGGGAGAGGGCATTGGCCACCAGTTCGGCCGGCTCCTCGGACCAGTCGACGATGTCGATCTTCTCGCCGTGCAGCTCCGCCATCACGTTCCGTACTCGGCCGCCCATCGGCCCGATGCACGCGCCCTTGGCGTTGAGACCCGACCGCGTGGACCTCACGGCGATCTTGGTGCGGTGCCCGGCCTCCCGGGCGATGGCCGAGATCTCCACGGAGCCGTCCGCGATTTCCGGGACCTCCAGCTCGAAAAGCTTCTTCACGAGGTTGGGGTGGGTTCGCGAAAGCGTCACCGACGGGCCACGCACCCCCTTGGCCACCCGGACCACATAGGTGCGCAGCCGGGTGCCGTGCGCGTAGTCCTCCCCCGGCACCTGCTCCTGGGGCGGCAGGATCGCCTCCAGCTTGCCGATGTCCACCAGCACGCTCTTGGGGTCCTTGCCCTGCTGGACGACGCCCGCGACGACATCGCCCTCGCGGCCCGCGTACTCGCCGAAGGTGACCTCCTCCTCGGCGTCCCGCAGCCGTTGCAGGATGACCTGCTTGGCGGTCGTGGCGGCGATCCGGCCGAATCCGGTGGGGGTGTCGTCGAACTCCCGCGGCTCGGCGCCCTCTTCGAGCTCGTCGGAGCTCTCCTTGGCCCAGACCGTGACGTGCCCGGACTTCTGGTTCAGCTCGACGCGGGCGTCACGCCGGCTGCCTTCGGTGCGGTGGTACGCGATGAGGAGGGCCGACTCGATCGCCTCCACCAGCAGATCGAGGGAGATCTCCTTCTCCCTGACCAGCCCACGCAGGGCACTCATGTCGATGTCCACGGCTACGCCTCCTCCTCTTTCTCGTTGTCCTCGGCGGCCTCGGCGGCCTCGGCGGCCTCGGCGCCGTCAGCCGCGGACGTGGCCCGCGCTGCGCCGGCGGCGTCCGCGGCCTTGCGGTTGAACTCGATCTCGACCCGCGCCTTGGCGATCTCGCCGAACGCCAGGCGACGGGTGGTGGGCTTGCGCCCCTTGACGCCGGGCACCTCCAGATCGATGCCCTCGTCGTCGACCCCGGTGATCCGAGCGGTCAGCTCGCCGCCGCCGGCCTCCGGGGTGAGTTGCGCCTTGACGAGCCGTCCGACGGCGCGGCGGTAGTGCCGCTGCCCGGTCAGCGGGCGGTCGGCCCCCGGCGAGGTGACCTCCAGCACGTACGGGGCGCCGCCCATCGCGTCGCTCTCGTCGAGCAGTTCGGAGAAGGCGCGGCTCAGCTCGGCGCAGGTGTCCAGCTGCACCCCGTCGTCAGCATCCACGACGACGCGCAGCACGCGCCGCTTTCCGGCCGGGGTCACAGCGATCTCTTCGAGATCCAACCCCCTCTTGCTGACGAGCGGTTCCAGCAGTCCGCGCAGCCTCTCGCTCTGGGTGGTGCTCATCCGGGTGACTCCTCGGCCGCGTGTGCTGTTGTAGGGGGGCCTCGTGACGGGGCGCGTATCGCCGCCCAAGCCTATCGTCTGTGCCGGGCCACGCGGACCCGGTTGCCGGACCGACGACGGTACGGCACCACACGCCTCGGCCGCACCGGGCGCGAGGGTGCACCCGTGCACGGAGCCGGCGCCGCTGACAAGGGGCGGGCTCTGCGTGCGGCGTCCGGGTGCGGGCCCGGCCGGCGGGGGTGGCCAGCGGGAGAGCCGGGAAGGACCCCGGGTACCCTCGCGGGGCGGCGCACGCTCTCGCGGAGGTGGGCGCGGGTCGGATGAGGGGTCGGTGCGCGTCCGGTCCGCCGGTCGAGCCCGCGGGCAGTCCGGCAGCCCACCGGAGTGCTCGTGCGCCGGTCCGCCCTCGGCACCGGAGCTGCCGTCCGCCCGTCCGCCCCGCCCACTCGACGCCCATTCGACCGTCCGCGCCGGCCCGTCCTCGTTCCCCCGCGGCCGAGTCACCGACCCTCCGTCCTCGTCCAGGGAGTGCACATGTCGCTCACGCCGTCACCGGCAGCGCCCCGGCCGCGCCGCAGGTCGCTGCTGACCGGCGCGCTCGGTGCCACCTCGGTGTCGCTCGCCCTCCCACTCGTCGGGGGCTGCACGGACGCGGCGGACGGCAGCACCGACGCGGAGGACGCCGGCAGCTCCCGCCGGCTGCGCGAGAGCGCCGCCCGGGACAGCGAGCACCTGCTCGCCCGGTACGAGGGCACCGCGCGGGTGCACCCGGCGACGGCCGGGCGGCTGCGTCCACTCCGTGACGAGGTCGCCCGCCACGTTCGTGTACTGCGCGGCAGCGAGTCCGGTTCCCCCTCCCCCGCACCGTCCGGCTCCCGTTCCACACGGTCTCCGTCCGCCTCTCCGTCCTCGTCGCAGGGGCCCCGCGGCCGGCAGTCGGACGGCCCGACGGACCGCAGCCCGACGGCAAAGCCACCCAGCCCGGACACCGCGTCCGTGCCCAAGGACAAGAAGGCGGCACTCACCGCGCTGGCGGATGCCGAGCACAAGCTCGCGGCCGCCCGGACCAAGGCGCTGGCCGGGTCGCCGCCCGAGTTGGCCCGGCTGCTGGCCTCCCTGGCCGCCTGCGGATCGGCGCACGGATACCTCCTCGACCACGGGCGGGACGAGAGCGGCAGCGACGCGGACAAGGGCATCGAGGGCGGCAAGGCCGACAACGCCGACAACTCCGGCAAGGGGGCCACCGAATGATGAAGGAACTGACGGGCTTTCAGGCCGCACTGCGTGCCGAGCACGCCGCCGTCTACGGCTACGGGGTGGTCGGCGGACGCATCGACGAGGACCGCAAGGCCGAGGTACGCGAGTGCTACGACGCGCACCGCTCGCGCCGGGACGCACTGCGCCGCACCATCCACTCCCTGGGCGGCGATCCGGAACCGGCCGAACCGGCCTACACGCTGCCGTTCGCGGTGCCCGACAGCGACGCCGCCGTCCGCCTCGCCGCCCAACTGGAGGACCGCCTCGCGGGGGTGTACGCGGACCTCGTCCGGGCAAGTGAAGGAGCACGGCGGCGTGCGGCCGCCGACGCGCTGCGCGAGGCCGCGGTCCGGTCGGTGCGCTGGAAGGGCAGTGGCGTGGCCTTTCCCGGCCTCGCCGAGCTGGGCGCCGGGGAAGCACCGGCCGCCCCTTCCGACGAACCGGGCGGCTCCCACGCTCCCGGTGCACTGTGACCGCCGCGCCCACCTGCCGCGGAAAGCTGACAGCCCCGGGGCGGACAGGGCGAAGCTGACGACGCCCCGAGCTGACGATGCCCAGAGCTACGACGCGAAGAGCTGACGAAAGGTCCGCCCCGGATGGCACCCGTGCTGCCCCTCGACCCCCCACAGCGGCTCACGCGCGCCCTGGCCTCGCTGCCGGACCCGGACGCGGCCGCGGCCGCGCGGGCCTGGCTGGGAGAGCTGCCCGCGCTCCTGGAGCGCAAGCTGGAGCAGTGGGAGCTGGTGCCCGAGCGGGTGGTGACGCCCGGTGGGCGCAGCAGCCTCCTGGTCCTGGTCCAGCAGGGCGACGGCAGCCCGGCCGCGCTGAAACTCCTCGCCCCCGAGGGCGTGAGCGCGACCGCGCCGGTACGCGCCGCACGTGAGGAGGAGACGCTGCGCGCCTGGCACGGGCTGGGCGCCGTGCGCGTGCTGCGGGCCGCGCCCGAGGACGGCGCGCTGCTCCTGGAACGCCTGCGGTGCGAGGTGTCGCTGCGGTCCCTGCCGGAGGCCAAGGCCACGCTGGAGGCCGTCTCCGTGGTGCGGCGCCTGTGGGTGCCCCCGCCCACGGGACACAGCCTGGAGACGGTGGCAGAGCACACCGCGGCCGAGGCGGCCATGATGCGCGCCCATGTACCGCCGGACGCCGAACCGCTGGTCGCCGAGGCCCTGGAAGCCCGCGAGGCGATGCTGGCCGAGCCGACTCCGCAGTCCGAGGGGGTGCTGGTGCACGGCGACTTCCGGCAGGGTGCCGTGCTGGCCACCCCGGCCGCCGAGGAACGGTCCCGCTGGCTGACCGTGGGACCCGACCCGCTGGTCGGGGAGCCCGCCTACGACCTGGCGCGACTGGTACGGGACCGGCTGCACGACCTGATGGCCTCCACCGGTTCCGCGGCCGCCACCCGGCGCCGCGTCAACAAACTCGCCGACTCCTTGGACGCTCCGCGTGAGCGCGTCCGCGAATGGGCCCTCTACCGGGCCGTCGAGTCCGCCTGCCGCCACCACGCGTCCGGCAAGCGCCCGGACGCGGAGATGCTGCTGGAGTTCGCCACCTGGCTGTAGGAGAGCCACGCGGTCCTGCGGGGCCGCATGGGTGCTTGGGGCGGCACGGGACTGGACGGTTCAGCGGGACCGCGTGGTCGAGCCGGGTCGCCTGACCGTGCGGGCGGTCCGCCGGTGACGGCTCCGGCCGGGACGCGGTGACGCGCAGGCCCCGGCCGGGCGCGGCCACCGGCGAAGGGCTCAGTTGCCGGCGAGACGGGTGACCGCCTCGCCGATGGGCAGTTCCTCGCGCTCGCCCGTGCGGCGGTCCTTGAGCTCGACCAGACCGTCCTTGATGCCCCGGCCGACGACCAGGATCGTCGGCACGCCGATCAGCTCGGCGTCGGTGAACTTCACGCCCGGGGAGACGCCGGCCCGGTCGTCCACCAGAACCCGCACGCCCGCCTCGCCGAGCCGCTCGGCGATCTCCAGGGCGGCCTCGGTCTGCTGCGCCTTGCCGGCGGCGACGACGTGCACGTCGGCCGGGGCGATCTCGCGGGGCCAGCACAGGCCCTGGTCGTCGGCGCTCTGCTCGGCCAGCGCGGCGACGGCGCGGGAGACGCCGATGCCGTAGGAGCCCATGGTGACGCGGACCGGCTTGCCGTCCTGCCCGAGGACGTCCAGCTCGAAGGCGTCGGCGTACTTGCGGCCGAGCTGGAAGATGTGGCCGATCTCGATGGCACGGTCCAGCTCGATGCCCGAACCGCACCGGGGGCAGGGGTCGCCGGGCTCGACCACGGCCACGTCCAGGTACTGGTCGACCTCGAAATCACGGCCGCAGACGACGTTGCGGGCGTGCTTGCCCTCCTCGTTGGCGCCGGTGATCCAGGAGGTGCCCTGGGCGACGCGCGGGTCGGCCAGGTAGCGGAAGGCCTTGCCCGCCATGCCGCCCTGCGGACCGATGTAGCCGCGCACCAGGTCGTCGCGGCCCTCGAAGTCCTCGGCGGTGACCACCTCGACCGTGGCGGGCGCCAGGTGCTCGGCGAGCTTGCCCATGTCGACCTCACGGTCGCCCGGGACGCCGACGGCGGTGATCTCGCCGTCGACCTTGACCAGCAGATTCTTCAGCGTGGCGGAGGCGGGCACGCCCAGGTGCGCGGCCAGGGTCTCGATGGTGGGCGTGTCCGGGGTGTCCAGCTTCTCGACGGGGTCGTGCCCCTCGACGGGGGCCGGCTGGACCGACACGGAGACGGCCTCGGTGTTGGCCGCGTAGCCGCACTGCGGGCACTGGACGTAGGTGTCCTCGCCGGCCGCCGCGGGAGCGAGGAACTCCTCGGAGGCGGAACCGCCCATGGCACCGGAGACCGCCGAGACGATGCGGTAGTCCAGGCCCAGCCGCTCGAAGATACGGGTGTAGGCGCCGCGGTGCGCCGCGTAGGACTCGGCCAGCGCCTCGTCGGACACGTCGAAGGAGTAGGAGTCCTTCATCGTGAACTCGCGGCCGCGCAGGATGCCGGAGCGGGGGCGGGCCTCGTCGCGGTACTTGGTCTGGATCTGGTAGATCGTGACGGGCAGGTCCTTGTACGAGGTGCACTGGTCCTTGACGACCTGCGTGAAGATCTCCTCGTGGGTGGGACCGAGCAGGTAGTCGCCGCCCTTGCGGTCCTTGAGGCGGAAGAGCAGATCGCCGTACTCCTCGTAGCGCCCCGAGACCTCGTAGGGCTCCTTGGGCAGCAGCGCCGGCAGCAGGACCTCCTGGCCGCCGATGGCGTCCATCTCCTCGCGCACCACGCGGGTGACGTTCTCCAGCACCTGCTTGCCCAGCGGCAGCCACGTCCAGATGCCGGCGGCGGTACGGCGGACGTATCCGGCGCGGACCAGCAGCTTGTGGCTGAGCGTCTCGGCGTCGGCCGGGTCGTCACGCAGCGTCTTCAGCATGGACCGGGACAAACGCTGGACACGGGCTGCCATGGGGACTCCTGCTCGGGGCGGTACTCGCGAATCGACGGAACTCGTCGGTGCGGAGCCTATCCGGCCGGACCGACAGCACGGAAACTCAGGCCGACAGCGCGGAACCCGGCCGTGACCGCCGCAACAGGGGCCCGAAGCCGGGCCTCGCCGGATCTCACGCCCTGCGCAGCGGCAGCGGCGCCCCCATCACGGCGTACGGCTGCGGCGCCGAGGGGAACTGCACACGCCGTGCCAGGTCGCGGTAGCCGAGCCGGTGGTAGAGCGCGCGGGCCGGGGTCTCCAGGTCCAGTGCGGAGAGCACGGAGCGGGGCTCCGCGGCTCCGTCGGTGAGCCGGACGATCAGTTCCCGGCCGATCCCCCGGTGCTGGAACGCGGGGTGCACGTGCAGCTCGGTGATGACGAAGGCGTCCCGCAGCCACCCTTCGTTGCCCTCCTGGCGCAGATACGGCTGCACCACGGTGGACCACCAGTGCGTAGGCTCGTTGGGCATCCCGTAGACGAACCCGACGAGACGGCCCTCCCGCGTGGTCGCGCCCAGCGCCCGCGCACCCGGGGAGGACATGTGGCGCAGCACGATGTGGCGGCGTACGTCCACCTCCTCGTCGGTGAGCCCGAAGGCGACGGCCTGGACGGCGAGCGCGTCGTCCACGCGGGAGGTCAAATCGAGCGGACCGGTGACCACGTCCCGTGGGTCCGGGGACTGGGGCCCGGCTGTGTGCGGCATGGCGGGGAGGCTACTTCGTCGACCGCCCGAGCGCGAAGAGGCCGCACAGCGGCGGAAGGTGACGTGCCACGCCGCGGAGGTACGGAAAGCCGCAGCCCGGACAGCACGGGCATCGCGGGAGCACGCACACAAGGCCGCGCGGGCGTCAGAACAGCACGCTGGTGAACGTGCCGACCTCCCGGAAGCCGACCCGGCGGTAGGCGGCGCGGGCGGGGGCGTTGTAGTCGTTGACGTACAGGCTCACCAGCGGGGAGACCTCGCGCAGCGCGTAGGCGAGGACGGCGGCCATGCCGGTCTCCGAGAGGCCTTCGCCGCGCCGCTCGGGGGTCACCCACACCCCCTGGATCTGGCAGGCCTCGGGGGTGACGGCGCCGATCTCGGCCTTGAAGACGACCTGCCCGTCCTCGATCCGCGCGAACGAGCGTCCGGTCCCGACGAGTTCGGCGACCCGGGCCTGGTAGACGAGGCCGCCGTCCCCGGCCAGCGGGGAGACGCCGACCTCCTCGGTGAACATCGCCACGCAGGCGGGCAGCACCACGTCCATCTCGTTCTTGGCCACGCGGCGCACCAGCGGGTCGGGCGCCACCTGCCGCGGCGTACGGTCGGCGACCAGCAGCGGCTGGCTGGCCCGTACCTCCCGAGCCGGTCCCCAGGACGGCTCCAGGGCGGCCCACAGCGCTCTGGTGGGGCCCGCAGGGCCGACGAGGGAGGAGCAGCGGCGGCCCTGGCGACGGGCCCGGTCGGCGAAGGCGCGGACCGCCTCGGGTCCCGCGCACAGGGGGACGAGGTTGGCGCCGTTGTAACAGAGGGCTTCCAGGTTCCCGTCCCGGTACCAGCCCCACATCTCGCCGCCCAGCCGCCACGGGTCGAGGCCGGAGGCGAGCACCCGGGCGGTGACGAAGGCGTTGTTGACCGGCTCGCGGCGCAGCACGGCGAGCACCTGAGGCAGCTCGGCCGGTTCGACGACCTTGGTGGAGGTGGTGGTCAGCAACGTTTCGGCGCCTCACCGTACGGCCCGTGGGCGTGAAGGAACGATCTGCTGGCACTGTACCCGGGGCCAGAGCCTGACGCCGCCGCGACCGGAGACGGCACCGCCGTGCGGCCTGGTCGGCCGCACGGCGGGTCGCAGGGAAGCAGCAAGGCGGGCGCCGTCAGCCCGCTGTCGTCACCACGGGCTCGCCCGAGGTGACGCCGTCCTTCTCCATCTGCTCGGCGATCTTCATGGCCTCGTCGATGAGCGTCTCGACGATCTTCGCCTCGGGCACGGTCTTGATGACCTCGCCCTTGACGAAGATCTGACCCTTGCCGTTGCCGGAGGCCACACCCAGGTCGGCCTCGCGGGCCTCACCGGGACCGTTGACGACACACCCCATGACGGCGACGCGCAGCGGGACGTCCATGCCCTCCAGACCTGCGGTGACCTCGTCGGCGAGCTTGTAGACATCCACCTGGGCCCGGCCGCAGGAAGGGCAGGAGACGATCTCCAGGCCGCGCTGGCGCAGCCCGAGGGACTCCAGGATCTGGATACCGACCTTGACCTCCTCGGCGGGCGGAGCCGAGAGGGAGACCCGGATCGTGTCACCGATGCCCTCGGACAGCAGGGCGCCGAAGGCGACGGACGACTTGATGGTGCCCTGGAACGCCGGCCCCGCCTCGGTGACACCCAGGTGCAGCGGGTAGTCGCAGCGCTGGGCGAGCAGCCGGTAGGCGTTCACCATGACCACGGGGTCGTTGTGCTTGACCGAGATCTTGATGTCGCGGAAGCCGTGCTCCTCGAACAGGGAGCACTCCCACATCGCGGACTCGACCAGCGCCTCGGGGGTGGCCTTGCCGTACTTCTCCAGGAGCCGCTTGTCCAGCGAGCCCGCGTTGACGCCGATGCGGATGGGAGTGCCGGCCGCGGAGGCCGCGTGGGCGATCTCCTTGACCTTGTCGTCGAACTGCTTGATGTTGCCCGGGTTGACACGGACAGCGGCACAGCCGGCGTCGATGGCCTGGAAGACGTACTTCGGCTGGAAGTGGATGTCCGCGATCACGGGGATCTGCGACTTGCGGGCGATCGTGGCGAGCGCGTCGGCGTCGTCCTGAGTGGGGCACGCCACCCGGACGATCTGGCAGCCGGAGGCGGTCAGCTCGGCGATCTGCTGCAGCGTCGCACCGATGTCCGAGGTACGGGTCGTGGTCATGGACTGCACGGACACGGGCGCGTCTCCCCCGACGGCGACCGTTCCCACCTGGATCTTCCGGCTGGCCCTGCGGTCGGCGAGCTTGGCCGGAACGTCCGGCATTCCGAGCGAAATCGCTGTCATCAGCGTGCAACCCCAACGGTGTCGTTCAAGTCCCGGGTTCGGCGGGCTCCAGGCATCCGAGATTACGGCACCGGCGTCGCGCCGAGCACATCGTTCCCCGGGAAATGCCGCAATTGCTGACGCCCGTGCCGAAATCACACGGGCGTCACAACGATCGAACGTCCGTCCGGCTACCCGGTGAGTTTGACCGGATTCACCACGTCCGCCACCAGCACCAGCAGGGTGAAGCACAGGAAGACCCCCGCCACCACGTACGCGATCGGCATCAGCCTGGCGACGTCGAACGGGCCGGGGTCGGGACGGCGGAAGACCTTGGCCACGTTCCTGCGCAGCGACTCCCACAGGGCTCCGGCGATGTGCCCCCCGTCCAGCGGGAGCAGCGGGAGCATGTTGAACAGGAACAGGCTCAGGTTGAAGCCCGCCACCAGCAGCAGCATCGTGGCCACCCGCTGGCTGGGCGGGATGTCGAGGGAGAAGACCTCGCCGCCCACCCGGGCGGCGCCCACCACGCCCATCGGGGAGTCCTGCTTGCGCTCTCCCCCGTCGAACGCCGCGTTCCACAGATCGGGCAGCTTGCCGGGCAGGTCGACCAGGGCCTGCACCCCGTTGACCATCATGCCGCCCATCCGGTCGACGGCCTGCGGGAACGACTGCTGGACCACACCGCTGGCCGGGGTGAAGCCGAGGAAGCCCGCCGAGACGTACTCGTCGGGCACGTAGCCGCCCTTGCCGTCGGTCTTGGCGACCTTGTTCTCGATCAGGTCGGCGTGCAGCGTGTGCCGCGTGCCGTCCCGCTCCACGGTGAGGCTGGCGGGCCCCGTCGTGTCCCGGATGTGCTGCTGCAGATCGTCCCACTCCTCGACCGGCTGGCCGTCGAAGGAGACGATCTTGTCACCCGGGCGCAGCCCCGCCGCCTTGGCCGGCGAGTCCTTGGCGCCCTTCGGGCACTTGTCCGTCTGCGCCGAGGCGGGGATCACACACTCGGAGACGGTGGAGACACTGGTCGTCTGGGTGTTGATACCGAAGGTCATCAGCACCGTAAGAAAGATCACCACGGCCAGGATCAGATTCTGGAACGGCCCGGCGAACATCACGATCACGCGCTTCCACGGCTTGCGCGTGTAGAGCATCCGGTGCTCGTCTCCGGGCTTCAGCTCCTCGTACGCCGCGGCGCGCGCATCCTCGATCATGCCGCGGAACGGCGAGGTCGAGCGCTGGCGGACGGCGCCGTCGTCCCCCGGCGGGAACATCCCGATCATCCGGATGTAGCCGCCCAGCGGCACCGCCTTGACGCCGTACTCCGTCTCGCCCTTGCGCTTGGACCAGATCGTGGGCCCGAAGCCCACCATGAACTGCGGCACCCGCACGCCGAACATCTTGGCCGTCGAGAAGTGCCCCAGCTCGTGCCATGCGATCGAGAAGAGCAGGCCGACGACGAAGACGACTATGCCGAGGATGGTCATGAACGTCGTCATGCGCGGGCCTCCGCTGGTGCTGTGGCGGACCGTGCCGCCAGTTCACGGGCGCGGGCGCGCGCCCAGGTCTCTGCGGCGAGGACATCGGGAAGGCTCAGACCGGTTCCGTCCGGAGTGCCGTGCTCCTCGACCACAGCCGCCACCGTATCCACGATGCCTGTGAACGGCAGCCTTCCCGCCAGAAACGCCTCGACGCACTCCTCGTTCGCCGCGTTGAAGACGGCCGGCGCCGTACCGCCCAGCGCGCCCACGTGGCAGGCCAGCGGGACGGAAGGGAACGCCTGTGCATCCAGCGGGTAGAAGTCCCAGGACATCTTCTCCGTCCAGGAGAAGACCGGACCGGCGTCGGGCACCCGTTCGGGCCATCCCAGGCCCAGCGCGATCGGCAGCCGCATGTCCGGAGGGCCGCACTGGGCGAGGGTCGAGCCGTCGGTGAACTCCACCATGGAGTGGACCGCCGACTGGGGGTGCACCACCACCTGGATGCTTTCGAACGGGATGTCGTAGAGCAGATGAGCCTCGATGACCTCCAGGCCCTTGTTGACCAGGGTGGCCGAGTTCACGGTGATGACCGGCCCCATGTCCCAGGTGGGGTGGGCCATCGCCTCCTGCGGCGTCACCTCGGCGAGCTCGGCCCTGCTCCGGCCCCGGAACGGGCCGCCCGAAGCGGTGACCAGCAGCTTGCGCACCTCCGCGCGGGTGCCGCCCATCAGCGCCTGGAAGAGCGCCGAGTGCTCCGAGTCCACGGGCACGATCTGTCCCGGCGCGGCGAGCTCCTTGACCAGCGGCCCGCCGACGATGAGGGACTCCTTGTTGGCCAGCGCCAGCACTCTGCCGGCCTTCAGCGCCGCCAGGGTGGGGGCCAGACCGATGGAGCCGGTGATGCCGTTGAGCACGGTGTGGCAGGGGGAGGCGGCCAGCTCTGTCGCGGCGTCCGGGCCCGCCAGCACCTGGGGCACCGGCTCCCCGGCCCCGTATGCCTCGCGCAACGCCTCCCGCAGCGCGGGCACCGCCTCTGTGCGGGCCACGGCCACGGTCCGGACGCCGAGTTGCCGCGCCTGCTCGGCCAGCAGCTCCACCCGGCCGCCCGAGGCCGCCAGCGCGGTGACCCGGAACCGGCCCGGATGCTGCAGCACCACGTCGACGGCCTGGGTGCCGATCGACCCGGTCGAGCCGAGGATCACGACGTCACGCGGTGCGCCCGCCTCCGGCGCGGTGCCGGTGTAGCGCAGATGCGGATCAGCGAGGGAGTCGGTCATGCCCCTATTGTGTCCGCTCCGTGGGCACACCCGGACAGCGCACCGCGTTTCACAGCCCACACCCGGATGAGCGGGCGTACGCGGGGGCACGTCCGCGGAGCGCCTCGCCCGCCCCACGAAGCCCCGGACGCCCCACCCGTACCGGTACGAGCACGGTCCTCCCGGCGCACGAGTGCTCCGGGACGCCACCCGAACCGGCGAACGAAGGGCGAACCCGCGGACAGGATCGGCGAGGAGACCTGGCGCGCATCATTGCGCCGGAACGCCGGTGGCGTCGGAGTCGGTGAGGGGGCGTGCTCCTCGCGGTGCGGACGGCGACGGCCGTGCACCGGCTGCCGGACGCCGCTCCCGCACCGGCCGGTGACCGGCGCACACGGCCGCAGGTCGCCCTCATACCGGGCGCGGTGTGCAGCGCCGACGCGGCGACGCTGCACACGGCTGCGAGCGTTCCCGTCGCCGTACGAGGGCGCGGCACCCGGGCTGGCCGCCTGCCCGGGGCGGCGCGCGTCTGTCGCTCGCTCACGCCTCAACTCCGGGGCCGGCACGGCGATGAGCAGCGGGCAGGTGAGGGGGCCGGGCGCGTGCCTCACCGGATGCGCCGGTGGACGTTCTCCTTGGTCGACGGCCCGGGGGCGGCCTCGGCGATCCACGGCCCGTCCGTGGAGGGGTCGACGACGCCCTCCTCCAGCCAGGCGTAGGAGCCTTCGAGCGCTTCGCGCACCACCTTGCGGTCGAGGTCGTCGGTGTTGGCCCACAGGCGGCCGAACAGTTCGTCGACACGGATGCGGGCCTGCCGGCAGAACGCGTCCGCCAACTGGTACGCGGCCTGCCCGTCGGTGCCGGCGGTGCCGTCCCGGCGCAGCTTCTCGGCCCGCACGCAGGCGGCGCTCATCGCGAACAGCTCGGCACCGATGTCCACGATCCGGCCGAGGAAGCCCTGCTTGGTCTCCATGCGCCCCTGCCAGCGCGACATGGCGTAGAACGTCGAGCGGGCCAGCTTGCGCGAGGTGCGCTCGACGTGGCGCAGGTGCGGCGCGAGGGTGCCGAACTCCGCGTAGGAGCCGGGCAACTGGCCGGAACCGGCGACGAGCTGGGGCAGCCACTTCGCGTAGAAGGTCCCCGCAGCGATGGCCGCCTTGCGCTTGTCGGCCAGCGTCTTGTCCGGATCGATCAGGTCGCCGGCGACCGAGAGGTGGGCGTCCACGGCCTCGCGGGCGATCAGCAGGTGCATGATCTCCGTCGAGCCCTCGAAGATGCGGTTGATCCGCAGATCGCGCAGGAGCTGCTCGGCGGGGACACCGCGCTCGCCGCGGGCGGCGAGGGACTCGGCGGTCTCGAAGCCGCGGCCGCCGCGGATCTGCACCAGTTCGTCGGCCATCTTCCAGGCCATCTCGCTGCCGTACAGCTTGGCCAGCGCCGCCTCGATCCGGATGTCGTTGCGCTCCTCGTCGGCCATCTGCGAGGAGAGGTCCAGGACGGCCTCCAGCGCGAACGTCGTCGCGGCGATGAACGCGATCTTGCTGCCGACGGCCTCGTGCTCGGCGACCGGCCGCCCCCACTGGACCCGTTCCTTCGACCACTCCCGGGCGATCTTCAGGCACCATTTCCCGGAGCCGACGCAGGTCGCGGGCAGGGACAGGCGGCCGGTGTTGAGGGTGGTCAGCGCAATCTTGAGGCCGGCTCCCTCGGGGCCGATGCGGTGGGCGGCCGGTACCCGCACCCGGTGGAAGCGGGTGACACCGTTCTCGATGCCGCGCAGCCCCATGAAGGCGTTGCGGTTCTCGACGGTGATGCCCTCGGAGTCGCCCTCCACGATGAACGCGGAGATGCCTCCCTTGTGGCCCTCGGCGCGGCGCGGGTCGTCGGCGGCGGGCTCGGGCACCCGGGCCATGACGACCAGCAGGTCGGCCACCACGCCGTTGGTGGTCCACAGCTTGACCCCGTCCAGGAGGTAGCCGTCGCCGTCCGGTTCGGCGGTGGTGGCCAGCCGTGCGGGGTCGGAACCGACGTCGGGCTCGGTCAGCAGGAACGCGGAGATGTCGCTGCGGGCGCAGCGCGGCAGGAAGGTGTCCTTCTGCTCCTGGGAACCGAACATCTTCACCGGCTGCGGTACGCCGATGGACTGGTGCGCGGACAGCAGCGCGCCCACTGCGGGACTGGCCGAGCTGACCAGGGCGAGGGCCTTGTTGTAGTAGACCTGGGTCAGCCCGAGGCCCCCGTACTCCGTGCCCACCTTCATGCCGAGTGCGCCGAGTTCCTTCAGCCCGCTGATCACCTCGTCGGGGATGCGGGACTCACGCTCGATGCGGGGCCCGTCGATCGTCGTCCGGGCGAACTCGCGGAGCCCGGCGAGGAATTCCTCACCGCGTGCGACGTCGCCGGCCGCCGGTTCGGGGTGCGGGTGGATGAGGTCGAGGCGGAAACGGCCGAGGAACAGTTCCTTGGCGCAGCTGGGCTTGCGCCAGTCCTTCTCCCGGGCCGCCTCGGCAACTTCGCGGGCCTCACGCTCGGAGACGGTCATCTCTCGCTCACCTCGGAACGGTGTGGGAAGCGGATTCGCGGTGCGTGACGGGGATGGCTGACAGGTGACGGCGGACGGACGCCGTGGTGGCGTGGTGGCGTGATGAGGAGTGGCGGTGGTCGACGAGAACGGGTGACGGGCGGGCCGGCTGCTTCCGGGTACCCCGCCGGGCGCCGGGGCTACTCGGTCGTATGTACCCGTTTCGTTCTGTCCCTACCAGACCTCGTGGCCTCGCGGCCTCGCGCGCGCCGCGTCAGGCCCCCGCACCTGCCGGGTGGCCGCCGTCCGCGTGACCGCCACCGGGGGCGACCAGACCGGACTCGTACGCCAGTACGACGGCCTGCGCACGGCTGCCCAGGTCCAGCTTGGCCATGGTCCGGTTGAGGTGCGTCTTGACGGTGGACTCGCTGATCACCAGTGTCTCGGCGATCTGAGGGTTGGACGGACCGCCCGCGACCAGACGCAGGACGTCCAGTTCCCGGCCGGTGAGCACGTTCAGGGTCCCGGGCGGCGGGGTGGCCGCGTCCCTCCGCGGCGCGTACACCTCGATGAGGCGCCGGGTGACGCTCGGCGAGAAGAGGGTGTCCCCCTCGGCCACCGCAGCGATGGCGGACGGAGCCTCCGCTCCCCCACGGGGTGCTCAGGGCGTCGTGTCGTGCGGAGGCGTGTAGTGTCCCGTCAGCATCAGGACGACGACGACGATCAACAGCAGCAAGGCCAGGCCTGCCACGGCGGTGGTCAGGGTGCTGCCGATCCGCCGCCGCTGCCACTGTCGGCGCAAGGACATCGGTCTCCATCTCCCCTGTGGCTGCGAGCCCTCTCGCACGCGAGTGCTGCGGAACTGCGTTCCCGGGGCGCTGTTGAGCACTGTAGCCGGGAAAGGAAAGGGGAGGCATGCGTCCTGGCTCCTTACCGGACGGCGAGGACCGCCTGCCGGGCAAGCGGACAGGGGGCGCTCCCTCCTACGGGACGACGCGGAAGTGCGTCGTCAGCCTGCCCTCGTCGTCGAGGATGTGGAAGGCGATCATCGGCGGCAGCTCGTAGTCGAGCGGGCCGTTCTCCTCACCCTCCCAGGTCATCCGCAGAGTGGAGACCACGCCCGGCGCCGCAACCAGCGGCAGCCCGGCGAAGGTGGTGACCGCGGGGGTGTGGCTGTGCCCGCACAGCAGCCCGGCCACCTGGCGGTGCCTGCCGACGACCTCGGCGAGGCGGTCCTCGCCGAACTGCCGGATCGGGTCGACGTACTGGCCGTGCAGCGGGACGGGCGGATGGTGGAAGCAGACGAACGCGGGGACGTCGTCGGAAGCGGCTCCGAGGGTTTCGTCGAGCCAGGCGAGCGTGGCGTCGTCGAGGTAGCCGTGGCCTTTGCCGGGCACGCTGGAGTCGCACATCAGGAAGGTCGCGCCGGGCAGCCGGTGGACCTGGTCGACGGGGGAACCGTCCGCCGCGTCGCCACCGAGCAGCACCGAACGGTAGGGGCCGCGCACATCGTGGTTGCCGGGGCAGTCCAACGGGAGGACACCGTGGTCGGCGAACAACTGCTGCGCCAGCCGGTATTCGGGCTCCGTTCCGTGGTCGGCGACGTCCCCGGTGAGCAGGACAGCATCGAGCTGCCCGGGGAGGCCGGCCAGGTAGGCGAGCACGCGTTCTGTGCGGGCGCGGGCTCGCGCCCCCTCGTCGTTCCTGTCCTGGCCGAGGTGGATGTCGCTGATCTGTGCGAAGGCGAACATGCGGGGCGCTCCTGACCGGGTGCAGTCGTCGTCATCGGGGGCCAGGGTCCGACCTGGCGCGTCGAAGCCCTCGGGGCACGGCCGCGGAAGCACGGACCCGCGCCCGCCGAGAGCTCCGGTCACATCCGCCAGAAGGCGGCGAAGGCGCGGGCGGGGTTGGCCAGGAAGATCTTCCGCGCCAGGTCCTCCCCGAGCTCGGCTGCCACGCGCCGCCGCAGCACACGGGAGACGTACGGCACCCCGGTCTCCGCGCGTGCCGTGGCGGTGACCGTGTCGCCTCCCAGGAGGACGCGGTCGCCGAACCCCTTTCGGGCCAGGTCGGCGAGGCTGTCGAACAGCCGCCAGTCCGTGGCATGGTGCGTACGCGAGGGACCGTCGAACACCAGCCAGGCACCGGACCGTGCCGCCTCCGCCTGCATCCGCAGGTCCGGGCAACGCCCCAGGTGCCCCAGCAGCACACTCCCTGGCGGCACTTCCAGACGCTCGCACAACAGCGTCAGCACATCAGCCGCTCCGGTTCCCATGTCGAGGTGGACGGCGACCGGGGCACCCGTCGCGTGGTGTGCCTCGGCCGCCGCCGTCATGGTGCGGCGCGCGTGGGCGCCGACCCCGTGGAAGTCCCCCGCGACCTTGATCAGCCCGGCCCGGGGCGCCTCGCCGCACACCCCGCCACGCACCCCCTGGGTGAGCTCCTCGACGAAGAGCTCCGCAAGGTCGGCGGGCGGCTCCTCGGCGTAGTGCACGGACTGGTGCAGGCCCGTCGCGGCCACGAGGCGGACACCGGTACGCCGGGCCAGCTCCACCAGTGCCCCCGCGCGGCGGCCCATCCCGTACGGCGTCCACTGCACGAGGCTGCGCCCGCCGTGCGCGGCGTACTCGCGCAGTTGACGTTCGGCAGCCTCGGCGTCGGCCAGCTCCTCACCGGGCAACCGCGGGCTGCGCAGGAAGAGGTGGTCATGACTGTCGCAGACACCCAACTCCGCGCCGGGTACGTCACCTTGGACGGTGCGGACGGCAGGGGCGGCGCGGGCGCTCCCGGTGGCTCCCGCAAGCGCCCCCTCTTCGGGGATCACGAGGCGGCTTCTCGGGCGCCCTGAGCTGCCGAGGAGGTCGGGCCGGAGGTACCGGCCGGACCGGTGGCGTGGACGTCCAGGAGGTGCAGCAGGCCGTCCGTCGCCTCGCGGAAGGGTTCCGGCCCGCCCGCCGAGCGGGCGAGGACGTAGCCGCCCTGGACGACGGCGACGATCACCGCGGCGGTACCTGCGGAGTCGAATTCTGCTCCGAACTCCCCCGCTTCCTGCCCCTGTTCGAGTACGCCGGTCAGGCGGGAGCGCAGCCAGGCGAAGGTCTCGTCGAGCGGAGCGCGCAACCCGGGGTCGGACACCACCTCGGGGTCCTGCGCCAGCCCGCCGAGGCGGCACCCGCGCAGCACCTCGCGTTCGCGCCGCAAGTACGCCGCAACGCGCTCCCGTGCGCTCCCCTCGCGCGCCAGGTCCGCGTCCGCGAGCGCCTTCAGCTCCTCCGCACTCCTGCGCACCGCTGCCCGCGCCAGGTCGGGCTTGCCGCCGAAGTGGTGGTACATACTCCCCTGCCCGGCCCCGGCCCGCTGCTGGATGGCGCGAGGGCTGGTCCCCACGTAGCCGCGCTCCCACAGCAGCTCCTGGGTGGCCTCGATCAACCGCCGGGACGTGTCGACACCGCTCATGGGGGTCACTCTAGAGCATTGTACCTACTGGTACGTACGGCACCGGTGCGCACGATCCTCCGGAAGTGCGCCGAGGAACCCGACCCGCGCACCGTCCGCCTGCAGCGCTCAGGCCCGGCGGCCACCGTCGACCGACAAAGCGGTGCCGGTGACGTAAGAGGCATCCGGCGAGCACAGCCACACGGCCGCGGCCGCCACCTCCTCGGGCTCCGCGAGTCTGCGCAGCGGGGTCACGGCTGCCTGCTGCTCGGCCAGCTGCGCACCGGCCGAGGCGACGACGCCGTCGAACATGGCCGTCTTCGTCAGCGCCGGGCACAGTGCGTTGACCCGGATGCCGTCCGACCCGCAGTCCACGGCGGCCACCTTGGACAGGCCGACGACGCCGTGCTTGCCGGCCACGTACGCCGGGGCGCCGGGGATCGCGTACAGGCCGCCGTTGGAGGCGACGTTGACGACCGCCCCGCCGCCGCGCTGCTTCATCGCGGGCAGTTCGTACTTCATGCACAGCCAGGTGCCGATCACGTTGACCCGCAGCACCCGCTCCCACTCCTGGACCGACATCTCCGTCAGCACCTGGTTGTACGACGGGGTTCCGGCGTTGTTGACCGCGAAGTCGAGCCCGCCGAACGCTGCCACGACCTGAGCCACGGCCCGCTGCACGGACTGCTCGTCACCGATGTCGACGGCCACGGCTTCAGCCCGGCCGCCCTCCTTGACGATCAGCTCGACGGTCTGACGGGCGCTGTCCTCGTCCAAGTCGAGCACAGCGACCGCGGCTCCGCGCCGGGCGAACCCGAGCGCGGCTGCGCGCCCGATTCCGCTGCCTGCGCCGGTGACCAGACCGGCCCTGTCCGCGTAGCCGCTCATGCGAGCGGCTCGTGGTTGACCCAGATCGCCTTGTACGGGTGACGGCTCTGCCACCGCCTGATGAGCTCGACGGCCCCGGGCATGGTGAAGGTCGCATCGAGGGCATCGAGGTCGGCCAGGCGCAGCTGCAGAACGGCGCTGGCGACGGCTACCGGGGCGTGGTCGTCGCCCGGGACGCGGATGTGGTGCCGGGCCGCGAACGACTCGACCAGACCGGAGCCCGTCACGAGCTCCTCGAACTCCTTGAGGTACCGGTCCAACTCACTCGCGGGAATCGGATTGTCGAACGCTACGATCATCGTGTGGTGCAACATGCCTCCAGCGAACAGGCATTTACCGCATCCGTCCAAGATCCGTCCGTTCTCGTTCAATGCCTGACAGGAATCGGTGGCCCCGTAGGCTTGTGGCATGGCCGATCTGGAGACCCGCGAACTGGAGTACTTCGTCGCCGTCGCCGAGGAGCTCCACTTCGGCCACGCCGCGGCCCGCCTGGCGATCGCACAGCCGGCCCTGTCCAAGGCGGTGCGGCGTCTGGAATCCCGGCTCGGCGCCAAACTGCTGGAGCGCTCCAGCAGGAGCGTCGCTCTCACCCCGGCCGGGGAAGCACTCCTGCACCATGGCCGGCACGCCCTCAACGCCGTCGGCGCGGCTGCCGAGAAAGCGCGCCGGGCCGGCGATCAGCAAGCCCACCTGCGCCTGGTGATCAAACCCGGCGGTGACGCGAACCTTCTGTCCGGCATCCTGGCCGCCTACGCCGACCGGCCCGACGCCCGCCAGGTGGACATCCTCTTCGGCGGAGCCACCGACCGCGCCGACTACGTCCGCGCAGGCCGCGCCGATGTCGCCCTGCTGTACGCGCCGTTCGACGACATGACCGGTCTGGACCACGAAACCCTCGCGGTCGAAGGGCGTGTCGCGATCCTGCCACCGGGCCACCGGCTCGCCTCACGTGCGCAGGTCACTCTTGCCGACCTCGCCCAGGAGACCCTGCCACGCTGGAAGGGCGTGCGCTGGACCGGAGCGCCCGAGGCCGGGCAGGGGCCCGAGGTCACCGACGCGGCCGAAGCCCTGCACATGATCAGGCTCGGACGCACCGTCGCGATACTGCCCCGCTCGCTCGCCCATCCCCCGCACCCCGACCTCGTCTACCGGCCCGTGAGCGACGCCCCCCACAGCGCACTCGTTCTCGCCTGGGCGCAGGACGACCGCCGCCGCCTGGTTGCCTCCTTCGTCGCTGCCGCCGCAGACGCTGCGGGGACGACCGGCGGGTCCGGATGACTCCGCGCGGTCCGACGCAGTGGCGCCACGGCACGAAAGCGCTGCAACACGGCCGACGGGATCTCGGTCGGAACGGCCCCCGGAGCTGTCCAGCAGCGGATCACTCCGGCAGCCGACCTCCGGGACCCGACGGCCGCAGGGACATTCCCCGAGGCCGTGAGCGCCCCGGAAACGGACGGGCCCGAGGCCGGGAGGCCTCGGGCCCGGGAGGGAGAAGGTGCCTCAAAGGGCGAGCCCCGTGAGCACCATGACCCGCTCGTAGGTGTAGTCCTCCATGGCGAACCGCACGCCCTCGCGGCCGACGCCCGAGTCCTTGACGCCGCCGTACGGCATCTGGTCGGCACGGTAGGACGGCACGTCGCCGACGACGACGCCGCCCACCTCCAGCGCACGGTGCGCCCGGAAGGCGGCCTGCACGTCGTGCGTGAACAGGCCCGCCTGCAGGCCGTACCGCGAGTCGTTGACCGCGGCGAACGCCTCGTCCTCGCCGTTCACCTTCACGAGCGACATGACGGGGCCGAAGACCTCCTCGCAGCCGATCTGTGTGTCCGCGGGTACGTTCTCCAGCACGGTCGGCTCGACGCTGGCACCGTCCCGCTTGCCGCCGGTGAGCACCTTCGCACCGCGGGAGACGGCCTCACCGACCCACGACTCGACCCGCCGTGCCGCCTCCTCGCTCACCAGCGGACCGACGTCCGTGGCCTCGTCCGCGGGGTCACCGGTGGTAAGCCCCTCGACGGCGGCCACGACCTTGGGCACCAGGCGGTCGTAGACGGAGGCGTCGGCGATGACGCGCTGCACCGAGATGCAGGACTGCCCCGCCTGGTAGTTGGAGAAGGTCGCGATGCGCTGCGCGGCGTGGTCGAGATCCGCCTCGGAGGCGTAGTCGGACAGCACGACGGCCGCGCCGTTGCCGCCCAGCTCCAGCGTGACCCGCTTGCGCGGCACCGAGTCCAGGATGGACCAGCCGACCGGTGCCGACCCCGTGAACGAGATGATCGGCAGCCGCTCGTCCTGGACCAGGTCCGGCATCTGGTCGTTCGGCACCGGCAGCACCGACCAGGAACCGGCCGGCAGGTCCGTCTCGGCCAGCAGCTCACCCAGCAGCAGCCCGGACAGCGGTGTGGCCGGCGCCGGCTTGAGGACGATCGGCGTGCCCACGGCGATCGCCGGGGCCACCTTGTGGGCGCACAGGTTCAGCGGGAAGTTGAACGGCGCGATTCCCAGGACCGGGCCGTACGGGAAGCGGCGGGTGAAGGCCAGCCGGCCCGTGCCGCCCGCGTCCGAGTCGAGGCGCTGCGCCTCGCCGCCGTTGAAGCGGCGCGCCTCCTCCGCGGCCCAGCGGAAGACGGAGACACAGCGGCCGACCTCGCCGCGGGCCCACTTCATGGGCTTGCCGTTCTCCGCCGAGATCAGCTCGGCGATCTCGTCGGTCCGCTCCTGCAGGCGGCGCGTGACGTGGTCGAGCGCAGCGGCCCGGACGTGGGCGGGCGTGGCGGAGAACTCGTCGGTGACCGCGGCAGCTGCGGCCACGGCCTCCTCCACCTGCTCCGCCGTGGGGATGCTGACGGTGCCGACGTGCCTGCCGTCCCAGGGCGAGGTGACATCGAGCGTGTGCTCGCCGGTGACCTCGCGGCCGGCGAGCCAGAATGCGTGAGGAGAAGTCGCTGTCACTGCGGATCGCCTTCCGGATGCGGATGAGTAGCTCGGTTACCGCGTCCACCGTAGGACCTACGAGCCCGCCCGCCGCTTGTCCGGTACGGAGCACTCGCCGGACGGGCTGCTACGGATTGTCCCTGTCGGGTCCCGCCGGACCCGTCTGCGCCGGAGTACGTCCGGATCGCCCCTGCGCGGGCGGAACCGCCTCTGTGCACCGCGGGCGGGTGCGTACTGGTCTCAGCCGATGCCGACCGGGTTGACGAAGGTGCCGGGGCGGGTGGCGCCGGACTGGTCCAGGACCGCACCGCCGTAGGGCCACTCCAGGGTGACGTGGCTGGTCTCGTCGGGCGGGGTGACGACCACCTTGCTCACCAGGAACGGCTTGGTGTCCTTGAGGTCCCGCGGCACCGGCAGAACGTTCATCGACACCGCCGCCGTGTCCTCACCCGGCTTCAGCGTCATCGTGCCCGGCGTGTCCGAGGAACGCCGCAG
>NZ_KE384249.1:46571-81289 GCF_000424785.1 Streptomyces sp. CNT360 | reverse complement strand
CGCGGACTGCTCCAGGTGATCCAGCCCACCTTCGACCAGTACCACGTCAAGGGCACCGCCGATAAGCTCACCGACCCCGTCGCCAACATCGTCGCCGCCTGCAACTACGCCGCCGACCGCTACGGCTCCATGGACCAGGTCGACTCCGCCTACTGACCCCCGGGACAGGGCCACCACCACAACAGCAGCAGCACGCATGAGACACCCGAGCGGGTGGGAGGCACACACCTCCCACCCGCTCCCGTCGTCTCACGGCGGCCGCCGAGGGGTGGCGGGCGGCAGGTTTGCTGTCCGTTCGTCTGTTCTGTGGAGTATGTGCGTGCTCCGGTGGGGAGTGGTGAACTGCCCGCGAGAATGCAGGACTTGCGGGTGGACGCACGCCACTCACCTGAAAACGGGAAGTGCACCATGGCCGCAACCCTCCGCCTGTGCAGTGCCGTTGTCGGTGCCGTCGTCGTCGGCACGGTCGGCGCGTCGGTCGTCACGGCGACCGCGGCGCCGACGGCCCCCTCGTCCCGGCCGGCCGCCCGGACCAACACCGTCACGGCCGACCGGCACGACGTGAAGCAGTGGGAGCAGTTCCGGTTGCACGGCAAGGTGACCGGTATCGAGGCGGGGACCGCGGTCCACCTCCAGCAGGAGCAGCACGGGGCGTGGAAGACGCTGCCGGGGACGTCCGTCGTCAACCGTTCGCTGGACTACTCGATGCGGGTCGAGCTGGGGATCAAGGGGGTGGACCACATCCGCACGGTCGTGGCGGACCGGCCCTCCGACGCGGTGTCGGTGACCGTGCACTGACCCGCCGCACGGGGCCGTACGCCGTGCAGGACGACGACTCCTCCGCCCCGCCGTGCCACGGCGGGGTAGTGCTAGGTACACCGCGGACATGGGAGCCAGCCGGATGGGAAGCGGGCCGTCGCGCGGCGAGCCTTGAGGTATGACAACGACGACGCACGCGCAGACGGTGGTGCCGGCCCCCGACCGCCGGACAGGACGCTTCGGACGCGAGGTGGGGTACCTGCTCTCCGGACTGCCGATGGGCATCGCCTCGTTCGTGCTGATCGTCTGCGGCTTCTCGCTCGGACTGGGCACGGTCGTCATCGTCCTCGGGCTGCCGGTGCTGGCCGGGACGCTGGCGATGGCGCGGTACCTGGCACGGGTGGAGGCCGACCACATCGCCACGGTCACCGGCCGTCCGCTGGCGCAGCGGGCCCCGCGACCGGACGAGGCGGCGGCGCCCGGCGCGCGGTGGGCCACCCTGCGCGACCCCCAGGCGTGGCGGGACCTGGTGCACGCCGTCCTCGCCTTCCCGGTGCGGGTGGTGACGTTCAGCATGACCCTGGCGTGGCTGGTCGGCGGCGCCGGGGGAGTGACGTACGGGCTGTGGTCCTGGTCGATCCCCCGGGACGAGAACGACGGCCTGATGGATCTGGCCTTCGGGATCGCGGGACGCTGGCCGGACATCGCGTTCAACACGGCGCTCGGTGTCGTCATGCTCGCCACGCTGGTCCCTGTCGTACGGGGGCTGGCGACGGTGCAGGCGAGCCTCGGCCGGGTGCTGCTGCGCCGCGGCAACGTCTGAGGGCCCGCGCGCCCCGGGCTCCGGTCCCGCCCGCCCGCCGCCTGTCGTCCGGCGGCGGGCGGCGCGGTCTGCTGCCATGCTGACGGGAGGGGAGCGACCCCCGCCCGTCGCCCACCGGAGGACCCGCATGCTGACGACCCACTTCGTGCCCGGCACCCCCAACTGGCTCGACCTCGGGGCGTCCGACGTCGAGGCCGCCGCCGCCTTCTACACCAGCGTCTTCGACTGGGAGTTCCGGCCTGCGGGACCGGATGCGGGCGGGTACGGCTTCTTCCTGTGCGACGGCCGGATCGTGGCGGCGGCCGGCCCGTCGGCGGAGGAGGGGGTGCGGCCCACCTGGACGGTGTACTTCCACACACGGGACGCGGATGCCACCCGCACTGCCGTGGAGCGCGCGGGCGGCACCGTGCGCACGGCCCCCGGGGACGTGTTCACCGCGGGGCGGCTGGCCCGGTTCACGGACCCGGCCGGTGCGGACTTCGCCGTCTGGCAGCCGGGCGACAGGGTGGGTCTGGAGGTGCTCATGGAGCCGGAGACGCTGTGCTGGACGGAGCTGTACACCACGGACGCGGCGGCGGCGCAGGAGTTCTACGCGGCGGTGTTCTCCTGGAGCTACCAGCCCGTGCCCATGGGTGACGATGTCGTCTACACCGTCTTCTCCGCCCCCGGCTCGGGCACGGACGAGGACCCGGGCCAGGGCGGCATCATGCAGTTGCCCCAGGAGAACCGGGACGCCGGGTCCGCCTCGGAGTGGCACCCCTACTTCGCCACCGAGGACTGCGACGCGACGGTCACCAGGGCCACCGGGGCGGGGGCGACGATGCTGATCCCGCCGACGGACGCCCCCGGTGTCGGCCGCCTCGCCATGCTTCAGGACCCCTCCGGCGCCCCCTTCGCCCTCCTCAAGGGCGACCCGGCCATGGGCTAGCACCGACCGGGGCGGCCATGGGGCTGTCCGCGGTGGTGGTCCACACGAGGCCGGCCGTCCGGCAGAAGGCGCGGAGCCCGGTGAGGGAGAGGGGGTGTTCCTCCCAGCGGTCCACCGCGGGGGCGCCGTGGGGGCGGTGGAGCCGGTGGGTGAGCAGCGCCCTCCTCGCGCGGTGCGGCTGGTCCGCCGGCACGCGGTACGTCTCCAGCTCCGGCCACGGGAAGCGGGCGGCGAGCGACGCGAGTTCGCTGGCGACAGCGGCGACGGCCTCCGGGGCGACGCCCGCGTTCGTCCGGGCGCAGGCGCACAGGCGGTCACCGTCGATCCACCAGGGCCAGGCGTGTGGGGCGAGGGCCGCGCTCCGGATGGCCGGGTGGGCCAGGAGGGCTTCGGCGAACGCGGTGTCCTCGGTCTGGAGGGAGCGGTCACCCGTCTCCTGGCGTTCCCGGTCGGTTTCGCCGTACTGCCCGTCCCAGGCGTAGGCGCACGAGAGGTACGGCAGCGCGAGGGGAAGGGTGACGGTCCAGATCGTCAGGTAGTCCTTGGCCAGTTCGACGGCCTCGTCGATGCGGCGCCCGCGGCGGAGCCGGCGCAGGTCGGCGTGGTCGATCAGCTCCAGGTCGAAGACGGTGACCGGGAAGCCCCGCTCCTGCCCCCGTACCACGCCCTCGGCTGTGAGCGACGCCGCGTGCCGGGCCAGTGCGTGGCGCAGCGGCAGTTCGAGGGCGGTCCGGGTGCTCTCCGCGAGGCGGACCCGCTGTTCACCGGCCAGCCGGATCTCCCGTTCCTGGAGCGCGTGCAGGTCGTCGGGCACCGTCTGTTCGATCCGTCCCCAGCCGGCGGCGAGTTGTGCGGAGTTAGGTCGGTGCTCCCACTCGACGGTCCGGGCCCACGCGGTGCGCGCGCTCAGCAGGGCGGAGTGCCGTGCGGCGTCGCGGGCCCGGTCCCGCACCGGTGCGCGCAGGCGGCGCCGGGTGCAGGCGTATCCGTACCCGCCCAGCCCGGCGAGCCCCGCGACCACGGCGCCGGCGAACGCCGCCCGCCCCCAGAGCACCAGCGTGGCGCCGAGCGCCACGAGGCAGAGCAGCGCGGCGGTCTCCTTGTGCGGGCTGCGGGCGAGGGGGTGCGCGGGGAGCGGCGTACGGTCCATGTTCGGCCCCGTTCTTCTGCCCTGCCCGGCGGGCCGGGCATGCGGGTGGCGGCACCATGGTCGGGCAGTGGCCGGGACGCCGGAACCTGACGCCTGTCAGGGTCACGGTGGTTTTGGATCGTCCGGGGCGCCGCCGAGTTCGCGCGGTTCGTGAACGCCGTCATCGCGGGGATGCGGGTGTCCGCGCAGGGCGGCGCCGACCGCGCCGCCTTGGAGGGCGTCGCCGCCACGGCGCCCGCCGCCCTCGCGGCCTGACCCGCCGGGCCACCCCCGCCCCCTCGTGCGGGGCGCCCCCCGGCTCTCGGTGACTCCCTCCCCGCCGTCAGCCTGGGCTCGGCCCTCGGCGGCGCCGCCATCCCCCGCTTGGGGCTGCTCTCCCCGGTGCGGATCGGCGTGGGCCTGGCCGCGCTGGGCGTGCTCAGCCTGCTGCCGGACCTGGTGCGGGGCCGCCGGGCGGCTCGGGCCTCGGGCAGCCCGATCCGCGTCAGGCCGAGGTCGATCGGGCAGGTCCGCGTCCGGCTGAGGTCGATCGGGCAGGTCCGCGTCGGGCTGAGGTCGATCGGGCAGGTCCGCGTCGGGCTGAGGTCGAGCGGGCAGTGCACGGGCACCTTGAGCCGCTCGTGACGACTGCTCGCCCACGGAGGGCGAGGTCATGCGCGGGCGGGCTCGTCACGCCGGTTGTGCGGGGGCTCGCTGCTCATGGCTGCTTCCTTGGCCGGGGTGCGCGCCGAAGGCCCCGGCTCAGCCGGGGCCTTCGGCGCGGTGCTGCGGTCAGACGAGCGAGCCGCCGCCCAGGGAGCCGCCCCCGCCCGCGGGTGCGGGAGCCGGTGCCGGGTCCGGCGCCGTGCCGCCCGCGGGGGGCTCGGGGGAGGGCCCCGCCGCGGTGTCGGGCGCGGCGCGTTCGCCCTCGGGCGCCGCGTTCAGCTCGTCGAGCATCTGCTTGCTGAAGCCGAAGAAGTACGTCGCCACGAAACCGGCGAGGTACCCGGCGGCCAGTCCCAGCGCGTAGACGGCGGCGACGGCACCGAGCCCGTGGTTGCCCTTGAGCAGGGGGAAGAGGGCCCAGCCGGAGGGGCCGATGGCGGTGGAGCCGACCGAGGTGCCCCACTGGTAGAAGAGGCCGACGACGCCGCCGCCGAACGCACCGCCCACGCAGGCGGTGGCGAACGGGCGGCCCAGCGGCAGGGAGACGCCGTAGATCAACGGCTCGCCGACGCCGAGGAACCCGGCGGGCAGCGCGGAGCGGATGGTCTTGCGGACCGAGGCGTTGCGGTGCAGCCGCAGGTAGATGGCGATGGCCGCGCCGACCTGCCCCGCTCCCGCCATGGCGAGGATGGGCAGCAGCACCGTGTAGCCGCTCTGGTCGATGAGCGTGGTGTGGATGGGGATGAGCGCCTGGTGCAGGCCGAGCATCACCAGCGGGAGGAAGAGGCCGCCCAGGACGAACCCGGCGGCGGCTCCGCCGTGCTGGAGCAGCCAGTCGGCGAGGTGGCCGATGCCGGTGGCGATCTCACCGCACACGAACATCAGCCCGAACAGGGTGACCAGCCCGGAGACCAGCACCGTCACGGTCGGCGTGACCAGCACGTCCACGGCCGACGGGACGATGCGGCGGCACCCCTTCTCCACGTACACCGCGAGCAGCGCCGCGAACAGGGCGCCCAGCACGCCGCCCTGCCCCGGGGCCAGCTTCTCGCCGAACGCGGAGACGTCCGCGACGCCGGGGAAGACGATGACCGCGGCCGCCGCGCCGCCGAGCACCGGCGTACCGCCGAACTCGCGTGCGGTGTTGATGCCCACGAAGACCGCGATCAGCGACATGAACCCGTTCGCGATCGCCGTCAGTGCGGGGGTGAGGGCCGGCAGCCAGCCCGCGTTGGTGAACAGCCCGTTGAGGCCCGCGACGATGCCGCAGCCGATCAGCGCGGGGATGAGCGGCACGAAGATGTTGGCGATCCGCCGCAGCATGAGCTTCACCGGTGTCGCGTTCTTCTCCTTGCGGGCCGCCCGGATCGCCGCGCCCTCGGCGGCGAGGTCGTCGGCGTCCCTGGCCGCATGCCCGGCCGTGCCGCCCGCCGCCGCTTCGGCGCCTTCCGCCCCGGCGGGTGCGGGGGCCTGCTGGACCAGTTCCTCGAACTGGGGCGTCACCCGGGCGACCTTCCCGGGGCCGAGCACGATCTGGTACGTGTCGTCCTCGACCACGCCCATCACGTCCGGGAGGGCCTTGAGGGGCTCGTCCTGGACGAGGGAGCGGTCGGCGAGGCCGAGCCGCATGCGGGTCATGCAGTGGGTGACGGAGGTGACGTTCGCGGCGCCCCCGACGAGGGGGAGGATCGCCTCCGCGAGCCGCCGGTGCGGGTTGCCGCCGTTATCGGCGCGGTCTTTGGGGGTGTCTGTGCTCATGGTGCATTCGCTCTTCTTCGAGTGGTGCCATGGTGCAGGCGGTACGGATCGGGTCGGTGGTGCGGGTGGTGCGGATAGGCGTGAGGGGACACGTCAGGCGTCGCCGCCCGCCGTCCCGGTGGCGGCGGTGGCCGCTGCGAGGGCCGCGCGCAGATGGCCGTGGGAAGCGGACAGCAACCGGGCGGCCGTCGAACCGTCGACGCCGCCGAGGAGGGTGAGGATGGCGGCCTTGACCTCGCCGTCCGTGGCGGCGAGCGCGGCCTCGATCTCCTCGTCCGGCGCGCCCGTGGCCAGGGCGACGATCCGCCGGGAGCGTGCCCGCAGCTTCTCGTTGGAGGCCCGCAGGTCCACCATCAGGTTTCCGTACGTCTTGCCCAGCCGGATCATCGTGATCGTGGACAGCATGTTCAGCACGAGCTTCTGTGCCGTGCCGGCCTTCAGCCGGGTGGAACCGGTCAGCAGTTCCGGACCCACGACGACCTCGATGCCGTGCTCGGCGGCCGCCGCGAGCGCCGAGCCCTCGTTGCAGGACAGCCCCACGGTGAGGGCCCCGCGGGCGCGCGCGTGCTCGACGGCGCCGACGGCGAAGGGGGTACGGCCCGACGCGGAGATCCCCACCACCGTGTCGTCGGCCGTCAGGGCCAGCGCGTCCAGGTCCGCCGCGGCCATCCCGGGGCTGTCCTCGGCGCCCTCCACCGAGGTGACCACGGCGCCGGGGCCGCCCGCGATCACGCCCACGACCTGGTCCGGTGCGGTGTTGAAGGTCGGCGGGCACTCGCTGGCGTCCAGCACGCCCATCCGCCCGGCCGTCCCCGCGCCCGCGTAGAGGAGGCGGCCGCCGCGCGCCATCCGCTCGGCGATGGCGTCGATGGCGGCGGCGATCTGCGGGAGCTGCGCGGCGACGGCGGTGGGGACGGTGCTGTCCTCCCCGTTCATGGTCCGCGCGATGTCGAGCGTGGGCAGTTCGTCGATCCGGGCCAACTCACTGCGAAACGCTTCGGTCGTCAGCGTGTCCAACTGTTGACGGAGTGCGTCGTAGCGGGACGGATCGGGTTCGGAGTCGAGAGGAGCGGCGGGCTGTGAGGTGGTCATGCGGGGGCGGCTTTCTGTGGCTCTGGACGGGGGCGGTCGGCGCTGCGCTGCTGCGCTGCCGGGACGCGGTGCGGGGGTGTCAGCGCCCGCGGGGCCGCGGGGAGTGGCGGTGCGCCAGCGCTTCGTACGAGGCGGAGAGCGCGGGCGCCGCCGTCTCGTACGTCCGCTGGGCCACCCCTATGAACAGGCAGTCCACGACGAGTAGCTGGCTGGTTCTGCTGGACATCGCCGCGGGCCGCAGCTCGCTCTCCCGGGCCGTGGAGGTCGTCAGCACCAGGTCCGCGTACTGGGCGACCTCGCCGTCCGGGCGGCCGGTGATCGCGATGGTTGTCGCCCCCCGGTCGAAGGCGACCCGCAGCGGCTCGATGACGTCCACGGTCCGCCCCGAGTGGGTGATGGCCAGGGCGACGTCGCCCGCCTGCATCTGCACCGCGTTGGTGACGGCCAGGTGGGGGTCGACGTGGCTGTGCGCCACCATGCCGATCCGCAGCAGTTTCTGGGCCAGGTCCTGGCTGACGAGCCCGGAGGCGCCGACGCCGTACACGTCGATCCGCCGCGCCGTCGCCATCGCGGCGACGGCCGCCTCGATCTGCGCCACGTCGAGCGCGGAGGCCGTGTCCGCGAGCGTCTGCTGCTCGTCGAGGGCCAGCTTGGCCACGACGTCGGCCAGCGGGTCGTCCACGGCGATGTCCGCGGTCACGGCGGGCGCCGCACCCGACTCCTGCTGCGCGGCGAGCCCCGCGAGGGCCAGCCGCAGGTCCCGGTACCCGGGATATCCGAGCAGGCGTGAGGTGCGGACGACGGTCGCCTCGCTGGTGCCGGTGCGCTCGGCCAGCCCCGTCACCGTGAGCTGCGCGCACCCGGCGGGGTCGCCCGCGACGGCCTCGGCGACCCGCTGCATCGAGCGCGTCATGGACGGCGCCATCGTGCGGACCTTGGCCGCGAGAGCGGTCGGCCCCGGCCGGGCCTGTCCGACGGCCACCCGGGGCGGGGGAGGCACGGTCGGCCTGGCCGACCCTGTCCTTCCGGCCGGTCCCGCGGGCCGTGCCGTCCCCGTCGCTCCTGCGGGTCCTGTGGGTCGTGCCGTCCCCGTCGCTCCTGTCGGCGCGGCGGGTGCGGCCGGTGCGGCGTGGCCCGCCGAGCCGTCCGGTTCCGTCCTTCCTGGCGTGCCGGCGGGCCCCGCCGACCGGGACTCTGATCGGAAGGTGAAATTTTCCTTCAGATTACTGCTCACGGGTGGAAGGTATTTTCGATTCGGTCGCCCGTCAATGGCTGATGCGGCACTTGGCCCTCACCACCACCGGCTCGCGGGGCCCGCACCGCCCGCGGTCCACGGGAGCGCGGAGCCGAACCACGAGCCTCACGGGGCCGCAGTGGTGCAATGGAGGTATGGCACCGATGGAATCCGCAGCAGACTCGGGCCCGCCCGGCGAGGACGGAGAGCCCGGCACCCCTGGTACACCCGGCACGCCCGGCCGTCAGGACCCGCTGGAGCGCGCCCTGCACACGGCGCGCGCACTGATCCTGGCCGACCTGGAGGCCGGCGATGTGGCGCGGGCCGACATCGTCTCGATGGTCGAGGAGTCGGTCACCCACCGCCGCTGGTGGGTCGGCGAGTGGCCGGAGGGCGTCGCCTTCGTGGACGGCCTGGTCGCCCAGGACGTGCAGGACGCGCTGCTCGAACAGTACGGGCGGTGGCCGGTGTGCCCGGTGTGCGCCGGCTCCGACCTGCACGCGCTCCAGGTGGAACCGGAACTGGGCGAGGAGCCGCACTGGGTCTGCGGAAAGACCTCCACCACGGTCGCCCGCGTGGGCTACCTGGGCAGCAAGCTGTGAGCAGGGCGGCGGCCGGGAGGGGAAGGTGACCGTCTACATCGACCCGCCGATCTGGCCCGGCCACGGGCGGATGTGGTCACACCTGGTGAGCGACACCTCGTACGACGAGCTCCACGCGTTCGCGGCGGACATCGGCTGCCCGCCGCGCGCCTTCGACCGCGACCACTACGACGTCCCCTCCACCCGGTACGGCACGGCCGTGCGGGCCGGTGCCGTGGAGGTCGGCTCCAAGGAACTGCTCCGCCGGCTGACCGCTGCCGGGCTGCGCCGCCGCAAGAGCTGACGCCCCGGCGGACGGTCCGGCCCCTCCCGGGAGGGGCAACGGGTGGGATCAGACCTCGGCCTCGGCGTACTCCTTCTGCACCGCGGGGGAGACGGCCACGATCCGCGAGCGCGCGTGCACCCGGGAGGAGACGGCGGTGGTGACCACCCCGGCCGCCGCCAGCACCGCGCCCACCCAGGCGACGGCCGCGTAGCCCCACCCGGCGGAGATGGCGAGGCCGCCCAGCCACGGACCCACCGTGTTGCCGATGTTGAAGGACGCCGTCGTGGTGGCCCCGGCCAGGGTGGGAGCGGCGTCGGCGGCGTTGAACATCCGGGCGTTGAGCGCCGGTGCCGTGGTGAAGGCGGTCACGCCGAGCATCAGCGCGAGGGCGACGGCCGCGAGACGGTACTCCGCCAGCAGAGCCAGCAGCGCCAGGACGGCGGTCGAGGCGGCGATACCGCCGTACATGGTGCCGAACAGGTGGGCGTCCGCGATGCGCCCCCCGATCACGGTGCCGATCAGCCCGCCGATGCCGAACAGGGCCAGCACGCTGGGCACCCAGCTCTCGGGCAGCCCGGCCACGTCGGTCAGCAGCGGGGCCAGGTAGGAGAAGAGGGCGAAGACGGCCCCGGCGTTCAGGGCGATGGTCACCAGCGCGAGCCACACCTGCTTGTCACGGTAGATGCGCAGCTCGCGGCGGAGGTTGGGGGCCGCGTCCCCGGTGGGGACGGCGGTGCGGGGCACCAGCAGCGAGACGCCGACCAGGCCCACGGCCGCGAGGGCGGCCACCGCCCAGAACGCCGAGCGCCAGCCGGCCTGCTGGCCCAGGAACGAACCGGCGGGCACGCCTGCGATGTTGGCGATGCTGAGGCCGCCCACCATGATCGCCATGGCGCGGGCCCGGGCGTTCCCCGGTACCAGCGAGACGGCTACGGCCGCGCCCACCGCCCAGAAGCCCGCGCAGGCCAGGGCGCTCACCACCCGGGAGGCGAAGAGCAGTTCGTAGGTGGGGGCCAGCGCGCCGGCGATCTGGCCCAGCATGAAGACGGCCAGCAGCCCGATCAGGGTCGTACGCCGTGGCAGGCGGAGCGTGGCGGCGGCGAGCACCGGTGCCCCCACCACCATGCCGACGGCGAACGCGGACACCAGCAGCCCCGCCTTGGGGATGCTCACGCCCAGGTCCTCGGCCAGCGGTTGCAGGATCCCCGAAAGCATGAACTCCGAGGTGCCGAGGGCGAAGACGGACAGTCCCAGGACGTAGACGGAGAGCGGGACTCGGGCGCGCGAGGGGGTGTCGGTCACGGGTGTGGCAGGCATACCGTCCACAACCGGCTCGCCACCGGGGGCATTCCCGCTGCCGGGCCCTCCCCTCGCGGCGGCAGCACACGGCGCTGAGCGGGGGCTTGCCCTGGGCGACGAGGGCCGGGGGAGTGTGCGCCCCGCGCTCAGGCGGCGAGCAGGCGCAGCTCCGTCGTCAGGTTGTGGCGGGCGGCCTCCTCCCACCGGGCGCGGGCCCAGGGGGTGTGGAAGAGGTGGGGGAGGCCGAGGAGGTGCCGCAGGACGGTGCCGCGCCCCTCGCGGAAGGCCGGGTCGGGCACGAAGGCGTACTCCTGGCGGACCTCGGCGGCGTAGTGCGCGTAGCTCTCGGGGCTGCCGGCGAGGACCGCCAGGTCGGCGTCGCACAGCAGTGCGCCGTTGAGGTCGTCCGGGGCGGGGTCGTGGCCGACGGTGAGACGTACCAGCCGGGCGGCCTCGGCGGTCCGGGCGGCCGGTACCCCCGCCTCGGCCAGGGCGCGTTCGGCGAGGCGGGCGCTGCGTTCCTCGTTCTCGCTGCGGTCGGGCCGGTAGACGGCGTCGTGGAACCAGGCCGCGAGGCGGACGGCGTCCGGATCGACGGTCCGCCCCGTGCCGACGGGCCCGTCCGGGGCGGGCCGGTCGGGCTGTTCCGCGGCGGGCCGGTCGAGGGCGGGGTCCCGCGGCGCGGGCTCGTCGAGGTGCGCGGTCAGCTCCTCGACGCGGTCGAGGACGGCGCGCAGGTGGGCGGTCGCGTGGTAGCGGCGATGGGGTTCGGCCCAGCGGCGCAGCAGGTCCTCGCCGTACGGGGCCGGGTCGGGGCCGTCGGCGCCGTCGCGGGCGCTGCGCAGCAGGGTGTCCCAGCGGCGGAGGAGAGCGTCGTGCGCCGCGGCTGTGGTCGCGTCGCCGTCGGCCACGGACCCGGGTGCGCCGGAACGGGTGGAATCGGCGGGTTCGTTGCTGTGCGGGTCCGTCGTCGCCATCCCTCCATTGTGGTGCACGGTGCGCGGCGGCGGGCGGGACGGAGCGCGCGGTGTCTTCCGGCGCTCGCCGCCGTATGGCAGTCTGTGCAATATGTCTAGACCAATTCTTGAGGTGATCGCGCTCAGCGCGGAGGACGCGGCCGCCGCAGAGGCCGGAGGGGCCGACCGCCTTGAGGTTGTCGCCGACATGGCCGCCGACGGGCTGACTCCCTCGCTGGAGACCTTCGCCGCCATCCGCGCGGCCGTCGACATCCCCCTTCGGGTGATGCTGCGGCTCGCCGACGGCTTCCACGCCGGCGGCGACGCCGAGGTCGCCCGCCTGTGCGAGAGGGCCCGGGCGCTGCGCGCCGCGGGCGCCGAGGAGTTCGTCCTCGGCTTCCTCGACGACTCCGGTCAGGTCGACCTGCCCGCCGTCGAGACGGTCACGGCCGCCGCCGCCGGCTGCCGGTGGACGTTCCACCGGGCCCTCGACCGCGCTGCCGACCGCGACGCCCTGCGCAAGCAACTCGCCGACGTGCCCGGCCTCGACACCTACCTGACCGCCGGCTCCCCGGACGGCGTCGCCGACGGGTACGACGTCCTGTGCGCCGAGGCCGCCCGCACGGTGGCGGACGAACCCGGGTACGGCCCCACGCTGATGGTCGGCGGCGGCCTGGACCTCTCCCACGTGCCGGGCCTCCGCCGAGCCGGTGTCAGCGCCTTCCACATCGGCGGCGCAGCCCGCCCCCACGGCTGGGACGCCCCCGTCGCCCCGGCCGCTGTCCGCACCTGGCGGGAGGCAGTGGACGCCGCCTGAGCGGGGACCCCTGCCGAGGCAGCCGTGGGGCCCGCGACCAAGAGCGGGCCACGCGCCGGCTCTGCGGGAACGGTCCCACGTCGGCGGACCGCACAGCCGCTACTCGTTGGACCGCGCCGCCGCGCCGCCGCGCCGCCGCGCCGCCGCGCCGCCGCGCCGCCGCGGTGTCCGTTGCGGGGGTCTCCGCGCGAACCGTTGCCACGGGGGCGGCGGTCACCCAGGACACCGGCGGAACGAAGCGGCGCCCCGAGGAGAGCGCCCCGCTCGCAAAGGCACCGTTCCTCTTCCCGAGGCGGCAGCGCCGCTCCCCGTGGCTGTCAGCCCCGCTGCCGGAGCTGGCGGTGCCGCTTCCCGTTGTGGCGGAGTTCCTCTCCGAGGTGGCGGTGTCGCACCCCGAGGTGGCGGTGTCGCACCCCGAGGTGGCGGTGTCGCTTCCCGAGGTGGTCCGATGCGGCGGAGTTCCTCTCCGAGGTGGCTGGCAGCCCCGCTGTCGGAGCTGGCGGTGTCGCTTCCCGTTGTGGCGGAGTTCCTCTCCGAGGTGGCGGTGTCGCACCCCGAGGTGGCGGTGCCGCACCCCGAGATGGCAGTGCCGTGCCCCGAAATGGCAGTGCCGCCGTGCGGGATGGCGGGGTCGCTTTCCGAGGGGGCCGCGTCACTTTCCCGCGCCGGGGGTCCTGCTCCCGGCCGTGGGGGTCCCTCTCCGTACGGCCGCCGCTCCCGTCAGGGACACCGTGACGACGGTGGCGCCGGATCCTGGCGGGGCGGCGCACACACCACGGGGCGGCACCCCGCTGCTGCGAGGGTGCCGCCCCGGAAGAGCGCCGCGTGGAGCCCGGTGAAGCCGGTGACTCCGGTCAACCGGTGACTGCGGTGATCAGGCGCAGGACTTGAAGAACTGCACCCAGCCGTCGGTGGGCATGGCCGGCGGCTCGCCGAAGGTGCCGGTCTCGCCGTACTGCCCGTTGGCCTTGCCGTCGTAGTCCCCGAGGCCGCCGCCCGGCTGCGACAGGCGGGCCTCGCGGTTCAGCATGCCGTCGCCGATGTGGTTGAGCACTGCCAGGTCGGGAACGTCGTCGTCGTTGTACCGGGCGACGCTCAGCTCCTGGACCTCGCCGTGGTCGCCGAGGTCGGAGTGCACGGCGTCGGGCGAGGTGAGGTCGATGCGGTCGAGCGGGCCCGGACGGAACTCGGCGAGGCTCGCCGTGGACGGGTCGTCGCCACCGGAGGGCTCGACGACGTTGAGCACCATGTCGAGCTTGCCGTCGTTGTCGAAGTCGGCGACCGCGGCGGCCACGTCCTCGCCCTTCTTCGCGCCGACCAGGTCCCGCACGGTGTGCTTCACGCCGAACGAGCCGTCCTTGGCGCCCCACTGGACGGCCATCTTGGTGCCGGTGTGGCCCGGGTTGCTGATCTTGTCCGCGAGGCCGTCGCCGTCGAGATCGCCGACCAGCGTGGTGGAGTCGGCCCGGCACGCCGCGGAGGCGGCGCGCGCGGAGTGGTCCGCGCCGCCCTGCGCTGACGCGTCGGCGGCACCGGCGTAACCGGCCCCCGCCAGGGTCAGGGCAGCGGCCGCCAGCGGCAGGGCGATCCAACGTGAACGTGTGCGACGCATGTCGAGCTCCCATTTCTTGTCGTTACCGGGAGGTGTGATGGCGCCGCACGTGCGGGAGTTCACGACCGGTCCGCCGTGTGACGGGACCGTGACATCCGAGTGGCGGGCGGCCCTGCCCCGGCGGTCGGGGAGGCGCCCGGCGCCGAGCACCGTCAACCCGTTGCCAGTTGGGAGCACCGGCGGGCCTGCCCCGGACCGGGCTCGGCGCAGGTGCCTGGTGCCGCCGCCATGTCGGTGTCGTCCGCCTCCGGGCCGGTCCCCGCTCGTACCGGCCGACCGCTCGACCTGTCGTAGCCGAACGTGGAGGAGGCGCCGGGCCCGTGCGGGAGGACCCGCACGGGCCCGGGCGCAGTGGTGCCCGCCGCCTCGGCCGCCGCGGCAGGTCGGCTCAGCGCACGTGGGCGGGGGTGGGGGCGCCGGCCGGTGCGCGCTGTCTCATCGGACCGCGCCGTCCTGCGGGGGCTCGGCGTCCGGTGCCGGTGCGGCGTTCCGTGGGGTCTCGGCTTCCCGCGCCGGAGCGGCGCTCGGGGAGAGTTCGGCCGGGTCGGCGTTGGACCCGCACAGCACCACCACGACCCGCTCGCCGGCCGCGGGCACGTACGGTGCGTGCTCGCTGCTGCATCCGGGGAGGCCCGCGACCGCGGCGACGGCGGCTCCGGCGGCGTTCTCCACCGCGAGCCGGTACCGGTCCCACAGCCCGTGGCGGGCGGTGACGACGGCGTCGTCCGGCACCAGGACGGACCGCACGTTGCGGTGGCCCGCGGCGGCGAGCGCCATCGGGGTGGCGCGGCGGGCGCCGAGGGAGTCGGCGGCCACGGAGTCGACCTCGACGTCGACCACGCGACCGGCCTCCAGGGCGGCGTTCAGGGCGCGGCAGCGCTCGGGTTCGACGGCGACGACGCGGATGCCGTGGTGCTGGGCCGCGGCGGCGACCCCGGCGAAGAGCCCGCCGCCGCCGACGGCCACCACCACGGTGTCGACCAGCGGCACCTGGGCGCGGATCTCCTCGACCAGGGTGCCGGCGCCCGCCGCGATCAGCGGGTGGTCGTAGGCGTGCGAGGGCAGCGCGCCCGTGTCGGCGGCGAACTCCTCGCAGGCGGCGGCGGCTTGCGCGTACTCGCTGCCCACCAGCCGCACCTGGGCCCCGTACGCGCGGAGTCTGTCGGCCTTCACCTGCGGGGCCGTCTCGGGCAGGAAGACGGTGGCGGGCACGCCGAGGCCGCGCGCCGCCCAGGCGCAGGCGAGCCCGGCGTTGCCACCGGAGGCGAGGGTGACGCCCGCGTCCGGAAGCTCGCCCTGTTCCCGGTGGGCCAGCAGGAAGTTGAGTGCGCCGCGCGCCTTGAAGCTGCCGGTGTGCTGCATGAACTCCAGCGCGAAGTGCAGTTCGCTGCCGCCGGCTTCGGGCCCGGCCCCCGGGGAGCCGGTGTCCGCGCGCGCGACCGTCACTGGGCGGACGCGGTCGGCAACCCGATCGGCGGCGGTTTTGACATCCCCGTAGGAAAGGTGGTGCACGGCGCGACTCCTGGCGTGCTCGGACGTGAGCGGACAAAGGACTACGTTACGGCCTCACACCGACTGCCCCGTCAACGCTGTGGACGGTGCCGGGCCGTCCTGCTGCGCGGGCGGCCCCGCCACCGGCCCGGCGAGCGGCGCGGGCAACGGCTCCGCGTGCACCACGGCCAGCCCGGAGACCGCACGGGTGAGCGACACGTACAGCCGTCGCAGCCCGGTACGCCGGTCGGGTTCACCCGCGACGACGGCGGCGGGCTCGTCGAGCACCACGTAGTCGTACTCCAGGCCCTTGGCCAGCGTCGCCGGTACGAGGGTCAGCCGGGCCTCGGCGCTGGTCTCCTGGCCGGGGGAGAGGAAGCCGAGCCCGGCGTCGCCGAGCGCGGCCCGCAGGGCGGGGAGCCGGGAGTCGGCGGCGATCAGCCCGACCGACCCCTCGCGGCGCAGGGCCTGCCGGCAGGCGTCCACCACCATCCGGTCGAGTGCCCCGGCCGGCGGTTCGGACCCGGCCTCGGCCCCCTCGCCGGTGCCGCCCTGGGCCCTTCCCGTGGGCACCCGGCGGACGGTGAAGTCGCCCGGCGATTCCCGTACGGAGGTGGCAGGCGTCAGCCCCGGGGCGATCGAGGGCAGCAGCCGGGAGGCGAACGCGATCACGTCGCGGGGCACCCGGAACCCCTCGGTGAGCTCCTCCACCACGGCGCCGGGTTTGCCCAGGTGCTCCAGCGCGGTCTCCCAGCGTTCGGTCGCCCACGGGGTGGTGCCCTGCGCGAGGTCGCCCAGCACCGTCGCCGACCCGGTGGAGCAGCGCCGCCCCACCGCCCGGTACTGCATCGCCGAGAGGTCCTGCGCCTCGTCCAGCACCACGTGGCCGAGGGAGGGGGTGCGCTGGACCAGGTCGGCGGCCTCGTCGACGAGGACCAGGTCGGCGGCGGACCAGCGGGCGCTCTTCACGCCGCGTGCGGGTCTGTCCCACAGGACGGCGCGCTGCTCGTCCTCGTTCAGCAGCCCGTCGGCCTGCTCGGCGAGGAACGCCGGGTCGGACAGCAGCCGCAGCACCAGCTTGGCCGGGTCGACGGCCGGCCACACCGCCTTGACCACGGCCTTGACCGCCGGGTTCCGCGCCACCGCGTCCTGGACGCGGTCGTCCGGCGCCTCCCCGGCCTGCTCCATGCGCAGCAGCACGGCGTGCGCGATCCGGTGCGGCAGGGCCTCCCGGGCGGCGCCGTAGCGCATGTCCCTGGCCAGCAGTTCGCGGGCCAGCTCCTCGATCTCGTGGGCGGGCACCCGCCACCGCCGTGAACCGCGCACCACCACGCACGGCTCGTCCGGCAGCGGCCGCACCCCGCTGCGCACGGCCCGGCGCAGCACCGCGGCCATCCGGGCGTCGCCCTTGAGACGGGCGGCCTCGGCGGTGTCGGTGCCGCGCACCGGCAGGTCGGGGCGGGCCACCAGGCCCTCGACGGTGGTCTGCTGGGCCGTCACCTCGCCGAGGGCGGGCAGCACCTGTTCGATGTAGCGGAGGAAGGAGTCGTTGGGGCCGACGACGAGTGTGCCGGTGCGGGAGAGCCGCTCGCGGTGCGCGTACAGCAGGTAGGCCACGCGGTGCAGGCCCACGGCCGTCTTGCCGGTGCCCGGCGCCCCCTGGACGCACACGGTGCCGTCGAGTCCGGCGCGCACGAGCGCGTCCTGCTCGGGTTGGATCGTGGCGACGATGTCCCGCATCGGGCCCACGCGGGGCCGCTCGATCTCCGCCTGGAGCAGCGCGCTGGTGCCCGCCGCCTCCGCGGGGTCGGTCAGGTGCTCGTCCTCGTAGGCGGTCAGTTCACCGCTGGTGTACCCGAACCGGCGGCGCAGCGCGACGTCCTGCGGGTCCTTCTTGGAGGCGCGGTAGAAGGGCTGCGAGACGGGGGCGCGCCAGTCGACGACCATGGGGTCGCCGGCGGCGTCGTGCACGTGCCGGCGGCCGATGTAGAAGGAGAGCCCGTCGCCCTCGATCTCGCCTTCGCCCTCGGTTCCGCCCTCGGTGTCGCCGGTGTCGGCACGGGTGTCCGCGTCGGTGTCGCCGGTGCCGAACGGGTGCCGGTAGTCGAGGCGGCCGAAGAACAGCGGCGCGTGTGCCAGGTCGGCGAGGGAGGCGATGCGGGCCTCGATGTCGGCGGCGAGCGCCGCGGCGTTGACCCAGTTCGCGGCCACGTTCTGGATGTCGAGGGCCCGGGTGCCGGCGCGCATGGCGCGGAGCGCGGACCGGGAGGCGGCCAGGTGCGCGCGTTCCCGGGCGAGGGCATCGTCGGAGGGGGCGGCGCCCTCGGAAGCGCCCTCGGAAGCGCCGTCGGGAGGGCCGGTGGAGACGTCGGCGGGGTGGGGCGTGGACGGGGGCTGGGCGGTCACCAGGCTGCCTCCGGGCAGGCACGGGCATGCGGACGCGCCGTCGACCGCGCACGGGGCCGGGCGGCAGCCGCCGGGCGCACGCGGGCGTACGGGCGTCACGCGATGCGGGCGTACAGGTCTACGGACGAGCCCGGCCGGTTTCCGTGCGGCGGGCGCCTCGGAGCCGAGAGCCGGCGGCGAGGGGGCAAGTGGGGGATTGTAGTGGTGGCTCGTGCCGACAGCGAACGGTTTTCCGCCCCCGTGGGAGGGTGGTCCACGACGGTGCCGTCTCCGTCCCGGGCCGCCGGCTCGACTAGGGTCGGCCCGGCGGCAGTCGACGGCGAGGGCCCCGCACCGGTGCGGAGCGGCGCGCCGTCCGGGGACGGTACGGACGAGCGACGAGGGGTCGGCACGGGTGACTGGCAGCGGCGCCGCGCGACTCCGCCTCCCGCGCCTGTCGGCCCCCTCCCTCCCCGTCGCGCTCCTGCTGCTGGCCCTGTCCCTGGCCGGATTCGGCGCCGTGGCCGCCGTGCACGGCATGCCCATGGACGACGTACAGGTCTACCGTGCCGAGGGCGCAGCGGTATGGCACGGCACCGATCTGTACGGCTTCACGGTGACCGCATGGGACCTGCCCGCCACCTACCCGCCGTTCGCCGCGCTGCTGTTCGTGCCGACGGCGCTGGTGCCGCAGGGCGTGGCCGAGGCGGCGTTCGTGGTGGGCAACGTGGCGCTGCTGGCCTGGCTGACGGCTCTCTCCCTCCGCGCCGTCCGCACCACCGCGCACCCCGCGGCCACCCCTTCACGCGCCGTCCCGCGCCCGCGCGCCGCCCCGGTCCTCCCGGGCGCCGTCGCACGCCCCGGCGGCGCACCGCTCCCCGTCGTCCTCTCCCTCACGGCGGTCGCGCTGTGGCTGGAACCTGTCTTCCAGACGGTGGCCTTCGGGCAGATCAACCTGGCCCTGGCCTGCCTCGTGCTGTGGGACCTGGGGCGGCCCGAGGGGGCACACGGCAAGGGCTTCGCCGTCGGCGTCGCGGCGGGCGTCAAACTGACACCCGCGCTCTTCGCCGTACACCTGCTGCTCACCGGGCGGATCCGGCAGGTCGGCTGGGCCGCGGCCGGGTTCGCGGCCAGTGCGGGCGTGGGGGCCTGCGTGCTGCCGGGGGCGAGCGTGGAGTTCTGGACCCGCCGGATGTTCGAGACGGCGCGGGTCGGGAAGGCGTGGATCGTCGACAACCAGTCCCTCCAGGGGCTGGTCGCCCGCCTGCTGCACGATGCGGCACCGGCGGCGCCGCTGTGGCTCGTGCCGGCGGCGCTGACCGCCGCCGGAGGTCTGTGGCTGGCACGGTGGACGACCACGGGCGGACGGCGCGGAACCTCCGTACCGCCCGGAGGGCGACGGGCGCGGCTCGTCAGCGGGGACGGACAGGGCGCAGGGCTGGGGGAGTTCTGGGGGATCGTGGTGACCGCGCTGGTCGGGCTGCTCGTCTCGCCCATCAGCTGGTCGCACCACTGGGTGTGGTGCGTACCGCTGTTGGCGGGGCTGGCGGCCACGGCCGCGCGCTGCCCGGCGGGCAGCGCGGCCCGCACCCGGTGGACCGTCCTCGGCTGCGCCGTCGCCGTCGTCTTCACGGCCCGCACCCTGTGGCTCGTCCCCAGGAAGGGCGACCTCGACCTGCGGCTGGAGTGGTGGCAGCAGCCGCTCGCGGCGCCCTACACCCTGCTCGCGCTGGCGCTGCTGGCCGCGGCGGCCGGGTACGCGGCGGCGGGCCGCCGCCCGGTGCCGCTGACACCGCACGTCCCGGCGGCGAGAAGCGGCGCCGACGGGCACGCGAGGGGCCACCACCGCGCGGCCCCGCCCGCCGCCGGTGCGCGGCAGGACGGCCGACGACCAGAGTGTGACCCGGATTGACAAGGCCCGAGGAGGCCGGTGTGCGAAGCACGATGCAGGACATTCCGTTGACCGTGACCCGGCTCCTCACCCACGGCGCGTTCGCGCACGGGACGTCCCGGATCACGACCTGGGCGGGGACGGCGGGCGGGGCCGAGCCCGACCGGCGCTCCTTCCTCCAGACGGGACTGCGCGCCGTCCAGTTGGCCGGGGCCCTGCACGACGCGTTCGGCGTCGAGCCGGGGGACCGGGTCGCCACCCTCATGGCCAACACCGCCGACCACCTGGAGGCCTACCTGGCGGTGCCCTCCATGGGCGCCGTCCTGCACACCCTCGACCCGTGGCTGCCCGCCGACCAGTTGGTGGCGGCGGCCCGGCACGGCGGCGCATCGGTGCTGATCACCGACCCCACGGGGCTCGCCCCGCTCGCCTCCGTCCTGCCGCGCCTGGGCCACCTGCGGCACGTGGTCGTCGCGGGCGGCAGCGAGTCCGCCGCCGTCGTGCCCGGTACCGCGTACGGCGCCGAGGTCCACGACTACGAGTCCCTGATCGCCGACCGCCGCACCCGCTACGAGTGGCCCGCACTCGACGAGCGCGACGCCGCCGTGCTGTGCCACACCACGGCCGCCGACGCGGCGCCCCGCGGCGTCGCCTACAGCCACCGCGCCCTCTACCTGCACGCCCTCCAGGCGCAGACCCCGCAGGCGTACGGCATCGGTGAGCACGACCTCGTGCTGCCCGTCGTACCGATGTCCCGCATGCTCGCCTGGGGCCTGCCCTACGCCGCCTTCGCCTGCGGCGCCTCCCTGCTGCTGCCCGGCACCTACGACCAGCCCGTGCCGCTGGCCCGGATGGCCGAGCGGGAGCGGCCCACCCTGGCCGTCGCCGACCCCGCCACCTGGGAGGGGCTGCTGGACGAGCTGGCGGCCCGGCCCCGGGACCTGTCCTGCCTGCGGGAGGCGGTCGTCGTCGGCGGCCCCCGCGAGGAGCCGGGCGGCCCGCTGCTGGCGCAGGAGCTGGGGCGGCGGCACGGCATCAGCGCGGCCACGGCCTGGGGCGCGCCCGAGACCCTCTCCCCGGCGTGCATGGCCCGCGCCGAGGCCGGCGGTGTCCTCGGCGCGGGCCACTACCGCTTCCCCGCCCCCGTGGAGTACGGCGTCCTCGGCCCCGACCTGGCGCCTCTGCCCTGGGACGGCGAGTCCCAGGGCGAACTGCTGCTGCGCGGCCCCTGGATCACCGCCTGCTACGTCGAGAGCGCGGAGCCCGAGGTGCCTTCGGCGTCTGCGCCGCCCCCGGTGCCCCTCCACGAGGGCTGGCTGCGCACCGGCGAGACGGCGGTCATCACCCCGGACGGCCGGGTCGCGATGAAGCCGCCGAAGGAGCCGTCAGCCGAGGGGCTGTGACCCGCTGTGACACGCTGTGACCCGCTGCGGCCTCCCGTTCCGGTCGGGGCCCCGGGCGGAGGCTCAGGCGTCGTCGGCCTCGGCGGAACCCGTCGGGCGGGTCTCCTCCGGGGGCTCGTTCAGCAGGTCCACGGCGTCCACGATCCGGTAGGCGTACCCCTGCTCGGCGAGGAAGCGCTGGCGGTGCGCGGCGAAGTCCTGGTCGATGGTGTCGCGGGCGACGACCGAGTAGAAGCGCGCCTCGTGCCCGTCCGCCTTGGGCCGCAGCACCCGGCCCAGCCGCTGGGCCTCCTCCTGGCGGGAGCCGAACGTGCCGGAGACCTGTACGGCGACGGTCGCCTCGGGCAGGTCGACGGAGAAGTTGGCGACCTTGGAGACGACCAGGCAGGTCAGCTCGCCCGCCCGGAACGCGTCGAAGAGCTTCTCGCGCTGCGCGTTGCTGGTGTCGCCCTTGATGACGGGCGCACCCAGGTCCTCGCCCAGCTCGTCCAACTGGTCGATGTACTGGCCGATGACGAGGGTCTGCTGGCCCGCGTGCCGGCGCACCAGCGCCTCGGTCACCTTCCGCTTGCTGTCGGTGGTCGCGCAGAAGCGGTACTTCTCCTCCGGTTCGGCCGTGGCGTAGGCCAGCCGCTCGGAGTCGGTCAGGGAGACGCGGACCTCGACGCAGTCGGCGGGGGCGATGTAGCCCTGGTTCTCGATCTCCTTCCACGGCGCGTCGAACCGCTTGGGACCGATGAGGGAGAACACGTCCGACTCGCGCCCGTCCTCCCGTACGAGGGTGGCCGTCAGCCCCAGGCGGCGGCGGGCCTGGAGGTCGGCGGTGAACTTGAAGACCGGCGCGGGCAGCAGGTGCACCTCGTCGTAGATGATCAGCCCCCAGTCACGGGAGTCGAACAGCTCCAGATGCGGGTAGACGCCCTTCCGCTTCGTCGTGATCACCTGGTACGTGGCGATCGTGACGGGACGGATCTCCTTCTTCGTACCGCTGTACTCGCCGATCTCGTCCTCCGTCAGCGAGGTACGGCGCACCAGCTCGGCCTTCCACTGGCGGGCCGAGACGGTGTTGGTGACCAGGATCAGCGTCGTCGCCCGCGCCTCGGCCATGGCACCGGCTCCGACCAGCGTCTTCCCCGCCCCGCACGGCAGGACGACGACGCCGGAGCCGCCGTGCCAGAACCCCTCGACGGCCTGCTGCTGGTAGGGGCGCAGCGCCCAGCCGTCCTCCTTCAGCTCGATGCCGTGCGCCTCGCCGTCCACGTACCCGGCCAGGTCCTCGGCCGGCCAGCCCAGCTTCAGCAGCACCTGCTTGATCTGGCCGCGCTCGGACGGGTGCACGACCACCGTGTCCGGGTCGATGCGCTGCCCCACCAGGGGCTGCACCTTCTTCGAGCGCAGCACCTCCTCCAGCACCGGGCGGTCGCTGGTCTCCAGCACCAGCCCGTGCGAGGGGTGCTTGGTCAGGGACAGCCGTCCGTAGCGGGCCATCGTCTCCGCGATGTCGACCAGCAGCGCGTGCGGTACCGGATACCGCGCGTGCTCCACCAGCGCGTCCACGACCTGCTCCGCGTCGTGCCCGGCGGCCCGCGCGTTCCACAGGCCCAGCGGCGTCACCCGGTAGGTGTGGATGTGCTCGGGCGCCCGCTCCAGCTCCGCGAACGGCGCGATGGCCCGTCGGCAGGCATCCGCCTGCTCATGATCGACTTCGAGGAGCAGGGTCTTGTCCGACTGGACGATCAGGGGGCCGCCGTTCACGCGTCACCTTCCGACGTTCGGATGAGTCCCCCGGCAGGGGCCAAACGTCCAGTGTGCCGCACCGGCGCGCGTGGGGGAGCGGGTGTGAGCTACACCGCTCCCCGACGGGGCGCGGCCCCCTCGCCGTGTGGTGACGAGAGGGCCGCACTGTGCTCCGACGGAAGCGCTCCGTGGTCAGACGGGGAACCCGCCGCCCTTGATGCCGCCGACGAACTCCGTGAAGGCCGGGGCGGGGAATGAGAGGACGGGGCCTTCGGGGGTCTTGCTGTCGCGTACGGGGACGACGCCGGTGGTCGCGGCGGAGCGGGGGGACCACTCCAGGCAGTTGCCCCCGTCTTGGCTGCTGTAGCTGGACTTGACCCAGGGGTGGTTCGCGGACGGGGTCACAGTGCCTCCATGTGCTGTCTGCGGTGCCGTCTGTAGGTGCGATGGTCAGGCGGGAAGCTGTCCGGCCTTGATGCCGGTGACGAATTCCGTGAACACGTGAGACGGGAATGAGAGGACGGGGCCTTCGGGGGTCTTGCTGTCGCGTACGGGGACGACGCCGGTGGTCGCGGCGGAGCGGGGGGACCACTCCAGGCAGTCCCCGCCGTCCTGGTTGCTGTAGCTGGACTTGACCCAGGGGTGGTTCACGGACGGGGTCACAGTGCCTCCATGTGCTGTCTGATCATCTGGGCGGACGCATCGCGCGATAGAGCCGAAGCCGTGAGGACATCGTAAGACCGCGAAAGATGCCGAACTTGGGACGGTTCGTCGATGATGGCGCCCGACCGGATGCCTTCCGTATAGATCACTGGGGGCCCGTCCGCCGTGGCCAAGATGGACAGAGGGCCGTCCATCAATCCGTGTGTACCCGCGTCGAGCGGCAGCACTTGGAGAACGGTCGTGGGGCGCACTGTGTGTTCCAACAGCGCGGCCAGTTGCTCCCGCATGACCTCCTGGCCTCCCACCCGGCGCCGTACGACCGACTCGCACAAGATCACGGAGAAGTCCGGGGGCGTGCGGCCCTTCAGGATCTCCTGGCGGGCGGTGCGGTTGCGGACCCTGTCCATCAACTCGGCGTCACTGGCGCGCGGATCACCCTCGCGGAAGAGGGACCATGCGTATCCGGCGGTCTGCAAGAGCCCCGGTACAACGGTGGGCGACCATGCCGCGATGCTGACTGATTTCCGTTCCAGCTCGATGCGTCGCCGATATCGCTCCGGAAACGCTTGCGCCGTGATCTCCTCGTACAGCCGCTTGAACAAGCCGTCGGTGTCGAAGACCTGGTCCAGGAGGGGCGGGAGGCCCGCAGGGATCGGGCCCACGCAGTTCTCGACCCGCGAGATGGTGCTTTTGGAGGTGCGGACCATCCGGGCCAACTGGGTCTGGGTCAGGGGACCTTCCCCGTACAGTTCCCTCGCACTCCTGCACTCCTCGGCGAACTGCTTGCGCGGGTCCAGTGCGCCCTCTGCGCCTCCCGTGCCATCGGTGTCTGCGTTCATTTCTCCCCCTGACCATCGGTCTGGTCACGCCTCCCGAGGGCGCCGTCACCTGCGGTGAACGGCACGCGCACGCGGTGCCGTGACCAACTCGCAGGTTGGGCGCTGAAACTCTCCACAGAGTAGCGAGCCGTGCCGCACTGTTGTGACCGTTCCACCGCACAGAGTGAACGCGCAGAGGAGATGGCCCATGGGCACTCATGCACAGACACCGTGTCCGCCGACCAGGCCCGCGCCGGGGCTGGAGCCCGTACCCGTGCCGGAGTGCGACGTGTGCGAACTCCTCGCGGAGGACCGGGAGACGGCCCGCGCCAACGGACACTCGCTGACCGTCCGGAGCTGCAACGCCGTGATCGCCGGGCACCCCCACCAGCGGAAGCCGGCCCGGTGAGCGCCGCGCGCGAGGTCGCCGCCGCCGGGTACTTCCGTTCCCCGTCCCACATCCGACCGGGAACGGTGGTGTTCGACCGGGACAAGGAAATGGTGGGTGTCGCACGGCAGGCGGTCGGCCAGGTGGTCACCGTGGACCGTCCCAGCGGCCTGGCCTGGAACGTGCAGTACCGGCGCCTCCGTCCCGGTACTGCACGAGAGGCCCACCAGCTCCGTGCCCTGGCCCGTCTGCACCGCGTCCAGCGCCGGGGGCTGTCATGACGTGCCGAACGTGCCAGGAGCTGAAGGAGGAGCTGGCCCGAGCGGAAAGGACGGGGGACGCGTCCCGGGTCGTGGACTGCCGGGTGCTGCTCCGCCGTCACCCCGACCACGGTGGCCCACCCGCCGGTCCGGCGGAAAGGTCCCGGACATGACGTACCGGGCATGGAGGAAGACACATATGAGCAGGCCCCGGCAGCTTCACTGCACCACCGTCGAGGATGGACGAGTCCGGCGCGGCAATACGCACCGCGCCGACCGACGAGAAGGGCGCTTCATGTCGGTTGCCAGAACCGATCGTCCCCTCACCCCGTGGGGCATCAGCCGTATGCGCCCCTGTCCGAGCACTTACCAAGCCGGGTACGCCACTGCCGAACTGGACCCCGCAACCCAAGTCACCGTCTTCCGTGACGAGCGCGGCTGCGTCGTGGAGATGGGCAGGCACGGCACCGCCAAGGGAACCGGGACCAGCCCGCAGTCCACCAATCAGGACAGCCGCAACGACACCGACCACGACCAGGACGACGAGCAGGACTGATGAGCGACGCTGGACCGGTCGCGGTCGTCACCGAAGTGGATGACGTGACAGCCGACATGGTGATCACCGAACTCGACAAGCGCGGTGTCCCGGTCGTGCGGTTCGACCCCTCCGATATCGGCGACCGTCTCACGTTCTCCGCTCGGTTCGGCGCCGGTTCGGCCACGCCGGCAGGAATGCTCCGCCGGGCATGAACAAGGACCAGTGGCTGACCCTCGTCTACCGGAACGAAACGTGGGTGACGCAGTTGGACGGCCAGGTGATCGCCGACAGCGCAGACGGTCCACTGACCGATTTTCGCCTCGTTTCCCGGGGCTCACTATGGCAACCATCCCTGGCGGAACCGGGACGCCGAGTACAAGCCCGCCCAGGTGGCAGCCGCCCGCTGTGGTTTCGAGGTGTCTCACCCACGCTCCTGACCAACGACCGCGAGCAGGCCCGCGCCTTCTCGCGGGAGCACGGGCGCGTGATCTACAAGCCACTACGCGCCACCGACTATCACGACGGTGACGGGCAGGCGCTGACCGTGTGGGTCGAGATCGTGTCCGCCGTCGCTGACCAGCTCGAACATGCGGGAGCACCGACGTGACCGTCACCCCCGACGAGCTGCGCCAAGAACTGGTCGACCACGTCGTCGCCCTCCACACGGGGCTGGCCCCGCAGTTGTGTGAAGCGGTTGCGGCCGTGGACCGCGCTTCGTTCATCCCGCCGACCGTCTACCGTCCCTCCGCCACCACGTGGGAGCCGGTCTCGCGCTCCGACGTCGGTACGGAGGAGTGGCTGCGGATGGTCTACGCCGACCGCACGTGGGTGACGCAGGTCGAGGGCGTGGACGCGGCCGACGCCGTCGGTCCCCTCTCCGGCAGTCCCACCTCCTCCGCCACCCTCCCCTCCCTCGTCGCCCGGACTCTGCACGTGGCCGACCTGCGGGGCGGAGAGAAGGTGCTCGAAGTCGGTACCGGCACCGGCTATTCCACTGCGGTGCTGTGCCACCAGGTCGGTGCAGAGAACGTGGTCAGCATCGAGTACGACCCTGCCTGCGCTGCGGCTGCGGCCGCGAACCTGGAGAAGGCGGGATGTGCACCGGCCCTCGTTGTGGGTGACGGGCTCAGCGGGCACAAGGAGCGGGCCGACTACGGCGCGATCGTCGCCACCTGTTCCGTCCGGTCCCTTCCGCCGGCGTGGCTGTTCCAGCTCACCGACGGCGGCAGCATCACCACGACGATCAGCGGGTGGATGCTCGCGGCCGGGATGGTCCGCCTCACGCTCGATGACGACGGTGCGGCCGTCGGCCGTTTCACCGCGGATCAGGTGACCTACATGCTCGCCCGCCCCCACGAACGCCCGCCGCACCACACCTTCCACCGCAGGAGCGGCCGTACCCGGCCCACCCGACTCGACCCCGGCCTGACCGAGCAGTGGGCGGGCCGCTTCGTCGCGCAACTCGCCGCCCCGTCGGCCGAGCTGCTCACCACAGGAGCGGGGCTGATCCTGCGCGACGTGGCGACCGGCTCACAGGCCTGGACCGAGCCCTCCGGCAGCGGCTGGACGGTGCACCAGCACGGACCGCTCCCACTGTGGGACCAGGTGGAGGAAGCACTGCTGGTCTGGCAGCAGCACGGCGCGCCCGACCTGACCGGTTTCGGGATGACGGCCACCCTCGATGAGCAAGCGGTCTGGATGGGCGACCCCGGCGGACCGTGCTGGCGCCTTCCCGCATGACGATCAGGCGGGCCGGTGCCCGCGTCCCGTGACGGGGACGGCGCGGGGCTCATTCCTCTGCGACCTCCGCCACCCCGGTGATCCGGTGGAGGGGGTAGGTGCGGACCTCGTCGGCGGTGTGGTCGTAGGCGGTGACGAAGCCGCCCTCGACCTTGACGGGGGCGATCACGCGCTGGGAGGCGGCGCCGTCGGCGTTGACGTAGCCGATCCACACCGGGGCGCCGGAAAGGGTGGCGGACTGCATGGTGGCGAGGGTGTCGGCCATGACGGAGCGGGGCGGCCCGCCCTCCGGGGGCGGCGCGGTCGGGGTGCGGGGCCGGTGGGGGAGCGTGGCGGCGTGGTCGCCCGCGCGGATGGCGCGGACCGCGGCGGACAGCAGCGTCTCGTCCGGGGCGGGCGGGCCCTCGGGGACCGGCGCGGGCGGGGTGCGGGGCGGCGTGCGGCGGGCGGCGGAACGGGCCAGCAGGACGTCGCCCTCGGCGGACTCGGCGGCCGGCGCGTGTCCCATCTCCCGCAGCTTGGCCAGGAGTTGGTCGGGGGGTGCGGGGGAGGCCAGCACCGTGGGAGCCAGCAGGCGCAGCCGCAGCGGGGCGGCGCGCCGGTCGGCGAGGATCTCCGCGAGCAGCGTGTCGTCGTCGCAGCGCACGTAGGAGGATGCGGCGCCCACCCGCACCCGGCCGTGCCGGCGGGCGACGTCGTCGATCAGGTACGTCAGCGGCTGCGGCACCGGCGTGCTGGAGTGCGCCGCGAGGAAGGCGTGCAGGTCGGCGGCGGAGCGGCCGCTGTCCAAAGCGCGCCGTACCGATGCGGGCGTGAAGCGGTAGACGGTGGCGCCGCCCTTGGACTCGACGTCGGCGAGGACGGCGAGCACGGCCGCCAGCTCGCGCTCCAGCGGGCCCGGCGCGACGGCGGTCAGGTCGGCCTGGAGCAGCACCTCGGACAGCGGCTCGGGCAGGTGCGGGGCGAGGCCCCGGGCGACGGAGGCGACGACGGTGGCGGTGGGGGGTTCGCCGGGCGCGGCGTCCTCCCGGGCGGTCGCCTCCACCAACGGGCGGACGAACGAGGCGAGCGCGCCGCGCCCGGTCGCTCCGAGGGTCTCCGCCTCGTCGAGGGACCAGTGCAGCAGGCGGACGGGCAACTCGGCACCCGACTCCGCCTCCGGGCGGCCGGGGCGGCCCGTGCTTCCCTCCGGTCCGGTCGCCGGGCCCTCGGCGCGGCCCGGCCGGTCGGCGCGGCCGGCCCGTACGGCCAGCAGCGGCCGCTCCCAGTGCATCCGGGCGCGCAGCGTCTCACGGTCGGGGGCCGAACCGGGGTCGAGGTCGGCGAGCAGGGCGAGGGCCCGGTGGCGTACGTCGGGTGCGGGGGAGCGGTCGAGGCCGGGGCCCAGTGGGGCGAGGCTGCGCTTGCGGGCGTCCCGCATGTCACGCTCGCCCACCAGTCCCGCCACCCGCGTCGCCGGGTACCAGGCGGCCACCAGGTGCGCCCAGCGCTCCGCCGGGGCGGCACGCAGCCACTCGTCGTACGCGGGGGTGGGCGCGTACGCCTCGTCGACCTCGCCGTCGGAGGCCACCAGACCGGCCGCGTAGGCGAGTTCGATCCAGAACGCGGCCATGGGCTCGGGCAGGTCGAGGGCGACGGCGGTCCGCTTGAGGTCCCGCACACCGAGCCCGCCCGCGCGCAGCACCGGCGGCGGCTCGGCCTCCCAGGAGGACAGCAGCTCCTCCACGGTGGTCAGCGCCGTCATCGCCTGCCCCGCCGCCGCGGCGTCCACCGTCGCGGGCTCGTGGGAGCGGGCGACGGCGACCGGGGGCGGCGTCGGCTCCGGCTCCCGGTGGGCCCGGCCGCCCCGCAGGTGCAGGGCCACCTCGCGCGGCAGGACGACACTGCCCGCGGTGCCCTGGCCTCCGCCCCCCGCGGGCTGCTCGCCCCCGGTCGGCACCAGCAGTGCCCTCTCCAGCAGCCAGGTGACCGGCGGTGGGGGTGCCGACAGGTCGACCGCACCGTAGGGCGGACCCCACTCCAGCTTCCGCAGCACCGTCAGGGCACCCTCGGGCGCCCCGGCCAGCAGCGCGGACATCCGTGCCGGATCGCAGAACAGCTCCGTGAGGGCCGTCAGGGCGCTCACCGGATCGTGCGTCGCCGGCAGCCCCGCGTGCGTCAGCATCTCCTGGAGGCGGGACGGCGACGGCTTGGCCGGGCCCGCGGCCGCCACCGCTTCCACCAGCGTGGGGCCCAGCCCGGTGGGTGACGGGGAGGTGAGCAGTTCGCGTGCCGTGCGCACCAGCCGCGGACGGTCCTGCGGGCCCCACGCCAGGGCCCGGGTGCGCAGTTCGGCGAGGGCGCGCGGCAGTCGTGCGGCCGCCTCCTCGCCGGGCAGCAGCGCGGTCAGGGCCTCCCGGGTGGCCGGCGGGCCACTCTGCGAGCCGGGCCCCGACCCGGTGCCGGCGGGGGGTGCCGAGGGGGCGACGGCGAGGGCCTCGGCAGTCTGTAGCGCGAACCGGTCCAGCCGCTCCAGTGCGCGGACGACCGAGGCGCGGGTCCCTGCGCGGGTGGCGAGCTGGGTGAGGTCGTTCGGTACGGGGGAGAGCAGGTCGGGCCGGGCACGCAGCAGTGCGGCGAGCGCGTCGTCCTCCCGGGCACGGAGGTCCTCGGCGAGAGTGCGGGGGCCGGACGCCTGCGGGTCGCCCGGCCGGGAGGGAGAGGCTCCGGCCCCCTGGGAGGGAGAGCCCCCGGTCTGCTCGCTGCTCATCCCACCCACGGTAGCGGGCCCGCCGCCACCCGGCGGCTGTCACCGTCCACCGGCCGTCGCCGTCCGACCGGCGCCGCCACCTCGTCCGGTGCTGCCTCCCGCCGATGCCGTCCCTCCGGCTGGCGTCGTCGTCCCGGCCGGCGACGCCGCCTGGGCCGGTGTCCTCGTGTCGGTTGGTGCCGCCACTTCGGCTGGTGTCCTCTCGGCGGTTGGTGCCGTCACCTGGGCTGGTGCCGTCACCTGGGCTGGTGCTGCCGTCTCCGCCGGTGCCGTCAGCCGGCTGACGGCACCACGGGCTGCTGGTGCCGCTCGGCGGCTATGACGTCTCGCCTGGTGCGCCCCGCCTGTTGCCGGACCGGCTGTTGCGGGGCTCCGCCTGGCGGGGGTGCCCTCCGGTGTGGGGCCCACCTGGTACCGGGCGCACTTGGTACCCGGCCCATTCGGCAGGTCGGGCCCGAGGGGTGCGGGCGCTCCCTCGGGTGCGTTGCGCGCGGTACCGTCGGGACAGGTCGGTGAAGCGCTAGCGGGTTGTGGGGACTTGGTGGGGATCGAGAGCGACCGTCTCGTGTTCGACTATCTGAGCCGTGTCGGAGACCTGGCTCACAGCACGCGCATGACCGCCGCCGAACGGGCCAAGCTCGTCGGCGGGCTGCGCGGCGAGATCGACAGGGCGCGGGCGGCGGACGGCGGTGCGGTCACCAAGGCCGCCGTCCAGAAGATCCTGGACCGGCTCGGCCGCCCCGAGGACGTCGTGGCCTCCGCGAACGGCGGCAGCAGCCCGACGCCGCCCGCCCCCGCCCCCTCCCAGCAGGACGACGGCGGCTCCGCCGCGTCGGACCTCTCGGCACGGATCCGCCGGAAGGCGCGGGTCCGCCGGGACGCCGACGACGGAGCCGGCCCCGAAGTACCGTCGGCCGCACAGCCGTCCGTGCCCACTCAGCGCACCAGCGCGCCCAGCGCCGCCTACGGGGCCTCGTCCCCGCACCTGGCGAGCCTGGACGAGCTGGGCGACGCGGACTCCGACCCCGACTGGTGGCGCGTCGACCCGAGCCCGTTCGGCACCGGGCCCGGCGGCAGCAACGCCGTGGCGGCCGGTGAGCCCGTGCCGGGTTTCTTCGGCGGTATCGAGCTCCCCGAGATTCTCAAGCCGCCGCCCGGCGAGGACGAGCGCCCCGGCTCGCCCGCCGCCCCGGGCGCCCCGAGCGCCCCCGGTGTCCCGACCGCCCCGGGAACCGTCCCCGGTGCGGTGCCCGGCGCCGACAAGGCAGCGGCAGCCCCGGCGCCCGCACCGGCCGCCTCCGGTGCCGCACCCGGTCTGGCCGCGCTCCTGCTGCGGCGCCGTGCCCGCGGCGCCCAGGGCGAGGGCGTCGCCCGCCGTGGCGGGTTCGTCGAGCTGGTGGCAGCTCTCCTGCTGGTGGTGGGGGCCGTGATCGGCTCCCTGGTGCCGCTGGCCGCGGGGTGGCTGGCGGCATGGTGGTCGCCCAAGCTCAGCCGTACGGAGGCGAAGTGGGCCGCCCTGGGCATGCCCGGTCTCGTCTTCGCCGGTACGGGCGTCTGGCTGTGGGGCCGCGCCGAAGGGCGCTGGGGCGAGCGACTGCCGCAGGGCGGTGACGCCCTCCGGGAAGCGATGGGCGACGCGTTCCCCGTGACGCTCCGCATCGCCGCGGGGGCCGCCGCCCTCTACCTCGTGTGGCGCGCCCGCCGCCCCGTCGGCGGCTGAGTCCTGCCCGGACGGTCGAGTGCGCAGCCGGATGACCGGTCGGGCAGGGCGGCCTGAAGGTCCGGCCGCCGGAATCGGCCCGGCTGCCGGAATCGGCCCGGCCGTCGGAATCGGCCCGGCCGTCGGAATCGGCCCGGCGGCCGGTGTGGAGTGGGCGAGCCGGTTCCCGCCGTGTGCGCGTGCGGGTTGGCTGCCGTTCAGGGAGCAGCGGTGGTGACGTCCACCTCCGTGCGGGCCGCCTCGGGGTGCCGCACCCCCGTCAGCACCTGGTCCTGCCGGGTGTCGCCGAGGAGGTGGCGGCGGAAGAAGGCACCGAGGTACGTGGCGGCGACATGGCGCTGTTCCGGCTCGGTCAGCTGCCTGGCAGGCGCCGCGTCCGCATGGTCGGTGCACTGTCCGGGGTGTCCTTCCACCGGCGTGGCGTCGTCGGAGGCCGCGACCTGGCGGCTGTGAGGCGACCACTGCGTGTTGAAGTAGTTGTGGTTCGCTCCGCGGACCGAGAACCGGTAGAAGCCGCTCCGGTTCCCCTCGGCCGCGTCGGCCGCGAACGAGAGCGCCTCACTGCCGACCTGTCCGTCGCATGTTCCCCGGAAGGCGGCGAAGGGGGTCTTGGTGATCGTGTAGTCGGTCATGTCCTCCGTCATCACGTTGTAGGCGGGCGCCACGGCCGCCACCGCCTTGACGTCGACGCCCTCGGGCCACTGCTTCCGGTGGCTGTCCGCCGCCTGCCAGGTGACCCCCGCTCCTGCCCGTGAGTGCCCCACGATCCCTACGTCACCCGTGTCCACGTGGTGGGCGAAGCCGACGCGTCGCGCCGCTCCGGTCGCCGGGTCGGCGAACTTTCTGGCGAGCGCGCCCTTGCCCCGGGAGCTGAGCTCCTGCCACATGCGCAGATGCTGGTTGACGAGATCCGCCCGCGCGGCGGCATTGTCGTCCCCCGACACGGAGGAGGCGTTGATGCCGTTGGCGCCCGCCGAGACCACGACGAACCCCTGAGCGGCCAGCTTGCGGCCCAGGTAGTCGTATCCGCGCTCGCTGGGCAGGGCGGGTGTTCCCGCCGCACACGGCCAGGCGAACAGCTTGGCACTGGCAGCTTCGTACGCCGCGTCGTCCCCGCTGTCCTCGGCGGCAGCGCGCGCTGCCGCCGCCTTCGGGTCGGCGCAGGTCTCGTGCCAGCCGTGCAGCATCACGATCAGCGGGTGCCGCCCCGTGCCCAGGTCTGCGGGGTAGTGCACCACCCCGGCCAGCTCGACGGGTTGACCGGTCTGCGGCAGGTGCCAGGCCGCGTCACCCAGGTCGTAGCGGACCGTCCTGGTGGGCCCGGAAGAGGGCGCCGCGCTCCGTTGCGCCGCCTCGTTCGGCGCCGCGGCACCGGTTGCAGCCGTATACGTGAAGGCTGCCGCTGCGGCGCACAGCACCGCCGCCGTCAGAGCCGGCAGTCGAGTCGCAGCCCTCGTGCGCTTGTGTCGCTTCATCATGTCTCCAGATCTCGCATCCGACAGCGACGTGTCCCGCGCGTGCTGGACACGCACGTCCGCACCAGGGCGGAACGTCCCCTACGCCCTGACAGACGGGCGGGTTCGCCCGAGGTTGCAGGCCGCGACGCTCGGTGTTCCGGAAGCGGAGGACGGCCAGGCCGCGCCGCTCCCGTACCCCCCCCACAGCGCGGTGCGGTGCAACCTGTCGGCGCCCCACACGTCCTTCCCGGTAGAGGGCGCCCCCCGGGGAAGCCCTGAACTGCTCGATCCACGCAACAGGTTGACGTACATGCCAGAAATATCCCGCTGGGAAGCCGTCCGTGGCGGCAGGCCGACGTCCCCACGGCGCCGCGCACCGGAAGACGGCCGACACCCACGGCGTCGGGACGTCATCGCCCCGCCCGCGGGGGAAAGGCGCTGATGGCTGCCGTCTCCGCCTGGGGAGGTGCGGTCCCGCGCAGCCCGTGGCGACGGCTGCTGGCCCGCCTCTCCCAGAACCGGAACGGACCGGAACTCAGGGGCCGGCTGTTCGGCACGGCGTCGGGAAGACGCGGCACGGCGGCGGAAGAGATCGACATGCTGTACCGCCACCGCAGGCTCGACCTCGTGCGCCTTGCCGTCCTCCTGGTCGACGACGTCCCCACGGCCGAGGACGTCGTCCAGGAAGCCTTCGCAGCCCTCTACCGACGTCACGGCAACACCTTCGACGACATCGCCGACCCTGACGCCTACATACGGCGCAGCGTGGTCAACACCGCCAGGGACGTGCTGCGCAGGAGGCGCACCGTGCGCGCCTACATCCCCCCGCGCATCCTCCCCGCACCGCCACCGGAGGAGGAGGTCCTTCTCAGGGAGGAGCACCAGGAAGTGCTGCGCGCACTGAGGCTGCTCACGGTGCGCCAGCGGGAGGTCCTCGTCCTCAGGTACTGGTCGAACATGTCCGAGGCGGACATCGCAGCCACCTTGGGGCTGTCCCGGGGTGCAGTGAAGTCCACAGCGAGCCGGGCGCTCACGGCTCTGGCCGGAAGACTGAAGGAGACGTCATGACAGCCGTCGAGGACCGCCTTCGCGCCGCACTGCACGCCCGGGCCGGCCAAGTCACCACCCTCCGCCCGGCGTTCCCGCCGTCGACCCGCGCACGGATGGTCGGCCGTCCTGGACTGCGCAGGGCTGCGGTGGTCCTTCTGGCCGCAGCATTGGTGACCGTCCTCCTCGTCCTGCCACGGCTTCTCTCACATCAGGGCGACCCCTCGGTCCCCGCCGACACTCCCCCGCCCCCCAGCCCGAGCGACAGCACGTCACCTCCGCCCGCCCCTTCGCAGCGGGAAGAGGCACCTGGACCTGCCACACCGTAGAACGGCCGCAGCCGCAGCCGGGACCGCAGCCGGGAGCGCGGACTGCGGCCGTCTGTCTCACGCCCTCCGCTCAGCGGTCCACGTGGTCGGTTGTCCCGGGCGGCGGCTGGGGCCGGTCGGACCCCGTGGGCGACGCCAGTACGCGGGCGAGCGCGACGACAT
>NZ_KE384249.1:0-46116 GCF_000424785.1 Streptomyces sp. CNT360 | reverse complement strand
CTCGCCGGCCGTGCGGTAGGCCCGCGGATCCGGCTTGTAGGTGCGGGCGAGCTCGGCGGACAGGATGCAGTCGAAACGCAGCCCGGCGTGCTTGGTGAGGCGGCTCAGCAGGCCGATGCCCCCGTTGGACAGCGTCGCCGTCAGATGGGTTCTGCGCAGCTGTGCGAGTCCGGGTGCCGCGTCGGGCCAGGGGCGCAGCCGGTGCCAGGCGCCGACGAGTTCGGCGCGGTCGGCCCCGGTGAGCGCGTCGAGTCCGTGTGCGGTGAGGACCTCGTCGAGCATGCGGCGGTGGAGCACGTCCAGAGTCCGGTAGGGCAGTTCCCCGTCGAGGACCTGCCGCAGCGTCGGGCGGTACCGGTGCCGCCAGGCGTCGGCGACGGCGGACCAGTCGGCGTGCAGCCCTGCCCGGCCTCCGACGCGGGCGACCTCGTCCCGGATGCTCGACCGCCAGTCGGTGAGCGTCCCGAAGACATCGAAGAGTACGGCGTCGAGAGCGTGCGTCATGGTGCCATCGTCCCGGCAGGCGGCACGCCAGGGCGAGAGGCGCCGGCAGGTGATCTCGGGCGAGTCCGTCGGCCGGGGCCGAAGGCCGGGCCGTCAGCGCGGCAGGTCGGCCTCCAGCTCGTCCAGGATCCGGTCGGCGGCCGTGTAGCCGATGCCCTGGATCCACAGCTCGTCACCGACTGGAAGGCACGGCGCTCCGCACGGCGCGCATGGTCTTCCGCAGCGGACTCCTGACGGCCTTGACCTCACCGGACTTGGCCGCGTCGCTGAAGGCGGTGTAGAAGACGGCGTCCGCGTCGCCCTTGTCGACCTGTTCGGGGCCGACCTCCATCGCCGGCCCGCCGAGATCCTCGGCCCGCTTGGCGGCGGCGGACGGGAGGGGCCCACGTCCTTCAGCACGGTGCCGATGTACGCCTTCTCGCCGTGGACACGGGTGTCGCCGCCCTCCTGGAAGCGGATGACACCCGTCTCGACACCGGCGGCCCGCTTCGCCCCGCCGAGCGCCTCGGTGACCTGCCGGGTGTGGGACCGGTAGCCGGCCAGCACCTTGCGGGCCTCCGCCTGTGCGCCGAGCGTGGCGGCGTGCACCTGGAAGTTCTTCTTCCACGGGTAGCCGGTGGTCTCCGTCATCACCGCCGACGGGGGAGAGGGCGGCGGGGCGAGCAGGAGGGGAAGGCGGGGCCGCCCGTGCGGCAAGGCAGAATGTTCGACATGGTTTCGCACGCCCCGTTCCGGTCCGCGACGGCGGGACCGTCCGGCTCCCCCGACGCGTCGCCCGGGCCGTCCCCGGCGTCGGGCCCGTCCGGCCCCACGGTCGGGTTCGACCTCGACATGACGCTGATCGACTCCCGCCCCGGCATCCACGCCACCTGGTGCCGACTGGCGCAGGAGACGGGCGTGCCCATCGACGCGGACCTGGTCGTCACCCGGCTCGGCCCGCCCCTGGTGCAGGAGATGGCGTACTGGTTCCCGAAGGCGGAGATCCCCGCGCGGACGGCACGCTACCGGGAGCTCTACCCCGACCACGCCATCGAACCGACCACCGCCATGCCGGGGGCCCGCGCCGCGCTGGACGCCGTCCGGGCTGCGGGCGGGCGCACGCTGGTCGTCACCGCCAAGCACGGGCCCAGCGCGCAACTCCACCTCGACCACCTCGGCCTGCACCCCGACGTGCTGGTCGGCGAGCTGTGGGCGGAGGGCAAGGCGGAGGCGCTGACCGCGCACGGCGCCGCCGTGTACGTCGGTGACCACGTCGGCGACGTGCGGGGCGCCCGGACGGCAGGCGCCCGATCCGTCGCCGTCGCCACCGGACCCTGCTCGGAGGCGGAGCTGGCCGAGGCGGGCGCCGACGCGGTGCTGCCCGACCTGACGGCGTTCCCCTCCTGGCTGGCGGACTTCACCGGGCGGCCACGGGGCGTGTGACCGGACGCCGAGCGGCCCGGGATCAGCCCCCGTGGGCCGCGCGGCGCTGCGCCAGCGCGGTGCGTACGACGCCGACGGCCGCCAGCACGAACCCCAGCCCCATCAGCATGCAGACCAGGTAGGCGGGCGCCGGGAACGGCGTGCTGCCCAGGAACAGCGGGGCCACCGTGACGACCGTGGCCACGGCGCCGATCAGGAAGACGATCCCGCCGATGCGTACGAGAAGATCACCGGCGGACGGAGTTTCAGTGTTCACCCACACAGGGTAGGTCGGGTGGCGGGTGCTCCACCGGCGGGGCACCCGGCTCGTCGGAGGGACACGCTCCGGATGCGACCGGCGCCACCTCGCAGCCGATGGCACCTTGCCACGGCGCCCCGGGCCATTAACCTTGGTGATGGCGGGTCCTACGGCCCGCCCGACTGTTCTTCCGGGGGATCGGGGGTCGTGTTGTCGGGGTTCGCCAGCGGCGGTCCCGGGGCCTGACCCGCCCCAGCACAGCAGCGCCAGCCCATCAGCCAGTTTCCAGCAGCCCCTTCCCGGTGCTTCCGGACGAGTACGAGGACGAGGACAGACGTGCCTACCGGCAAGGTCAAGTGGTTCAACAACGAGAAGGGCTTCGGCTTCCTCTCCCGTGACGACGGCGGTGACGTCTTCGTGCACTCGTCCGTGCTCCCGGACGGTGTGGACACACTCAAGCCCGGACAGCGGGTCGATTTCGGCGTCGTCGCCGGACAGCGCGGCGACCAGGCGCTGTCCCTCACACTGCTGGACCCGGCCCCGTCCGTGGCGGCCGCACAGCGCCGCAAGCCGGACGAGCTCGCCTCGATCGTGCAGGACCTGACGACGCTGCTGGACGGCGTCTCCCAGTCCCTGGAGCGCGGCCGCTACCCCGACAGACAGAGCGGCCGCAAGATCGCCGGTCTCCTCCGCGCAGTAGCCGACCAACTGGACGTCTGACCCCCACCCCGCGGCCCCCGCGCCTGCGGGGGCGCGGGGAACGGCGCACTCAGCCGAAGCGCACCCGCACGGGGCCGCTCACCGCAGTCCGACGGTGAGGGCCCCACCCACTCCGGGGTGAACCCGCCCCTCAAGGCGAGCCCGCTCCTCAAGGCGAGCCCGCTCCTCAAGGCGAGCCCGCCCGTCAGGCGTACCGCTTCACGGGAAGTCGAGAGCTCCGGGCGTCAACGCGGGCACCAGTCCCTCCCCCGCAGCCCGGGACAACAACCCGCGCACCGCCCCGTAACCGTCCTCCCCCAACTCCTCGGTGAACTCGTTCACGTACAACCCGATGTGCTGCTCGGCCACCGCCGGATCCATCTCCTGCGCATGCGCGAGCACATACGGCCTGGAAGCCTCCGGGTCCTTCCACGCCGTCCGCACGGAGGCGCGAATGGTCTCCGCGAGCGCCCCCAGCACCTCCGCCCCCAACGACCGCTTCGCGATGATCGCGCCGAGCGGGATCGGCAGCCCGGTGGTCGCCTCCCAGTGCTCGCCCATGTCGGCGAGCTTGTGCAGCCCGTACTGCTGGTAGGTGAAGCGGGCCTCGTGGATGACCAGCCCCGCGTCGACCGCCCCGTCCCGAACGGCGGGCATGATCTCGTGGAACGGCAGCACCACGATCTCCCCGACCCCGCCGGGCACCTCGGCCGCCGCCCACAGCCGGAAGAGCAGGTAGGCGGTCGACCGCTCGCTGGGCACGGCCACCTTCTTCCCGCCGAGCGCCGCCGCGCCCCCCGCCGCGCCCCCCGCGGCGGTGAGCACCAGCGGCCCGCAACCGCGCCCCAGCGCACCGCCGCACGGCAGCAGCGCGTACTCCCGCAGCACCCACGGCAGCACCGCGTACGACACCTTCAGTACGTCCAGCTCGCCACGTTCGGCCATGCCGTTGGTGACGTCGATGTCGGCGAAGGTCACCGATGGCGGGGCCGGGGCCGCCTCGGCGATCCGGCCGTGCGCCCACGCGTCGAAGACGAACGTGTCGTTGGGGCAGGGGGAGTAGGCGATCGAGAGGGGAGGCAGCGGGGAGGTGGTGGCCATGACGACATCCTTCTGTGCGGTGCTACGGGACCAGCGCGCCGAAGGCGGCCGTGAGGGCGGCCAGCGCCTGCGGTATCCGCCAGGCGGCACGGTCCCGGGGGCCGACGGCGTTGGAGACGGAACGGATCTCAAGAGCGGGTACTCCGCCCGCGTGCGCGGCTGCCTCGGCGACGCCGAAGCCCTCCATCGCCTCCGCGGCGGCGGCCGGGTGGCGGGCCAGGAGGTGGTCCGCGCGCTGCCGGGTGCCGGTGGTCGTCGAGACGGTGAGGACGTCTCCCCGGTGGCCGCCGGTCGCCTCGGCGGCGGCCGCCACCAGGTCGGGCGGCGGCAGATGCGTGTCGAGACCGAAGCCGAGCTCGGCGACGGACGCGAAGCCGGCCGGTCCGTCGGGGCCCGGGGGCAGTTCGGCACCCAGGTCGGCGGCGACGATGCGGTCGGCGACGACGAGGTCGCCGACCTGTACTCCGGCCGCGGCGAACCCGCCGCCGATGCCTGCCGCCACGACCAGCTCGTAGGGGCGGCCCTCGCGCGCCGCCGCGCCCAGGGCGCTCGCCGTGCGGGCCGCGGCGGCGGCGGGACCGACCCCGCCTTCGATCACCTCGACGTGCGCGGCCCGCTCGCCGGTGGCCGCGGCCACCGCCTCGCACTCGGCGGGCACGGCTGCCACGACCAGGACCCGCGCACACCGCTCCAGCACGTCGTCGCCTCCCGGGTGGGGCCGCCGCACGGGCCGTGGCCCGGCGTGCCCGTCAGTTGTGCGGGTCTTCAGCTGTTGCTGTTCTTCAGGTTCACGTGCCAGACGCCGTTGAAGTCCCCTCCGGCGGTCTGCACGACGGTGACCTCGACGTTCTTCTTCGGCGCCGAGGGCTGGCCGGAGGAGGAGGACTGCTGGAAGAAGGCGTCGCCCTGGAAGGAGTAGTACGTCTTCTTCAGCGGCTCGGGCAGCGCGGGCTTCCCGTCGACCAGGACCAGCCAGCCGTCGTCGGCGGTCTCCGGGTCGACGCCGATCCGCAGCTTGTCGCCGGCGCTGACGTCGACGGTCTTGTCGGCCTTCTTGCCGAGACACTTGCGTACGTCGTCCTGCGGGATGGCCTTGCCGTCGTCGTAGCAGGCGGCCTCGCTGGAGACGGAGTCCCCGCCGACCGTCGAGGTCACCATGGGGCTCGGCTGCGTGCCGCACGCCGAGAGGGCGACGAGGCCGAGCGAGGCGGCACCGAGGGCGGAGGCGGTGCGCACGCCCCGCCGCGACTGTGACGACATGCGGCCCTGCCGCGCGAGCTTGCTCATGCGGGCAGGCTATCGGGCGGCCCCGACTCCACCGCGCGCGGGTGCGGCGTGCCGCGGCTTCCCCGGCCGTCGCCCGGCCGGGGTCCACCCGCCTCACGCTCACCCCCGCCGAGGGGGGCCGACCGCACCCCGGCGCGGCCCGACGCACCCCGGCCCGGCCCGTCGCGGGCCCGCCCGGCCCGGCCGAACACCCGGCGTCCGTCCGCGGCGGGGCCGAGTCCGGTTGTCCGTCCGTGTGCGGGTCGGTGGGGGGGCTGGTCGTTGTCCGGTGCTGTGTCGGTTTGGGTTCGGTGTCCGTGTGGGGTGGGGCGGGGTCCGGTTGTTCGTCCGTCCGTGGGTCGGCGGGGGCCTGGCCGCTGTTCGGTGCTGTGCTGGTGTGGGTTCGGTGTCCGTCCGGGGCGGGGCCGCGTCCGGTTGTCCGTCCGTGGGTCGGTGGGGGGCTGGCCGCCGTGCGGTGCTGCGTCGGTTTGGGTTCGGTGTCCGTGTGGGGCGGGGCGGCGCCCCGTTGGCTGCCGAGCTCGGGCGACGGGGGCGGCCACCGTTCGACGGCGTCCGGGCGTCCGCCCGGCAGCCGTTCCCGTCGGCGGGCAACTGTCCGGCGTCCGCCAGGCAACCGTGCGACCGCGGGTCAGGACCCCGGGGCGGGGCGTCACGCGACGCGGGAGTGGGGGCCGCCGCGGCGGGCGGCGCTCAGCAGGCCGCGGGCGGCGGTCAGGACGCCGGCGGCCACCACGGCGGCGCCCACGGCCATACCGAGCCGTCCCACCAGGGGGAGGGCCATGGCCAGGGCACCGCCGAGCACCCACGACATCTGCATCAGGGTCTCGGAGCGGGCGAAGGCGGAGGTGCGCACCTGCTCGGGGACGTCGCGCTGGATGATCGCGTCCAGCGCCAGCTTGCCCAGTGCCTGCACGATCCCGGCGACGGCGGCGACGCCGGTGACCGTGACGGTGCCGTACAGCGCGGCGGCCGTCAGCGTCGCGCCCAGGGCGCAGAACAGCACCACCGTGATGATCACTTCGGGTCCGCGGGCGCGCAGCCAGGCGCCCAGCGCCGTGCCGAGGGCGTTGCCCGCACCGGCCGCGACGCCGGCCAGGCCCAGGGACACGGCCGCCGACAGACCGTCGAACGGGTGCTCGCGCAGCAGGAAGGCGAGGAAGAAGGTGAGGAACCCGGACAGCGCGCGCAGCGCGGCGTTGCCGCACAGGGCGCTGAGCACCGGTACGCCGACGGTCCGCAGTCCCGGCCGCGCCGAGCGGGCCAGCTTCGCCGGGCGCTCGCCCTTGGCCGAGTCGACCTTGGGGTCGAGGGAGAAGGACAGGAAGGCACCGAGCAGGAAGACCGCGCACGCCCCGTACAGCGGCCACGGCGGGCCCAGCGCATGCAGCCCCGCACCGGCGGGCGCGGCGGCACCGGTGGCCAGCAGCCCGGCGAGGGTGACCCGCGAGTTGGCCTTGACCAGGGAGATCCGCGGCGGCAGCAGCCGCGGCACCACGGCGGAGCGCACCACGCCGTACGCCTTGGAGGAGACCAGCACCCCCAGTGCCGCCGGGTACAGCTCCAGCCCACCCGTCGCCACGGCGCCCGCCATGGTCACCGCCAGCACGGCGCGGGCCAGCATCGCGGTGGCCATCGCGGCGCGCCGCCCGTGCGGGACGCGGTCGAGCAGGGGCCCGACCACGGGCGCGAGGAGAGCGAAGGGCGCCATGGTCACGGCGAGGTAGAGGGCGACACGGCCGCGGGCCTCACCGGTGGGGACGGAGAAGAAGACGGTGGAGGCGAGGGCCACCGTGATGAGCATGTCGCCCGCCGAGTTGACGGCGTGCAGCTCGATGAGTTTGCCGAGTCCCGACTCGCCGGCGCCGCTCGCGTGGGTGGCGCGCCGGACGCGGCGGGCCAGGGCGGCCGGCGGGCGCGACAGCGCGCGCCCGGCACGGCCGAGGGGGCCGTGTCCGCTGCGGTTGCCGTGCGTGTCGACAGGCACGCCGTTCAGTGTGCCCCAGATCGTGCCGCCTGCTTCTTCTCGCGGGCGGCCTGCCGGTTTCTCCGCGAAGCGGGCGGTTCGGCCGCGGTGGAAGGCTGGCTGCGGATTTCTTCCGTGACCCTGTGGGGTAGCGTGGGTGAACGGTGCGCACCGTATGGCCTTTGAGCGCGGGCGCGGACGTCGCAGCGGCCACCCGGTCCCGCTCCGTCCCCGACCCGGCCCCTCCACTCGTGGCCGTCCGGGCAGCGCACGCCGACAACGGCGCTACGGCGTAGGAGAGACGATTCTTGTGAGTGCTGCATGACTGCCGCGACCCGGAGTGCGAGCCGCGGTGCGCGGAGCCGGCGCGCCCCCGACCAGCTGTGTGCCGAGGCCGTCGAGCCGGCCCGTGCCGCGGCCGAGGAGGCGGCTGCCCCCGGCGACGTCGGGGAGTGGCTGGAGGCCGTCGCCGACGGGGACCGGGTGGTCACTCACTTCTTCGCGGCCCGCGAGCCCGGTTACCGGGGGTGGCGCTGGGCCGTGACGGTCACCCGTGCCTCCCGGGCCCGGAACGTCACCGTCGACGAGTCGGTGCTGCTGCCCGGTCCGGACGCGCTGCTGGCCCCCGAGTGGGTGCCCTGGAGCGAGCGGCTGCGCCCCGGCGACCTGGGCCCCGGGGACCTGCTGCCGACGGACGCGGACGACCTGCGTCTGGAGCCGGGCTTCTCCGGTGAGGACGAGCCGCTGCCCGGTTCTCCCGTCGCCGAGCGGGAGCCGGACGAGCCGGGCCCCACGCGCGCGGCCATCGGCGCCGTCGCCGAGGAGCCGGGCATGGGCAGGCCCCGGGTGCTGTCCCGGTACGGGCTGCACACCGCGGCCGACCGCTGGGAGGAGTCGTACGGCCCCAAGACGCCGATGGCGCAGGCGGCCCCGGCCAACTGTGTGAGCTGCGGTTTCCTGGTGCCGCTCGGGGGTTCGCTGCGGCAGGCGTTCGGGGTCTGCGCCAACGAGTACAGCTCGGCCGACGGCCATGTGGTCTCCCTCGCCTTCGGCTGCGGCGGCCACTCGGAGGCGGCCGTCATGCCGCGTCCCCCGCAGCCGCCGCCCCCGGTGATCGACGAGACGCTTGCCGACCCCTTCGGTCTCCGGGACGACCCCAGGGACGACGCGGGCCCCCTCCCGCAGGACGCCCCGTCGGAAGGTTCCGCCACGGAGGGCTCCACCGCCGGGAGCTCACCCGCGCCGGACCCCTCCGCCGAGGAGCCCGCTGCGGAGAGCTCCCCCGCGGAGAGCTCGACTGCGCAGCGTTCCGCCACCAAGGGCTCGGCCGCCAGGGGGTCCGCCGCGAAGAGGTCCTCCGCCAAGCGTTCCGCCGCCAAGGGCTCCTCGGCGAACGGCTCTTCCGCGAACGGTTCCGCTGCGAAGGGGTCGGCTGACAAGGGTTCCTCCACCGAGGGCTCGGCCGCCGAGAGCCCGACCGCGAAGGGTTCCGCCGAGGGTTCGGCTGCCACCGAGGGTTCCTCCGCCAAGGGTTCTTCCGCGAAGGGCTCGGCCGCCAAGCGTTCCTCCACCAAAAGCTCCTCCGCGAAGGGCTCCGCGAAGGGTTCGGCCGCTGAGGGCTCCTCCGCCAAGGGCTCGGCCACCAAGGGTTCCTCCGCCAAGGGCTCTTCCGGCGAGGGCTCTTCAGCGAACGGTTCCTCCGCCGAGGGTCCGGCCTCCGAGGGCTCGGCCTCCAAGGGCTCCTCCGCGAAGGGCTCCTCGGCGAAGGGCTCCTCCGCGAAGGGTTCGGCCGCCGAGGGCTCCTCCGCGAAGGGCTCCTCCGCCAGGGGCTCGGCCACCAAGGGTTCCTCCGCGAAGGGCTCTTCCACCAAGGGCTCTTCCGGCGAGGGCTCTTCAGCGAACGGTTCCTCCGCCGAGGGTCCGGCCTCCGAGGGCTCCTCCGCCAAGGACTCCTCCGCGAAGGGTTCGGCCGCCGAGGGTCCGGCCTCCAAGGGGGGCTCCGGGAAGAAGACCGCCGCTGAAAGGCCGGCCACCAAGGGTTCCGCGAAGAGCTCGGCGAGGGGCTCCGCGAAGGGCTGAGCAGCTGAGCGGAGGCGGGTGGCACGGCGGCGTGCCGTAACCTTCCCTCTCGCCCGAACCTTCCTTCCCGCACGGCACCGACGTGCGGACGGGCGGGGACGGGCGGCAGAACGGGGCGGGATGCGAGCGTCGAGGAGGCCGGTGGCGTGAGGGACACCTTCGGACAGGCGGTGGGGGACACGTCCCACGCCGCCCCCGCGGACACGTTCGCGACCGCACGGTTGCGGCAGGGCGTACTGGACGCGTGGCGGGCGTCCGCGGCGCGGTTCAGGGAGGACGCCAACGCCGAGCAGGACCTGGCGCTGGGCGGTTACCGCGACCGGCTGGTGGTCGAGCTCGCCCAGAACGCCTCGGACGCCGCGGCCCGCGCCGGTGTGCCCGGCAGGCTGCGGCTCACCCTCTCCGCCGACTCCACACTGACCGCCGCCAACACCGGGCAGCCGCTCGACGCCGCCGGGGTCGCCTCGCTCTCCACGCTGCGGGCCTCCGCGAAACGGGACGAGTCCGACCGGGCCGCCGTCGGGCGTTTCGGGGTGGGCTTCTCCGCCGTGCTGGCCGTCACCGACGAGCCCGCCGTCGCCGCGCGTTCGGGACAGGGGGTGCGCTGGTCGCTGGCCGAGGCCCGGGAGCTGACCCGGCAGGCCGCAGCGGGCGAACCGGATCTGGCGGCGGAGCTGGAGCACCGCCAGGGGCACGTACCGCTGCTGCGGCTGCCGCTGCCCGCGACGTGGGAACAGCCCGTGGTGCCCGCCGGGTACGACACGGCTGTCCTGCTGCCGCTGCGCGACGAGGCGGCGCGTTCCCTGACCCGCCGGCTGCTGGACTCGGTGGACGACGCCCTGCTGCTGGCGCTGCCCGGGTTGAGCGAGGTCGTCGTCGACAGCGAGCAGGACGGTGGCCAGGTCCGCACTCTGACCCGCCACGACGAGGGCCCTTTCGTGCGGATCGAGGACTCCGCACACGGCACCACCCGGTGGCGGCTCGCGAGCGCGAGCGGCGTCGCCGATCCCGGACTGCTCGCGGACCGGCCCGTGGAGGAGCGGGCGCGTCCGGGTTGGTCGGTCACCTGGGCGGTCCCCGTCGACGAGGAGGGCGCCCCGGCCGAGCCGCGGACCGACGCCTGTGTGCACGCGCCCACCCCGACCGACGAACCGCTGGGCTTCCGCGCCCTGCTGCTGGCCTCCTTCCCGCTGGAGCCCACCCGCCGCCATGTGGCGCCCGGACCGCTGACCCGGTTCCTGCTGGAGCGGGCCGCCGACGCCTACGCCGAACTGCTGCGCGACTGGCACCCGGTGTCCGTCTCCGCCCTCGACCTGGTGCCGGGGCCGCTCGGGCTCGGTGAACTGGACGGGGAGCTGCGCGCCCTCGTGCTGGAGAAGCTGCCCGCGGTGCCGTTCCTGGCGAGCGCGGCCACCCACCGGGAGGAGGGGGAGCCGCCGCAGTCGTACGCGCTGCGGCCGCGGGACGCCGAACTCGTCGAGGGCGCGGGCGCGGACACCGTCGCCGTCCTCGCGGAGCTCTTTCCCCACCTGCTGCCCGCCGGGCTGGAGCGCCGCCCCGAGCTGCGGGCCCTGGGTGTGCCCCGGGTGCCGCTGGGCGAGGCCGTGGACCGGCTCGCCGGTGTGGCGCGGGAGCCGGGCTGGTGGCGGGAGTTGTACGCCTCCCTCGCCGGTGTGGACCCCGAGCGGCTGACCGGGCTGCCGGTGCCGCTGGCCGACGGCCGCCGCGCGGTCGGCCCGCGCCACGTGCTGCTGCCGCTGCCGCAGGGTGCCGTAGCGCCCGGTGCCGAGGGCCCGGACGGGACGTGGGGGAGGCTGGCGCGGCTCGGGTTGCAGGTCGCGCACGCCGAGGCCGTCCACCCGCTGCTGGAGAAGCTGGGCGGCACGCCCGCCACCCCGCGCGCCGTCCTGACCACTCCGCAGGTGCGCGCCGCGGTCGCCGCCTCGCTGGACGCGGAGGAGAGCTGGGAGGAGGACGACGAGAGCCTTTCCCCGGACGAGCTGGCCGAGACGGTCCTCGCTCTGGTGCGCGACGCGCAGCTCGCGCCCGGCGAGGAGCCGTGGCTGGGCGCTCTCGCGCTGCCCGACGAGGACGGCGAGAGCGCGCCCGCCGCCGAACTCGTCCTGCCCGGCTCGGCGTTCGCCCGGGTGCTGCGCGAGGGGGAGCTGGCCGCCTGCGACGCCGAGCTGGCCGACCGCTGGGGCGCCGGGCCGCTGACAGCCGTCGGGGTGCAGGCCGACTTCGCGCTGGTCCGCGCCGAGAACGTGGTCCTGGACCCGGACGGTTTCGAGCCCCGCGACAGCGACTACCCCGAGCCCGACGATCCGGGGCTGCTGGACGCGGTCGACGTGTGGTGCGAGGACGTGCTCGACCAGTTGGCCGCAGACGGCGCCGACGGTGACGCCGACGCCGCCGACGGTATGGCCGTACCCCCCGTCGCCCTCGAACTGGTCGCCGTCCGCGACCTCGACCTCGTCGACGACGCGTGCTGGCCCGAGGCCCTGGCGATGCTGGCCCGCCCTCCGCTGCGGGACGCGCTGACCGCGCCGGTGCGGGTGCGCCTCGCCGACGGCACCGTCACCGACGTGCGCGCGTACACCGCCTGGTGGCTGCGCGGCCACCCCGTCCTGGACGGCCGCCGCCCCGCGGGACTGCGCGCCGCGGGCGCCGATCCGCTGCTGCGCGGCCTGTACGAGGAGGCCGATCCGGGCGAGGTCACCGACGACCGTGTCCTGCGGGCGCTGGGCGTGCGCACCACCGCCGCGGCGCTGCTGGCCGAACCCGGCGGCCCCGCGGAGCTCCTCACCCGCCTGGCCGACCCGGACGCGACCGTCGAGGCCGCCCAACTCCACGGCCTGCACACGCTGCTGGCCTCGGCCGGTCTCGACCCGGAGACGGTGACCCTGCCCGAGACCCTGCGGGCCGTGCGCGGCGGGACCACGGTCGTCGTGGACGCCGCCGAGGCCCTGGTGGCCGACGCGCCCGACGTCCTTCCCCTGCTGAGCGGCCGCCCTCTCCTCCCGGTGGCGCCGGCCCACGCCGCGGAGCTGGCCCGCCTGCTGGAGGTGCGCCCCGCCACCGAGGCCGCCGCCCGCCTGGTGCCCGAGGACCCGGGCACCCTGCGCGAGGTTCCTCCGGCTGTACGGGACCTGCTGCCCGGCGTTCCCGCCCACTACCGCGAGCACGAGGAACTGGTGCTCGGCGGCGTGGACGTGGACTGGCGCCGCGCCCCGGACGGGAGTCTCCACGCCGCCACCCTGGAAGGTCTCGCCTCGGCCCTGGCCTGGTCGGCGGGCGCCTGGCCCCGCCGCTTCGAGCTGACCGCCCTGCTGGAGGACCCCACCCGGGTGCCCGAACTCTCCCGGGCCCGCTGGTTCGACTGACCGGCGACGCGACTGCGCGGGCCGCTCCCGGGGCGCGCGTTTCGGGGCGCGGTGGCGGTGCGGGGCTCAGCCCTTGGTGCTGTAGACGGCGGCCAGCGGGGCGGGTCCGGAGCTGGGCTTGCTGATGTCGTCATGGCCCAGGTACAGGCGGCCGGCCGTGTAGCGGACGCGGGACGCGCCGATATCGAAGGAGGCCTCCGTCTTGCAGGCGGAGTCCTCGTTGTGCACGAGCGGGGCCTTCTTGAGGGTGGCCGCGTCGAGGCGCCAGACGGCGCCGCCCTTCTCGCTGCCCGTGTTCGCCTTCTGGTAGGCCAGCACGTCGCCGTGTGCGTCGAGGCCCATGGGGGCCAGCTCGCCGGAGTCCGTGCCGTCCGCCGCCCCGGTCTGCTTGCCGGTGCGCAGGTCGAAGGCGACGATGCCGTTCCTGGCGTCGGAGCCCGCCTCGACCGGTTCCTCCGTGCCCAGGTACAGGGAGTGTGCCTGCTTGCTGACGGCGACCTGCCGGCAGTCGGTGACCTTTGTGGCGGGGCATTCGACGTTGTACTTGCCGAACTTGCCGCCCTTCGCGCCGATGCTCGCCAGCACCCGCCCCCGCGTGCTGCTGGTGTCCACCGACAGGAACCGGGACGTCCCCGAGCCGCCTTGCGCCGTGCCGTCGTCGGCGGCGAGCACCAGCGGGTCGGCGGAGACGACGTGCACGTGCTCCGTCCCGGCGGGCAGCGCGTAGGTGGAGTCGGCGGCGCGCGTGCGCGGGTTCACCGTCTGGACCTTCAGGCGCGGGTGGTCGCTCGTCCCGCAGTCCCGTACGGCGACGAGCTTGTCGCCGAAGCCGGCGTATCCGTCGGCGGGGCACTTCTCCTCGGAGGAGGGGCCCCACAGCTGCCGGCCGCCGACGGTCCACCCGGCGCTGCCGCTGGTGCCGCCCGCGGCGACCGTGCCGCCGCCCACGGTGACCTCGTCGAACATCGTCGCGGAGGCGTCGCGCGGGGCCTGCTTGTGCCAGCGCAGCCTGCCCTGGTCCAGGTCGAGCAGGCCCACCTCGGTGCAGACGGAGGGGTCCTTCTTGTCGTTCTCGTAGACGACGGCGACCAGGCCGTCCTTCGTCGGTTCGGGGGACGACCAGCAGACCTTTCCGCCCAGGGGTACCGTCCAGGCGGGCCTGCCCCCGTCGAGCGGGTAGCCGACGACCTTCTTCAGGCCGGTCTTGACGAAGTGCTTGTCGGTCGTCCACATGCCCATGGATCCGGTCATCTCGCCGACCTTTGCCATGGGCACCTGGTGCGTCAGTTCCGCCTCGGAGGCGGCGTCCGCGGCGGCCTTGTCGCCGCCGCTCCCGCTCTCCTCGGGGCCGCAGCCGCTGACCAGCAGGGCTGCGGCCATGGCCGTCGCGGCGAGCGTCGGCACATGGGTACGGGGCATCGGATGTCTCCTCGCGGGTGTGACTGGTGTGGTGGGTGTGACGGGCCTTTCTGTCATGGCCGTTCCGGAACGTCAACTCCGCTTGCACGCTTGGAAGTTGAGTCGGGAATGACCCTGTCGGCCACCGCCGCGGGCGGAGCCCCGGAACTCCGCCGGTATCCCGGTGCCGCCCGGCGAGGCGCCCCCGAACGGGTGCGCGCCGGGCGGCTGAGCCGTCGCCGCGCAGGCTGCCTCACCGCCCCGGCGGGGTACCGATGTGCTCGCCCGGCACAGCGAAGCCCGTACCCGAATGCGCGAGGAGAGCGGCATGGCCGTCTGCGAGGTCTGCGACAACGACTACCCCCACACCTTCGAGGTCCGCGCTGCCGGGCAGGTGCATGTGTTCGACTGCCTGGAGTGTGCGGCCCACAAGATGGCGCCGGTGTGCGAGAACTGCGGGTGCCGCATCCTGGGCCACGGCATGGAGTCCGACGGAAGCTACTTCTGCTGCGCGCACTGCGCCCGCGCGCAGGGCCGCACGCAACTGGCCGACAGCGCCCCGTGAGACCCGCGCCGCCCGCTCACGGGCGGCGCCACCGTCGCACCACCGGGCCCCCGCCCTCGCCGCCCCGCCGGCACCAGGCCGGGGGCCCGGCGCCGTACCGGGGCGCCTTCACGGTTCGTCGGCCCCGGCCGCCCTCTCTCCGCGTACGGGGGCCTTCCCGGCTCTCCGCGTGCGGGGGCCTTCCTGGCTCTCCGTGTGCGGGGCCTGCCCGGGTCACTCGGCGCGGTCAGCGCTCTCCGCGTCGTCCCCCGCGCGTTCCGCACTCTCCGCGCGCTTGATCGCCTTGTCGCGGGCGCGTACGTACCAGATGCCGATGCAGCCCAGGCCCGCGCCCGCGGCGCAGGTCCACACCCACCAGCCGTGACCGCCGTCGGCGAACCACCCGTAGAAGGGCAGCTGGACGAGGAAGAGAACGAGCCAGACGAGGGTGCCGGTCACGACGGTGGCGACGACGTTGCCCTCCAGCGGCTCGGGGGCCTCGCGCTCGCCGTCGGTCCACTTGTTCATGAGACCCATCGCCGCGGCTCCCTCAGCTCTCGTCCGGTTGCGGCCCCAGCCTAGCGAGGGCCGGCGGAGGGGGGAGGGGCGGAGTTGGCGATCAGGCCGTTCGTTTGTTCATACTGAAACAACCGGGGGACGGCCGGTTTCTTTCGTAGGAACGTATGAACCACGGCAGTCGCGGTCCTCCCCTCCGCCAGCACCACAGCACTAAACCGAGGTCACCCATGCCCGCTTCGGCCAGCCCGGTCGATTCCTCCGGCTCCCCGCAGGACGTCCCGCCCGGCCCCCCGTCGGCTCCCCCCTCCGCACTGGACCGCTTCTTCCACATCTCGGCCCGCGGCTCGACCGTGAGCCAGGAGCTCCGCGGCGGGCTGGCCACCTTCTTCGCGATGGCGTACATCATCGTGCTGAACCCGATCATCCTCGGGGCGGGTACGGACAAGTACGGTCACCAGCTCGACAACGGGCAGCTGGTGACGGCCACCGCGCTGATGGCGGGGCTGACCACCGTGCTGATGGGCGTCATCGGCAACGTTCCCATCGCGCTGGCCACCGGTCTGGGCATCAACGCGGTGGTGGCGCTCCAGCTGGCCCCCGAGATGACGTGGCCCGACGCGATGGGCATGGTGGTGCTCGCGGGTGTCGTGCTGATGATTCTGGTGGCCTCCGGGCTGCGCCAGCGCGTCATGGACGCCATCCCGAACGGGCTGCGCCGGGCCATCGCCATCGGCATCGGCCTGTTCATCTCCCTGATCGGCCTGGTGGACTCCGGCTTCGTCACCCGCAACCCGGACGCGGCGAAGACCACCGTCCCCCTCGGGCTCGGCACCGGCGGTCAGCTCCAGGGCTGGCCCGTGCTGGTGTTCGTGCTCGGGCTGATCCTGATGTTCGTGCTGACGGTGCGCAGGACCAAGGGCGCCATCCTGATCGGCATCGTCGTCATGGCGGTCGTCGCCGTCGTCGTCAACGCCGTCGCCGAGATCCCCGAGGCGGCCTGGGGCCTGTCGGTACCGTCCGTGCCGCACTCGGTCGTGGGGACCCCCGACTTCTCCCTGGTGGGGAACATCAGCCTGTTCGGCGGCTTCCACGAGGTCGGCTGGCTGACCGGCTGCCTGTTCGTCTTCACGGTGCTGCTGTCCGGCTTCTTCGACGCGATGGGCACCATCATCGGCGTCGGCCAGGAGTCGGGGCTGGCCGACGAGCAGGGTCAGCTCCCCCGGATGGGCCGCATCCTGTTCCTGGACGGCGTGGGCGTCGCCGCGGGCGGCGTGGGTTCCTGCTCGGCCAACACCTGCTTCGTGGAGTCCACCGCCGGCGTCGGGGAGGGCGCCCGCACCGGGCTGGCCAACGTGGTCACCGGCGGGCTCTTCCTGCTGGCGCTGGTCTTCACCCCCCTCGCCAAGGTCGTTCCCTCGCAGGCGGCGACCCCCGCGCTGCTGGTGGTCGGCTTCCTGATCATGGCGGCCAACGTGCGGGACATCGAGTGGGGGGACACGGGCGTCGCCGTCCCGGCGTTCCTGACCATCGTCTCGATGCCGTTCACCTACAGCATCACCAACGGCATCGGCATGGGCGTCATCGCCTTCATCGTGCTGCGGGCGGCCGCCGGCCGGTTCCGGGAGATCCCCTGGCTGCTGAACGTCGTCGGGCTCTGCTTCCTCGTCTACTTCCTGCTGAACCCGATCGAGCAACTCGTCGGCGTCAAGTAGCGCCGCTCACCGCCCGGTTCCGCGCGTGTGCCCCCTCTCCCGGGAGGGGGCACACGCGCTTTCTGCCCGCGTTTGCGCCCCCGGCACGAGGCACGCCCCGCAGGGGGCGGCCTCCGGGCGGACGCCCGCGCGCCCGCGGAGGCCGGGGCACGGCCTCCGCTGGAGGGTCGCGGGAGGGAGGGCGGGTGTCGGCGGGCGTACGGGGGCGGGGCGCGGGTGTCCGAGGATGCGAAGAGAGGGGCACGGGCTTCTCGATGGGCGGAGGGCACGGTCCGGAGCCCTAGGCTGGGCGGCCGTAGAACCGCTCGGTCTCCTCGACGGACGCATGGAAGCGTTCGTCGAAGTCGTCGCGGACGAGCGTCCTGATCACGTAGTCCTGGACGCTCATTCCGCGTTTGGCGGCGTGCTCGGTCAGGCGCTCCAGCAGGGTGGCTTCTATACGGAGACTGAGCACATGCGAGTCGGGCTGCCCGTGGTGGTCGTTGTCGCAGGGCGGAGTCAGGCTGTTCATACGACCACGGTCGCGAACCCACCCTCCCCGCTGTCCGGCGAACGTGTGTGGACTCACTCGTACGTGTGAGCCCATGGTGGTGCGATCCAGTGGTCTTTAGACGGAGTAATGAGGTAAGCTAAGAATCATGTCGGAACAGCTCCCTGCTCCGCGGCTCGCCGACGGGCCGCAACCGGGTGTGCTCGACCCCCTCGCAGACACCGACCCGCTGGCCGAGGCCGACCAGGAAGCCGTCAACGCGCTGCGCGCCGGAGTGATGCGGCTCTCCCGGCGGTTGAAGCACCAGCGGGTCGACGAGTCGCTGAGCCCCACCGAGATGTCGGTGCTCGGCACCCTCGCCCGGTGCGGCTCCGCCACCCCGAGCGAGCTGGCGCGCAAGGAACACGTGCAGCCGCCGTCGATGACGCGGATCGTGGCGATGCTGGAGGCCAAGGGCCTGGTCCAGCTGGAGCCGCACCCCGAGGACCGGCGGCAGAAGGTGGTCACCCAGACCGAGCAGGCCGAGTCGATGCTCGCCGCGGCCCGCGCCAAGCGGAACGCCTGGCTGGCCGAGCTGGTCCAGGAGCTGGACGAGGACGAATGGGCGACGCTGCGCGCCGCCGCGCCGGTGCTGGAGAAGCTGGCGCACCTGTAAGTAGAACGGTCGAGAACAGGAGGCGAAGCCGCTTGAGTACGGGCCACGGAGCACACTCCGCACCCGCACCATCCGCACCCGACGACAATCAGCCCCGCGCACCCCGAGCCGGAGGGCCCACGCAGGGCAGCGGCGCGAAGTCCTCCATGTTCGCCTCGCTGAGAATCCGCAACTACCGCCTCTTCGCCATCGGCCAGGTCGTCTCCAACACCGGCACCTGGATGCAGCGCATCGCCCAGGACTGGCTGGTGCACAGCCTCACCGGCTCCTCCACCGCCGTCGGTATCACCACGGCGCTGCAGTTCCTGCCCATGCTGCTGTTCGGGCTGTACGGGGGCGTCATCGCCGACCGCTGCTCCAAGCGCACGCTGCTGTTCGCGACCCAGTCCGCCATGGGCGTCACCGGCCTGGTACTGGCCGCGCTCACCCTCAGCGGCAATGTGCAGGTCGGACACGTCTACGCGCTCGCGTTCGTGCTCGGCCTGGTCACCGTCGTCGACAACCCGACGCGGCAGACCTTCGTCTCCGAGATGGTCGGGCCCGGCCAGATTCGCAACGCCGTCTCCCTCAACTCCGCGAACTTCCAGAGCGCCCGGCTGGTCGGTCCTGCCGTCGCGGGCGTGCTGATCTCCGCGGTCGGCGGCGGCTGGGCCTTCCTGATCAACGGCCTCTCGTTCGCCGCCCCGCTCGTCGGGCTGCTGATGATGCGGACCGGTGAACTGCACACCAGCAAGCCGGTGGAGCGCGGCAAGGGCCAGTTGCGGGAGGGCCTGCGCTATGTGAAGGGCCATCCGGAGCTGTTGTGGCCCATCGTGCTGGTCGGTTTCATCGGCACGTTCGGCTTCAACTTCCCCATCTGGCTGACGGCCTTCACCAGCGACGTCTTCGACGCGGGTGCCGGTACCTACGGCACGCTCAACTTCCTGATGGCTGTCGGCTCGGTGGCCGGCGCGCTGCTGGCGGCCCGGCGCGGCCAGTCGCGGATGCGGCTGATGGTCGGCGCCGCGCTGGTCTTCGGAGTGCTGGAGACGGTCGCCGCGCTCTCGCCCTCCTACTGGCTGTTCGCCGCGCTGATGGCGCCGATCGGACTGGCGGGGCTCACCTTCAACGTGACCGCCAACTCCAGCGTCCAGCTCGCCTCCGACCCGGCGATGCGGGGCCGGGTGATGAGCCTGTTCATGATGGTCTTCGTCGGCGGTACGCCCATCGGCGGCCCGATCATGGGCTGGATCACCGACACCTTCGGCTCCCGGGCCGGTTTCCTGGCCGGCGGTCTGGTCTCCGCGGTGTCGGCCGTGGCGGTCGGCCTGGTGCTGGCCCGTATCGCGGGGCTCCGCCCGGCGGTGAGCCTTCGGCGGGGGCAGGCCCCCGTACGGTTCGTCCGCCGCGAGGAGGTGACCGAGGCGGCCTGACCCTCGCAGGGCGCCGGTTCGGCGGTCGCGGCGGTGCAAAGGTGCGGTGACGTCCGTACGCGCCCCTTGCCTGCGGAGGTCCACGACCGCCTTCCCCGCGTCGGCGCGTGGTCGGATGCCGCCTGCTCGCCCGTCGCGGCGTCACCGTCCGGCCCGCCTCCGGGTCCTGCCGGGCCGCACCGGAGCGGCAGGAGACAGCGCCTCTGCCGGGGCCCCGTGCCGATGGGCTCGGGCGTTCAGCCGTCAGCTCGATCCGCCGCGCCGCGGGAAGTCGAGCACCATGCCCTCTTCGGCGGCGAGCACCTCGCCCGCAAAGCTGCTCCGGGCCTCAGCGGTGGAACGCGTGCGGTCGCTGCCGGGCCAGAAGTGGGTGAGGAGCAGCCGCCCGGCACCGGAACGGGTGGCCCATACCCCGGCCTCCACGGCGCTCATCAGGCGGCGGTCGCCGCCCTCGGCGCAGGCGCCCTGGAGCGTGACCCCGGCGATGAACAGGTCTGCTCCTCCGGCCAGCCGGGCGAGGGCGGGGTCCGGTCCGGCGTCGCCGCTGTAGGCGAGGGTCAGGCCCGGCGCGGTCAGCCGCACCCCGGCGTGCGGAACGTGGTGCGGCAGCAGTGCGGCATCGAGCTGGAAGGGCCCTGCCCGGTGGTTGGAGGGGAGCGGGTGCGGGGCGAAGACCTCCAGCAGGTCCTCGGTCGGCTCCATCGCCTGGACGCGCTCGATCACTCCGGGGGTGCAGTACAGGGGCAGGCGCGTGCCCGGCTCCTGAGCGAAGTGGCGGGCACGGCACAGGGCGCTGAGGTCGGCGCAGTGATCAGCGTGCTCGTGTGTGATCACCACTGCGTCGAGGCGACCGCCGGGGCAGTGTTCGAGAAGCCGTGGGAACGTGGCGTAGCCGAGGTCCAGCACCAGCCGGTAGCCGTCGTACTCCAGCAGGAACCCGCTGGCGCTCCGGCCGGCCTCGGGCCAGGCCCCGCACGTCCCCAGGACCGTCAGTCTGCGCACCGGCCGATGTTCTCACGGGCAGCCCTGCCGTCCGCAGTGCGGCGACCGGGCGGCTGCGCGGGGCCGTGTGAGCAGGCGGCCCGGTGCACCTTCCGCCCGGAGTGGGAGCGGGGTCCGTCGCGGAGCCGAGGCGGCGTCGGCGGCGGTGCCGCACGGTGTGTGGCAGAGTCCGCCCCATGAGACTGTTCGCGGCGCTGTGGCCGCCGGAGGAGGCGGTGGCGGAGCTGAAGCTGGAGGTGGCCGCGGTGCGGGGCCTGCCCGGCGCGGACGGGCTGCGGTGGGCGCCGCCGGATAGCTGGCACCTCACACTGAGCTTCTACGGCGAGGCGGACGAGGCACAGGCGGCGGACCTCGCCGTACGGCTGGCCCGCGCGGCGCACCGGGTGCCGGAACCACTGTGGATGCGCCTGGCGGGGGCGGGCCGGTTCGGCGACCGCACGCTGTGGGCGGGGCTGCACCCGGACGACTCCGACCTGGCGGCCCTGGCGAAGCTGGCGGCGTCCACCACGGCCGCGGGCCGCCGCGTGGGGCTGTTGCCGCCCGATGCGCCGCCCTCCTTCCGCCCGCATCTGACGCTGGCCCGCACCCGGGGCAGGGGCGGCGCCCGCCGGGGCGCGGGAGGTGGGGACCTGCGCCGGTACGCCGAGGCCCTCGACGGGTTCCGGGGCGCTCGGTGGTGCGCCCGCGAGCTGCTCCTGGTGCGCAGCGAGCTGCCCACCGGCGGGGCGCCGGGGGAGCAGCCCCGCTACCTGCCGGTGGAGCGGCTGCGGCTGGGGCGCTGAGCACAGCCCGGGGCCGCCGTTGGTGCGGGGCCCCGGGGGGTGCGCTCAGCCGCCCGGTTACCGTTGTCACCGTGAACGCGAAGACCAGGATGCGCATTGTGACCGGTGTGCTGGTGGCGCTCTTCGTCGTGGTCGTGCTGGCCTCGGCGCTGAACGGTCACTGAGGACGGTCACCGGGAGCGGTCCGGTCCGCCGGGGCGGTCCGGACCGGGCCGGGTCACCAGGCGAAGGCCTCGGGGGAGGGGCCGGGGCCGGGGAAGATCTCGTCCAGCGAGGTGAGCAGCTCCCCGGGGAGCTCCAGTTCGACGGCGCGCAGCGCCGAGGTGAGCTGGTCGGCGGTGCGCGGCCCGACGATGGGCCCCGTGACGCCGGGCCGGGTCAGCAGCCAGGCCAGGGCCACCTCGCCGGGCTCCAGGCCGTGCCGGTCCACCAGGCTCTCGTAGGCCTCGATCCGCGCGCGCACGGTGGTGTCCTCCAGCGCGGTGGCCGCCCGGCCGGAGGTGGTACGGCCTCCGCCGCCCTCGCGCTCCTTGCGCAGCGCGCCGCCCAGCAGCCCGCCGTGCAGCGGCGACCACGGGATGACGCCGAGCCCGTAGGCCTCGGCCGCCGGGACGACCTCCATCTCGGCGCGCCGCTCGGCGAGGTTGTAGAGGCACTGCTCGCTCACCAGGCCCAGCGAGCCGCGGCGGGCGGCGTTCTCGTTGGCCTGCGCGAGGTGCCAGCCGGCGTGGTTGCTTGAGCCGACGTAGAGCACCTTGCCCTGCTGGACGAGGACGTCCATGGCCTGCCAGATCTCGTCCCAGGGCGTGTCCCGGTCGACGTGGTGGAACTGGTACAGGTCGATGCGGTCGGTGCCCAGCCGGCGCAGGCTGGCGTCGACGGACCGGCGGATGTTGACGGCGGAGAGCTTGTCGTGGTTCGGCCAGGGGGTCCGGCCGTCCCCCTCCATGTTGGCGTAGCCCTTGGTGGCGAGGACGGTTTTGTCGCGCCGGGAGGCGCCCTTGGCGAACCAGGAGCCGATGATCTCCTCGGTGCGGCCCTTGTTGTCGCCCCACCCGTAGACGTTGGCGGTGTCGAAGAAGTTGACGCCCGCCTCCAGTGCGGCGTCCATGATCGCGTGGCTGTCGGCCTCGCCGGTCTGCGGCCCGAAGTTCATGGTGCCGAGGACCAGCCTGCTGACCTTCAGGCCGGTGCGGCCGAGCTGCGTGTACTCCATGCCGCCACGCTAGCCACTTGGAGCGTGCTCGAAGCAAGACCCGGCCCTCACGTCGCGCCGGTCCGTCCGTCCGGCGGGCGGAAGACGCCGTGCACGGCGGCCAGGTAGGCGGACTCCGCGCTGGTGCGGACGCACTCGGCGTCGAGGGGGCGGCGGCTGATCAGCAGCCGGTAGTAGAAGGGGGCGCCGAGCGCGGCGATGACCTCCTCCGCGTCGGTGCCTGGCGGTACCTCGCCCCGTGCGACGGCCCGCTCCACCAGTACCGAGACCTGGCGCAGCCGGTTGCGGAAGGTCTCGCGCAGGACCTGTTCGGCGCCCTTCTCGCGGGCCGCGGCGGCGACCATGCCCTCGACGAGCCGGCGGTTGCCCGGCAGCGCGTGGAAGTCGGCGATGTTGCGTGCCATGGCGTGCAGGTCGCGGCGGAGGTCCCCGGTGTCGGGGATGGGGATGGTGCTGGCGCCGTGCGAACCGAGCAGGTCGGTGATGACGCCCTCCACCGTGCGCCAGCGGCGCCGGATCGTGGCGGCGTGCACGCCGGAGCGCCGGGCGAGCAGGTCGACGGTGAGGGAGGCGTAGTCGCGGGTGTTGAGCTCCTCCCGGGCGGCCGCCAGGACGGCGGAGCGGGTACGGGCGGTGCGCCCCCCGGGGCGCGCGGCCCCGTGCGGTCGTGGCTCGGTCATGGTCGCGCTGTGGTCCCGCGTTGCGTAGAGGATGACGTTCCGGTTACTGTCCTACCAGTTAGTGCGCGTCAGCGCGCATTAGTCGGGGGAGGTGAGCGCCCCGCGGTGTACGGCTTCGCGCCGTCGCACCCGGGGCGTTCACGTTGTTCGCAGCGCCCGCAGTGTTCCCAGCGTCGGCGGCGTTTCCAGCCCCCGCTGTCTTCCCAGCGTTTTCAGCGTGCCCGGTCTCCCCGGCGTTCCCGGCGTTCGCGGTTTGCTCAGGGCTCGCGGGATCCGGGCTGTTCACGGCTGTCGCGGCGCACATGATCATCAGTCTGACGCACCGTCGCGGGACCGCGGGGGCCGAGGTCCCGTTCCGACGCGAAAGGTGCGCGAGCTGGCGGGTTCTCGCCGGTCGGCCCCGGTTGCGCACGGCTTCGGGGCCGTCGCTCACCAGTCGCCGTCGTCCTCCTCGGCCCCGGGCCCAGGCGAGGCGGACGGCGGCTTGGTCAGGACGCCGCGCGCGTAGCCGTAGCCCGCGTGGAAGACCATGTGGTCACCGGAGCCGACCCGCGCCTTCAGCGTGATCTCCAGTTGCCGGACCGCCCGCGGCGCGTACACCGGCACCGTGTGGTGCAGCATCGCGTGGTGCTTGGCCGCGCTGACGGTCCGCGTCCGCTCGGGGGAGCGGTACGGCTCGCCCACCGGCTTGCCGGCCTCGTCCAGGCCCTGCACCTGGAGCCACGAGGTGAGTTCGCCGCCGGCTGCCTTCGGGTTGCGCGAGCCGCACATCGCGTAGGCCTCCGCCCGGTTGCAGGTGGTCACCTCCGCGTCGACGGCGATGTCCAGGCGGGTGGGGCCCAGCGGGGCCGCCCTCCCGACCCTGGCCCTGGTCGTCATCGGTTCGGCCGTCGTGCCGGGGGCCAGCAGCAGGTCGCCCAGGTCGGCGGGGCGCGTCCAGGTGGTGGCGTCCCGGCCCACGCGGGTGCTGGTCACGCCGCGCGCGCCGTCGATCCGTTGCCGTCCCGCCAGCCGGACCGTCATCCCCGGGGCGTGGGCGGTGCTGGAGGCGGAGGCCCTGAGCGCGCACCGGTAGGTGCCGCTCTTGTGGGCGACGAGCAGGGCGCGGATGTCGGGTGTCCGGTCCGGTTCGTCGGGGGTCAGGTTCGCCCCGTCGTGCGCGCGCAGCGCGGGGCGTCCGGCCGGGTCCGTACAGGTGAGAAGCAGCGTGGTGGCGATGTCCGTGGGCCTGCCCTTGCCCCAGGAGTCGATGGAGAACGCCATGTCGGGGGTGTCCAGCGCGCGTCTGTCCCCGGCGCGGAGCTTGTAGGAGGTGGCGGAGACGGCGTGCAGCGGCGTGGAGTACGCCTGCACCGGGAGGGTCACCCCGGACGCGCCCTGGGTGCCGTCCCCTCCGGTCGCCGCGCTGGCGTGCGGGGGAGGCGCGGTGGTGACCGCGCAGAGTGTGAGGAGGCCGAGGACCCACCAGAGCGGCTTCATGGGCAGTGACCGTATCGGTAGGTCAAGCCGTTTTTGTGGTCAACAGACCGGTATGCCCCCGTACGGGCCACCGAGGGCCCACGCCTGGTGCAGCGCGTCGGCGAACGCGGCGGCGATCCGGTGCTCCCCCTCGGCGGACGGGTGGGTGCCGTCGTAGGTGTCGCGGGCCGGTGACCAGTCGGACGGTACGGAGGCGAGCAGCAGCGGGGAGCGCGGCTCCGACAGGTCCGCCACCGCCTTGGCCAGCAGGGTGTTGAAGTGGGCGCAGGCGGCGGCGAAGGGCGGGTCGGTGGCCGCGCGGATGTTGGGGATCACCGGCAGCAGCACGGCGCGCAGCGCGGGGTTCGCGGCGCGCGCCCGGGCCAGGAAGAGCTCGACGTTCTCCAGCGTCTGCTCGGGGCCGGTGTAGAAGCCCAGGTCGATCAGTCCGAGGGAGACCAGCAGGGTGTCCGGCGCGTACGCGGCGACCGTCTCGCCGACGACCGGCGCCATGTGCAGCCACCCCTCGCCCCAGCCCGCGAGGTGGGCCCGTGCGTGCGTGGGGAAGGCGGGGTCGGCATAGCCGTGGCTGCCCTCGTGCAGTGCCGTGCGGGGACCGACGATCTCGGGCGCGTCCTCGGGCCGGGTGCGGCACAGGTGCTGCCACAGGCGGTAGCGCCAGGTGTGGTCGCCCGCTGCTCCGATCGTCATGGAGTCGCCGACGAAGAGGATGCGCATGGCGCACATCCTGGGGGATCATGTGCTGACCCGCACCGTGATGCTGGACACTTGCCCCATGTCTGTGCGAGCACGTCGGGTGCGTGGGGTCGGGGTCGGGGCGGTTGCCGGTGCGGTGGTGTGCGTGTGCGTGGGCGTGGGCGGAGTCGCGGCGCCGGCCGTCGCGGCGGACGATCCGAAGGGCTTCACCATCGAGGATCCCCGCATCACCGAGTCCAGCGGTCTGGCCGCCGTCCGCGGCCACGAGGGCGTCTACTGGACGCACAACGACTCCGACGACGGCCCGTACGTGTACGCCGTCGACGGCCGCACCGGCAAGACCGTCGCGCGGGTCACGATGCGTGGCATCGACCCGCGTGACGTGGAGGCCGTCTCGGTCGGCCCCGACGGCGACGTGTACGTCGGCGACATCGGCGACAACCTCGACGGCAGTTGGCCCGAGGTGTGGATCTACCGCTTCCCCGAACCGAAGCGGCTGCGCGGTGACATCACGGTGACCCCGACGCGCTACACGGTCCGTTACGCCGACGGGCCCCGCAACGCCGAGTCGCTGATGGTCCATCCCAAGACCGGCCGTGTCTACATCGCCAGCAAGAACGCCGAGGGCAAGGCCGCCCTCTACGCGGGTCCTGAGCGGATGCAGGCGGGCGGTGTGAACACCTTCTCGCGGGTCGCCCCGCTGGACTTCGAGGCCACCGACGGCGCCTTCTCCCCCGACGGTACCCGGCTGGTGCTGCGCGGCTACTTCTCCGCCTACGGCTACCGCTGGCAGGGCGGGAGGCCGAAGAAGATCGGTTCCGTGCCGGTGCCGCTGCAACGGCAGGGCGAGTCGGTGACCTTCGTGCCCGACGGACGCACCCTGATGTACGGCTCCGAGGGCGTGCGCAGCGGCGTGGAGCCCGTCCAGCTCAAGGGCGAGGCGCTGCCCGAGTCGGCACGCGGGTCCGCCGACGGCAAGGGCGGCGCCGGGGGCCGGGACGGCACGGGTGCCGCGGGCGCCTCCGGCGACGACGACCACACCCTGGGCCTGGGCGCCGCCACCTTCGTCGGCGCCCTGGTGGTCTGGTGGGGCCTGCGCCGCCTCTTCCGCCGCCGCCGGGACTGAGTTCCCCACGCCGCGTACGCCGGAGGGCGGACCCGTTCCCCGGGCCCGCCCTCCGGCGTAGGCGTCACATCACGTGCGCGGTCACAGGTTCTCGATCACGTGGTCGATGCAGGCGGTCAGCGCCTCGACGTCCGCCGGCTCGACGGCCGGGAACATGGCGACCCGAAGCTGGTTGCGGCCCAGCTTCCGGTAGGGGTCGGTGTCCACGATGCCGTTGGCCCGCAGCACCTTGGCCACGGCGGCGGCGTCCACGTCGTCGGAGAAGTCGATGGTGCCCACGACCTGGGAGCGCTGCGCCGGGTCGGTCACGAACGGGGTGGCGAAGGAGGTCTTCTCCGCCCAGCCGTAGAGCCGTCCGGAGGAGTCCGCGGTGCGCTCGACGGCCCAGTCGAGACCGCCGCGGCTGTTGAGCCACTCCAACTGGTCGGCGAGGAGGAAGAGAGTGGCCAGCGCCGGGGTGTTGTACGTCTGGTTCTTGCGCGAGTTGTCGAGGGCGGTCTTCAGGTCGAAGAACGCCGGGATGTGCCGGTCGGAGGCGGCGATGCGCTCGGCGCGTTCGACGGCGGCGGGGGAGAAGACGGCGATCCACAGGCCGCCGTCCGCGGCGAAGGACTTCTGCGGCGCGAAGTAGTAGACGTCCGTCTCGCTGACGTCGACGGGCAGGCCGCCGGCGCCGGAGGTGGCGTCCACCAGGACGAGCGCGCCGTTGTCGGAGCCGGGGACGCGCTGGATGGGCATGGCGACGCCGGTGGAGGTCTCGTTGTGGGTGAGGGCGTAGACGTCGATGCCCTGCTCGCCGCGCGCCTCGGGGTGGGTGCCCGGGTCGCTGGAGATGATGCTGGGCTCGCCGAGCCACGGTGCCTGCTGGGCGGCCTTGGCGAACTTGGAGGAGAACTCGCCGAAGGACAGGTGCTGGGAGCGGGCGGAGATCAGGCCGTGGGTCGCGATGTCCCAGAAGGCGGTGGTGCCGCCGTTGCCCAGGACGACCTCGTACCCCTCGGGCAGCGAGAAGAGGTTCCGCACGCCCTCCCGCACCTGGCCGACCAGGTTCTTGACGGGGGCCTGGCGGTGGGAGGTGCCCATGAGGGAGGTACCGGTCGCGGCCAGCGCGCTGAGCGCCTCCGGACGCACCTTGCTGGGGCCCGAGCCGAAGCGACCGTCGGCGGGCTTGATGTCAGCGGGAATCTGGATATCAGCCACGGGCAGAGCCTAGTGCCGCGCGCGCCCGGGTATCGCGGAACGTCCAGGGCATGAGACGGCCGGTGGGCCGCGACCGTCGGTGGGCGCCCCCGAGCCGCGGCCGTGGCTGCTGCGGCCGTGCACGCCGGGAGGCGACCTGACCTGCCGGGCTTCCAGGACGTGCGCCGCCTGGCTCCGGTGCTGCCGCAGACCAGGGAGGCGGAGGCGTGGTCGATGCCCGCCTTCGGGGTCGCCGGGAAGACGTTCCTGACTGTTGCCCTGGGCTGGAGGCAACAGGCCGCCCCGCCCCGTCTGCTGGAGACCTGCACGATTCCGGACCCGCATGAGGGCGACGGCTCACCCACCCGTACGGGGTGACGCGCAACACAGGTGTTCCGGCGGCATCAGGGGCAGCGTGCGCCGGGCCTCAGCGTGCACCCTGTGCGCATGGCTGAGGTACGGGACGGCGCACAGGGCCGGGCGGCACGGGACGGGGCGCGGGAGCTGGAAGGGGCACTGCGGGCGGCGGTGCGGGGCGGCGAGGTGGAGTTCGGCGCCCAGGACAGAGCGCTGGTGACGATGGACGCCTCCAACTACCGGCGGGTCCCGCTGGGTGTGGTGGCGCCCCGCGACGACGACGACGTGGCGGCCGTGCTGGCCGTCTGCCGGGAGCGGGGCGTCCCGGTGGTGGCGCGGGGTGCGGGGACGTCGATCGCGGGGCAGGCGACCGGGCTCGGCGTCGTCCTCGACTTCACCCGCCACCTGCGGACGCTCGAACATCTGGACCCCGTCGGCCGGACGGCCGTCGTGCGCCCCGGCCTGATCCTGGACGAGCTGCGCACCGCGGCGGGGGCGCACGGCCTCACCTTCGGCCCCGACCCCTCCACGCACAGCCGCTGCACGCTCGGCGGGATGATCGGCAACAACTCCTGCGGCTCGCACTCGGTGGCCTGGGGCACCACCGCCGACAACGTCCGCGAGCTGGAGGTGCTCACCTACGGTGGTGAGCGGGCCCGCCTCGCGCGTGGCGGCGACGGCGTCCCGGAGCGGTTGCGCACGGGCGTGCGCTCCCTCGTCCAGGGCGAACTGGCCCGGCTGCGCACCGGGTTCCCCGAGCTGCCGCGCCGGATCTCCGGCTACGCGCTGGACGCGCTGCTGCCCGAGCAGGGCGAGGACTGGGCGCGGGCCTTCACCGGCAGCGAGGGCACGCTGGGCGTGCTGACCCGCGCCACCGTCCGTCTGGTGCCGGCTCCGGGTGCCCGGGTGCTGGCCGTGCTCGGGTACGCGGACGAGGGCGCGGCGGCGGACGCGGCGGCCGGGCTGCTTCCGTACGCGCCGCTGACCGTCGAGGGCATGGCCAACGACCTGGTGGGTGACGCGGCCCGCGCCTCCCTTCCCCGGGGCGGGGCGTGGCTGTTCGTGGAGGTCGGCGGCGAGGACCGCGCGCAGGCCGAGGCCGATGCCGCACAGGTGTGCCGCGCCGCCCGCGAGGGCACCACCGACCACGCGCTGGTCACGGACCCGGCCGGGCAGCGCGCCCTGTGGCGGGTCCGCGAGGACGCCTCCGGCACGGCCACCCGGCTGGCGCTGCCCGGCATGGCGGAGGACGCGGAGGCGTGGCCGGGGTGGGAGGACTGCGCCGTTCCCCCGGCCCGGCTCGGCGCCTACCTGCGCGACTTCCGCACGTTGCTGCGCGAGTACGGGCTGCGCGGTCTGCCGTACGGGCACTTCGGCGACGGCTGCATCCATGTGCGTATCGACTTCGACCTGATGGACGCCGCCGGCATCGCCGTCTTCCGGGAGTTCTCCGCCGCGCTGGCCGACCTCGTCGTCGCCCACGGCGGTTCCCTCTCCGGCGAGCACGGCGACGGCCAGGCCCGCGCCGCCCTGCTGCCCCGCATGTACGGGACGCAGATGGTGGAGCTCTTCCACCGCTTCAAGGACCTGTGGGACCCGGCGGGCGGCCTCAACCCCGGCATGCTGGCGCGGCCCGACCCGATCGATGCGAACCTGCGCTTCGCGCCGCTGCCGCGCACCCCGGTCGACGTCGAGTTCGGGTACCCGCACGACGGCGGCGACTTCTCGGCGGCCGTCCGCCGCTGTGTCGGCGTCGCCAAGTGCCGCAACGAGACGGTGTCGGGCGCGAGCGTGATGTGCCCGTCCTACCGCGCCACCGGCGAGGAGAAGCACTCCACGCGGGGTCGCGCCCGGCTGCTGCACGAGATGCTGGCCGGGGAGATCGTCACCGGCGGCTGGCAGTCCGAGGAGGTACACGACGCCCTCGACCTGTGCCTGTCCTGCAAGGGCTGTAGGAGCGACTGTCCCGTCGGCGTCGACATGGCCACCTACAAGGCCGAGTTCCTGCACCACTACCACGAGGGCGACGCCGAACACCCCGGCAGGCGGCGGCCGATGGCGCACCACTCCATGGGCAGGCTGCCGCAGTGGCTGCGGCTGGCCGCCGCCTCGCGCACCGTCCCGCTGCTGAACGCGGGCGCCAGGGTGCCGCCGCTGGCCGCCCTGGCCAAGCGGCTGGGCGGGCTCGCCCCCGAGCGGGACATCCCGGCGCTGCCGCGTACGCCGTTCACCCGCTGGTGGCGCAGGCAGTCCGGACGGGACAGGGCGGAGGGCACCCCGGTCGTCCTGTGGCCGGACACCTTCACCAACTACCTCTCGCCCGAGGCCGGTTCGGCAGCCGTGCGGGTCTTCCAGGACGCCGGGCTGCGGCCGGTGGTGCCGCCCGAGCAGGTGTGCTGCGGCCTCACCTACGTCTCCACCGGGCAGCTCGATGCGGCCCGCAGGGTGATGCGCCGCACCCTCGACCGCATCGAGCCCGCCCTGGACGCCGGGCTGCCCGTCGCCGTCCTGGAGCCGCCGTGCGCGGCGGCGCTCCGCTCGGACGTGCCCGAACTGCTGGGCGACGACCCGCGCGCGGCCCGCCTCGCCCGCGCCGTGCGCACCTTCGCCCAGGCCCTGGAGGAGTACGCCCCGGACTGGTCCCCGCCTCGCCTGGAGCGCCCCGTCGCCGGGCAGACCCACTGCCATCAGCACGCCGTCATCGGTGACGCCGCCGACCGCAGGCTGCGGGAGCGGGCGGGACTGACGGGCGAGCTGTCGGGCGGCTGCTGCGGCCTGGCCGGCAACTTCGGCTTCGAGAAAGGGCACTACGAGGTCTCCGCGGCCTGCGCCGAGGACCAGCTCCTGCCCTCCCTGCGGGCTGCCGCGCCGGGCACGGAGATCCTCGCGGACGGCTACTCGTGCCGTACCCAGATGGCACAGCTCGGCGGCCACCGCAGCCGCCACCTGGCGGAGGTGCTGGCGGAACACCTGACCCCGTGAGGCGCCGCACTCACCGACGAGCGGCCAGCACTGCCGCGAGCCCTTCTCGCAGATCCTTGACGAAGTGCTCGGGAACCTCCAGCGAGGGGAAGTGTCCTCCGGCTTCGGGCGTCCTCCACCGGACGATCTGCCGGTACCGCTGCTGTGCCCAGGGGCGCGGGCACTTCTCGGTGTCGCGGGGGTACATCGTCAGTGCCGAGGGGACGTCGACGCGGAGTCCGGGGTCGAGCGCGTTGTGGCTCTCGTAGTAGAGGCGGGCGGCGGAGGCGCCGGTCCGCGTCAGCCAGTACAGGGTGACGTCGTCGAGAACGCGGTCCCTGGAGAGCGTCTCGAAGGGGCTGTCGTCGGTGTCCGTCCACTCGGCGAACTTGTCGAGGATCCAGGCGAGCAGCCCGACCGGTGAGTCGACGAGCGAGTAGCCGATGGTCTGCGGCCGGGTCGCCTGCTGCTTCGCGTACGCCGCGCGGTGACGCCAGAAGTCGCGGGTCTCCTCGGCCCACTCGCGTTCGACCGCCGTCAGCCCGTCGGTGGTCGACCCGGGCGGTCCCTCTGCGAAGGTCGTGTGGATGCCGAGCACGTGCGCGGGGAACCGGCCGCCGAGGACCGTGGTGATGTTGCCTCCCCAGTCGCCGCCGTGGGCCAGGAACGTGCTGTAGCCGAGCCTTTCCATCAGTTCCACCCAGGCGGCTGCGATCTTCTCGGTTCCCCATCCGGTGGTGGTCGGCTTGTCGCTGTACCCGAAGCCTGGCAGCGACGGGACCACGACGTGGAACGCCGGCGCGTCCGCATCCTCCGGGTCTGCCAGCTCGTCCACGACGTCGGTGAACCGGACGATGCTGTCCGGCCAGCCGTGCGTCAGGAGCACAGGGGTGGCGTCCGCGCGCGGGGACCGGCGGTGCAGGAAGTGGATTCCCAGACCGTCGATGGTCGTGCGGAACTGGCCGATGCGGTCGAGTCGCCTCTCGAACGCCCGCCAGTCGTACCCGGTACGCCAGTAGTCGACGACATCGACGAGGTCGGCGAGCGGAACGCCCTGTTCCCATCGGCCGGGCCCGGACGCGGTGCGAGGGACCGTCTCGGCCTCGGGGAGCCGCGCCGCGGCCAGCCGCGCACGCAGATCGTCGAGTTCGGCGTCGGTCGCGTGGGTGTCACATGCGTGCACGTCGCTGGTCGGACCGCTCATGGTCAGGAGACCTCCTGGTCATCGTGGGACCGGCCGGGACCTGCCGCGAACCGGCTCAGACGGTTCTAGCAGGGGACGGTGCGGCCGTGCAACCGGCTAAGGTGGTTCCATGCGTGACGGGTTCCCGGACTTCCGCCTCGGCAGCGTGCTGGCGACCAGCTTCACGGCGACCCTGACGGAGCGTCAGGGGAACGCCGTGGAGCGCATTCCCACGCCGCAGCGGCTCGTGGACTGGCTGGCGGTGAACGGTCTGGCCGTGGACTCCTGCACCACCGCGCAGCTCGAACTCGCCCGGGAGCTGAGGGAGGCGATCCACGCCGTCGCGACGGCGGCCGCCCTCGGGGACGCCCTCCCCGCGTCCGCTGTCCACGTCGTCAACGACCGCAGCACGCAGGGGCGGGCCGCGGCTGTCCTGACGCCCGAGGGGACCCGGGAATGGCGGCTCGGCGCGGATTCCCGCGTGGCAGACGCCCTCGGTGTGATCGCCGCCGACGCGGTCGGCATCATCGCGGGCGAACGGGACGGGAAGCTGGCCCTGTGCGCCTCGCCGACGTGCCGGGCCGCCTTCTTCGACACCAGCCAGAGCCGCACCCGCAGATGGTGTGACATGAACACCTGCGGAAACCGCCAGAAGAAGGCGCGCTTTCATGCCGCCCGGCGCGGGAGTTCCGGGCCCGCGCAGTAGCCGTCGTTCCCGTACGTCCCGGGCCACCCCGGCCCGCAGGTCTGCGGCGCATCAGCTCCCTGTGGCTCGACGGCCCCTTCCGTGGCCGGGCGCGTGGGAGGCGGCTGTCATCCGGGGCAGGGGTCCAGGCGGGCCCCCGGCCCTTCCTTCCGGGGCCTCGGTCCGCCGGGGTTGTCCGGGCGCCGACCGTGAAGAAGTCATGCAAGCACGCTTGCTTGTTTTTCGCTCGGCTGTCAGTCTCGGTGCCACGCACGGCAGTCGGGGCCCGGGGCGGGCCCCGACTCGTCGGCCCCCGACCTGCGACTTCGAGGAGGGTGGCTGTGGCCGCACCGGTGGACGTTCTCCGCGCCGTCCTGGCGGACCTGGGCGAGGAGAGCGAGGAGGTGGACGGACTGGTCGCCGGGTTGCCGCCCGCGGCCTGGCGCGCGCCCACCCCCGCGCCCGGCTGGACCGTCGCCCACCAGATCGCCCATCTCGCCTGGACCGACCGGCGCGCCCTGCTCGCCGCCACGGACCCGGACGCCTTCCGGCGCGAGACCGAGGAGTACGTGGCCCGCGAAGGGGGAGCGGGGCACTTCATCGACGAGGCCGCACAGCAGGGCGCGGCCCTGCCGCACGGCGAACTGCTCGGCCGCTGGCGCCGGGGCCGCTCCGCGCTGGCCGACGCCCTGGCCGCCGTCCCCGCCGGGGTGAAGCTGCCCTGGTACGGGACGGCCATGAGCGCGGCGAGCATGGCCACCGCCCGGCTCATGGAGACCTGGGCCCACGGCACCGACGTCGCCGACGCGCTCGGCGTCCGCCGCGTGCCCACGGACCGGCTGCGGCACATCGTGCGGATCGGCGTCCGTGCCCGTGACTTCGCCTACGCGGCGCACGGCCTCACCCCGCCCGCCGAGCCCTTCCGGGTGGAGGTCACCGCGCCGGACGGCCGGATCTGGGCCCACGGTCCCCAGGGCGCGGCGCAGCAGGTGACCGGTGACGCCCTCGACTTCTGTCTCCTGGTGACCCAGCGCGCACACCGGGACGACACCGGCGTACGGGCCGAAGGCGCCGAGGCCGACCGGTGGCTGGGCATCGCCCAGGCGTTCGCGGGCCCACCGGGCGCGGGCCGCCCACCGGGCGGAAGGCAGCACCCTGAAGCGCCCGCCCGCACCCGGACCTCCGGGGAGGCCCTCCCGTGACCACGCCCGCGCGGCCCACAGCGCAGCACCCTCGGACGCCGCCCGCCCCGCTGCGGATCGGCAACGCCTCCGGCTTCTACGGTGACCGCTTCAGCGCCCTCACCGAGATGCTCACGGGCGGCCCGCTGGACATTCTGACCGGCGACTACCTGGCCGAGCTGACCATGCTCATCCTTGGCCGCGACCGCCTGAAGGACCCCTCCCGCGGCTACGCCAGGACGTTCCTGCGGCAACTGGAGGAGGGCCTGGGGCTCGCCCGGGAGCGCGACGTCGCCCTCGTCACCAACGCGGGCGGCCTCAACCCGGCCGCGCTCGCCGACGCCGTCCGCGCCCTCGGTGAGCGGGTCGGCGTGCCTGTGCGGGTCGCCCACGTCGAGGGCGACGACCTGACGGGCCGCCAGGAGTGGGGCGAGGGCGTGCTGACGGCCAACGCCTACCTGGGCGGCGCAGGCATCGCGGAGTGCCTGCGGTCGGGCGCCGATGTCGTGGTCACCGGGCGGGTGACCGACGCCGCGCTGGTGAGCGGCTGCGCCACCGCCCGCTTCGGCTGGTCCGCCGACGACCGGGACCGGCTCGCCGGCGCCGTCGTCGCCGGGCACGTGCTGGAGTGCGGTACCCAGGCCACCGGCGGCAACTACGCCTTCTTCGCCCGGGACGGCATCGACGTGCGCCACCCGGGCTTCCCGCTGGCGGAGCTGCACGAGGACGGCTCCGCGGTGGTCACCAAGCACCCCGGAACGGGTGGCGCGGTCACCGTCGCCACCGTCACCGCGCAGCTCCTCTACGAGACCGCGGGCCCCCGCTACCCGGGCCCCGACGTGACCGCCCGCCTGGACACCGTGCGGCTCAGCCAGGCGGGCCCCGACCGCGTCCGCATCGACGGTGTACGCGGCGAACCGCGCCCCGGCACCCTCAAGGTGGGCCTCACCCGCCTCGGCGGCTTCCGCAACGAGGTCACCTTCGTGCTGACCGGCCTCGACATCGAGGCCAAGGCCGCGCTGGTGCGCGCACAGATGGAAGCCGCCTTCGCGGGCCCCGGTCGCCCGAGAGAGGTCACCTGGAGCCTCGCCCGGACGGGGCGCGAGGACGCCGACGTCCAGGAGGAGGCGAGCGCGCTGCTCCGGCTGGTCGTCCGCGACGACGACGAGGCCGCCGTCGGGCGCGCCGTCTCCGGACCCGCCGTCGAACTCGCCCTCGCCAGCTACCCCGGCTTCCATGTGACCGCTCCACCCTCGCGGGCAGCGCCCTACGGAGTGTTCGAGGCGCAGTACGTCGAGGCATCCACCGTCCCCCACGTCGCGGTCCTGCCCGACGGCACGCGCCGGGACGTGTCCTTCCGCGCCGCCCCTGCCCAGGACTCCGCACGCGCCGCGGAGGCCCGGCCCGCACCTCCCCTGGAGACCGGGCGGCCTGCGGGCGCCGACGGCCCGCAGGCGGAGCTTTCCGCGCAGCGACCGGAGCCGCGGACCCGGCGCGCGCCCCTCGGCCTCGTCGCCGGGGCCCGCAGCGGCGACAAGGGCGGCAGCGCCAACATCGGCGTGTGGGCCCGCGACGCCGACCCGGCGCTCTACGCGTGGCTGCGCGGCACCCTCACCGTCGACCGGCTCCGTGCCCTGCTGCCCGAGACGCGGGACCTCCCCGTGACCCGCCACGAGCTGCCGAACCTGGCGGCCCTCAACTTCGTGGTCGAGGGCATCCTCGGCGCGGGCGTGGCCTCCCAGCACCGTTTCGACCCGCAGGCGAAGGCGCTCGGCGAGTGGCTGCGCGCCCGCCACCTGGACATACCGGAGGTATTCCTCACGTGACCGCGGCAGCAGGGGCGCTCCCCTCGGCGCTCGACACCGGCGCACCGGCGTACGGCGAGAACCGCGCCGCCATGCTCGCCAAGCTCGACGAGCTGGACACCGAGCAGGCGAAGGCCCTGGCGGGCGGCGGCGAGAAGTACACGACGCGCCACCACGAGCGGGGCAAACTCCTCGCCCGCGAACGGATCGAACTGCTCCTGGACCCCGACACCCCGTTCCTCGAACTGTCCCCCCTCGCCGCATGGGGCAGCGATTGGACGACCGGCGCCTCCCTCGTCGCCGGGATCGGCGTGGTCGAGGGCGTGGAGTGCATGATCACGGCGAACGACCCGACCGTCCGCGGCGGCGCCAGCAACCCGTGGACGCTGAAGAAGGCGCTGCGGGCCAACGAGATCGCCTACGCCAACCGGCTGCCGTGCCTCAGCCTCGTGGAGAGCGGCGGCGCGGACCTGCCCAGCCAGAAGGAGATCTTCATCCCGGGCGGCGCCCTCTTCCGCGACATCACCCGCCTCTCGGAGGCCGGTATCCCCACCGTCGCCGTCGTCTTCGGCAACTCCACGGCGGGCGGTGCCTACATCCCCGGCATGTCCGACCACGTGATCATGGTCAAGGAGCGGGCCAAGGTGTTCCTCGGCGGGCCGCCGCTGGTGAAGATGGCGACCGGTGAGGAGGCCGACGACGAGGAGCTGGGCGGCGCCGACATGCACGCCCGCACCTCGGGCCTTGCCGACCACTACGCGCTGGACGAGCCGGACGCGCTGCGCCAGGCCCGCCGCGTCGTCGCCCGCCTCAACTGGCGCAAGGCGCACCCGGATCCGGACCCGGCCACCGTCACCGAACCCCTTTACGACCCCGACGAACTCCTCGGCGTCGTCCCGGGCGACCTCAAGGTGCCCTTCGATCCGCGCGAGGTGATCGCCCGCATCGTGGACGGCTCCGCCTTCGACGCGTTCAAACCGCTGTACGGCACCAGCCTGGTGACCGGGTGGGCGCGGCTGCACGGCTATCCGGTCGGCATCCTGGCCAACGCCCAAGGGGTCCTCTTCAGCGAGGAGTCGCAGAAGGCGACCCAGTTCATCCAGCTCGCCAACCAGCGCGACATCCCGCTGCTCTTCCTGCACAACACGACCGGCTACATGGTCGGCACCGAGTACGAGCAGGGCGGCATCGTCAAGCACGGCTCGATGATGATCAACGCCGTCTCCAACTCGAAGGTGCCGCACCTGTCCGTCCTGCTGGGCGCCAGCTACGGCGCGGGCCACTACGGCATGTGCGGCCGCGCCTACGAGCCGCGCTTCCTGTTCGCCTGGCCCAGCGCCAAGTCCGCCGTCATGGGCCCCCAGCAACTGGCGGGCGTGCTCTCCCTCGTCATGCGGGAGTCGGCCGCCGCCAAGGGCAAGCCCTTCGACGAGGAGGCCGACGCGGGGCTGCGCGCCATGGTCGAGCAGCAGATCGAGAGCGAGTCGCTCCCGATGTTCCTCTCCGGCCGCCTCTACGACGACGGCGTCATCGACCCCCGCGACACCCGCACCGTTCTCGGCATCTGCCTGTCCGCGATCCACACCGCGCCCGTCGCCGGAGCCCGCGGCGGCTTCGGCGTCTTCCGGATGTGACCGGGGGCCGGACACCACAGGGAGCAAGGAATGATCCACTCCGTCCTCGTCGCCAACCGCGGCGAGATCGCCCGGCGCGTCTTCCGCACCTGCCGCGCCCTCGGCATCGCCACCGTCGCCGTCCACTCCGACGCCGACACCGAGGCACCCCACACCCGTGAGGCGGACGCCGCCGTACGCCTGCCGGGCAACGCGCCCGCCGACACCTATCTGCGCGCCGACCTCCTGCTGGACGCCGCCCACGCGGCCGGCGCCGACGCCGTGCACCCCGGCTACGGCTTCCTGTCCGAGAACGCCGACTTCGCCCGCGCCGTGCAGGACGCGGGCCTCACCTGGATCGGCCCGCCACCGGAGGCCATCGAGGCCATGGCCTCCAAGACCCGGGCCAAGAAGCTCATGGCCGACGCGGGCGTCCCCCTCCTGACCCCCCTGGATGCCGCCCGCGCCACCGCGGCCGACCTGCCCCTCCTGGTGAAGGCGTCGGCGGGCGGCGGCGGTCGCGGCATGCGCATCGTCCGCGACCTGGCCGCCCTCCCCGACGCGATCGAGGCGGCCCGTTCCGAGGCGGCCTCCGCCTTCGGTGACGGCGAGGTGTTCGTCGAGCCGTACGTCGAACGGGGCCGCCACGTCGAGGTCCAGGTGCTCGCCGACGCCCACGGCACCGTCTGGGCGCTGGGCACCCGCGACTGCTCCCTCCAGCGCCGCCACCAGAAGGTCGTCGAGGAGGCCCCGGCCCCCGGCCTCCCCGACGCGCTGCGCAGCACCCTCCAGGACGCTGCCGTCACCGCGGCCCGCACCGTCGGCTACACCGGCGCCGGCACCGTCGAGTTCCTCGTCTCCGCCGAAGGACGCCCCTGCTTCCTGGAGATGAACACCCGCCTCCAGGTCGAGCACCCGGTGACCGAGGCGGTCCACGGCCTCGACCTGGTGGCCCACCAGATCCGGATCGCCGAGGACGCTCCCCTCCCACCCGACGGCCCTCCCGCCCCCTCCGGCCACGCCGTCGAAGCCCGCCTCTACGCCGAGGACCCCGCCCAGGGCTGGCAGCCGCAGACCGGCCGCCTCCACCGTCTGCACGTGCCCGGCGACGTGCGCGTCGACTCCGCCGTCGAGAGCGGCACCGACATCGGCATCCACTACGACCCGCTCCTGGCCAAGGTCGTCGCCCACGCCCCGACCCGCCCCGCAGCCCTCCGCAAACTCGCCCGCGCCCTCGAACAGGCCACCCTGCACGGCCCCACCACCAACCGCGATCTCCTGGTCCGCACCCTCCGCCACCCCGACTTCACCTCTGCCCGCCTCGACACCGGCTTCTACGACCGCCACCTGGCCACCCTCACCACCCCCGCCGACACCGGCACCGACCACACCCTCCTGGCGGCGGCCCTCGCCCAGGCCACCGACCACGACCCCCGACGCCCTCACGTGGCCACCCGCGTCGGCGGCTGGCGCAACCTGCCCTCGGCCCCCCTCACCCGCCGCTACACCGACCCGACCGGCCGCGAACACGAGGTCCGCTACGCCTGGGGCCGCAACGCCAGGCTGATCCCCGTCTCGTCCCCCGACGTGCGGGTCCTCGCGGCGCACCCCGACGAAGTGGTTCTGGAGACCGGCGGGGTACGCCGCACCTACCCGGTCGCCGTCCACGGCGACCGCGTCTTCGCCGGCTCGCACACCTTCACCGCCCTTCCCCGCCACCCCGAACCGGAAGCGGCAACGGAACCCGGTTCCCTCCTCGCCCCCATGCCGGGCACGGTGATCCGCCTCGCCGAGGACGCCACCGAAGGCGCCACCGTCACCACCGGCCAACCCCTCCTCTGGCTCGAAGCCATGAAGATGGAACACCGCGTCGCCGCCCCCACCACCGGCACCCTCACCCTCCACGTCACCGAGGGCCAACAAGTAGAACTCGGCACCGTCCTCGCCGTCGTCACCGACTGACAAACCCGCAGGAAAGCCACCGGACGCACCAAGGCGGCCTTCCACCAGGGCGTTCCCACGAAGTAAACGAGCTGAAGCTCTTGCGGAAGGGGGCTCCTAGGGGTGGGGGTCCCCCCGGACGAAGTCTGGGGGAGAAGCCCCCGTAGCGGGGGGCAGTTGGGGGGCGGAGCCGCCCCAACGCCCGTCCGGCGAGGACCCAGGGGGTTTGGGGGGCGGAGCCCCCCAACAACAGACGGCCGTCGGCCCCCCGACAAAGAACAACCACCCACAAGGGAGGGACCACCCATGGTCACCGAAACCGAAGAACAAAAAGCCCTCCGGGCCTCCGTATCCGCCCTCGCCCACCGCTACGGCCACCACTACTTCACCGACGTGGTCGCCAAAAACGAACACACCGACGCCCTCTGGCAAGAGGCCGCCCACCTGGGCTACCTAGGCGTCAACCTCCCGGAGGCCCACGGCGGCGGCGGCGCCGGAATCCAAGAACTCTCCATCGTCCTGGAAGAACTCGGCACCGCAGGCTGCCCCCTCCTCATGCTGGTCGTCTCACCAGCAATATGCGGCACAGTGATCTCCCGCTTCGGCACACCCGCCCAGAAGAAGACCTGGCTCCCCGGCCTCGCCGACGGCACCCGCAAAATGGCCTTCGGCATCACGGAACCCGACGCCGGCTCCAACTCCCACCGCATCACCACCACCGCCCGTCGCGACAAGGCGACGGGCGACTGGCTGCTGACCGGCCGCAAGGTCTTCATCTCGGGCGTCGACATCGCGGACGCGACCCTCGTCGTGGGCCGCACGGAGGACGCCCGCACGGGCAAACTCAAGCCGTGCCTGTTCATCGTCCCCCGGGACGCGAACGGCTTCACCCGCCACCAGATCGACATGGAACTGGGCGCCCCCGAGAAGCAGTTCGAACTCGTCCTGGACGACGTCCGGCTGCCCGCCGACGCGCTGGTCGGCGACGAGGACGCGGGCCTCCTCCAGCTCTTCGCCGGCCTCAACCCGGAGCGCATCATGACGGCGGCCTTCGCCCTCGGCATGGCCCGCTACTGCATCGCACGCGCTGTGGACTACGCAGGCACCCGCCAGGTGTGGAAGGAACCGATCGGCGCGCACCAGGCGATCGCGCACCCTCTCGCGCAGGTGCACATCGAGGTGGAGTGCGCCCGCCTCATGATGCAGAAGGCAGCCGCCCTCTACGACGCGGGCGACGACGTCGCCGCGGGGGAGGCGGCGAACATGGCGAAGTACGCCGCGGGGGAGGCGTGCGTGCGCGCCGTCGACCAGTCGGTGCACACGCTGGGCGGCAACGGCCTGACCCGCGAGTACGGCCTGGCGCAGATGATCACGGCGTCCCGGGTGGCCCGTATCGCGCCGGTCAGCAGGGAGATGATCCTCAACTACGTCTCCCACCAGACCCTCGGCCTCCCGAAGTCGTACTGATGCCGGGTTCCGAGCGCGCCGGGGGTACGGCGCACACCACCGGCACCACCCCCGGCGAGGAGCCCCTCACCACCGCATCGAGGGACGGTGTCCGCACCCTCACCCTCGACTCGCCCCGCAACCGCAACGCGCTCTCCACCCGCCTGCTGGCCAGGCTCCACGAGGAGTTGGAGCACGCGGAGCGGGACCCCGGCACCCGCGTGCTCCTCCTCACCCACACGGGCAGCACCTTCTGCGCGGGCGCCGACCTGACCGAGGCGTCCGCGCACGATGCCCCGACGGACGCCCCCCTGGCCCTGGCCGGGCTGCTCCGTGCGATCGTCGCCCACCCCAAGCCCGTCGTCGCCCGGGTCACCGGACACGTCCGCGCGGGCGGCACGGGCCTGCTGGCGGCGTGCGACATCGCGGTCGCGGGCCCGAGCGCGACCTTCGCCTTCACGGAGGCCCGCATCGGCGTCGCCCCGGCGGTGATCTCGATGCCGGTGCTGCCGCGCGCCGACCCGCGGGCGATGGCGCGCTACTACCTGACGGGCGAACGGTTCGGCCCGGCCGAGGCCGCCCGGATCGGCCTGGTGACAGAGGCGGCCGACGACCCGGACGAGGCACTCGTCCCCGTCCTGGACGGCCTGCGCCGTGGCTCCCCGCAGGGTCTCACCGCGTCGAAGCGGCTGGTGACCCAGGAGGTGCTGGCCGCGTTCGACCGCGACACGGGTACGCTCGCTGACCTGTCGGCGCGCCTGTTCGCGTCCGACGAGGCCCGCGAGGGCATGACGGCTTTTCTCGAACGACGGGAGCCCCGATGGGCACGGCAGGCGCCCACGAGATGACCGAACGAAACCCCACCACCCCAACCGACACGGCCCCGGGGGGCACCGCTTCAACCGGCACTGGCCCGGGGGGCACCGCTCCAACCGGCACCGCTTCAACCGGCACTGCCGCAAGCGGCACCGCTCCAAGCGGCACCGCCGCAACCGGCACCGCCGCAAGCGGCACCGCTTCAACCGGCACTGCCGCAAGCGGCACCGCTTCAACCGGCGCCGCCGCAAGCGGCGCCGCTTCAACCGGTACCGGTCCGAGGGGTACCGCGCCAAGCGGTGTCGCGCCGCGTGGTGCCGCGCCCAAGCAGGACCGCAGCCGCGCCACCCGGCAGCGGCTGCTGGCCTCGGCCGTCACGTGCCTGGCCGACCTGGGCTGGTCGGGCAGCACCGTCACGGTGGTGGCCGAACACGCGGGCGTCTCGCGGGGCGCGGCCCAGCACCACTTCCCGACCCGAGAGGACCTGTTCACGGCGGCGGTCGAGTACGTCGCCGAGGAACGCTCCCGCGCGCTGCGCGAGTTGCCGACCCCGGCGTCCCTGCACGCCGCGGTCGACACGCTGGTCGCCCTCTACACGGGCCCGCTCTTCCGCGCGGCCCTGCACCTGTGGGTGGCTGCCTCCAACGAACCGCAGCTCGGCCCCCGCGTCACCGCGCTGGAGGCCCGCATCGGGCGGGAGACCCACCGCATGGCGGTCGAACTGCTGGGCGTGGACGAACACAGACCCGGCGTCCGCGAAACGGTCCAGGGCTTGCTCGACATGGCCCGCGGCCTGGGCCTCGCCAACCTCCTCACCGACGACCGCGCGCGCCGCGAGAGGGTCGTGACCCAGTGGGCCCGCCTGCTGGAGACCGGCCTCGACCGCTGACCGGCCCCGGGGCGTACGCACGCACCGTCCGCCCTCTCAGCGCCGTCACTGCTCCCCGGACACGACCTGCGGGCGCATGCGACGGCCGGTGGACACGAGCCGTCGGTGGAGACGATCCGTCGGTGACGACGACCTGCCGGTGAACAGGTGAGGCTTTCGGCACGTACTCCCGAACAGAGACGACCGCCCCCGAAAGGAGTCCGCTGATGCACCGCGCGCCGCCACCGAACGCCCTCCCGCCCCGTGAACAGGAGCGGGGAGTACCCCGACGGCGCCTGTTCCTCCTCTCGGGGGCGGCGGCCGGTGGTGCGCTCCTGGCGGCGGGTTGCAGTGCGGGCAAGGACGAGGAAGGCGGCGGGGGAGGGGACGGCGGCTCCGCGGAGCACCCCGCGACCGCTCCGAGCGGCATCCTGGGTGTCAACTTCAACGAGGACCCCACCGAGGTGACGTATCCGCGGTTGCGGGGCGCCTCCGCGAGCTGGGTGCGGGGCTTCCTCCCGATGCCCCAGGTCGACCAGGGCCCGGTGGGGGAGCAGCGAGCGGTGGCCACCCTGCTGGACGCGCACGAGCAGCAGTACGGCACCGTGCTGTCGCTGAAGTTCCCCTACCGGCAGCGTGCGCTGCCCGCCCCGGGCAGCGGGGCGATGGAGGACGAGCTGGCCCGCGTGGACAAGGTGGCCCGCGCCGTGCTGGACAAGGTCGACATCCTCGTGATCGGCAACGAACCGTTCCTGGAGTCCCGCCGCGCCGACCGCGAGGGCCCCGCCCTCAACAGGTTCTACGAGCACGTGGCCGGGCACCTCGTCGCGTACCGCAGGAAGCACTTCCCGCGCGGGTGCCGGACCCGCCTGTACATGGGCGCGCTCAACCACCTCGACGACCCCGCCGAGCGCACGGCGGCCACCCGCCGGTGGCTGGAGTTCGTCCACGGCACGCGGGAGCTCGAAGGCGTCGACATCCACCCGCACGTGACGTCCCTGGACGCCGCACAGCAGTACCTGGACTACGTGGTCCCGCACTTGCGCTCCGACCAGAAGTTCCTCGCGACGGAGTTCTCCCTCGTCCTCAACTGGCGTGCCCACCTGGGCGACAGGGTTCCGCCCCGGTTCGCCCGCCGGTACGGCGTCGCCCCGGACACCCGGGTGTGGCAGCTCCTGAAGAGTGCGGTGGACCACCCGTTCCCGCAGGACAAGTGGAACGCTTTCCTGGCCATGAGCCCTTGGTTCCACAAGAACAGGCACTACCTGCGCGACCAGGTGCGCCGCTTCCGCGACACGGGCAAGCTCGCCGTCGCCACGTACGGAGTGGCCCAGGCCGATGCCATGGTCCGCAACATCGGCCCCGGCAAACAGCCCTGGATGCTCAACAGCCTTTACGCCACCCGCACCGTCCGGCAGGAGAGGAAGGGCGAGACCGGACGCACCCAGCCGTGGTTCGAGGACTTCAGGTCCCTGCAACGGCACCGCGACCGGCTCCCGGTCCGCACGGCCACCACCCGCACGTGAGGAACGCCCCACGGCGGCGCCCGTCAGCTACGCGCCCGGGGTGTCGGGGACGGTGACCGCCCCGGGCCCCGGGCTCACCCCGGCAGGTCCACTTCCGCCCACAGCGTCTTGGTGATCAGATCGTTCACCCGCTCTCCCCAGCGGTCCGCCACCGCGTCCACCAGCACCAGCCCGCGCCCCGTCTCCTCCTCCGGGTCCGAGGGCCGACGCGGGCCCGAGGGCAGGGGCTTGTCCGCGCGGGCGTCGGTGACCTCGATGCGCAGCACCGGCCCCCGTGCGGTTCCGGCGGCGCCGAGTGTCAGCCGCAGCCGGAAGTCCCGGCCGATGTTGCCGCAGTGCCGTACCGCGTTCGTGGCCAGCTCGGCCACGAGGAGCGCCGCCGTGTGCGAGGTCGTACTCCGGTACGGCACCCCGTGCTCGTCCATCCACTGCGTGGCCAGCAGCCGCGCCAGCCGGGCGCCCCGCCGGGTGGAGCTGAGCTGCACGGCGAACGCGGCCGGGCCCGCCGTGTCACCGGGGCCGCCCTCGCGTGGTGGCGCGGCCCGGCGAATCCTCTGCGTTTGCGTATTCATGGCGTGACGGTCCCGCTACGCAGCTAGCGTTTACCAGGTCGGAAGAGTGTGCCCCGGCGACGGGTACGGCGGAGTACGCCTTCTGCGCGGGAATGTACGGGCTGTTCGCCGTGACCGGATCACGGCGGACGGCGTTGGCGCTGAGACCCCTTTCGGGCGCACAAGGACGTGAGGCCGGATGACCGTTGCCCCTCGAAGGAAGGACGGCCGAGCCGTCCCCTCACCACGCACGGTGGACGTCGGCCACCAGCGCAAACGCGAGGACGACCGCCCCGGCGTCTGGATCGCCTACGGCAAGCTGCTGCGCAAGTTCCGCAAGGCCGCCGGTTACTCGCAGGAGACCCTGGCCCCGCTCCTCGGCTACTCCGTCGAACAGCTCGCCTCGGTCGAGCAGGGGCGCCGCGCGGCGAAGGCCGTCCTGACGGAGGCCGCGGAACGGGTCCTGAACGCCAACGGCGTCCTCTCCACCCTCCAGGAGGATGTGGACCTGGCGAAACTGCCCCCGTTTTTTAGGGACTTCGTCTTGTTGGAGATGGAGGCCGTCAGCCGGTTCGGGTACGCCCCGCTACTGGTTCCGGGACTGTTGCAGACGGAGGCGTACGCGCGTGCACTGTTCGAGGGCCACGTTCCCGTGCTCGACGAGGACGCCATCGAGAACAACGTGGACGTGCGCCTGACCAGGCAGAAGATCCTCACCAAGAGTCCACTCGTGGACTTCTCATTTGTCATCGGGGAGGCCGCGCTGCGCCAGGAACTGGGCGGGCCGGAAACGATGAAGCAGCAGTATCGGCACATGCTGGCCATGAGCAAACTCCGCAACGTGGCGATCCAAGTCGTGCCCATCGGCAGCGGCTTCCATGCCGGGCTCACCGGCGGGTTCGTGCTCGTCGAGAGTTCGGAGCACCGGCAGCACGGCTACTTCGAGTCCCAGGACATCGGTCACGTCGTGAGTGAGGCCAAACATGTGAGCACGTTCGCCCTGCGGTATGGGAAGCTGCGATCACAGGCGCTGAACGTCGAGGATTCGGCCGCCTTCATCGAGCAGTTGGCAGGGGAACGATGACGAACGAGCAGGAGCAGGAGGCAGCCCGACTCCGCGAGCTGCCCTGGTTCAAGAGCAGCTACAGCGGCTCGTCTGGCGCCAGCGACTGTGTGGAGGTCGCACACGCCGTCGGGACGACGCACGTGCGGGACTCCAAGGACCAGCGCGGTCCCATTCTCTCGCTGCCGTCCGCGCAGTGGACGTCCTTCATCGACGAGCTGTCCTGGCACAAGAGCACCTACAGCGGCCCGGACGGCGGCAACTGTGTGGAGGTCGCACAGGCCGCCGGCACGGTCCACGTGCGGGACTCCAAGGAACAGTGCGGCCCCGTCCTCTCCGTACCGTCCGCGCAGTGGGCGCGCTTCATCGGTTTCGCGGGGGACTCCGCGTAACCGAGCGCGCTTCCCACGTCGGCCCCGGCACCCTCGCGGTGCCGGGGCCGTCGTACGTCGGATCGGTGGCTGTTACATGCTCCGGACATGCCCTCGTGAACTCCTGCTGCCGAGGGTGCATCGAACCTTCCGTAACGCACTCCACAGGACGGGGAGCGCCGG
>NZ_AUKO01000034.1:0-82958 GCF_000424785.1 Streptomyces sp. CNT360 | reverse complement strand
GGCAGGCCCAGACGCCGGAGGCGAGGCAGACGGAGGCACCAATGGCGGCTCAAGCCCGGACACCCCAGCATCGGCAGGCCCAGACGCCGGAGGCGGGACGGACGGAGGCGCCGACGGCGGTTCAGGCGCGGACGCCGCGGGGGCGGCGGGCCCGGACGCCGCGGGAGTGGCGGGGGCGGCCGGGGCGCCGCAGGACATGCAGAACTTGGCACCGGCCGGTGCAGCGGTACCGCACTGCGGGCAGGTCGACGACGGCGGGGACGACATGACGCTCCGATGCGTTCCGGGGACGGCGAAGCGGCGCGCGCAGCACCGCGTGTGTGCGGACAGACACGGATTGCACAGCCATGGTTCCCCGCGAACACCCCCCGGGGAAAGGGCTTTTACTCAAGCGCAACCAGCCCGGCCCGACCGCGCCCGACGCCCCGTCAGGACCGGGCCCGGTACCCCCGGTGCAGGGCGACGATGCCGCCCGTCAGGTTCCGCCACGCCACCCGCGTCCAGCCCGCTTCCTGGAGCCGGGCGGCCAGCGCGGGCTGGTCGGGCCACGCGCGGATGGTCTCGGCGAGGTAGACGTACGCGTCGGGGCTGCTGCTGACCCGCCTGGCGACCGGCGGCAGGGCCCGCATCAGGTACTCGGTGTAGGCGGTCCGCAGCGGCGTCCACGTGGGGTGGCTGAACTCGCACACCAGCACCCGGCCGCCCGGCTTGGTGACCCGGTGCATCTCCGCCAGGGCCGCGTCCACGTCGCTGACGTTGCGCAGCCCGAAGGAGATGGTCACCGCGTCGAACGCGCCGTCGGCGAAAGGCAGCCGGGTCGCGTCCCCGGCGGTGAACGGCATCCAGGAGTGCCGCTGCTTGCCCTCGCGCAGCATGCCGAGCGAGAAGTCGCACGGCACCGTGAAGGCGCCCGCCTCGACGAACGGCAGCGACGAGGTGGCCGTACCCGCAGCGAGGTCGAGCACCCGCTCACCGGGGCGCGCGCCGACGGCGTCGGCGACGGCGCGCCGCCACAGCCGGGTCTGGCCGAGGGAGAGCACGTCGTTGGTGAGGTCGTACCTGGCCGCCACGTCGTCGAACATGGCGGCGACCTCGTGCGGCTTCTTCTCCAGGGATGCGCGGGTCACGTCTCGTCTCTCGTCCGTGCTCGAGCCGGCGGGCGTCCGGTCCGCGTCGACCGGCCGGCATCGGCCGGCCGGCGGCGACCAGTTGACGTCGGTCAGTTGGCGGCGACCGGTCGGCGTCGGTCAGTTGGCGTCGATCAGGGCCAGCTCGGGGTGGGCGGTGCCCCCCTCGATGGCGGTGGAGGACAGGTGGGAGACGACCTTGTCGTCCACCGGGTCGTTCGCCGGGTCGTCGTGGACGACCAGGTGCTCGTACGTGGTGGCGCGCTGCGCCGGGACACGGCCCGCCTCGCGGATGAGCTCGATCAGCTCCATCCGGTTGGAGCGGTGCCGGGCGCCCGCCGAGGAGACGACGTTCTCCTCCAGCATCACCGAGCCGAGGTCGTCGGCGCCGTAGTGCAGCGAGAGCTGGCCGACGTCCTTGCCCGTGGTCAGCCAGGAACCCTGGATGTGGGCGACGTTGTCGAGGAAGATCCGCGCGATGGCGATCATGCGCAGGTACTCGAAGATCGTCGCCTGCGTCTGCCCCTTCAGGTGGTTGTTCTCGGGCTGGTACGTGTACGGGATGAACGCGCGGAAGCCGCCCGTGCGGTCCTGCACGTCCCGGATCATCCGCAGGTGCTCGATCCGCTCCGCGTTGGTCTCACCGGTGCCCATCAGCATCGTGGAGGTGGATTCCACACCGAGGTTGTGGGCGATCTCCATGATCTCCAGCCAGCGCTCGCCCGACTCCTTGAGCGGCGCGATCGCCTTCCGGGGCCGGGCGGGCAACAGCTCGGCACCCGCGCCTGCGAAGGAGTCCAGGCCGGCGGCGTGGATGCGCTCGATCGCCTCCTTCGGGGTCACCCCGGAGATCCGCGCCATGTGCTCCACCTCGCTGGCGCCGAGGGAGTGGATCACCAACTGCGGGAACGCCTTCTTGATGGCGGCGAAGTGCTCCTCGTAGTACTCCACGCCGAAGTCGGGGTGGTGGCCGCCCTGGAACATGATCTGGGTGCCGCCCAGCTCCACCGTCTCGGCGCAGCGGCGCAGGATGTCGTCCAGGTCGCGGATCCACACCTTGTCACTCTTGGGCGAGGCGTAGAAGGCGCAGAACTTGCATGCGGTCACGCACGAGTTCGTGTAGTTGATGTTCCGCTCGATGATGTACGTGGCGATGTGCTCGGTCCCCGCGTACCGGCGGCGGCGCACCGCGTCGGCGGCGGCGCCCAGCGCGTGCAGGGGCGCGTCGCGGTAGAGGTCGAGCGCCTCCTGGGGGGTGACCCGGCCGCCGGCGGCGGCACGGTCGAGGACGGAGAGCAGGTCGGCTTCCGACACGTGCGCTGTCACCGTGGCGTCCCTCCAAAGGTCGCTCGTCTCGCACATTCCGATACATCCCGCCGCTTACCGCAGCACAGCAGCGCCCGACCAGCCTACGCCAGGCCTTCTCAGCCGATCTTGCGGAGTGTCCCTGCGGCGTCCCCGTTGCCGTCGCCGTGCGTCTGGAGGCGCAGCCGGCCGTCCTTGCGCAGTGTGAACTCCTCGTGGGTGCCGCCCGGTGCGCACAGCGCAGAGCTGGGCTTGCTGCCGGAGGCGTCCCCCACCATGCGGGAACCGGACGCGGAGACGAGGGTCCACTTCGAGGCGCACTCGGTCCCGGCCAGTTCGGCGGAGCCGCTGGCCACGGTGTCGCCCTCGCCGCCCTCCTCGATGGTGAGGGTCAGGGTGCCCACGGGGATGCCGCGCTCGGAGTAGAGGTCGCCGCGCCACTTGCCGAGGAAGCCCTTGGGCACGGTGTCGCCGCCCGGCTCCTGGTCACCGCCGCCCGCGCCGTCGTCGCCCTTGCCGCCGTCGTCGCCACCGGATCCCCCGCCGTTCGCGGAGGCGCTGGGCCGGTGGGTGGCGGGCGGCGGGTCGGCGCTGTTGTCGTGGCCGCCGCCCGTACCGGGGAGCAGGCCGCGCAGCGGCGCGAAGAGCAGCGCCGCGGCGACCAGGCAGGCGACCGACAGGACCACCGTGCAGCTCAGGCGGCGGCCCCGCCACGTCCAGCCGCCCCGTCGCGGCGCCGGCCCGGAACCGTCCGCACCGTTGCCGACACCGGCGCTGCCGTCGCTGACACCACCGCCGCTGCCGTCGCCGACACCGTCCGCACGGCCGTCGCTCGTGGCGCCGACGGGGGCGGCGGGGAGGCCGGGGCTGTCCCGCGTGTACGAGGGGTCGGGCGGCCCGAACCCGGGGGCGCCCGGCGGGACCCCCGGGGGCGGGGTGGCCGCGTCCGGGCCGTACGCCGGTGCCGTGAAGGGGACAGGCCCCGAACCCTGCGGCACCTCCGGCTCCAGCTCCAGCAGTTGCACGGCGAGCCTGCTGATCTGCTCCACCAGCGGCGCGGGCAGCCGGCCACCGCGGGCCGCGAGCATGCCGTCCCCGGCGCCCTCCTGCGAGCCGGCCAGCTCCGTCACGAGCGCGTCGACGCCGCAGCGCTGCTCCGGGTCCTTGGCCAGGGCGCGGGCGACCGTCCCACGCAGCCCGTCGGGCACCCCTTCGAGCTGCGGTTCGCCGTGGACGACGTGGTAGAGCAGCGCTGCGGAGCTGTCGCCGGGAAAGGGGGCCCGGCCGGACGCCGCGTACGCCAGGACCGCGCCGAGCGCGAAGACGTCGGCGGCACCGGTGACGTCCTGGCCGAGGATCTGCTCGGGCGCCATGTAGCCGGGGGAACCGACCGAGACGCCGGTCGAGGTGAGGGAGGCCGTGCCCTCCGTCGCGCGGGCGATGCCGAAGTCGATCAGCCGCGGCCCGTCGAGGGTCAGCAGCACGTTCGACGGCTTCACGTCGCGGTGCACCAGCCCCAGCCCGTGCACATGGCGCAGCGCCTCACCCAGCCGGGCGCCCATGGCCCGTACGGCCGCCTCCGGCAGCGGCCCGTGCTCGGCGACCGCCTGCGCCAGGGACGGCCCCGCGACGTAGCCGGTGGCCACCCAGGGCACCGGTCCGTCGGTCTCGGCGTCCAGCACGGGCGCCGTCCACTCCCCGCCGACCCGCTGCGCCGAGGCCACCTCGCGCCGGAAGCGGTGACGGAACTGGTCGTCCACCGCGTGGTGCGGGTGGACGACCTTCACGGCGACGGTGCGGCCGCTGCCCGAGCGGGCCAGGTACACGCGGCCCATGCCGCCCGCGCCCAGCCGGCGCAGCAGGCGGTACTCCCCCAACGTCCGCGGGTCCTCCGGCTCCAGCGGCTGCATGCTCCGTCCCCCACCTTCTTCCCTCCCGGGCCCCTCTCCGGCGCCACCAGCTTAGGGGCAGGCCGATGCGGTGCGGCTGCCCACGCGGGGCGGCCGGGAGCGGGTCCGGGCGATCCGGAAGGGGTCAGGGGCGCAGCAGGTCCACGCGGACGTCCCGGGGGAACCCCGTGGTGGCCCCGGTGCGCCGGGCGAACTCCGCGACTCCTTCGAGCTGGCGCGTACCGAAGCGGAAGTCGAGGGTGGTGAAGTACTTCTCCAGCACCTTGGGGTCGAAGGTCTCGTAGCGCGCCGCGTGCTGGGCGACCTGGTCGACCTGCTCCATGGCCAGGTCCCGGGAGGCCAGGAAGGCGCGGTGCGTCTCGTGGACGGTCTCGGGCGACCGCTCCAGGAAGTCGCGGCGCACGGCCCAGACGGCGAAGACGAACGGCAGGCCCGTCCACTCCTTCCACAACCGCCCCAGGTCGTGCACCTGGAGGCCCTCCTCCGGCACCTGGTGGAGGTAGGCGCGAAGCCCCACGTCACCGATGACGACGGCCGCGTCGGCCTCCTTCATCATCCGTTCGAGGTCGGGCTCGCTGGTGTAGTAGTCCGGCTGGACGCCGTAGCGCTCGGCCAGCAGCAGTTGGGCGAGCCGCACAGAGGTGCGCGAGGTCGAGCCCAGGGCGACCCGGGCGCCGTCGAGCTGGTCGAGCGGGACCCTGGAGACGATCTCGCACGACATGACGTCGCCGTCGCAGCCGACCGCGATGTCGGGCATCGCCACCAGGTCGTCGGCGTTCCGCAGGAACTCCACGAGGGTGACGGGGCCCATGTCGAGCCGCCCGTCGATGATCATCTCGCTGAGCTTCTCGGGGGTGTCCCTGGTCAGGTCGAGGTCCAGCAGGGTGTGCGTGTGGACCAGGCCCCAGTACAGCGGAAGACAGTTGAGGAACTGGATGTGCGCGACGCGGGGGCGGGTGCGCACATCCCTGGAATCAGCCGGATTAGCAGTCACTCTCCGGAGAGTACGCCCCGGTCTGTCCCCCGCCGAGCGGGGTCCCCGAGCAGGGACGACGGGCCTTCCGGAACGCGATCTTCGACCCTTCCGTCGCCGGTGCCCACCGTGCTAGGCTCGCTGCAAGTTGCAGTTTGGTTTCCCTTGCAGTACAGAGCCTGCGGAGCATGTGACCGCAGGCTCTCGTCGTTTTCAGACTTCCTTGTGGGTTCTGGGAGCAGGGACACCCTTATAGGCCCAAGGAGGGCTTATGGCTACCGGAACCGTGAAGTGGTTCAACGCCGAAAAGGGCTATGGCTTCATCGCCCAGGACGGTGACGGTCCCGATGTCTTCGTTCACTACTCCGCTATCAACGCATCCGGGTTCCGCTCTCTGGAGGAGAACCAGACGGTGACGTTCGACGTGACCCAGGGGCCCAAGGGCCCGCAGGCGGAGAACGTCACCGCGCAGTAGGTCCCTGCTACACACGCAGTACCCCAAGGAGCCCCCGCCGTCGGCGGGGGCTCCTGCCTTTGCTGCTGCCTGTGTGCGGCCCCGGGCCGGGGTGGCCCGGGGCCGCCGGGTGTCAGCAGCTCTGCTGCTCGTAGTCGGTGATCGCGGCGACCTTGCGGGCGGACGCCGAGCTCTCGTCGAACCGGTGGTCCAGCCACTCGGCCGCCAGCGTGCGGGCCAGCTCCAGGCCGATGACGCGCTGCCCGAAGCAGAGCACCTGTGCGTTGTTGCTGAGGACGGAGCGCTGCACGGAGTAGCTGTCGTGCGCGGTCACCGCGCGGATGCCGGGCACCTTGTTGGCGCTGATGGCGACGCCCAGACCGGTGCCGCAGACGAGCAGCGCCCGGTCGGCCTCCCCCTCGGCGACACGGCGGGCCGCCTCGACGGCGACGTGCGGGTAGGCGGTGTGCTCGTCCGCGCCGACCCCGACATCGGTCACCTCCGCGACGCGGGCGTCCCCTTCGAGGTCCTTCTTGAGGGCCTCCTTGTAGTCGAGGCCGGCGTCGTCACAGCCGACGACGACCCGGAACGGCCGGGGTGCGGTGGCGGTGGGGGATGTGCTCATGGTGCGGTCCTCCTGGGACGAGGGGTGGGAGGGGCTGCCTTCCGTGGCGGGTCAGGCCCGGGGGACGACCGTGGTCAGGACCATGGCCAGCGAGGTGGCGCCCGGGTCCGGGGTACCGAGGCTGCGTTCGGCCAGCGGGCGGGCCCGGCCCAGCTTGGGGCGCAGCCCGGCGGTCGCCTCGGCCGCCTCGTGAGCCGCCCCGGCGGCGGCGGTGAGGGCCTCGGCGAGGGCGGTGCCCGCCTCGATGCGCTCGGTGAGGACGGTCACGAACGGTGCCAGCGCGTCGACCAGCGTCTTGTCGCCGGGCTCCGCCTTGCCCAGCGAGGTGACCGCCTCCAGCGCGGCCCGCGCGCCGGCTGCCACGTCGGCGGCCCCGGGGGCGCGGTCGGCGGGCAGCGCGGAGCCGAAGGCGCGTAGTCCCGCGCCCCACAGCGCTCCCGAGGTGCCGCCCGCGTCGGCGGCCCAGGCGTCGCCGGCGGCGGCCAGCAGTCCGGCGGGGGACGTGCCGCGCTGCTGTTCCTGTTCGGCTGCGGCCAGTGCCGCGTCCACGCCCTTGCACATGCCGCGGCCGTGGTCGCCGTCGCCGGCGACGGCGTCGAGCCGGCCCAGGGCCTCCTCCTGGTCGTGGAGGAGGGTGTGGGCGGCGCGGAGGGCCTCCACGGTGGTGGCGAGAGCGGTGAGGGCCTCGCCCTGCGCCTTCTCGGTGGTGGGGGCGGTGGTCGCCGAGGTGCTCGTGGTCGGTTTCGCGGCCGTGGTGGCGGCTGTCGTCCTGGCGGGCGCGCTGTGCGCGGGGCTTCCGCGGCGGAACGCCGGGGTGTCGGCCGGGGCCAGCCAGAGGCGTTCGAGTGCGTCGTCGAGCCAGGTGACGGTCAAGGAGCAGCCCGCCATGTCGAGCGAGGTGACCAGTTCGCCCACCTCGGGGCGGACGGGTTCCAGTCCTGCCTCCGTGAGCAGGCGGGAGACCGACGCCCACAGGACGTACAGCTCCTCGTACTTGGTGGCGCCCAGCCCGTTGAGGAGGACGGCCACCCGGTGGTCCTGGGCGGCCTCGGCGGGGCGTTCGGCCAGCAGGCCCTCCACCAGGGTGCGGGCCAGCTCGTCCGCCGTCGTCAGTCTGCTCTCGCTGACGCCGGGTTCGCCGTGGATGCCCAGGCCGAGGGCCAGCTTGCCCTTCTCCACGGTGAACAGCGGCTCGTCACTGCCGGGGAGGGTGCAGCCGGCGAAGGCCACGCCCAGGGAGCGGGTGCGCGCGTTGGTGCGGTCGGCGACGCGGACGACCTCGTCGAGGGAGGCGCCCTCCTCGGCCGCGGCGGAGGCCGTCTTGTAGACGGTGAAGCCGCCCGCGATGCCGCGGCGTTTCGCCGCTTCGGCGGCGGGTGCGCTGGCGATGTCGTCGGTGACGGCGAAGCACCGGGCGGGTATGCCGTCCGCGGTCAGGCGCTGGGCGGCCTGTCCGAAGTTCATGACGTCGCCCGCGTAGTTGCCGAACATGAACAGGACCCCGGCGCCGGAGTGGGCCTCCGTCGCGACGGAGTACGCCTGGGCTGCGGAGGGGGAGGTGAAGATGTTGCCGATGACGGAGCCGTCGGCGAAGCCGGGGCCGACGACACCGCAGAAGGCGGGGTAGTGGCCGGAGCCGCCCCCGGTGAGGACGGCCACCTTGGGGTGGGGTGGCGGGGTGGCGCGGATGACGCCTGCGGCGTCGGGGGCGGGGCGGACGTGGTCCGGGTGGGCGGCGGTGAAGCCGTGCACCATGTCGGTGGTGAAGCGGGAGGGGTCGTTGTATATCCGCGTCATGAGTTGCTCCTTCGGTGTTGGGGGCTTCGCCCCCTAGGAGCCCCCTTCCGCAAGAGCTCCAGCCCGTTCACTTCGCGGGAACGCCCCGGGGGAAGACCACCTCGGTACGTCCGGCGGCTTTCGCGCGGGTCGGGGGTGGGTTGGCGGGTCACCAGGACCGGCGGGCTGTTTCCAGGGTGGCGAGGTAGGTCTGGTAGCCGTCTTCGTAGAAGGTGACCGCGTCGGGGTCGGCGCGGGCCGTGCGGGAGGGGGGCGGGGGTGTCTCGGGGGTGGTGCCGAGGGCGTTCCAGGCGACGCGGGCGGCACCGCGGATGCCGACCGCGTCCTCGCGGATGTGGACGTCGCGGCCGAGGACGCCGGCGAAGATGCGGCCCCACTCGCCGGAGCGGGTGCCGCCGCCGCAGGCGGTGATCTCCCGGGTGACGCCGAGGGATTCCAAACAGTGGCGGGCCGAGTAGGCGACGGACTCGCACAGGGCGCGGACCAGGTCGGCGCGGCCCGTGAGGGGGGAGAGTCCGTCGAGGCGCCCGCGGGCACGGGCGTCGACGAAGGGGGCCCGCTCGCCGCTGGAGGAGAGGAAGGGCAGGGCGGTGACGCCACCGGCTCCGTACGGGGACTGGGCCAGGAGGGCGTCGAGTTCCTCGATGCGGACGCCGAGCATGCCGAGCAGCCAGTCCAGACCGGCGGTGCCGATCATGGCGGGCATGACGCGCAGGTAGCGGTCGGCGAAGGGGGTGGCGAGCACCATTCCGGCGGGCTCGCCGGGGGCGGGGGCGGGGTCGTCGGACAGGACCTGGCAGGCCAGGGTGGTGCCGATGATGAGGTGGCCCTGGCCGACCTGTGCCAGGCCGGAGCCGAGTCCGCAGGCGGGGATGTCGAACGGGCCCGCGCTGACGGGCAGTCCGGCGGGGAGGCCGAGTTCGGCGGCGACCTTGGGCAGCAGCCCGAAGAGGGTGCCGGGCGGGGCGGGGTCGGCGAGCAGGCGCCGGTGGTCCCCCAGCCCGCACAGGTCCAGTGCCTCGTCGTCGTAGCTGCGGGAGGCGACGTCCAGGAAGGGGACGGAGGCGTCCGAGGCGTCGACGGTGCGTTCGCCGGTGAAGCGCTGGGCGATGGCGTCCACGCAGTAGCCGGCGGTCTCGGCGGCCGCGAGCCGGTCGGGCTCGTGTGCGGCGAGGTGGGCGAGGAGGGGGCCGGCGGATCCGGGGAACATGCCGGCGCCGGTGCGGCGGTGGACGGCGGCCGTGGTGCCGTCCGCCGTCCACCGGTCGAGTTCGGGGGCGGCGCGCCCGTCCATCCAGGACAGGGCGCGGCCGACGGGCCGGCCGCGCGCGTCGCGCAGCCACAAGCCGTCGCCCTGGCCGGTCAGGGCGAGGGCCTCGACGGGTTCGTCCGGGGCGAGCTGTGCGGCGTCGGCGACGGCGGCCCGCACGACGGTGACGACCGTGCCGATGACCTCGTCCATGTCCTGTTCGACGCGGTTGCCCGGCAGCGTGTAGAGGGTGCTGCGGGCCTCGTGCGCGGGCCCGGTGCGCCCGTCCCGGGTGAGGAGCTGGGCCTTGGTGACCGAGGTGCCGACGTCGACCCCGACGATCATGGCTACCGTCCTCCGTCGAGGGTCTGCGGGTTGACGACGAACTCCGGGCGCTCACCGCGCAGGTGGGCGGCGGCCTGAGCCGCGGTGATGGCGGCGGCCCGGTCGGCGGTCTGCCGGGTGGCGCCTGCCAGGTGCGGGGTGGTGATGACGTTGGGTGCCGAGTGCAGCGGCCAGTCGGCGGGCGGCGGTTCGACGTCGTACACGTCGAGGGCGAGCCCGCCCAGGTGGCCGCTGCGGAGCATGTCGGGCAGCGGCGCGTAGTCCATCAGCTCGCCGCGCGCGGAGTTGACGAGGACGGCGCCCCGCGGGAGCAGCTTGAGGTTGTCCGCGTGCAGCATGTGCCGCGTCTCGGGGGTGACGCGGGCGTGCAGGCTGACGACGGAGCTGCGGCGCAGCAGGTCGTCCAGGGCGACGAGTTCCACGCCGTCGGCCGCCGCCTTGGCCGGGTCGGTGTAGGGGTCGGCGACCAGTACGCGGGAGCCGAAGGCGCGCAGCACGCGGGCGACGATGGAGCCGATGGCGCCGTAGCCGACGAGTCCGACGGTGGTGCCGTCCAGTTCGATGCCGGCGTTGTCGATGGCGTAGTAGTCGCCGCGCCAGGTGCCCTTCTTCAGCTCCGCGTCGGAGGCGGGGATGCGGCGCAGCGCTGCCAGCATCAGGCCGAGCGCGAACTCGGCCGCTGCGGCGGCGTTGCGGCCCGGGGTGAAGGTGACCGGGATGCCGGCGCGGGTGGCGGCCTCGACATCCACGTTGACGGGTCCGCCGCGGGCGACCGCGATCAGCTTGAGGTGCGGGGCCTCACGGATGACGCGGTCGGTGAACGGCGCCATCTGGGCGAGGGCGATCGAAGCGTCGCCGAGGGCCTCCAGCAGCTCGTCCTCGGTGCCGCTGGCCTCCTTGACGTTGCCGACGGGGCCGAAGGGGGTGTGCGGCCAGGGCGTGGTCTGGGTACGGAAGGACAGCTCGGCGTCGGGCGCGGCGGCCTGCAGCGCGTCGACGAACAGCTGCGGGGCGATGAAGTGGTCGCCGGAGGCCAGGACGGTGACGGGGGCGGTCATGCGCGCTCCCCCTCCTTTTCCGTGAGCTTGCTGAGCAGGTAGCGGCGGACCGCGTCGTGGTCGGTGGCACAGTAGGCGGCGCCGGCCAGCGCGTCCTCGGCGGGCGGGTAGCCGGGGTTGGGGATGGCGACGACCGTCATCCCGGCGGCGGCCGCGGCGCGCAGCCCGTTGCTGGAGTCCTCGACGGCCAGGCAGTCGGTCGCGGGGACGCCGAGCTTGTCGGCGGCCGCCAGGTACACGTCGGGGCTGGGCTTGCCGCGCGGCACCTCGGCGCTGGAGACGGTGGCGCGGAAGTCCTGGGCCACCCCGTGGTGCGTCAGCACGGCGTCGATGACGCGGCGGGGCGCGGACGAGGCCAGCGCGATGGGCCCGCGGGCCGCGGCGTCGGTGATCATCTGCCGGGCGCCGGTCAGCAGCTCGATCTCGCAGTCCTCCAGCGCCTTGATCATGCCGTCCACGACGGTGCGCTCGGTGTCGGCGGCGCTGTCGCCAGCCCCGGCGAACTCGGTGAGGAAGGCGGCCCACTCGGGGGCGCTCATGCCCTGGCAGCTCTTGGTCTGCTCCGGGCCCCACTGTTTGCCGCGTTCGGCTGCGAAGGCGGTCCACAGCCGCTCCCAGAGGTGCTCGCTCTCGACGAGCACTCCGTCCATGTCAAACACCACTGCCTCGGCCACGGCCGGAACTCCTCACATTCGGCTCCCAGCAAATTAACACCGGTCTTGTTATCTGTCACTTGTGACCTGATACGCGTCCCAGTGGTTCTGTGAGGCTCGGGGCGGTCCGGGGGCCGACGGGCGTGACGGCGGGTGCAGGATGGGTCGTATGACCGCCCAGGGAGCAGCGCGCGCGACGCGCCAACAGCGTCAGCAGCAGATCGTCGACCACGTGCTGGGCAAGGGCGACGCGTCGGTGGCGGAGCTGACCGAACTGACCGGCGTCAGCGTGATGACGGTGCACCGCGACATCGCCGAGCTGGCCGACCGCGGCATCCTGCGCAAGTACCACGGCGGCGTCTCGGCGCAGCCCTCCACCGTCTTCGAGTCCAGCTCCGACTTCCGGCTGCACACGCACACCGGCGAGAAGGACGCGCTGGCCCGCGCCGCGCTCGACTTCGTGGCCCCCGGCATGTCGCTGATGCTCGACGACTCGACCACCGCGCTGGCGCTGGCCACGTTGTTGCCGCAGGTGGGGCCGTTGACGGTGGTCACCAACTACCGGCTGATCACCGAGGAGCTGCGGGCCGCCGAGGACATCCGGCTGATCGGGATCGGCGGCGAGTACTCGCGCACCCACGACTCGTGGATCGGCCTGTCGGCGCTGGAGATGATCAAGAGCTTCTCCGTGGACCTCACCCTGGTCTCCACCTCGGCCATGACGGGCACCATGACCTACCACCAGGAGCAGGAGATCGTCGCGGTCAAGCGGGCCATGCGCCAGGCGGGGTCGGTGAGCGCGCTGCTGATGGACCACAGCAAGGTGGGGCGCAGCGCGCTGCACCGGCTGGATCCGGTGGAGGCGTTCGACCACGTGGTGCTCACCGGGCCGGTCGAGGACGGGCCGGTGGCCGAGATGCGGAAGCTGACGGAGGTCCGGGTGGTGACGGCGTGACGCGCCGCCGGGCACCGCGGTAGCAGAGATTACCGTTATCTTTAACATCCCTCTTGATATTTTTCGCGGCTGGGCTGAGGATCTGCGGTGCACCAACTGGTTACCTCAGAGCGGAGGCCCCCCGATGACGGATGCAGCGACGCGTGTGCCCGACGCAGGGCTGCTCGATCGCATAGGGCTGCCGAAACCGCTGGTCTACGGGTACATCGGCGTCCTGCTGTTCATGGTCGGCGACGGCGTCGAGAGCGGCTTCATCTCCCCGTACATGGCCGACCACGGCGCCGGCACCGACGTGAAGGCCGGCTACGTCATCACCGTCTACGGCGTCGCCGTGATGCTGGCCTCCTGGTTCTCCGGCGCGCTCTCCCAGGTGTGGGGGCCGCGGAAGGTGATGTGGGCAGGGCTGGGCATCTGGGCCGTCTTCGACGCGCTCTACCTGCTGTTCGCGCTCGGCACCGAGAACTACCCGATGATGCTGCTCTTCTACGGCATCCGCGGCCTGGGCTACCCGCTCTTCGCCTTCGGCTTCCTGGTGTGGATCACCGGCAGCGCGCCGACGGCACGGCTGGGCACCGCGGTCGGCTGGTTCTACTTCGCCTTCACCGGCGGCCTGCCCACCCTCGGCTCCCTGTGGTCCAGCTTCACCATTCCGCAGATCGGCGAGATGGGCACCCTGTGGTCGGCCCTCGGCCTCATCCTGATCGGCGGCGCCATCGCCCTGGTCGGCGCCAAGAAGCGGGAGGGCGGCGACCGGCTGGCCGAACCCGGCGTCACCACGGGACAGTCCCTCTACAACAGCGTCTCCATCGTGTGGACCCACCCGCGCGTCCTGGTCGGCTGTCTGGTGCGGGTCATCAACACGGCGCCCGAGTTCGGCATGCTCGTCTACCTGCCGCGGATCTTCTCCGACGACGTCGGCTTCGGCACCGACAAGTGGCTGCAGCTACTGGCGATCATCTACGGCACCAACATCTTCTTCAACCTCATCTTCGGCGCCCTCTCCGACAAGATCGGCTGGCGGACCACCATCGCCACCTTCGGCGCCCTCGGCTGCGCCATCAGCGTCACGGTGCTCTACTTCGTGCCCACCTGGCTGGGCCCCGACTACTACTGGGTCGCCGTCCTGGCCGGCATGCTCTACGGCGCCACCCTCGCGGGCTTCGTGCCGATCTCCGCGCTGATCCCCAACATGGCGCCCGAGAACAAGGGCGGGGCCATGGCCCTGCTCAACCTGGGCGCGGGCGGCGCCACCTTCGTCGGCCCCGCCGTCGCCTCCCTCTTCCTGCCGCTGGTCGGCGCCGGCGGCGTGACCATCGTCTTCCTGGCCCTGTACCTGGTGGCGCTGGTGCTGACCCTGCTCTTGAAGATGCCCCAGGAGCAGGGCGGTACGGGAAAGGACTCCCCCGCCCCCAGCAGCACGGGCAAGAGCGAGGCCCCGACACCGGCGTAGACCGGCGGGCGCGGACCGGCGCAGATTCCGTCCAGGGCCCGCCTCCGGCCCCGGGGCTCCCCCCGGGGCCGGAGGCGGGCCTCAGCCCACGGTGCAGGTGAACGGGACCGCCACCTCCTTCTCCCCCGGCCGCACCACGTAGGAGCCCTCACCGGTCAGACCGGTGAGGGCTCCGGTGCCCGAACCCGCCACCACCTCGACCGTGCAGCGGATGACGCCCTCCTCGTCGAAGGTGCCCTGCTGGGCGAGGGCGAACGTGCCGGCGCGGCCGCCGACCGAGCCGGTCAGCACTTCCGTGCCGGTGAAGACACCCGTCGTCTCCGTCACGTAGGTGAGCACGTACTCGCAGGCGGTGCCCCTCGCCTCGATGCCGCCGGTGTAGTCGTTGACGACCGACGCCCGGGCCAGCCGGGGCCCTTCCGTGGTCCGCACGTCCTTCTCGTCCCAGGAGACGCCGGTGAACGTGGCCGTGGTGGTGGAGGAGGCAGCAGACGTACGCGAAGCCATGGAGAGCCCTTTCGTCGAGCGGTCGGACGGTGACGGCCGCCGCCTGGGCAGCCGCCTGACGGCATCCTGACGCCGGTACCTGACACCTTCTGCCAGGTACCGGCGAGCCGTTTTCCGCCAGGTACCGGCGGGCCGCCCGCGTCGCCCGGCGGCGAGAATGTGCGCCATGCGCGCCGACCGGCTCCTGTCCCTGCTCCTGCTCCTGCAGAACCGCGGCCGCATGACGGCGCCCGCGCTCGCCGCCGCCCTCGACGTCTGCGTCCGCACCGTCTACCGCGACATCGACGCGCTCGCCGCCTCCGGCGTGCCCGTCTACGCCGACCGCGGCCCCGCCGGGGGCTACCGCCTCATGGACGGCTACCGCACCCGGCTCACCGGGCTGACCGGCACCGAGGCCGGCTCCCTCTTCCTGTCCGGCCTGCCGGGCGCCGCCGAGGAGCTGGGCATCGGCGCCGTCCTGACCACCGCCCAGCTCAAGGTCCGCGCCGCGCTGCCCGCCGGCCTCGCCGAGCACAGCCGACGCGTGCAGGACCGCTTCCACCTCGACGCCCCCGGCTGGTTCCGGGACGCCGACCCGGTGCCCCGCCTGCCGCAGGTCGCACGCGCCGTGTGGGAGCAGCGCGTGCTGCGGGTGCGCTACCGGCGCTGGCGGGGCGAGGTGCAGCGCGAACTGCGCCCGCTGGGCATCGTGCTGAAGGCCGGCATCTGGTACGCCGTCGCCCAGGCCGACGGCGCCGTCCGCACCTACCGCCTCTCCCGGTTCGAGGACGTCGTCGAGTGCGGCGGGACCTTCGAGCGCCCCACCGGGTTCGACCTGGCCGCCTACTGGGACGCCGCGACCAGCCGCCTGGAGTCGTGGCTGCGTCAGGACGCCGCCCGGGTACGCCTCTCCCCGCAGGCCCAGCGGCTGCTCCCCGCCAGGTTCGGCGCCCCGGGCGTACGCGCCCTCGACCGGGCGGGCCCACCCGACGAAGCCGGCTGGGTGGAGACCGACCTGGACGTCGAGTCCCAGCCGGTCGCCGTCGGCGATCTGCTCAGTCTGGGCGCGGAGGCCGAGGTCCTGGGCCCGCCTGCGCTGCGCACCGCCATGACCGAGGCGGTCACCGCACTCGCGGGGCGCTACGCCGAGTGAGCCGCCGCCCGGCGCGGGCCCGCAGGGGCGCAGGCGGGGCGGCGGAGGGCGCACCGCCCCGCCACGTTGCGGTCCCTGACTGATGCGTCAGTCAGGGACCGCAACGAAGGCGAATGGCGCGCACTTTTGCGGACGGAGCACCACAAAGCGGGTACCCGTGCATTGCGGTTATCTCAACGTGGCCGTACGGTGGCGGGCATGCGGCACACAGCGGGCGACAGGATCGAGGACAGCGCGGGCGAGGTCGCCGAGCGGGTCCGGAAGGTCGTCGAGGCCGCCGGGTGCACCCAACGGGAGTTCGCCCGGCGGATCGTCATGGACCCCTCCAAGCTGTCGCGCTCCCTGGGCGGTACCCGCCGGTTCACCGTCGCGGAGCTGGCGCGGATCGCCGACGCGGGCGAGGTCGACGCCGGCTGGCTGCTCGGGTCCGGTGGCGGTGCCGCCCCGGACATGCGGGCGGCGGCCGGCCCTGTCGGGCCCTTCCCCGGCGGGAGCGGCCCCGCCCTGTCGTCCCCCGCGGGGGTCCGTGCCCCCGCCCCGAGCGCCGCACCGTCTTCCGCCGCGCAGCGGGAGCCCGTACTCCCCTCAGCGGGGCGACCGCTGCAGATCGTGCGGGAGACGGTGCGGTTGATCGCCGAGCACGGGTTCCACGCCGTGCGGGTCGCGGACATCGCGGCCGCCTGCGACACCAGCACCGCCGCGATCCACTACCACTTCCCCGGCCGAGCCGAACTGCTGGAGGCGGCGGTGCGGTGGTGCATGGACGAGGACACCGCCAGCCGTGCGGAGCGGATCGCCCAGGCGGGCGCCGAGGACGCCGCCGCCGAACTGCGCGGCCTCCTCGACCTGCAGACCCCCCGCACCGAGCAGCAGCGCCGTCAGTGGCTGGTGTGGCTGGACCTGTGGGCCGAGGCGGCGCGTTCGACCGCCATCGGCCGCCTGCACGTGGACTACTACCGGCAGTGGCGCAGCACCGTCGCCGACGTCATCCGGCGCGGTGCCGCCCAGGGCGTCTTCCGCGACGTCGCACCGGAGCCCGCCGCACTGCGGTTGACCGCCCTCATCGACGGACTGGCCTCGCAGGTGCTGGCCAGCGCCGTCGGCGCGGAGGACGGAACCGGCCCCGACGACATGTACGCGGCGCTGCTCGCCCACGTCCGCACGGAGCTGTCGGTAACCCCCTCCGCGAGGCCCTGACCCTCTCGTCCGCGGGCCGCACCGCCTGCCCGTCGCCCTCTGTCCCGACCCGAACCGACCGTCCGTCCAGCCGTCCTGCATCCATCCACCGTCCCTACGGAGGTATCGCCATGCCCGTCACCGAGAACGTCATCATCACGTGCGCCCTCACCGGCGCCGGGGACACGGTGGGGCGCAGCCCGCACGTGCCCGTCACGCCCGAGCAGATAGCCGCCTCCGCGGTGGAGGCGGCACAGGCGGGCGCGGCCGTCGTCCACATCCACGTCCGCGACCCGGAGACCGGCAAGCCGTCCCGCGAGCGGCACCTCTACCGCGAGGTGCTCGAACGCGTGAAGGAGACGGGCGTCGACGTCGTCATCAACCTGACCGCCGGGATGGGCGGCGACCTGGTGCTCGACGCCGACCAGCCGCTGGAGAAGGGCGCGCTGGACGGCACCGACCTGGTCGGCGGCCTCGACCGGCTCCCGCACGTCGAGGACCTGCTTCCCGACATCTGCACCCTGGACTGCGGCTCCCTCAACTTCGGCGACCAGCTCTACATCTCCACCACGGAGATGCTGCGCAAGGGCGCGCGGCGCATCCAGGAGCTCGGCGTACGGCCCGAGCTGGAGATCTTCGACACCGGTCAGCTGTGGTTCGCCAAGCAGCTTCTGGACGAGGGGCTGCTGGACCAGCCGACCCTCTTCCAGCTGTGCATGGGCATCCCGTGGGGCGCGCCGGCCGACCCGGGGGTGCTCCAGTCGATGGTCAACTTCCTGCCCCAGGGCGCGCAGTGGGCCTCGTTCGCGCTGGGCCGCATGCAGATGCCGTGGGTGGCGCAGTCGATGCTGCTCGGCGGCAACGTGCGGGTCGGCCTGGAGGACAACCTGTACCTGGCGCGGGGCGTGAAGGCGACCAACGGCCAGCTCGTCGAGCGGGCCGTCAAGATCGTGGAGTCCCTCGGCGCGACGGTGGCCACCCCCGACGAGGCCCGCTCCCGCCTCGGGCTCAAGCCCCGCGCCTGACACCCGCCCTCCCGCCGAGGCTGCCGCCGTTTCGGCGGACCCTCCCCGCCCCGCATGCGCGCGACCACGCACCCGCGCGCCCACGCACTCGTCACGCCACACAAGGAGCCCTCTCGTCATGACCACCGCACCACCCCCCGCCCCCGCCGACGTCAGCCGCATCGCCTGCATCGGCGCGGGCGTCATCGGCGGCGGCTGGGTCGCCCACTTCCTGGCCCGCGGCTACGACGTGACCGCCTGGGACCCGGCACCCGACGCGGAGCACAAGCTGCGCCGCCTGGTGGACGCGGCCTGGCCGGCCCTCACCCGGCTCGGGCTCGCCGAAGGGGCGTCCCGGGACCGGCTCACCGTCTCCGACAGCCTCGAAGCGGCCTGTGCCGGGGCCGAGTTCGTGCAGGAGAGCGCGCCGGAGAACCTTCAGCTGAAGCGGGATCTGCTGGCGCAACTGGATGCCGCCACTCCGGCCGGGGTGGTGATCGCCTCCTCCACGTCCGGGTACCCGATGACGGACATGCAGACGGAGGCGGGCGACCCGGGCCGGCTGCTGGTGGGGCACCCGTTCAATCCGCCGTACCTGATCCCGCTGGTGGAGGTGGTGGGCGGCGAGGCCACCACCCCGGAGGCCGTCGAGTGGGCTTCGCAGTTCTACGAGGTGGCGGGCAAGTCGGTGATCACCATGCAGCGTGAGGTGCCCGGCTTCATCGCCAACCGCCTCCAGGAGGCGCTGTGGCGGGAGGCGCTGCACATGGTGGCCAACGGGGAGGCCACGGTGAAGGAGATCGACGACTCGATCACCGAGGGTCCCGGGCTGCGCTGGGCCTTCATGGGGCCGTGTCTGACGTTCGCGCTGGCGGGCGGCGAAGGCGGAATGGGCCACATGCTCGACCACTTCGGCCCGTCGCTGAAGTCGCCGTGGACCCGTCTTGAGGCACCGGAGCTGGACACCGCGCTGCGCGACGCCATGGTGGAGGGCTGCGAGGAGGCCGCCGAGGGCCGCACCATCGCGGACCTGGTCGCCGAGCGGGACCAGGGCGTCATCGACGTGCTGCGCGCCACCGGCCGGCTGCCGAAGGGGGCCGCGGAGTGACCGCGGAAACCGACGCCGACACGGCACAGGCCGAGGCGCTGCCCCTCTTCCGGCAGACGGTCCGCCCGGAGTGGATCGACTACAACGGCCATATGAGCGAGGCCTTCTACGTCCTCGTCTTCGGCCACGCGACGGACGCCCTGATGGACGCCGTCGGTCTCGGTCCGGGCTACCGGGAGCGCACCGGCTGCTCGCTGTACACCGTCGAGGCGCATGTGCGGTACCTGGCGGAGGTCGACGAGGGCACCCCGCTCACCCTGCGCACGCGCGTCCTGGGAGTGGACGGCAAGAAGCTGCGGTTCGCGCACGAGATGTACGCCGGCGAGGAGGGCGCCCCGCAGACGGCCGCCACGAGCGAGCTGTTCGCGCTGCACGTCGGCGGTGAGGGCAGCGCCCCCTTCCCGGAGCCGGTCCGCGAGCGGCTGACCGCCCTGCTGGAGGAGCCGCCCGCGTGGGCGGGCCGCGCCATCTCACCGGTACCGCGCCCCGCTTGAGGGCGGCCCGGCGCCCGGGGTACGACCGCTGAAGGCCCGTACCCCGGGCGGCGCCCCGCAGGGTGACGACCAGGGGTCATGTTGACGTTCCGGGGGCGGCGCTTCCAGAATGACCTCATGGTCGCGCACTCCACCTCCCCGCTCGGGCGCCTCGGCGTCCCCTGGCGGCGTGGGTGCGAGCGATCCGGTCTCTAGCCGGGGTCCGGCTCCGTGAGGAAGCCGTGGAACTCCCCCGCCCGTTGGGCGACCCCCTCGACCGGATCCTGCTGGAGGACCCTTCATGAGCATCACCACGCCTGGTACCGCCACGCCCGCTCCCACCACTCTCCGTGACGCCCGCGTTCCGGAGGGCGGCCTCTACGAGGGGGTCCGCGAGCTGCGGCCCTTCCCGGAGGGCTGGCAGGAGCGGCCCTACGAACTGATCGAGGTCGTCCCGCAGACGCGCGTCATCGGCGCGGAGATCCGCGGTGCCGACCTGACCCGCCCGCTGAGCCCCGCGCTGCGCGAGGAGCTGAACCGCGCCCTGCTGGAGTGGAAGGTCCTCTTCTTCCGCGGCGCGAACCTGACGCCGCAGCAGCAGGCCGGCTTCGCCCGCCACTGGGGCGAGCTGGAGACCAACCCGCTGCTGGCACGGGGCTCCAGCGACGAGATCGTCCGCTTCGAGAAGGCCGCCGACCAGGGCGCCACGCGCCCCACCTACGAGAACGTCTGGCACACCGACGTCACCTTCCGCGAGCGGCCCGCCATGGGCGCGGTGCTCCAGCTCCGCGAGGTGCCGCCGATCGGCGGGCACACCATGTGGGCGGACATGGCCGCCGCGTACGACAACCTGCCGCCGCGGGTGCGTGAGCGCATCGACGGCGCCACCGCGATGCACGACTTCATCCCCGGCTTCGCACGCTTCACCTCCGCCGAGAAGCTGGCCGAGCTCCAGGCGGAGTTCCCGCCGGTCGAGCACCCGGTCGTGCGTACCCACCCGGAGACGGGGCGCAAGATGCTGTTCGTCAACACGTCCTTCACCACGCACATCGTGGGCATGGACCGCGACGAGAGCGACCGGCTGCTGGGCGAGCTGGTGCGCCAGGCGCATGTGCCCGAGTACCAGGTGCGGTTCGCCTGGCAGCCGGGTGACATCGCCTTCTGGGACAACCGCGCCACCCAGCACTACGCCCTCTTCGACTACATGGGGCACCGGCGCGTCGCCGAGCGGGTCGCCGTCGTCGGCGACCGCCCGTTCTGACGGTCCCCCTCCCGGCCCCGCCCCCGCCGGCCGCACTCTCCTGATCCGCCACCTGCGCCGCCGCCCGGCCAAGGATCCCTCTTCCGGGCCGTGGCGCGCAGCGCCGACGCGTCAGTACCGTCGTACGGTCGGCGCGGCGGACTGGGAGAGGCACATGGAGTCGTTCCGTACGGCGGCGGCACGCGGGCAGGCCGGGGCACCCGGCCGCTTCCGGGTGCCGTTCGCGGCCCGGGTGCCCTCCCGGTTGCGGGTCCCTTCCCGGGTACGCCGCCGGGGGGTGGCCGCGGTGGTGGCGCTCCTCGTGGCGGTACCGGGGCTGTCGAGCACGGCCGGGTCCGCGTACGGGGAAGCCCCCGCGCAGGGACGCCCCTCCGGTGGCCCCGGCACGGTGCTCGGCGTCGAGCCGACCGTCTTCCGCTCCGCGCCGGGCGTCTCCACCGACACCTCCGCATGGCGCGTCACCTACCGCTCCACCGGTGCCGAAGGGCGGCCCGACGTCGTCTCCGGCACGGTCGTCGTCCCGCACGACGACCGCCGCGGTCCGCGCCCCCTCATCACCTACGCGGTGGGCACCGTCGGCATGGGCGACCGGTGCGCGCCCTCGGCGGGGTTCCCCGACGGGACGACCGCCGAGGCGCCGCTGGTCGGTGCGGCGCTGGAGCGCGGGTACGCGGTGGCCGTCACCGACTACCAGGGACTGGGCACCCCCGGGGACCACACCTACACGGTGGCCCGCGCCGAGGCCACCGCCATGCTGGACGCGGCCCGCGCGGCACGGCGACTGCCCGGCGCCCACGAGCGCGGCGTCGGCCTCGACTCGCCGGTCGGCATCATGGGCTACTCGCAGGGCGGCCAGGCCGCTGCCGAGGCCGCCGAGATCGCCGCCTCGTACGCGCCCCGGCTGAAGGTCAGGGGCACCGCGGCCGGCGGCGTCCCCACGGACCTGGCCGAGACGTTGCAGTCCGGCGACGGGGGCCCCGGCGCCGGCTTCGTGCTGATGTCGCTCCTCGGGCACGACGCCGCCTTCCCGCGGCTGCACCTGCGCGGCTACCTCACGCCACAGGGGCGGCGGTTGGCGTCGCTGACCCGCGACGCCTGCGTGAGCGAGATCCTCGACGCGGCCCGCGGCCGGACGCTCGCGGAGCTGACCGACCCGAACCCGCTCGACGGGCCCGGGTGGCGCCGCGCCATCGCCGCCGACGCGCTCGGTACCCGGGCCCCCTCGGCGCCGGCCTTCGTCTACCACGGTGAGGCCGACGAGATCATCCCGCACGCGCAGGGCGAGCGCCTCCGGGCGGGCTGGTGTTCCCGTGGCACCGCCGTGCTGTTCCGGTCCTTCCCCCGCCGCGACCACGTCGGCGCCGCCGCCGCGGGCAACAGGCCGGCACTGGACTGGCTCACCGCACGCTTCGCCGGCAGTGAGCCACCGGACAACTGCCCGGGCTAGACCGGCTGCCCGCTCCCCGCCGCCCGCTGACCGCCGCCCGCCGCGGACGGACCGGTTTCCGCCCTCAGCCCACCGCCTTCCTGACGAGCGCGCTGATGCGCTCCTCGTCGGCTGCGGTCAGCTCCGTGAGCGCGAAGGCGGTCGGCCACACCGTGCCGTCGTCGAGCGCGGCCTGGTCGCTGACACCGAGCGTGGCGCACCGCGTCTTGCACTTCTGTGCCCCCTGGAAGTGGCACAGGACCTTGCGGCCTCGGGCATACGCGGGCATCCCGTACCAGAGCCTGGGCGCCGGCTGGGGAGCGGCGGCCAGGACGAGGGCGTGCACCCGCTCGGCCAGGACCCGGTCCGCCCCGGGCATCTCGGCGATCTCCGGGAGCACGTCCTGCTCGGCCGCCGCCTTCTCCCTCCGGGACGCCCCGCGCCGCCCCGCCGCCCTCTTCTGCTCCTGTTCTGCTCCTGCGCGTGCTCCTTCATCGCGGCCCGCTCCTCGGCCGTGAATCCGGTGCCGGTCCGTGCAGACGACTTGCTGTCCGCCATGGCGGCCCCCTCCAGCGTGGTGGCCATGTCCAGCACGCTATGCGCCGCTCGGCGGCCGGCGGGGCCGGCAGGATGCACGTGTCGGGCTGCCCGGCCGGGCCGACCGTGATCCAGCGCATCCTGCCCTGCCCGACGTCGCTGCGGACCTCGAAGCCGAGGACGTCGCGGTAGGAGGCGAGCGACGCGTCCGGGTCGTCGTGCGGCAGGGCGCTCGTGTGAAGCGTGAGGTCCATGCCGAGCAGATCAGAGGCGGCCCCGGGCCCGGGCTTCTCGGTTCCTGACCGGTCCTGCCACGGCGAGGGCCCGATCGGGCGGCAGGGGTCGCCGTCTCATCCCTGGAGCAGGGTCTTGCCCAGCACCTCGCGGGACTCGATCGCGGCGTGCGCCTGCGCCGCGTCCGCCAGCGGGAAGGTCTGGCCCACCACGGGGGTCAGCTCCCCCGCCGGGACCTGCGAGAGCGCACGTCGAAGGAGGGGCTCGGCCTCTTCCGGGGAGAGCTGGACCTGTTCGATGCCGGCCAGGGTCACCCCTCGGGCGGCGGCTGCCTGGGAGGTGATGCCGGTGAAGGCACCACCGGGTGCCCCGTGCGCGGAGAAGCGGGCGCCGCGCGCGGTCAGCCCGAAGGCCTCGCGGCCCGGCGTCCCGCCCGCACCGTCGAGCACCAGGTCGACACCGCGCGGGCCGGCCGCCGCACGTACCCGCTCCGTCCAGCCCGGTTCCGTGTAGTCGACGGCCAGGTCGGCACCCAGTTCCTCGCGGATCAGCGTCAGTTTCCGGGCGCCGCGCGCCGCGGCCGCCACCCGCGCGCCGGCCACCTTGGCCAACTGCACCAGCAGCGCCCCGAGGCCGCCGGCCGCGGCCAGCACGAGCACCCAGGCGCCGGGCCGCAGCGCGCCCGCGCCGACCGCGTTGTCGAAGAGCCGCACGGCGGTGGGGCCGTCGTGCGCCAGCGCGGTGGCCTGCGCCAGGTCCACGCCCTGCGGGACGGCGCTCACCGCCTGGATCCGGGTGAGGGCACGCTCGGCGTAGCCGCCGCCGGTGGGCGCACCGGCGGCGGGAACGGTCCTGGCGACGACCTGGCGGCCGCGCCAGGCGGCGGCCACGTCCGGGCCGAGTGCGCTGATCCGCCCGCCGACCGCGCCGCCCGGCACGTACGGCAGCGACGGCGTGAAGAAGCCCTCGCCGCGTCTCACCTGGGTCTCCAGGAAGAGCACGTCGGCCCACGCCACATCGACGACGGCCTGCCCCGGGCCGGGGACGGGGTCGGGCAGTTCGGCCGCCCGCAGGACGTCGGGGCCGCCGAACCGCTCCATCTGCGTGACACGCATCGTGACCACTCCTTCTCCTCCGTACCGGACGGGAAGGAGTCTTCAACGTGAACCGAGGTCGAAGTCAATCGGCCGCGGGACTGCGCACCTCGTCCCGGATGCCGTCGACGCGGTCCGCCCACTTCTGCAGGTCCACGTCGTCCGGGTCGACCGAGTAGGTGGCCAGGCTGTCGTCGGCGACGTACGCGGCGGTGCCCGGGTCGCTCCAGGCGCACACGGGTACCGTCAGCTTGCGGCCCGCCTGCGACTTGACCAGGACCTCGCAGGTCAGCGGGTCGTCGGAGCCGGCGGGCGTGAAGTCGCGCCGCTTGACGGCGACCTTCATCTGCCCGGACTCCATACCGTCCATCATCTGGTCCTTGGCGCCCTCCGGATCGCCGTTGTCCTCGCCGGTGGCCGCGCCGTAGAGCAGGCGCGCGGTGTCGGCGGAGTTGGCGTACGAGCCCAGGTGGGCCTTCTGGCCCGGGGCGCCGGGGTCGACCGAGTCGCTCAGGTCGTCCTTGAGCGTGTACGTGCCGTTCTCCAGTGTCTTGGGGAACGCCAGCTCGTACGTGGTGTCCGACTCGGTCGGACTCGGCGACGGCTCCTCGGCGTCCTCGGAGGGGTCGGCGTCGTCGGCGGGCTTCTCGGAGTGCCCGTGCTGCGCCTTGTCGTGCGGGTCGTCGTCGCCGGACAGCGCCAGCATCGTCCCGGCGACCGCGAGCGCCACGACGAGCACCGCGCCCGCCACGATGGCGACGATCTTGTTGCTCCGGTTCGGCGGGTTCGGCGGGGGACCGCCGTACGGGCCGGGGAACCCGGGCTGCCCGAAGCCGCCCTGGCCCCCCGCCGGCGGGCCGTAGGCGGCAGGCGGCTGCCCCCACCCTGCGCCCTGCTGCCCAGGACCGGCGGGCGGCTGCCCGAACCCGCCGCCCGACTGCCCGGGACCTGCGGGCGGTTGCCCGGGGCCGGTGGGCGGCTGCTGTCCGGGCCCGCCGCCCGCCGGTCCGAAACCTCCGGCGGGGGGCGGGCCGAAGCCCCCGCCGGCGGGGGGCTGTTGCGGCGGCTGCGGGGGTGTCGTCATGCCGTTCCTCCCGACGTGAGGGAGGCGTACCGTGCCCGTCCCCCGACTCGTCCTGCCTGGTGCTTCGTCTACCCGGTACCACCGTGTACGGTACCGCCGCCCGGCCGGGACATGACGAACGGGTGACCGAGCGGACCTTGCCGCCTCAGCCTCCGTAGAGCCGGTCGATCTCGGCGGCGAAGTCGCGGACGATCGCGGCGCGGCGCAGCTTCATCGACGGCGTCAGATGTCCGCTCTCCTCGGTGAAGTCCCGGGGCAGCACCACGAAGCGGCGGATGGACTCGGCCCGCGAGACCTGCGAGTTGGCCTCGTCCACGGCCTGCTGGAGGTTGCGCAGCAACGTCTCGTCCCCGGCCAGCTCGGCCGCGCTCAGGTGTTCCTTCTTGTGCATCCGCTGCCAGTGCGCGAGCCCGTCCGGCTCCAGCGTCACCAACGCCGCGACGTAGGGCCGGTTGTCGCCGACCACCAGGCACTGGCTGATCAGCGGGTGCGCCCGCAGCCAGTCCTCCAGCGGTGCGGGCGCCAGGTTCTTGCCGCCCGAGGTGATGATGAGGTCCTTCTTCCGCCCCGTGATGCTCAGGTAGCCCCCCGAGTCGAGCGCCCCCAGGTCACCGGTGGGCATCCACCCGTCGGCGTCCAGGTGCGGGACGGCCGTCTCGGTACGCGCGTCCCAGTAGCCGCGGAAGACGTGCTCGCCCTTGATGAGCACCTCGCCGTCGTCCGCGATGCGCAGCGCGGTGCCCGGCACCGGCCAGCCGACGGTGCCCAGGCGGGGCTTGAGCGGCGGGGTCGCGGTCGTCGCCGCGGTCGTCTCCGTCAGCCCGTATCCCTCGTAGACGGTCACGCCCGCGCCCTCGAAGAACGCGGCGAGCCGGTGGCCCAGCGGGGACCCGCCGCAGATGACGTAGCGGCAGCGGCCGCCCAGGGCCGCCCGTATTCGCCGGTAGATCAGCGCGTCGTACAGTCCGCGCGCCGCCCGCAGCCCGAACCCGGGCCCCTCGCCGAAGCCGTGCTCGGCCGCCTCCACCGCCTCCCCGTACCGCTGGGCGATGCGGGCGCCCCGGTCGAAGGAGGAGGCCCTGCCCATCTTCTCCGCCGTCGCCCGGCCCGTGTTGTAGACCTTCTCCAAGACGTACGGAATGCCCAGCAGGAACGTCGGCCGGAAGCCCGCCAGGTCCGCCAGCAGTTCCTCGGTCCTGATGCTCGGCGCGTGCCCGAGCCGCACCCTGGCCCGCAGACAGCCGATCGCCACCATCCGCCCGAACACATGGGACAGCGGCAGGAACAGCAGCGTCGACGGCTCCACCGAGGTCACCGACCTGAAGACCGGGTGCAGCAGCTCGATCGCGTTGTCCACCTCCGCGAAGAAGTTGCCGTGCGTGAGCACGCACCCCTTCGGCGGCCCCGTGGTGCCCGAGGTGTAGATGAGGGTCGCCACCGACTGCGGGGACACCTGCCGGCGCCGCTCGGTCACCAGCGCGTCCGGCACCCGGCGCCCCGCGTCCACCACGTGACCGACCGCGCCCGAGGTGAACTGCCACAGGTTCTCCAGGGCGGGGAGGTTGCCGCGCTCCGCGCTCAGCAGCCGGGTCTGGTCGACGTCCTCGACGAAGCAGGCACGGGCCCGCGAGTCCTGGAGGATGTGGCGGGCCTGCGAGGCGGACGACGTCGGGTAGACCGGCACCGTGATCAGGCCCGCGGCCCACGCGGCGAAGTCCGTGAGCGTCCACTCGTACGTCGTACGGGCCATGATGGCGACCCGGTCGCCGGGTTGCAGGCCCAGCGCGATCAGGCCCTTCGCCATCGCGAGGACCTCCGCCGCGAAGTCGGCGGCCGACATCTCCTCCCAACCGCCGTCGGGCCGCTTGCGGCTGAGGGCCGCCTGGCGCGGGGCCTCGGCGGCGTTGGTGAACGGGATGTCCGCGAGGGACCCGCTGGTCACCCTGGGGGCCAGCGGCTCCACCGTGACCTCGCGGACCCTGCCGTCCCCGTCCACGGTGGTACGGGGCGGCATGAGGGTGGGCTGCGGGGTGGTGGTCATTCGACGGCTCCTTCGTCGTCCTGGAGGGCGAACTGGGGCTGTGCCTACGCGCGCTCGAAAACGGCGGTCCCCACCCGGCGGCGCGGTGGCATGGGGCGGTGCGCCGGCGGTGGCGGTGGGTCCCGTCCTCGACCAGACTTCTGACCTGAAAGTAACCTTACTCACTGGTTAACTTACCGTGAGCAGAAGGAGTTGGGGAATGGCCGATCGCTACCTTCGTTGGACCCGCACAGGACCGGGCCGTCTCCTCACGCGCCGACTCGGCCTCCCCAGGCCCGAGCCCCTGCACCGCTGGTCCGCGGAGCGTCCCGTACTGGAGGGCGGCCCGCTGCTGCACCTGAGCGCCACGCCCCGGGCCTCTTCCCCGGGAGAGGCCGAACGCGGGTGCGACGAGACGGAACTGCGCGCGGTGCTCGGCGGCTGCGGCCTGCCCGTGGTGCGCGAGCGCACCGAGGGGCCCGGCCGGCTCGCCGCCGTCCTCCTCGATGCCACGGGCGTCACCACGGTGGGAGAACTCACCGGCGTGCACGCCGCGTTGCACCCGCTCGTCCGCTCGCTCGCCCCCTGCGGGCGCGTGGTGCTGCTCGGTGCCCGCCCCTCGGCCGACGACCCTCACCAGGCCGCTGCCCAGCAGGCGTTGGAGGGCTTCGTCCGCTCGCTGGGCAAGGAGTTGGGCAGGGGCAGGACCGCCACCCTGGTCCGGTTGGCCCCGCGGGCGACGGTGACGGATGCCGGCTCGACGCTGCGGTTCCTCTTCTCCCCGCGGTCGGCGTTCGTGAGCGGGCAGGTGATCGAGGTGGCGAGGGACTACACGGCCGCAGCCCCGCAGAGGGACGCCACCCACCCGGCCCTCCTCGGAAACGGCGCCCCCACCCCTGCCCCGGAGGGCGACTCCCCCACGGCCGCCGCGAGGCACGGCTCACCCACATCCGCCGAGGACCGCACCGCAAGATCCGCCCCGGAGGACGGCGCCACCACCGGCGTTCCGACGAAGGATTCCCCCACGTCCGGCCCGGAGAACCGCGCCACCAAGCCCGCCACGCAGGACCGCGCCACCACCGGCATCCCGAAGAACGGCTCCCCCACATCCGCCCCCGAGGACCGCGCCACCACATCCGCTCCCGAGGACCGCGCCGCCGCGGGCGGCGCCTCGCGGCGGGTCGCCCTGGTGACCGGTGCCGCCCGCGGGATCGGTGAACAGATCGCGGAACGGCTCGCACGCGAGGGCACCCACGTCGTCTGCCTCGACGTCCCGCAGGCCGGCGAGGACCTGACCCGCGTCGCGGACCGGCTGGCGGGCACCGCGCTCCCCCTGGACATCACCGCCGACGACGCGGGCCCCCGCATCGTCGAGGCGCTGCCCGAGGGGCGGCTCGACGTTCTCGTCCACAACGCGGGCATCACCCGCGACCGCAGGTTCGCCAACATGGCCGCCGACCGCTTCGCCGCCGTCCTGGAGGTCAACCTCGCGAGCGTGCTGCGCACCACCGACCACCTCCTGGCGTCGGGCGCGCTGCGCGGTGGACGCGTGGTGGCCACCGCCTCGATCGCGGGCATCGCCGGGAACGCCGGGCAGACCAACTACGCGGCTTCCAAGGCCGGTGTCCTCGGCCTCGTCCGCGCGCTCGCCCCGCGCGCCGCCGCCGAGCACGGGACGACGGTGAACGCCGTGGCCCCCGGTTTCATCGAGACGAGGATGACTGCCGCCGTGCCCTTTCTCGTCCGCGAGGCCGGGCGCCGGATGAACTCCCTCTCCCAGGGCGGGCTGCCCGTCGATGTCGCCGAGACCGTCGCCTGGCTGGCCGAACCCGCCAGCGGGGGCGTCAACGGTCAGACCGTCCGCGTCTGCGGCCAGTCCCTGCTCGGCGCCTGACCCCGGCCCCGCCCGACCACACCCCCGATCCGCCCCCTCCCGGAGCTGCCATGACGACCTCCCTGGTGCTGCACCAGTTCAAGGGCGCCCTCACCTCGGCCCTCAAACGGGGCCCGTACGCGCAGGCCCCCCTGCCCGCCGCCGCGCTGGCCGCCCCGCCCACCACCCCGGACCCGCGCCGCGTGCGCCGCTACGCACAGGTGTGCGGGTACGACCCGGAGGCGACCACCCTGCCGCCCACCTACCCGCACCTCATGGCGTTCCCCCTCACGCTTGCGCTGATGGCCCGGCGCGACTTCCCCTTCCCGCTCCTCGGACTCGTCCACACCCGCATCGAGCTTTCGCAGCATCGACCGCTCACCCTCGACGGCGCGCTGCGGCTGACCGTACGCGCCGAGGGGCCGCACCCCCACCGCAAGGGAACGGCGTTCGGCCTGGTCACCGAGGCGGAGCAGGACGGGGAGACCGTCTGGCACTCCCGCAGCACCTACCTGTGCCGGCACCGCACCACCGCCCCCGGGACCGGTCCGGAGAACACATCGCGGGAGCAGACCCGCCCGGGCCCTCCCCTGCCCGCCGTCGCCACCTGGCGGCTCCCCGGCGCGCTGGGCCGCCGTTACGCCTCCGTCTCGGGCGACCGCAACCCCATCCACCTCCACCCGCTCACGGCCCGCGCCTTCGGCTTCCCCCGTGCCATCGCCCACGGCATGTGGACCTTCGCCCGCTGCCTGGCCGCACACGAGACGGCGGACCTCAGCACCGCGGAGGCCGACTTCAAGGCGCCGGTACTCCTGCCGGCGGAGGTCACCTACGCCGCCGATCCCGCAACCGGCGCCTTCGCCCTCCGCGGGGCGGGCGAGGAGGAGAAGCTCCATCTGACCGGTCTCGTCCGCCGAACCGCCGGTCCAGGCCCTCACCCGTTCGGCGCCACCGGAGGGGCAGGGTGACGGAACGGGTGGTTGCGTGGCTGGGGTAGCCACCTTCCACTGACAGGAGTGCGGGACATGGTCGTCGAGAAACTGCACGAGGCCGGGATGCGGAGCGAGCACGCGTACTGTGCCGCCGTCGCCTCGGTCGGCATCTCGTTTTTGAGCTGGGCCGCCTCCGTCAAGGCGGAGAAGGCCGGCACCGACCGCGCCGACCGCTGGGGCATCTTCGTCGGAGAGTGGGCGCCCACCTTCTTCGGCCTGGGCCTGGCCCTGGCGCAGTACGAGGGCGGGGGCTGGGGCCGCAGGAAGAAGTAGCCCCGCCGGCGCGGACCCGGGCGGCCCTCACGGACGCCGCTCACCCAGGGCCCGGCACCCACCGGGCGCCCTTGGTGAGGTTCTCCAGCCCCGCCCAGCAGAAGTTCATCAACGTCGCCGCCGTCTCCTTCGCCGAGGGGGCGGCGACGGCGCCCTGCGCGGCCCGCGAGTTGGCCCACTCGGCCAGCGACTCCGCCGCGCCCACCAGTGCGTGGGCCAGCCCGGAGACCTCCCGTTCGGCCAGCGCACCCTCGCACCCGGCGTCCTGCGCGGCCCGCGCCAGCAGGCCGGTCACCAGCGCCGTGACCTCCACCCGCATGGCCGCCACCTCCCGTGCGAAGGGCTCTCCCTGCATACGGGCCCGGTAGAGCACGGCGACCCCGTCGGGGCGGGCTGCGGTGTGCGCGAAGAAGGCGGTCAGCCCGTTCCACAGCTGCTGGTCCGCCGCCGCGCCCAGCTCGCGGGTACCCTCCCGCACGGCAGCGACCAGCGCGCCGATCTCCCGCCGTACACAGGCCGTGAACAGATCCTCCTTCGACTTCAGGTACAGGTAGACCAGCGGCTTGGAGACCCCGGCCGCCTCGGCGATGTCGTCCATGGAGGCGGCCTGGTAGCCGTGCCGTGCGAACGCCGTGACAGCCGCGTCCAGCATCTGCCGCTCCCGCACCTCGCGCGGCATGCGCTTCTGCCCCACGCGCCTCGCCCCCTCTTCCCCGTCGCCCCGTTCTTCCCCAGCTCGTGGCCCTCGCACGAACAGTCGCCCCCAGGCTACGCAGCAGCCCACCGGAGCGGAAACCGCGCTCAGAGGCGCGGTGTTGGCCCGGAGCAGCGCTCTCCCCGAAGCTGCCCCGCGCCTCAGCGCGAGGGCACCGTGCCGTTCAACGGTGTGCGCCGTGCCGAGACGCGGCGGCGGGAGATCCGCCACCCGGAGGCGGTGCGCACCACGGTGTCGTCGTAGGAGACGGAACCGCACGAGCCGTCCGCCATGACGCCCAGGCCCTTGGACCGCACGTGCACCTCGCCGTCGGGTGACTCGTTCACGACGATGTTGGTGACATGGTGCGCGACGGGGTTGGCGGCGCCGAGCGCCAGGGCCGCGTCGCGGACGGCGGCGATGCCGAGGAGTCGGCCGGGGCCGAGGTCCGTGACGTCGTAGACGACATCCGGGGTGAACAGCTCCTCCAGACGGTCGAGGTTTCCGTCATCGACGAGGTGGCCGTGCGACGAGATCAACTCGGCGATGGCCAGGCGGTCTTCCAGCGCGACTGCCACGGGTGTCCTCTCCGGCCCGACAGGCGGGCCCGGCGCGTCGGTGATCCGCCACCGGTACGGTGCCGCGCCCGGTGCCGTGTTCCGCCGGTCACACCGGCGGCCCGCCGATCCTTCCCCATGGCGCCGCAGGACGCCACCGGCTCAGCCGCACCGGCCCGTGCCGCAGACCGACCCGCCGGAGCAGGCGGGAACCGGCCGGGGAGGGAACGGTGGCCGTGGAAGGCACGTCGGAGAGGGCGCCTCCGGCAGGGAAAGCGCCGCCGACGGAAGGAGCCTCCGGCGGAAGGCACCGTCACAGAAGGCACTGTCGGGCAAGGCACTGTCGGAAAAAGGCGCCACCCCCGGCCGGTGGGCCAAGGGCGGCGCCGACGAGTGGTGCGGCGGTCCGCCTCCAGGAGGGGCGGCCTCCAGCCGACCGGCGGCGGACGGCTGCCGGGAAGGGCCACAGTGGCCGCCCCGCCAGGGTTACCGCGCGGCCAACCCGCCAACCAGGGTTACCCCGTGGCCAGCCCGCCAACGAGGGCTGCCCCGCAGCCAACCCGCCAACCAGGGCTGCCCCGCAGCCAACCCGCCAACCAGGGCTGCCCTGCGGCCAACCCGCCAGGGAGGGTTACCCCGCGGGCGACCCACCAACGAGGGCTGCCGCGACCAACCCACCAACGAGGGCTACCCCGCAGCCAACCCACCAACCAGGGTTACCCCGTTGCCAGCCCGCCAACGAGGGCTACCCCGCGGCCAACCCGCCAGGGTTACCGCGTGGCCGACCCGCCAGGGTCACCCCGCGGGGGTCAACTCGCCGCGACCGGCTCCTTGGTGACCGGACGCGGCCCCGCGGAGGTGTCGTCCGCCTCCTCGATGCTGAAGCTGCGGGCGTGGGCGAACGCCTCGCGGTCCAGGATCTTCTCCTTGGCGGAGACCAGAACCGGGATGACGACCTGGCCCGCGACGTTGGTCGCCGTCCGCATCATGTCGAGGATGGGGTCGATGGCCAGCAGCAGCCCGACGCCCTCCAGGGGGAGGCCCAGCGTGGAGAGGGTGAGGGTGAGCATCACCGTGGCGCCCGTCAGACCGGCCGTGGCGGCGGAGCCGATGACCGAGACGAAGACGATCAGCAGGTACTCCTTGATGCCCATGTCCACGTGGAAGAACTCGCCCACGAAGATGGCCGCGATGGCCGGGTAGATGGAGGCGCAGCCGTCCATCTTCGTCGTCGAGCCGAAGGGCACCGCGAAGGACGCGTACTCCTTGGGCACGCCGAGCCGCTCGGTGACCTTCTGGGTCAACGGCATGGTGCCGACCGAGGAGCGGGAGACGAAGGCGAGCTGGATGGCGGGCCACGCGCCCCGGAAGAACTGGAGCGGGCTGACCTTGGCGACCGTGCCCAGCAGCAGCGGGTAGACACCGAAGAGGACCAGCGCGCAGCCGACGTAGACGTCCGCGGTGAAGGTGGCGTAGCTGCCGATCAGGTTCCAGCCGTAGTCCTTGATGGCGGTGCCGATCAGGCCGACGGTGCCGATCGGGGCCAGCCGGATGATCCACCACAGCGCCTTCTGGAGCAGCGTCAGCACGGACTCGCCCAGCTTCAGGATCGGCTCGGCCTTCTCCCCCAGCTTGAGCGCGGCGATGCCGACGACGACCGCCATGAAGACGATCTGGAGGACCTGGAGGTCGGTGAAGGGCGTGATGATGTCCGTCGGGATGATCCCGGTCAGGAAGTCCAGCCAGGAGCCCTGGGTGTCCGGCTTGGCGGCGTCCTTGGCGGAGATGCCGGTACCGGAACCGGGGTCGGTGACCAGGCCGATGAGCAGCCCCAGCGCGACGGCGATCAGCGAGGTCGCCATGAACCACAGCAGGGTGCGGGTGGCCAGCCGCGCCGCGTTGTGCACGTTGCGCAGGTTGGTGATCGAGATGGTGATCGCGAAGAAGACCAGCGGGGCGACGGCCAGCTTCAGGAGCTGGACGAAGAGCTCACCGACCTTGGTGAGGGTGGTGCCGAGCCAGGCGATGTCCCAGTTCCGGGCGGCCCAGCCCAGCACGACGCCGAGGACGAGGCCGGCCAGGATCTGCACCCAGAACGGGATCCTGGGTATGCGGAAGCCCTTGGCGGGCGCGGTTTCGGACGATGACGAGGACGACGAGGACGACGAGGACACGGACGCACTCCGGTGGCGGTCTGAGAGCGGACTCTTGGAAGGGGGTGTCGCGAACGGGGAACCGTGCGGTGAACGCGGTCGCGCCGGAGAGTAGTCCGGCCGCGCTGTCAGCGACAGGTCGCCGACATGCAGCGGCACAGGTCGACATGCAGCCGTGCCACGAGCGCGAGGCCGGGGCGGCCCGGGTGCGCGTCGGAAGTGGAGGCTGCATACGTCATGGCCGTCACGTTAACACTCCGTCTTTGGCTTACCCAAAGCTTCCCTTTGGGGAACAGGTACGAAAAAGCCCAACGCCCCACCGGGAGGGGGACATTCCCGGTGGGGCGACGACGCGGGTGTGACGAGGGTTACACCGCCACGCGGTGCGGGGGTCGGAGCTACGCGGTCCGGGACTCGCTGCCGTGCGACGGCACGTCGTCCTCCTGGGACTGGTTCGCGGCCAGGCGCTCCTTGGCGCGGCCCACGCCCCCCACGATCTGCTCGGACATCGCCTCCCGCTGCTTGCGCAGCAGCACGTAGCTCAGCGGCGCCGAGACGACCAGTGCGAGGAGCACGACCCAGATCGGGTTCGACCTGCCGACGCCCGACGGGACGACGCCGAACCGGGCCAACAGCCCGACGACGACAAGGCAGCCGACGAAGATGCCAAGCCGCATGGTGGTGTAGCGGAGCGTCGCGTGCGACTTGCTGCTGCTCACGGTGTCTTCTCCATGCTTTTGGGCGTTTCGCGGATTCCTCCAGTCAAGCACAGCCACCGCTGCGATCTTCGCCGCCCCCGTCCAGTCGGGCCCACCGGCATCCCGCTCCCCGGCGGCTCCTCCTGGCCCGACGCCAGCGCGGCGGCCCGACAGCAGCACGAGCGGCCCGGGGTCGGCTCACGGCCCGGGGTCGGCCCACGGACCCCGGGTCAGCTCAGCACGCGCCGCGATCCGCAGGTCGTCCAGGAAGCCCGCGTACACCTCCTCGCGGTCCCGGCCCTCCCGCGCCCGCAGCACCGCGGAGGGATGGACGGTGGCCACCACCCGCTCGGCACGCCCGCGCACCTCGCGCTCCGTGCAGGTGCCGCGCTCCTCGGTCACCCGGAACGACGCGCCGAACAGCGCCTTGCCCGCCACGGCACCCAGCACGACCAGCACCTCCGGTTCGGTCAGCGCCAGTTCCTGCTCCGGCCACGGGCCGCACGCGGTCATCTCCCCCAGCGTCGGCGGCTTGTGGATGCGCCGCTTGCCCCGCCCCTCCTCGTGGGCCCGCTCGAAGTGCTTGACCGCGTTGGTGACGTACGTCTGTGCCGGGTCGATGCCCGCCTCGTCCAGGGCCCGGTCCAGCACCCGGCCCGCCGGGCCGACTTGGGGGCACCTCCCGGCCGAAGGCCGGGGGAGGCTCGCCCCGCCGGTCCTCCTGCTCCCCGGGCTGCTCGCCGACGAGGAGGACGCGTGCGTGCGCGTCGCCGTCTGCGAAGACGGTCTGCGTCGCGCCCCGGTGCAGCGGGCACCCCCGGCAGCCGGTCGCGGCCTCCCGCAGCCGGCGCAGCCCGGCCCCGCCGTCCCCGTCCGTGTCCGTCGTGCGGTCCGTGGGCTTCTGCGCCGCTATACGGACGCGGTACCCCGCACCCGCCGGCTCTCGCCGGGCAGCGGGCGGCTACACCCGCATGGGCTGGGGGGACTCGCGACGGTCCGGGTCCGGGCCCTCGTGGGTGCGCAGCGCACCGTAGTGGGCGTCCCGCTCGACGGGCCGGAAGCCCGCGTCGCGGATGAGGTCGAGCAGGTCCTGGCGGGTCAGGCCGGCAGCGGACGGCGAGGCGCTGCCGGCCAGGCGTCCTGCCATCTCGTCCGCACCGTGCTGGAGCGCCAACTGGGCGGTCTGCGCGCTGTGCTCGGCCCAGCGCGCCGCCAGGTGCGGCACGTTGTCCAGCAGCAGCCGGCAGACCGCGAACGTGCGCAGGATGTCGGCTCCGGTCGCCCCGTGGGCCGCCCCGTGGCGCAGCGGTACCAGCACGCGGAAGCCGCCGGTCTCGTCCTGGAGGGCGCGCAGCCGCAGCAGGTGGTCCACCCGGTCGGCGACCTCCTCGCCCGTCCCGTACCGCAGGGTGCAGGCGGTGGTGAGCCCCTTGCGGTGCGCGAGCCGGTGGATGCGGGACCAGTCCGCCCAGCCGTCGTCGCCCTCCCCGTCCGGCGCGGCCTGCGGCTCCCGTGCCGCCTGAGCGGGCCCCGTCTGCGGTACTGCCTGCGTGTCCTCCTCGGCCAGGGAGGTGAGCCCGGCGCCCGTCAGCGCCTCCAGCACGTCGCTTTCCGCCGTACCGGAGGCGGTGGCCAGGCGGCGGATGCCGGCGGGGGTGCACGCGTGCAGGGCGACCGCCGCGGGCAGCGCGGCCCGCAGCTCGCGCAGCGTCGAGAGGACCTGCTCCAGGTCGTGCTCGGCCGGCACCGACAGGTGGAGCTCGGTGGCGCCGTCCGCCGCGAAGCCGGTGGCCAGCCGCACGGCCTCGGCCGGCTCCACCTCGGCGAGGTCGATGCCGCGCTGCTCGGCGAAGTGGGCCGCGTCACCGTTCTTCAGCGTCCGCACCTCGTGCGCGAGGCCGCCCAGCCACGCCAGGTCGTCGGACGCGAACAGGGCGATGCCGTCCTGGCGGTCCAGCCGCTCACCGGAGCGGACCTTCTTCTCGACGTCCGCCAGCCGCCGCAGTCCCGCGTCCATGCCTCGCGCCACCTGCCTGCCTCGTTGGTACTTCTCGCCGTCCGACGACACTACGCCAGGCCGCCGCCCGCTCATTCCTCGGGCAGCTCCCCCACCCGGTTCTCCCACTTGGTCGACAGCACGATCGTGGTGCGCGTGCGGGAGACGCCCTTGGTGCCCGACAGGCGGCGGATGGTGCGCTCCAGCCCGTCCACGTCCCCGGCGCGGACCTTGAGCATGTACGAGTCGTCACCGGCGATGAACCAGCAGTCCTCGATCTCGTGCAGAGCCCGCAGCCGGCCCGCCACGTCCTCGTGGTCGGTGGCGTCGGAGAGTTGGATGCCGATCAGGGCCGTCACCCCCAGGCCGAGCGAGGGTGGGTCCACCGTGGCGCGGTACCCCGTGATCACCCCGGCGGCCTCCAGCCGGTTGATCCGGTCCGTGACGCTGGGGCCCGACAGCCCGACCAGCCGCCCCAGTTCGGCGTAGGAGGCCCTCCCGTTCTCCCGCAGCGCCTGGATGAGCTGCCTGTCCACCGCGTCCATGGATGCTGCTGCCTCCCTCGTAGAAGTCCGGAACCGCTCGCCGGAGTCCGGACAACGAATCTAAGGCATGGGGCCGACACCGCCCCGGCCAAGCTCCCCCTCCCAGCGGCGGTACAGGCGGTGCGGCACCCCGGCCGCGTCCAGCACCCGGCCGGCCACGAAGTCCACCAGGTCCTGGATGTGCCGGGCGCCCGCGTAGAAGGCGGGCGAGGCCGGCAGGACGACGGCGCCCGCCTCGTCCAGCGCCACCAGGTGGCGCAGTGTCCGGCCGCCCAGCGGGGTCTCCCGGACGGCGACGACCAGCGGGCGGCGCTCCTTGAGCGTGACGCTCGCCGCACGCTGCAACAGATCCTTGGACAGCCCCAGGGCCACTCCCGCGACGCACGCCGTGCTGGCCGGGACGATCAGCATCCCCTTGACCGGGTACGAGCCGGAGGACGGCCCCGCGGCCAGGTCCCCCGGCGGCCAGTGGCGGACCCGCGCGGGGTCGGCGCCCGGCTCGGCGGGGAACGCGTCGGGGGTGCCGTCGGCGCCGCGGGCCAGCCAGCGGCGCAGGTCGGCCTCCGCGTGGGCGTCGCGGAAGGGGTGGCCCGTCTCGTCGAGGACGGTCAGCCGGGAGGCGCGGCTCACGACGAGGTCGACGTCCTCGCCCGCGGCGAGCAGGCCGCGGATGACGGCGGCCGCGTAGGGCGTTCCCGAGGCCCCCGAGACGCCCACCACCCACGGAACCCTTCCTGTGTCACTCACGCCTCCGACCTTACGCGGGCCCGCACCGTCCCTTCCCGCCCCACCGGTGCCTGCACCGACGCCTTCTCCGGTCGGCTTCCGGTCGGCTTCCGGCCGACGCAGCGGGTCCCGCACCGCGGCCGCCACGTACCCTCGTCCCATGCGTGTGACCCGAGTCCGACTGACGGCCGCCACCACGGGCGCGACCCTGCTCGTCGTCGCCCTCACCGGGTGCTCGGCGACGGAACGGCTGACCACGGGGCTGAAGGTCAAGCACGCCTTCGAGAAGCTCGGCGACCAGCCCACCGCCTCGGTGCTGATGTCCGTGGACGGCAAGCAGCGCGACGCGGAGGCGTTCCTCCGCGCGGCCGGTGCCCCCGACAGCGCGGCGACCCGGCACACCGCCGGCCTCCTCACCACGGGCGAGCTGACCTTCGCCGTCGGCTCCGACCAGGAGGAGACCCCCCTCAAGGAGCTCAGCCGCTCCGAGAGGCTGCGCTTCGCCACCGCGGTCAACTTCGGCGGCAAGGACGTGCTGGCCGCCAAGTCGGCGGCGGAGAAGCTGTATGTGCGGATGAACCTGCGCTCCCTGGTGGCGCAGACGGACGGCTCACCGGCCCAGCGGCACCGCGCCCACCGCATCGTCTCCCTCGCCAAGGACCTGCCCCGCACCCTGGGTTCGGCCCGGGACGCGCTCAAGGGCAAGTGGGTGGAGATCGACCCGGAGTCGTTCGACGACTTCGCGCGGGCCGCGCAGCAGATCGCCGACGACGAGAGGAAGGGCGGGTCCGGGCGGCACGGCGCCACCGTCTCCGAGCAGAGCGACGAGACGAGCAAGCGCCTCAGCCGGGCGACAGCCGCCGGCCGGGCCCTCAACGGGGAGTCCGAGCGGGAGTTCCTGGAGGGGCTGGAGAAGACGCTGGGCCGGCACGCCTCGTTCCACAAGGCCGGCGAGCGGGACGGCGCCGAACACGTGACCGTCTCCATGCCCGCGCGGGAGGCCGCGCCGGATCTCTCCCACGCGCTGGAGGCCCTCGGCGCGCGGCTGAATCCGGCCAAGGTGCCGGACAAGACGGTCAGCGCCGACCTCCAGATCCGGCGCGGCCAGCTCACCGGCCTCACCGTGAACCTGGGCCAGTTCCTCAGCGGGAAGGACGCCGAGAAGGTGCACCTGCCGCTGCGGATGGACTTCGGCGGCGGCGACGCCGTCTCCGTGCAGGCCCCCGACGGCGTCCGCGAGCTGAAACCGCAGGACCTGCTGGCCGCCACCGTCTACGGCGCCCTGGGCACGGGCGACCTGTGAGGCGCCCGGCGCCGGGGAACCGGTGGCACCCCGCGCCGCGTTGTACGGGGCGACGGGACACCCTCCGTGCCCGGGAGGCCGGGAAGGCACGTTCCTGACGAGGGAGGCGAGCATGGCGAACAGCTCGGGGGGCTCGGGATCCAGGGCGATGGCTGCCGGAAAGCTGATCGTCGGCTGGGTGGCGCTGCTGTGGCTGCTGGAGGCCGTCGACCAGGCCACCGGCAACGCGCTGGACACCTTCGGCGTCCAGCCGCGCCGCCTGGACGAGCTGGTGGACGTGGTCCCGAGCGCCTTCATGCACTTCGGCTTCGAGCACCTGATCGCGAACAGCCTGCCGCTGCTGATCCTCGGCTTCCTCGCGGCGCTGCGCGGGGTGGGCAGATTCCTGGCCGTCGCCGCGACGATCATCGTGGTCAGCGGCCTGGGTGTCTGGCTGATCGCCCCTGACGGCAGCAACACGGCCGGTGCCTCGGGGCTGATCTTCGGGCTCTTCGGCTACCTGCTGGCCCGCGGCTTCGTGGACCGCCGTATCACCGATGTCGCCCTCGGCAGCGTCGTCGCCGTCTTCTACGGCTCCATCCTGTGGGGCGTGCTGCCCACCGACTCCGGCATCTCCTGGCAGGGCCACCTCTTCGGCCTCGTAGGCGGCATCCTCGCCGCCCGCCTCACCGCGGAGCCCCGCCCGGCGGGAGTGGACAAGCCCGCCTGGCACTGAGCCACCGGCGCTCCGCGGTCACCTGCCGCGCCGCCCTGTGCCCGCCCCCCACCCCGCTCGCGGCAGGAGAGCGGCAGGGTTCACACCCCCAGCCCGCGCACCGCGAGATCCAGCAGGGCGCACACGAACAGGGCGATTCCGATGAAGCTGTTGACCTGGAAGAAGGCGCGGTTGAGGCGGGTCAGGTCGTGGGGGCGGACGATGGTGTGCTCGTAGCCGAAGGCGGCGGTGACGATGACGATGCCCAGCCAGTAGAAGACGCCCGCCCCGGTCAGCAGCCCGAAGGCGACCAGCAGGGCGACGGTCACCAGGTGGGCCGCGCGGGTGGTGTGGATGGCGGCGGCGGTGCCGAAGCGGGCCGGCAGCGACTTCACGCCGTTGGCCCGGTCGGCCTCCACGTCCTGGCAGGCGTAGATCAGGTCGAAGCCGCCGATCCAGATGCCGACGGCCAGGCCGAGGACGACGGCGTGCCAGGACCAGGCACCGGTGACGGCCAGCCACGCGCCGAGCGGGCCGATGGCCTGGGCGAGGCCGAGGAGGGCGTGCGGGAAGGAGGTGAACCGCTTCCCGTAGGGGTAGACGACCATCGGCAGGGCGGCGAGCGGTGCCAGCGCCAGGCACAGGGGGTTGAGCAGGGCGCAGGTGCCGAGGAAGACGACGAGGGCGACGACGGCGCCCGTCCAGGCCGTGCGGACGGAGACCGCGCCGGTCACCAGCTCGCGCCCGGCGGTGCGCGGGTTACGGGCGTCGATCTCGCGGTCGATGATCCGGTTGGCGGCCATCGCGAAGGTGCGCATGCCGACCATGGCGACGGTCACCAGGAAAAGCTGCCACCAGTGGACGGTGCGGCTGTCCCGGTGCATCGCGGTGAGCGCGGCGATGTAGGCGAAGGGCAGGGCGAAGACCGAGTGCTCGATGACGACCAGCCGCAGGAAGGCCCGCACGCGTCCGACGTCGGCGCCGGGCCCCGGCCCGGGTCCGACGATGCCCTCGGCAGCGCTGCTCACAGCCCGTACTCCTTCCAGCGGCGGGTCACCAGGTCCGCGATCCCGGGCTCGGACTCGATCATCTCCGGCCAGCCGCCGTCGCGCGTGTACCCCTCCTCGGGGAGTTTGCGCGTGGCGTCCACCCCGGCCTTGCCACCCCAGAACTGCTGGTAGGAGGCGTGGTCGAGGTGGTCGACGGGGCCCTCGGCGACGGTGAGGTCGCGGGCGTAGTCGACGTTGCCCAGGGCCCGCCAGGAGACCTCGTGCAGGTTCCGCACGTCGCAGTCGGCGTCGACGACGACGATGAGCTTGGTCAGCGACATCATGTGGGCGCCCCAGATGGCGTGCATGACCTTCTGCGCGTGCTTGGGGTACTTCTTGTCGATGGCGACGATCGCGCAGTTGTGGAAGCCGCCGGACTCGGGCAGGTGGTAGTCGACGATGTCGGGCACGACGATCTTCAGCAGCGGCAGGAAGAACCGTTCGGTGGCCCGGCCCAGCGGACCGTCCTCGGTGGGCGGGCGGCCGACGACGATCGACTGGAGCAGCGGCCGCTTCCGCGTCGTCACGCAGTCGATCCGCAGCGCGGGGAAGGGCTCCTGGGGGGTGTAGAAGCCGGTGTGGTCGCCGAAGGGGCCCTCGGGCAGCATCTCGCCGGGCTCCAGCCACCCCTCCAGCACCACTTCGGCGTGCGCCGGGACCTGGAGCGGGACGGTCTTGCAGTCGACCATCTCGACGCGCTTGCCCTGGAGGAAACCGGCCAGCAGGTATTCGTCGATGTCGCCGGGCAGCGGCGCGGTGGCCGCGTAGGTGACGGCGGGCGGGCAGCCGAAGGCGATGGCGACGGGCAGCTTCTCGCCGCGCCGGGCGGCGACCTGGTAGTGGTTGCGGCTGTCCTTGTGGATCTGCCAGTGCATCCCGATGGTGCGCTTGTCGTGCCGCTGGAGCCGGTAGAGGCCCAGGTTGCGCACGCCGCTTTCGGGGTCCTTGGTGTGGGTGAGGCCCAGGTTGAAGAAGGAGCCGCCGTCGCCCGGCCAGGTGAACAGCGCGGGCAGCCGGTCCAGGTCCACGCCCCTCTCGCCGTCTCCTTGGAGGACGACCTCCTGGACGGGGGCGTCCTTCACCTTCTTCGGCGGTACGTGCGTCATGGCGCCGAGCTTTCCGAACGCCTCGCGGAAACCGACGAAGCCCTGCGGCAGCTCGGGCCTCAGCAGGCCGCCGATCCTGTCGCTGATCTCGTCGTACGAGGACAGGCCGAGCGCCTTGAGGAGGCGGCGGTCGGTGCCGTAGACGTTCATGGCCAGCGGCATGTCCGAGCCCTTGACGTTCTCGAACAGCAGCGCGGGCCCGCCCGCCTTGTTCACCCGGTCGACGAGCTCCCCGACCTCCAGGTACGGGTCGACCTCGGCCTTGACCCGGACGAGGTCGCGGTCACGCTCCAGCGCCCGCAGGAGCGAGCGGAGATCGTCGTATGCCATACGACTCAGTATCCCCTCCGCGGCCCGCGCCCTGAGCGCCGGGGCCCGGGCCCGGCCCATTACGCTGGCGGTGCGGGGGCCCGCACGCCGACCCCCGCACCGCATCCGTCCGGCGGCATCTCGTTCCCAGGGGGCGTTCCGCGTGATCATCAGGCTCCTGCCCATCCTCGTGATCCTCGCCCTGTGGATCTACGCGTTCATCGACTGCCTGAACACACCCGAGAACGAGGTGCGCAAGCTGCCCAAGGTGGTGTGGGTCATCCTGATCCTGCTGTTCGGGCAGGTGCTGCTGGGTCCCATCGCCTGGTTCGCGGTGGGCAGGCCGCGCCGGAACACGCCCTACGGCGCGGTGCGGGCGGACGAGCGGCGCTGGGTCGCCCCGGACGACAACCCGGACTTCCTCAAGTCGCTGGGCGAGCAGCCCGCGCCCCCGGCCGGCCCGGAGCGGCCCGGCTCGACGGAGCCCGGCAGCGCACCGGAACCGCCGCAGCAGCCGGACTCCCCCCGGGACGAGGAGCTGCGCAACCGCCAGGACCGGGACGAGTAGCCCGCAGGACCGAAACGAGCAGTCCGGGCCCGGCGGGCAGCCCGAGGTCTCAGACGCGGTCCGCGTACTCCGCGCGCAGGGCGGCGAACCGCCTCGGAGTCCAGGCCGTCCAGTCGGCGGGGCGGCCCTGCAGCTCCTCCCCCAGCAGCTCGAAGTGCTGGTGCCAGTCGGCGAGGGCGTCCAGCAGGCGGGCGGTGTCGCCGGTGAAGTCGTTGCGGAACCGCACCCGGGTGCGGTCGTCGTCGGGCGAGCCGCGCAGGGTGAAGCCGAACGAGCCGCGCGTGTCCACCGTGTACTCGGCGAGCCGGCGGCGCGACCAGGCGGTGATCCGTCCCGGCGCGTGCCCGGTGGAGGGGGCGCCGTCGGTCTCCGGTTCCCCGTTCAGCCAGCGCAGCGTCACCGCGCCGCCGGGCCCGGGCTCGAAGGGGTCGGCCGCCGCCAGCCAGCCCCGCAGCCCGGCGGGGGTGGCCACAGCGGCCCAGAGGCTCTCCAGCGGGTGCGGGAACGACAGCTCGAAGCCGACGGTGTGCGCCGTTCCGTCGCTGCTGGTGCGTGCCGTTCCGTACGGCACGGTGTGGGGTAGCGGTGCCCGACTGTCGGTGCTCATGGCTCCACCTTCGTGCGCCAGGGGGGTGGCTCGCGCGGATACCTGCGGCCGGCTCAGATGCCCGCGTAGGAGTGCTTGCCGTTGAAGAAGATGTTCACGCCGTAGTAGTTGAACAGGAAGCAGACGAAGGCGAGGAGCGCGAGGTACGCCGCCTTACGGCCCTTCCAGCCTGCCGTGGCACGTGCGTGCAGGTAGCAAGCGTAGGCGACCCAGGTGATGAACGACCAGACTTCCTTGGGGTCCCAGCCCCAGTAGCGGCCCCAGGCGTCGCCCGCCCAGATGGCGCCCGCGACGATCGTGAACGTCCAGAAGGGGAAGACCGAGGCGTTGATCCGGTAGGCGAACTTGTCCAGCGAGGCCGCGGAGGGCAGCCGCTCCATGATCGAGGTGCGGACGCTGCCGGGCTTGCCGCCGGACAGCAGCGCGGACTCGTAGGAGTCGCGGAAGAGGTAGAGCAGCGAGCCGACCGCACCGAGGTAGAACAGCGCGCCGCAGATGATGGCCAGCGAGACGTGGATCCACAGCCAGTACGAGTGCAGCGCGGGCACCAGCTGGTCGCTGTCGGTGTACAGGACGGTGACGGCCAGGCCGAGGTCCAGCAGCACGGTGGTGACCAGCGGCAGCCCGATCCAGCGGACCTTCTTCCCGGCGAGCAGGAAGCCCAGGTACCCGGCGACGGCGACCATCGAGAAGGCCGTCGAGAACTCGTACATGTTGCCCCAGGGGGCGCGCTGCACGGACAGCGAGCGGGTCAGCACCCCGGCGCAGTGCAGCACGAAGGCCAGCACCGTCATGGAGACGGCGATCCGCCCGTACATGTCGCCCTGTTCGTCGCCGGCCGCGGCGCCGGGACCGTCGGGCAGGTCACCGCGCCGGCCGTTGCCGGACCGGGTGATGATCTTGGGCGTCCTCGGCGGTGCGGGCTTCTCCAGTACGGCTGTACCGCCCTGCTCCGACTTCACCCGCACCGAGACGCCGTCCGGCTGGCCCGGGACGGCGCCCTCGCCCTCCGCGGCGGACGGCTTCGCGGTGAGCGCCGCAGCCGTGCGGGCCACCTTGCTGCGCGAGCCGAACGTCCACTCGGCGATGTAGGCGCAGAAGGCCAGCACGTAGACGGCCATCGCCGAATAGACCAGATAGTTGCTGACGTGGGCGAGCTGCTCGTTGGACTCGGCTGCCAGGAGATTCACTTGCCTGCTCCTTCGGGGGCTTCAGCAGGATCGGTACCGTCCGCGGCGGAGCCCGGCTCGGCGGGGTCCTGCGCGGCGGTGGCCCGGGGGGACGCGACAGGTGCCGCGTCCTGCATGTCGGTGGCGAGAGAGGCGAGCTCGTCGGGCAGCTTCGCGGACTCGCTGCGGCCCAGCCCGGCCATCTCGACGACGGTCCGGCCGTCCTCGCCGGCGTACGCCCGCACCCACACCCGGCGGCGCTGGATGAACAGGGAGCCCGCGAGGCCCGCGATGGCCGCCAGCGCCCCGCCCAGCGCCCAGCCGTTGCCGACCTGGTGGGAGACCTGGAAGTTCGCCCACTGCTTGACGCCCTCGAACTTCAGGGAGCCCGCGCCGCCGGGGAGCTTCATGGTGGTGCCGGGGGTGAGCTTCTTGGCGAAGGGGCTGCCGTCCTTCTCCGTGAACTTCTTCATGTTCCCGGTGTCGAGCTGGTAGACGTTCTGCGCCGGGCCGCCGTCGACACCGAGGTTGCCGTGGTAGGCGGTCAGGAACATCGCCGGGTTCTTCAGCGTGGGCGACTGGGAGAACATGGTGCCGCTGTTCGGCTCGAAGTCGGGCACGAAGAAGCCCTGGAAGCCCAGCTGGTCCTTGCGGCCCTTGGCGTCCACGTAGTCGGGGACCTTCACCACGCCGCTGGAGGTCTGGTTGTTGTCCTGCTGGAGGAAGGGCACCGGTCCGCGGTAGGCGACGTGGCCCTTGCCGTCCTTGACGGAGACGACGGGCGCATAGCCGTTGGCGATCAGATAGACCTTGGACGAGCCGATCTTCAGCGGGTGGTTCACCTTGATCGTGGTGCCGGTCTCCTTGCCGCCGGCGCCCTTGGTGTAGACGACGCCAGCGCGGTAGTCCCGCGGAGTGCCCTTGTTCGGGCCGCTCTTCTCGTAGGTGGCGTGGAAGTCCTTCAGCCGGAAGCCGAAGGAGTCGAGCATGTCCGCGGTGAACAGCGAGCCGGACTGGAAGTCGTCGTACTGCGGCAGCGTGTTGGAGAACCCGTCGCCCTGCACGATCAGCTTCCGGCCCTCCGACTTGAACAACTGCCCGGAGGCGAACGCCAGCAGCAGCACGATCAGCGCGATGTGGAAGGCCAGGTTGCCGGCCTCGCGCAGGTAGCCCTTCTCGGAGGCGACGGAGTCCTTGCCGCTCTCGTCCAGGTGGGTACGGAACCGGCGCCGCCTGAGCAGCCCGTGGGCGGCGTCCAGCACCTTCTCCGGCTCGGCCTCGGTGTGCCAGGTCGTGTAGACGGGCATCCGGTCCAGCTTGCGCGGGGCGCGCGGCGGACGGGACCGCAGCTGGCCCACGAACTGCCAGGTGCGCGGGATGATGCAGCCGACCAGCGAGACGAACAGCAGGATGTAGATCGCCGAGAACCACACCGAGGTGTAGACGTCGAACAGCTGGAGCTTGTCGTAAAGGGGCGCCAGCGTGGTGTGGTCCTGGTGGAACTTCTCCACCTTGAGGGCGTCCACCGGGGTCTGCGGGATGACGGACCCCGGAATGGCACCCAGCGACAGCAGGAAGAGCAGGATCAGCGCCACCCGCATCGAGGTGAGCTGCCGCCAGAACCAGCGGGCCCAGCCCAGCGGCCCGAGCGAGGGGACGTTCAGCCTCTCCTCGCTGGGCGCCGTCGACAGCTGCGCGGTGGCCTCCCGCTCCTTTGCGGCCTCGCTGCCCGGACCGGCGTCGGGGCCGCCCCCGGAGTCGCTGCCCTTGCCGGCGTCCTTGCCGACGTCCTTGCCGGCACGGGTCGTGCTCATGGATCAGATCCCCACGGTGAAGTCGGACGACCAGACCGTGATCTCGTACACGATCCGGTCCCAGATGCCTGTGACGAGCAGGACACCGACGGCGACGAGCATCCCGCCGCCGATCCGCATGACCCACGCGTAGTGCCGCTTCACCCACCCGAAGGCGCCCAGCGCGCGACGGAAGGCGAGCGCGGCGAGAACGAACGGAACGCCCAGCCCCAGACAGTAGGCCACCGTCAGCAGCGCGCCGCGACCCGCGCTCCCCTGGTCCGAGGAGAGCGTCAGTACGGCGGCGAGGGTCGGACCGATGCACGGCGTCCAGCCGATGCCGAAGAGCACCCCCAGCATGGGTGCGCCCGCCAGCCCTATCGCCGGCCGCTTGTGGATCCGCACCTCGCGCTGCGTGAACCGCCCCAGCGGCCCCAGCGCCCCCATGAAGGCCAGCCCCAGCAGGATCGTCAGACCGCCCAGCACCTTGGAGATGACGGCGCGGTGCTCCTGGAGGGTGGCCCCGAAACCGCCGAAGAGGGCGCCGCCGGAGACGAAGACGGCGGTGAAACCCAGCACGAACAGTCCCGCGCCCAGGAACATCCGGCCCCGCCGTGCCTCGGCCAGATCGGTGCCGCTGACCCCGGTGACGTAGGAGAGGTAGCCCGGCACCAGCGGCAGCACGCACGGCGAGAAGAAGGAGACCAGCCCGCCCAGCAGCGCGACGGGCACGGCGAGCAGCAGCGCACCGCCCAGGACGGTGTCGTTCATGCCCGAGGCCGCGAGGTGTGTGGCGGGGACGGCCGCGAGGGAGGTCATGGTCCGGTCACTTCGCGTCGATCAGGGGGTCGAGCGCCGAGCGCAGTTCCTTCTCGCTCAGCGACTTCAGGGCCCGCACCGCGACCCGTCCGTGCTTGTCCAGGATCAGCGTCGAGGGGATGGCCTGCGGGTTGAGGGCGTTCTTGGGGAACTTCAGGATGAGGTTGCCGCTGGGATCGTAGAAGCTCGGGTAGTCGATGTCGTAGGTGCGCTCGAACGCCTTGGCGTTGGCCTTGTCCAGGTCGCGGGTGTTGACCCCGAGGAACTGGACGCCCTTGCCCTCGGTGTCGTGGGCGACCTTGGCCAGGTTGGGCGCCTCCGCGCGGCAGGGGCTGCACCACGAGCCCCACACGTTGAGGACGACGACCTTGCCGCGGTAGTCGGAGAGCTTCAGCTTCTTGCCGTCCACCGCACCGCCCGACAGGTCCGGTACCTCGGTGCGCCTGCCCTCGGGCACCTTGGTGATCTCGCCGGTGCCCTTCACGAACTTGGTGTCGCCGGAGGAGGAGCCGGGCTGCTCGCCGCTGCACGCGGACAGCAGCAGTGCACCGCCGGCGACCCCGGCGACCAGCAGGGCGGCGCGGCGGCGGGAGGTGCGGGTCTGGCTCATGTGAAAAGTTTCGCATGCGCGTATGAGCGATCTTCCGCACCCCCCTGCTGCCCCTCGCCTCCCCGCAGGCGGGGCGCCTACGCCCCCGCGCCCGGCTGCTGGGCGCCCCCGGCGCCGCGGCCCTTCTTCGTGCCGCCGCCCCGCAGATGGGGCGGCACCAGGTCGCGGGCGGGCTCGCTGTAGCCGACGGAGACGATGCGGTCGCCGAGAAAGGTGAAGCTCGTCAGCGAGGCGAGGGTGCACTGACGCCGCCGCGGGTCGTGCCACAGCCTGCGGTGCTCCACGAAGCTGCGCAGCACCCAGATGGGGAGCTGGTGGCTGACGCAGACGGCCTCGTGCCCGCGCGCCGACTCCTTCGCGGTCTCGATCGCGGCGCGCATCCGCACGACCTGTTCGAGGTACGGCTCGCCCCAGGAGGGCCGGAAGGGGTTGCGCAGATGGCGCCAGTTCTCCGGCCTGCGCAGCGCGCCGTCGCCCACGCCGAAGGTCTTGCCCTCGAACACGTTCCCTGCCTCGACGAGGCGGGCGTCGGCGGTGACGTCGAGGCCGTGCGCCTTGGCGACGGGGCCCGCGGTCTCCTGCGCGCGCTCCAGCGGCGAGGCGACGACGTGGGTGATGTCCCGGTGCTCCAGGTGCTCGGCGACCCGGTCGGCCATCCGCCGGCCGAGGTCGGAGAGGTGGTAGCCGGGCTTGCGCCCGTACAGGACCCCTTCGGGGTTGTGGACCTCGCCGTGCCGCATCACATGGACGACGGTGACGGTCTTGTCGTCCGCGCGGGCACCGGTGCCGGCCGCCTCCATGGCCTGGGTGCCGGGCTGCTGGTCCATGTCCGCCTCCTGGTCCGTGCCCGGGTTCTTCTCCGCGTCCCGGCTCATGCGGGCACCGCCTCGGCGGCGGCGCGGGCGGCGGCCGGGAGGGCGGCGGCGATCCGCTCGACGGCGCGCTCGTCGTGCGCGGCGGAGACGAACCAGACCTCGTAGCCGGAGGGCGGCAGGTAGACGCCCTGGGAGAGCATCGAGTGGAAGAACGCGGTGAAGCGGTGGCTCTCCTGCCGCTTGGCGGCCTCGTAGTCGGGCACCCCGGCCGCGCCGAAGTCGCCGAAGAAGACCGAGAACATGGTGCCGGCCGACTGCACGGTGTGCGCCACACCCGCCTTGGTCAGCGCCTCACCCACCAGCTCGCGCACCTGGCGGGCCGCGGCGTCCAGCACGGCATGCGCGGCGAAGTCGTGCGCGGCCAGCGCCTTCAGCTGGGCGAGACCCGCCGCGGTGGCCACCGGGTTCCCGGACAGCGTCCCGGCCTGGTACACGGGCCCGGCCGGGGCGAGATGGTCCATGACGTCCTTGCGGCCGCCGAACGCGGCGGTCGGGAAGCCGCCGCCCATCACCTTCCCGAAGGTCATCAGATCGGGGACGACTCCGTCGATGCCGTACCAGCCGCGCGGGCCGGCGCGGAACCCGGTCATCACCTCGTCGGAGATGTAGAGCGCGCCGTCGGCCCGGCACAGCTCCTTCACCCCCTGGTTGAAGCCCTCGCGCGGCGGGACGATGCCCATGTTGCCGGGCGCGGCCTCGGTGATCACACAGGCGATCTGGCGGGGGTGCGCGGCGAACGCCTCACGGACCGCGTCCAGATCGTTATACGGCAGCACGAGCGTGTCGCCGGCCTGGGCTCCGGTGACTCCGGGGGTGTCCGGCAGGCCCAGGGTGGCGACGCCGGAGCCGGCGGAGGCGAGCAGCGCGTCGACGTGCCCGTGGTAGCAGCCGGCGAACTTGATCACCTTCGGGCGGCCGGTGAACCCGCGCGCCAGCCGGATCGCCGACATCGTCGCCTCGGTGCCCGAGGAGACGAGTCGTACCTGTTCAACGGGGTCGATCCGGTCGACGATCTCCTCGGCGAGCGCCACCTCGTCCTCGACCGGGGTACCGAAGGAGGTACCCCGCTCGACGGCCTGCCGGACGGCCGCCATCACCTCCGGGTGCGCGTGGCCGAGGATCATCGGCCCCCAGGAGCAGACGAGATCGACGTACTCCCTCCCGTCCGCGTCTGTGAGGTAGGGCCCGGAACCCGACACCATGAACCGGGGCGTACCGCCCACCGAGCGGAAGGCGCGGACCGGAGAGTTCACGCCCCCTGGTGTCACGGCGGAGGCGCGGTCGAAGAGCGACTGCGATACTGGTGCGCTGTACGAGTAAGTCACGAAAGCCATGGTGTCATCAGGCCCCTGCACGGGGCCCCGGGGGCGTTTCACACTCCGCGGGGCGGGGAGGTCTCTGACACGATGATCGGGCCGCACGGGGACGGCAGTGCGGCCCGGATGAGCAGTCGGGTGGTGACATGCATCGCGGTGGCGGACTGGGAGAGGGGCCCGGCCCCTCGGAGACTGGCCCGGGGCGTGCGCAGGGGCGCCACAGGCGCACTGTGGCCGAGAGCGAGAGCGGAACCACGGCGGAGAGCACACCGAGCGGATCGGCGCGGCAGGGTACGGGGCAGAGCGGTTCAGGACACGACGGTACGGGGCAGCACAGCGCGGGGCACGACAGCACGGGGCCGGGCGGCGCGGCGGCGGAGCAGGGCAGCACCACACACGGCAGCGGATCCGTCGCGGGTGGCGGCCTCGCGGGCCTCGGGAGCACGGCGACGACCAGAAGCAGCAGGGGTGGCGGCCGAGTGGGGGTGACCTACAAGTACTTCGGGGCGCCGGACGGTGCCACGGCCGCACGGGTACCCATCTCGATGCGCCCGGAGGAACTGGGCGGGGACGAGCTGGGACAGGGCATGTTCACCAAGATCAAGCCCGAGACGATGGCGGCGATGGTGCTGACGGGCATCGAGGGCATACCGCTGCACCGGGTACCGCCGCTCGAACTCGTCGTCCTGCACCCGGACTACGCCGTGGTGAAGCTCCCCATGACGGTCGTCGACCCGCTGCGCGGCGTCGGCGAGGAGACGGTGGGCGCCGCGGCCTTCATCTGGTCCACGGTCCCCGACCGCGCCGGCCCCCAGGACGCCTTCAACGTGTATCAACTCCTGCACCGCTGGCAGGACTTCTCCGACCGCCTCCACGAGGCGGGCCACCAGGCGTACTGCCTGGTGTGGCCGTGACCCCGCAGACCCGCTGACCGGCGCCCGCGCGGATCCGCCGACCGCGCGCACGGACGGGGGCCCGCGCGTGCCCCCGTACCGCTACGCCGCGCCCGAGTGCTGCACCTGCGTGCGTGATCGCGCCCGCCGGGTGACCGACGGCGCGACCCCGAGTATCGGCCCGGCCGTCGGCCCCGAGGCCGACCCGGTGCCTGGCGCACGCAGAGGGACCGTGCGGCGGGGGCACCAGAATTGCTGTGGCGCTCCTGTGGCAACTGTGACAACGCACACCCGGTCGGCATCCGTGCTGCCCGGCACGCCGACGCGGCTGGGACAGAAGCCGGCCCGGCGGACAAGCCGCGCCCGTACGCGCGGTGACGGCCCCCGCGTACGACGACGGGCGCCCCGCCGCCAGGTGAGCGGCGGGACGCCCGTCGTCGGGGGCCGGATGCGACCGGATGCGACCGGGGTGGTCTAGTCCTGGCCCTTGTCCGTCCCTACGCGGCCCGAGGGCGACGAGTCCTGCGGACTGCCGCCGTCCTGCGAGCCGTTGGAACCGGCGGCGCCGTTTTCGGCGGCCGCAGCGGCGTCGCTGACGGCCTGCGCCACCTCCGCGTCCAGGATCTCCGCGTCCAGCTTGGGCGCGTCCGGGTCGACCGGGCCGATCTGGAACTCGAACTCGCCGCCGTACTGCTCGTGACCGGCGACGACCGCGCTGCCCACGGCCTCCTCGCCGAGCTCGGCACGGATGATCAGCGGGTCCCTGCGCAGATCCTTGGTCAGGGCGATGCACAGCCCGATCATGACGACCGTGAACGGCACGGCCACCAGGATCGTGAGGTTCTTCAGCCCTTCCAGCGCCTTGTCACCACCACCGCCGATCAGCAGCATGATGGCGCCGACCGCGCCGGTGAGAACACCCCAGATGATGACGACGCCCCGGCTGGGCTCCATCGTGCCCTTCTGCGAGAGCGTGCCCATCACGATGGAGGCCGCGTCCGCTCCGGAGACGAAGAAGATGCCGACCAGGATCATCACGATGAGACCGGTCGCGCCGGCGATCGGGTACTCCTTCAGCACGTTGAACAGCTGCGCCTCCTGGGTGCTGCCCAGGTTGTTGCCGTCGGACTGCAGCTTCATGGCCGTGCCGCCGAAGATGGCGAACCAGACGAGGCTCACCACGCTGGGGACGAGGATCACACCGCCGACGAACTGGCGGATGGTGCGGCCCCGGCTGATGCGGGCGATGAACATGCCCACGAACGGCGTCCAGGAGATCCACCACGCCCAGTAGAAGACGGTCCAGCTCGCCAGCCAGTCCGCGACGCCCTTGCCGCTGGAGGAGTCGGTGCGTCCGACCAGTTGCGGCAGGTCACCGAGGAAGCTGCCGACCGAGGTGGGCAGCATGTTGAGCATCAGGATCGTCGGGCCCGCGACGAAGAGGAAGACCACCAGGAGCCCGGCCAGCACCATGTTGATGTTGGACAGCCACTGGACGCCCTTCTCGACGCCGGAGACGGCCGAGAAGACGAAGCACGCCGTCAGGACGGCGATGATGACGACCAGCACCCCGGTGCTGACGTGGGCGGCCCAGCCGACCTGCTCGACGCCGCTGCCGATCTGGAGCGCGCCCAGACCCAGCGAGGCGGCGGAGCCGAACAGCGTCGCGAAGATCGCCAGGATGTCGATGACCTTGCCGATGCCGCCGTTGGCGGCCTTCTCCCCGATGAGCGGGGTGAACACCGCGCTGACCGTCTGACGCCTGCCCCGGCGGAAGCAGCTGTAGGCGATGGCCAGGCCGACGACCGCATAGATCGCCCACGGGTGGAGCGTCCAGTGGAAGAGCGTGGTGGCCAACGACGTCTGCATCTTGTCCGCGTCGTTGGCGGGGTCCGTGCCGGGCGGGGGCTCGTTGAAGTGGCTCAGCGGCTCGCTCACGCCGTAGAACATCAGGCCGATGCCCATGCCGGCGCTGAACATCATGGCGATCCAGGAGACCGTCTTGAACTCCGGCTCCTCGCCCTCCTTGCCGAGGGTGATCTTGCCGTAGCGGCTGAAGGCGAGCCAGAGCGAGAAGATCACGAAGCCGGTGGCGGCGAGCACGAAGGCCCAGCCGCCGTTGTGCATCGTCCATCCCAGCATCTTCGACGAGACGTCACCGAGCGAGTCCGTGGCGACCCCGCCCCAGACGACGAAGGCGAGCGTGAGCAGCGCCGCGACGCCGAACACCACGCGGTCGGTCTGCGGGCCCCGGGTCAGACCCCCGCTGGAGGCATAGGCCTCCTCTGTCTCAGGTTTCACGTTTGTCTATTGCCCTTCCTCCGGAGGACATGCGGTCCTCTCACGCGCGCCGATCTCTGACAAGGATTCGCAGGGCCGCTACCCGGCCGCCAGGAAAGTAGTCCGGCCGCGGGGCGCCCTCCAAAGCCTCATATTTTGCGCTCAACTGTCCACAAATGGGCTTCAATTGATCGCCCGTCAGCGCGTACCCACACTGCGTGACCAGCTGAACCCGGTCAGCCTAGGGCCCGCATCCGCACCGGGGACCCCCTCGGAGGGGTCGACCGGGGGGTCGTTGCAGATCCGGAACATGACGCGGCCCACAAACGGTCCCCGCAGGCCAGGAGGGCGGCGAAAGGGAAAAGACTGACTTTGCGCAACATAGACGCCACGCGACCGGACGTGTGAGCGGCGGGTGCGGTAGACATGGTGCCGTCGCCCCGTCGGCGGAACGCCGAGCGGGCGTACGCCGGGCGGCGACGCCCGCGACGACGATCCGACGAGGAGGCCAGCTGTGCCGCGGAGGGCCAAGAGGTACGCCGTGAGTGCGGCGTACGCGACCAACGCCGCGCTCGCCCTCGTACTCGCCGGTGCACTGACCGCCTGCTCCGGTTCCTCCGGTTCCGAGGGCGGCGAGGACGGCAAGGCGGGCAGCTCCTCCGCCTCGCCGAGCGCGGCCGAGCCGGGCAAGTACAGCACGCTCCCCGAGCCGTGCGACACGGTCGAGGAGGGCATGCTCCGCGACATGCTGCCCGGCGCCGCCGCGGCCGAGGACGACGACGGTGCCGCTCCCAGCGCGAGCAGCGACCCCTACGAGGGCCGGCCGAGCAGCACCTACGACACGGACCGCCGGGTCGGCTGCCGCTGGAAGAACGCCACCACTGTGAGCACCCGGCACCTGGCCATCGACTTCGAACGGGTGGTCTCCTACGACCCGTCCGTCAGCGACGACGAGCAGGCCGAGCAGCTCTACGCCGAGAAGGCCCACAAGGCCGACGTATCGCTGCCCCCGGAGGACGACGGCTCCGAGAGCCGGGAGCCGGACGCGGAGGCCTCCGGCTCGGACGCCGGGAAGAGCCCGGACGGCCACGCGTCCCCGACCGGTAAGAGCGACGCAGGCGACGAGAGCAACAAGGGCGGCAAGGGCGACAACGGCGACAAACACGTCAAGGACGGCAAGGACAGCAAGGACAGTGAGTCCGACCCGTCCTCGTCCTCCGGCGCGGACGGGGACGGGGACGGGGGAGACGACCCCGGGGAGGACGGGTCGGAGTCCGCGACGCCGGACGAGAACCTGGCCCCGCGCGCTCTGGACGGCGTGGGCGACGCCGCCTACGTCGACGACGAGCTCCACACCGCCGGCTCCGGGGTGCACCGGGACATCACGCTGGTCTTCCGCACCGCGAACGTCATCGCCACCGTCGAGTACGACCAGTGGGTGACCGACAAGCATCGCATTCCGGACAGCAAGGATCTCCAGGAGAAGGCGCGCAAGCTCGCGGAGCACCTCGCTGAGCAGTTCGGAGACTGACCCGTAGGCGCGGTTTCGTTCCCTCTCGCCCGTTTCGTCCGCTGTGGCCGACCCCACGCTGTGGGCAGTCCCACGCCGCTCAGGTGCCCGGAAACACGCGCACCGCCCCGCGGCTTGCGTACCGTTCCGTCAGCACCACCCCCCAGGTTCGGCACAACTCGTGAAGACCCGGAAGCGAAGGAACCATGCACCGAAACGCCCCGCGCACCGCCGCCCCTCGACGGAGCAAGACCGTCAGGAACACGCTCGCCTGTGCGGCAGTGGCGCTCCCCGTCCTGCTGGTCGCCGGCTGCTCCTCGGACTCCGACCAGGGCAAGAAGTCCGACTCCGCCTCGGCCTCCGCGAGCAAGTCCCCCACCGTGGCGCCCGCGAAGTTCAAGAAGCTCCCCAACTCGTGCGACAGCCTCGGCAAGGGCACCGTGAAGGACCTGGTGGCCGGCACGGACGACAAATCGGGCAAGCCCGTCGGCTCGGGTGACGCCGACGACTCCAACAGCTGCCTGTGGAGCGGCCTGGACAAGTACGACTACCGCCAGCTCACGCTCTCCCTGAAGCGCTTCGACTCCGACCCGGCCATCGGCGCCGGCGACAAGCGCGCGGCGGACTACGCCAAGCAGCAGCTCAAGGAGAAGACCGCCGACAAGGACAACCGGGAGCTGAAGGACTCCAAGGTCTCCGGCGTCGGCGACGAGGCCTCGGCCGTCTCCTACGAGACCAAGAAGGAGGACACCAAGGGCAAGTCCTCCGAGTACCGGGCCGAGCGCCTGACCACGCGCGTCGCCAACGTCGTGGTCACCGTGGACTACGAGGGCGCCGGCTTCGAGGACGCCAAGAAGCCCAGCGCCGACGACGTGAAGAAGGGCGCCGAGAAGGCGGCCAAGGAAGCGGTCACGCAGATCAAGTGACCGCCCGGCCGCCTTCTCGGCCGCCCGCCGGAGCCCGGCCTCCCCGCCCGGAGGCCGGGCTCCGCGCCTCCCGCGGACCGGAAGTGTGCCAAGGTGGGCCCGCCGGATTCCGAGGGTTCCGAGGGTGGGGACAACTCCAGTGCAGGGCGTACAACTGACCCGAATACACCGCATACTCATCGCCGTCGTGATCGCCGGCGCCATGGTGATCGCGGCGATCGGCTTCGCGGGCTCCTACGCGGCCGTCCGCGACCTCGCCGAACGCAAGGGGTTCGGGTCCTTCGCCCCGTTCTTCCCCATCGGTGTGGACGCCGGCATCGTCGTCCTGCTCGCCCTCGACCTGCTGCTCACCTGGATCCGCATCCCTTTCCCGCTGCTCCGCCAGACCGCGTGGCTGCTGACGGCCGCCACCATCGCCTTCAACGGCGCCGCGGCCTGGCCCGATCCGCTCGGCGTCGGGATGCACGCGGTGATCCCCGTCCTGTTCGTCGTCACCGTCGAGGCCGCCCGGCACGCCACGGGGCGGGTCGCCGCCATCACCGCCGACAAGCACATGGAGGGCGTCCGCCTCTCCCGCTGGGTGCTCGCCTTCCCCTCCACGTTCCGGCTGTGGCGGCGGATGAAGCTGTGGGAGCTGCGCAGCTACGAGGAGGTGATCCGGATGGAACAGGAGCGGCTCGTCTACGAGACCCGGCTGCGCGCCCGGTACGGCCGCTCCTGGCGCCGCCGGGCCCCCGTCGAGTCCCTCATGCCGCTCAAGCTCGCCCGCTACGGGGTGCCTCTGCGCGAGACGGCGCCCCGGACGGCCAGGCTGCACGCAACGGCGTCCCCGGAGCACCCCGGCACGGAGCACGCCCTGACGGAGGCCGGCCCCGCGGAGCCCGCCCTGGAACAGCCCTCTCCCGGTGAGCCCGATGCCGGTGAGCCCGCCCGCAAGGAAGCGGCACCGGCGGCGGAAGCGGCACCGGCGCACGCCGCCTCCGTGGAGCCCGCGCCCCGGGCGGACGGCCCGCCCCCGGTGCAGGCGGGCCCGCACGAGGCCCGGCCCGCGCGGGAACCGGCCCCGCAGCACGAGGCGGTACGCGAGCCGGCAGCGGCCCCCGCTCCGGACGCCGAGCCCGCCCCGGCTCCGGACTACGAGCCCGCCGCGGATCCCGGGCGCCCCCCGACGGCCGGGCCAGCCCCCTCGTCGACACCCGGACCGTCGAACGGGTCCGCCCCTGCGTCGGAACCGGCCCCGACCGCCGGTCCACAACCGGCGACCGAGCCGGCCGGGTTCCCCGTACCGGTGGCACCCGGCCGCTACCGCCCGCTGGGCGCACCGGCGCCCTCGGCTTCCCCGGCGCGGGCCGAGGAGCTGTTCGTCGAGCCCCGGCCGCCCGCGCCGGCGGGCGGCGGGGAGACCGGGCCCGCCGCCCCGTTCACCGACCCGCACGACCCGGAAGAAGCCAGGGACGCCGCAGATGCGACCGGGTACGCGGAACCGGCCGGGTACGCCGAGGAGGAGGACGAGCCCTACGGCGGTGACGAACCCGTCGGCATCCCGGACGGCGTGCCCCGCGAGGAGGCCTACTTCCGGGCGTACCGCATGTATGTCGCCGCGCGCGGCGCGTTCCCCGCCCCCGCCGCGCTCGCCCGCACCCTGCGGGACGACCTCGGCGTCACCACGGCCGACGGCGGACTGCTGAGCGAGACGTATCTCGGGTCCTACATGCGCGAGTTCAAGGACCGCTACAACACCGAGATGGGCCTCGCCGGCTGAGGCGAGACCCACGGCGCCCTGTGCCCGGTGCCCGGCACCGGGCGCCCCGTCACGCCCCCAGCAGCTTGCGGACCCGCTCCGCGCCGACGGCCAGCAGCAGGGTGGGCAGGCGGGGGCCCGTCTCGCGGCCGACCAGCAGGCGGTAGAGGAGGGCGAAGAAGCCGCGCTGGGCGACCTTCAGCTCCGGGGTCGGCTTGGCGTCCGGAGCCAGCCCGGCCTGCACCTTGGGCACGCCGTAGACCAGCGAGGTGAGGCCCTCCAGCGACCAGTTCTGCTCCAGCCCCTCCAGCAGCAGACGCAGCGACTCGCGCTGCTCGTCACCGAGCGAGGCCAGCAGTTCGGCGTCCGGCTCGTCCCGTACCCGGGTGCGCTGGTCGGCGGGGACCTGCGTGGTGATCCAGCGGTGGGCGCGGTCCAGGCGGGGCCGCACCTCGTCCAGGCTGTGCACCGGGTGGGCGGGGTCGAGCTCGCTGAGGATGCGCAGGGTCTGCTCCTCCTGGCCGCCGGTGATGTCGGCGACCGAGGCCAGGGTGCGGTAGGGCAGCGGGCGTTCGGTGAGCGGGAGGGGGCCCAGCGACGTGGTGGCGGCACGGGTGTGCGCGGCGGTGTCGGCGGGCTGCGCACTGCCGTCGGTGATCTTGCGGACGAGCGCGTCCCACTCGTCGTAGGTGCGCTGGATCTCCTGGTCGAAGGCGACCTTGAAGGACTGGTTGGGCTTGCGCCGCGCGTACATCCAGCGCAGCAGCGGCGCCTCCATGATCTGCAACGCGTCGGCCGGGGTGGGGACACCGCCCTTGGAGGAGGACATCTTGGCCATGCCGCTGATGCCGACGAAGGCGTACATCGGCCCGATGGGCTGCTCGGCGCCGAAGATCTCCTTCACCAACTGGCCGCCGACCACGAACGACGAGCCGGGCGACTGGTGGTCCACCCCGGACGGTTCGAAGACGACCCCCTCGTACGCCCAGCGCATCGGCCAGTCGACCTTCCACACCAGCTTGCCGTGGTGGAAGGTGCGCAGTTCGACGGTCTCGCTGTGCCCGCAGCGGCAGGTGTAGGTCAGCTCGGTGGTCTCGTCGTCGTACGCGGTGACCGTCGTCAGGTCGCGGCCGCAGGCGGTGCAGTAGGGCTTGTACGGGTAGTAGGCGGAGCCCGTCCCGGCGCCCGAGCCGTCGTCCTCGGCCGCGGCACCGGAGCCCTCGGCCGCCTCGACCTCGGCCGCCTCCGGGGTCTGCTGCTTCTGCTTCTGCTGGGGCTTCTTCCCGCCGCTCCTGGCCTCCCTCTCCAGCGTCCGGTAGCGGTCCAGCACGGCGTCGATGCGCGCGCGCTCCCGCATCGCGAAGAGGATCTGCTCGGTGTAGGCGCCGGAGGTGTACTGCGCGGTCTGGCTGATGCCGCGGTACTGCACGCCCAGCTCCAGCAAGGACGCCTCCATGGCGGCCTTGAAGTGCTCGGCCCAGCTCCCGTACGGGCTGCCGGCGGGCGCGGGCACGGCGGTCAGCGGCCGGCCGATGTGCTCGTCCCAGGAGGCGTCGACGCCCTCGACACCGGCCGGGACCTTGCGGAACCGGTCGTAGTCGTCCCAGGACAGCAGGTGTTCGCAGGCGACGCCGCGCCGCTTGATCTCGTCGGCGACCAGGTGCGGCACCATCACCTCGCGCAGGTTGCCCAGGTGGATGGGGCCCGAGGGGCTCAGCCCGGATGCGCAGACCACCTTTTTGAGGCCGCGCCGCTCCGCCTCGGCGATGACGTCATCGGCGATACGGGAGACCCAGTCGGCCTCATGGGTGGTCAAAGCCACGTCCGGCACTTCCTTCTCGTCGCGCTCTTCAAGCCTGCGCCGCCCATTGTCCCACCCCGTGACACGGCGCCGTGCCCCCGTCGCTCCGTGGGATACTGGGGCCGACATCCAGCCACCCCGACGGAACGGTCAGCACTCCATGGCTACGGTCCCCTCTCTTGCCGCTACGGTCCACCAGCGCGTCTCGGACGCCCTCTCGGCTGCTCTGCCGGAGGCCGCCTCCGCCGACCCGCTGCTGCGACGTAGCGACCGGGCGGACTTCCAGGCCAACGGCATGCTGGCGCTGGCCAAGCGGCTGGGGGGCAATCCGCGGGAGCTGGCCGGCCAGGTCACCGAGGCGCTGCCGGCGTACGACACGGACGGGGTGATCGCCGGGATCGAGGTCTCGGGCCCCGGCTTCCTCAACATCACCGTCGCCGACAAGGCGATCGTGGAGAACCTGGCGGCGCGCCGGCAGGACGCACGCCTCGGTGTGCCCTTCGCCGAGAACCCGGGCACGACGGTGATCGACTACTCGCAGCCGAACGTCGCCAAGGAGATGCACGTGGGGCACCTGCGCTCCACGGTGATCGGCGACGCCGTCGTGCACCTGCTCGAACACCGGGGCGAGACGGTGATCCGGCGCCACCACATCGGCGACTGGGGCACCAACTTCGGCATGCTCATCCAGTACCTGATCGAGCACCCGCACGAGCTGGACCACGCCTCGGACACGGCCGACGCCAAGGACGCGGGCGAGGCCGCCATGGCGCGGCTCAACCGGCTCTACAAGTCCTCCCGCGCCCTGTTCGACTCCGACGAGGACTTCAAGGCCCGCGCCCGCGACCGGGTGCCCGCCCTGCAGAGCGGCGACGCGGAGACGCTGGCGCTGTGGCACAAGATCGTGGACGAGTCGAAGACCTACTTCCAGGGCGTCTACGACGAGCTGGACGTCGAGATCCGCGACGCGGACATCGTCGGTGAGAGCGCCTACAACGACGACCTCCAGCAGGTCGTTACGGACCTGGAGGAGTCCGGGGTGGCCGTCCGCTCCGAGGGCGCGCTGTGCGTCTTCTTCGAGGACGTCAAGGGGCCCGACGGCACGCCCACCCCGCTGATCGTCCAGAAGTCCAACGGCGGCTTCGGCTACGCCGCCACCGACCTGGCCGCCATCCGCAACCGCGTCGGCGAGCTGAAGGCCGACACCCTGCTGTACGTGGTCGACACCCGCCAGGCGCTGCACTTCCGGATGGTCTTCGAGACGGCGCAGCGCGCCGGCTGGCTGCCCGAGGGCGCTGCGAAGCAGCTGCAGTTCGGCACCGTGCTGGGCAAGGACGGCAAGCCGTTCAAGACCCGCGAGGGCGAGACCGTGCGGCTGATCGACCTGCTCGACGAGGCGGTGGAGCGCGCCGCGGCCGTCGTCCGCGAGAAGGCCGCCACCGCCGACGGGGAGGTCACCGAGGAGGAGGTGCGGCGCCGCGCCCACCAGGTCGGCATCGGCGCGGTCAAGTACGCCGACCTGTCGAACTCGATGACCCGCGACTACGTCTTCGACCTCGACCGCATGGTCTCCCTCCAGGGCGACACCAGCGTCTACCTCCAGTACGCCTACGCCCGGGTCCGCTCGATCTTCCGCCGGGCCGGTGACCTGCGCCCTGTGCCGCACCCCGAGCGCGAACTGGCCCCGGCCGAGCGGGCGCTGGCCCTGCACCTGGACGCCTTCGCCGACACCCTGGTGACGGCCGCCGACGAGTACGCACCCCACAAGCTGACCGCGTACCTGTACGAACTGGCCACGCTCTACAGCCGGTTCTTCGAGAACTGCCTGGTCCTCGACCGCGAAGAGCCGGAGCAGTCCGAGAACCGCCTCTTCCTGTGCGAGATGACCGCGAAGGTCCTCCGCCAGGGCCTGACGCTGCTCGGTATCCGCACCCCCGAGCGGCTGTAGCCCGGGGGCCGGTCCGCCCGTGCGGACGGGACGGTACGGGGATCACGGCACGGGGCCGCCGCGCAGGATCTCCTCCTGGAGTCGGGCGGCCATCGTCTTGATGGTCCGCAGCCCCTCCCGGCCCCACGGGCGCGGCCGCTGGTCCACGGCGCAGACCGTGCCCAGCGCCATGCCCGAGGGGTCCAGCAGCGGCGCCCCCAGGTAGGACGTGATGCCCACCTCGTCCACGACGGGGTTGACGGCGAACCGGGCGAAGTCGCGCACGTCCTCCAGCACCAGCGCGGTACGCCGCGCCACGACGTGCACGCAGAAGCCGTGGTCCCGCTCCATCACCCGGCCCACGCCGCCGTTCGGATCCACCGGGCCCTTCTGCGGGTCCATGGTCGAGTCGTACAGACCGCAGAAGTACTGCCGCGTCTCGTCGAGGAAGTTGACCATCGCGAACGGCGCGTCGGTGACGCGGGCCAGTTCCCTGGCGAACGCGTCGAACCGCTCCGAGGGCCGGTCCCCGACGCCCAGTTCCTTCAGCCGGGCGACCCGCTCGGCCGCCTCCGTGTCCTGCGGCGTCACCAGCAGCCGGGCCGTGAGATCAAGGGGTGTGGACGGCATGCGCGCTCCTCGGGTCGATCAGATGCTGGATGAGGGAGATGAGGACCCCGGTCGCGGAGTCCTGGGCGCGGGCGTCGCACAGGACGACGGGTACATCCTTGCCGAGGTCGATCGCCGCGCGCACCTCGTCGGGGTCGTAGTGGTGCGAGCCGTCGAACTCGTTGACGGCCAGCACGAAGCGGATGCCGCGCTGCTCGAAGTAGTCCACGGCGGGGAAGCAGTCCTCCAGGCGCCGGGTGTCCGCCAGGACGACGGCGCCCAGGGCACCGGCGGACAATTCGTCCCACATGAACCAGAACCGGTCCTGGCCCGGGGTGCCGAACAGGTAGAGGACGTAGCCCCTCTTGAACGTGATGCGTCCGAAGTCCATGGCGACCGTCGTGGTGGTCTTCTGCTCGACGCCCTCCAGACTGTCCGTCTCCGCACCGACCTGGGTCAGCAACTCCTCGGTGCTCAGCGGGTCGATCTCGCTGACGGCACCCACGAAGGTCGTCTTGCCGACCCCGAAGCCGCCGGCGACGATGATCTTCAGCGCGGTCGGGAAGGGATCAGAGTCGTTTGCGAAGCCCATCCAGCACCGCCTCCAGCACTTCTCGGTCGTGCGGGCCCTCCTGGAGATGGACGGGCCCGCGGGTGGTCACGGCGCCGCAGTCCATCAGGTCCGACAGCACCACCTTGGTGACGGTGGCGGGCAGCCTGATGGTCGCGGCGATCTCGGCGACGGACCTGGGGCCGCCGCACAGGTCCAGCGCCTGGCCGTGCTCAGGTCCCAGGTAGCCGTCGGGACGCACCCCCGTGGCCAGTACCAGCGTGAGCAGGTCCAGATCGGCGGAGGGCCGGGTGCGGCCCTCACTGACGGTGTACGGACGGACCAGGCGGCCGGCGTCCTCGTCCAGCCAGGGTTCGTCGAACGGTTCCGCCATGGGGTCAGTCGCCACCGGGTTCTGCGCCGCCGGCGGACTGCCGCGCCGGCGTCGCCAGATACGGACGGACGCTCTTGACCAGCATCGCCATCTCGTACCCCAGCACGCCCGCGTCCGCCTCGCTCCCGGCGAAGACGGCCAGGCAGGCGCCGTGGCCCGCCGTGCTGACGAACAGCAGGGAGGTGTCCAGCTCGACCACCACCTGGCGCACGTTGTCGCCGCCCGCGAAGCGGACGCCGGCGCCGCGGCCCAGCGAGTACAGGCCGGAGGCCAGCGCTGCCATGTGGTCGGCGGTGTCCGTCTCCAGTCCGTGCGCGGCCTTCACCAGTCCGTCCGACGACAGCAGCAGGGCGCTGCGGGCGTGCGGTACCCGCTCGACCAGGCCGGTCAGCAGCCAGGACAGGTCCACCGTCGACTGCCTCGTCAAGGGAGCCTCATTCATCATCGATCGCGTCTTCCTCACTCGTGGGGCGAGCTGTCGCCCGGGTACGGGGACGGGAACCGGGACGGCACGTACCCGTCGGCCTCCGCGCGGCCGACCCCGCGCCGGAAGGCCGCCAGGAGCCCGGGATCGTGCACGGCTTCCTCGGCGTCGTCCGCGCCGGACGGGGCCGGCGCCGCGGGTGGCCGGCGCAGCTCCGGCACCATGTGCTCCTGCCGCCGCCGACGCGGCAGCGGGGGCCGCCCTTCGGCCCCCGCCTGTCCGGGCGGCCCGGCGCCCGGAAATGCGGCGTTGCCCGTGCCCGGGACGGCGCCGGCAGGGACGTCGGAAACGTTGCCGGTGACGGGTCCGGGGGCGTGGTACCGGCTCCTGTGGGGAGCGGCGGGTCCGGGCGGGGGTGGCGCGCCCGCGGCGGAGCGGCTCGCCTCGTGCGGCTGCGCCCCGCCCTGCGGCGCCGTGCCGCCCTGGCCGAGCGCACCCTTCGACGCCTTGGGCGCCGCGTGCCGACCCCGCGCCGACCGGCCCCGCACCACCTCCTGCGACCCCCCACGCGAGTCGTCCCCCGTGGCCGCAGCGGCCCCCGACGCCGAAGCGGCCCCAGCGGCCGGAACGGTTCCGGAGCCCGGAACGGCCCCAGCGGCCGGAACAGTCCCAGCGGCCGGAGCGGCCCCAGCAGCCGGAGCCGCCCCCGAGACCGGAACGTACCCGGTGGCCGAAGCCGCAGCCGGAACAGTGCCGAAGCCCCCAGCAGCCCCAGCAGCCGCAACGGCCCCAGCAGCCGCAACGGCCCCAGCAGCCGGAGCGGCCCCAGCAGCCGGAGCCGCCCCCGAGACCGGAACGTACCCGGTGGCCGAAGCCGCAGCCGGAACAGTGCCGGAGCCCGGAGCGGCCCCAGCGGCCGGAGCGGTCCCAGTGGCCGGGGCGGCACTCGGTCGCGGAGCGGCAGTGCGCGGGCCGACGGCGCCCGGCTGCGGGTCCGCCGACACCGGGGCGGCACCCGGGGGCGGAGCGGTGTCCGGGTGCGGGGCCGCAGGCACCGGGGCGGCGCCCCGTTGCGGATCCGCCGACACCGGGGCGGTGTCCGAGGGGGGAGCGGGGGTGCGGGTGCCCAGCATGGTGTGGGGGAGGACGAGGACGGCCTGGATGCCGCCGTAGATGTTGGCGCGGAGCTGTACGGCGATGCCGTGGCGGCGGGCGAGCGTACCCACGACGTACAGGCCGATGCGCCCGTCGGACAGCAGCGTGCCGACGTCCACCCCGTCGGAATCGGCCAACAGCGCGTTCATCCGCTGCTGTTCGGCCCCGGTCATGCCGAGCCCGCGGTCCTCGACCTCCACGGCGAGCCCCGCCGTGACGTGGCCGGCCCGCAGCAGCACCTGGGTCTGCGGCGCGGAGTAGACCGTGGCGTTCTCCACCAGTTCGGAGAGCAGGTGGATGACGTCGGCGACGGCCTGCCCCCGTACGGTGCCCTCGACGGGCGGCACCAGTTTGACCCGCTGGTAGTGCTCCACCTCCGCGGCGGCGGAGCGCAGGATCTCGGTCAGCGGCACGGGCCGGGTCCACTGCCGGCGTGAGACCGCACCGCCGAGCACGGCCAGGTTCTCGGCGTACCGGCGGATCCGGGTGGCCAGGTGGTCGACCTGGAAGACGCCCTTGAGGATGTCGGGGTCCTCGACCTGGTGCTCCAGGTCGTCGAGCACCCTGATCTCGCGGTGCAGCAACGACTGCAGCCGCCGGGCGAGATTGACGAAGACGGCCACCCGGTCGGTCGCGGGCGCCCCCGGCCCGTCCTCGCCCGTGCCGCCGTCGGTGGCGGAGGCGAGCCGCGCGGCGTGGGCGACCGCCTCGTGGGCCGCGTGCTGGGCGAGGGCGAGTTCGTGCGCCAGGGCGTCCAGTGCGTCGCCCGCGGGGGTGGCGGGCACCGGCGCAGGACCCGGCGGGGCGGGCGGTTCACCGGCTTGCAGCCCGCTCAGTTGCCGCCGCAGCTGGTCGCGGCCGCGTTCGGCGGTCTGCCGCAGTCCGGTGCAGCGCAGCGCGGCGGTGCGCGCCTGCGAGGAGGCCGTCAGGAAACCGGTGACGACGGCGGCGACGGCGACCAGGGCGGCCCCGGTGAGCACGCCGACGGCGGCGGCGTCGAACCCGGTGTCCGCGGCGGTGGCCGCGTCCGGCTCCCACGCGTTCCACAGGTAGCCGACGACTGCGGCGCCCGCGAGCGCGACGACCAGGGCGGGCACCGTCGCCAACCGCACCAGGCGCCGGCGTACTGCCGCGTCCGCTGGAGGTACAGGCATCAATTCCCTCAGGTGATTCCGCTGCGAACAAGGGTCCTCGCACGGTGCGGAGAACGGGCCTTCTCCTCCGGGTGCGGCGAGTCCCGTCATGGTGCTACGGCGGTCGGCGCGATGTGCGTCGCCGACGCAACTGCCACACATGTGAGGCGAGTTCGACAATGAGTGCGTACGTTTGTGCGCGAGAACGAGCGATTCGGCACCGGTCCCGATCAGGCGGGACCGGCCGGGGTACGCCGCTCGTCCGGCGCCCGGTGCTCAGCCCGGCACCCGGCGCTCAGCTTCCGGCTGCGCGCTTCAGCTCACCGCTCGGGGAAGTACACGTACAGCAGGCAGCCCTGCTCGCTGTGCGGCGTGTGGGTGGAGCCCTGTGCCCCGCGCACCCGGCTGCCGACCGGATAGCGCCCGCCCTCGTCCAGGAGTTCGCCCTCGACGACGACCACGATCTCGCTGCTGTCGGCGTGGTGGTCGGGCTCGGTGTAGCCGGCGCCGGGCGCGAAGCGCACGTAGGCCTCGCGGGGCAGCGGGGCGACGCCGGCTGCGGGGCTCGTCCAGTCGACGACCTGGGCCGTCACGCCCGGGTACAGCTCGATCGGGTCGATGCCCGCCAGCGCGTCGGCGTCGACCACATGGAAATCGGGACGGTCGAGGGTCGTCATGGTGTGCTCCTCTTTCTCTGCGATGGCGCTGCGACAAAGGGGACTTCGCGAGACGGAGGTGCACCGTCGAAGTCGCGCGGGGTCAAGCCGCCCAGCACAGTGCAATGACGTGACGTCAACTGCGAGGAAGCCGAGCGGAGTTGTCCACTCGGCACGCCTTTTCGAGCAAGGCCCGAAGAGCGTAAGTGATCCTTCCGTCCTTCCACAACGGAAACGGACGTCGATTGAGCACGCCACGTCGGACGGGCTGCGACAGCGCGCTCACAGCGCAGCAGAAGAGGGCCCCACCCGCGTCCGCGGGAGAGGCCCTCGTGCCGGCCGTCCGGCGTGGTTCAGTGTCCGGCGCGCAGCAGTCCGGCGGCCTCCGTCGCCCAGTAGGTGAGGATCATGTTCGCGCCGGCCCGCGTGAAGCTCGTCAGCGTCTCCAGGATGGCGGCCTCGCGGTCGATCCAGCCCTTCTCCGCCGCCGCCTCGACCATCGCGTACTCGCCGGAGATCTGGTAGACGCCGATCGGTACCTCGGCCCGCTCCGCGAAGTCCCGCAGGATGTCCAGGTAGGGCAGGCCCGGCTTGACCATCACCATGTCGGCGCCCTCGGCCAGGTCCAGGGAGAGCTCGCGCAGCGCCTCACGGGCGTTGGCCGGGTCCTGCTGGTAGGTCTTGCGGTCCCCCTTCAGGGAGGAGCCGACGGCCTCGCGGAACGGCCCGTAGAACGCGGAGGAGTACTTCGCGGTGTAGGCGAAGACCGCCACGTCCTGAAGGCCGGCCTCCTCCAGGGCGGTGCGGACGTACCCGATCTGGCCGTCCATCATGCCGCTGGCGCCCAGCACATGGGCTCCCGCGTCGGCCTGGACGCGGGCCATCTCGGCGTACCGCTCCAGCGTGGCGTCGTTGTCGACCCGGCCGTCGGCGGCGAGCACCCCGCAGTGGCCGTGGTCGGTGTACTCGTCCAGGCACAGGTCGGACATGAGCACCAGCTCGTCGCCGACCTCGGCGCGCACGTCGCGCAGCGCCACCTGGAGGATGCCGTCCGGGTCGGTGCCGGCGGTGCCGACGGCGTCCTTCCTGGCGTCGTCCGGCACGCCGTAGAGCATCAGCCCGCCGACTCCGGCCTCGACCGCCTCCACGGCGGCCTTGCGGAGCGAGTCGCGGGTGTGCTGGACGGCACCCGGCATGGAACCCACCGGCACCGGCTCGCCGATGCCCTCCCGCACGAAGGCGGGCAGGATCAGGTCGGCGGGCCGGGTGCGGTACTCGGCGACCATCCGGCGCATCGCCGGGGTGGTGCGCAGCCGGCGGGGACGGACCGCCGGGAAGCTGCCGTGCGCGGTGCCGTGGGTGCTCATGATGTGCGTGCCCTCCTCCTGGCCGGGCGCTTCTCGCTCGGCCGCTTCACCTGCTCGCCCGCCTCCACGGCCACGGCACGGCGCTGGGCGCCGAAGTCGGCGAGCGCCTCGGCCAGTCTGTGCACGGACGGCTCCGGAGCCATCACGTCCACCCGCAGCCCGTGTTCCTCCGCGGTCTTGGCGGTGGCCGGGCCGATACAGGCGATGACGGTGACATTGTGCGGCTTGCCCGCGATGCCGACCAGGTTGCGCACGGTGGAGGACGAGGTGAACAGCACCGCGTCGAACCCGCCGCCCTTGATGGCCTCCCGGGTCTCGGCGGGCGGCGGCGAGGCGCGGACGGTGCGGTACGCCGTCACGTCGTCCACCTCCCAGCCGAGCTCGATGAGACCGGCCACCAGCGTCTCGGTGGCGATGTCGGCACGGGGCAGGAACACCCGGTCGATCGGGTCGAAGACCGGGTCGTAGGGCGGCCAGTCCTCCAGCAGCCCGGCGGCCGACTGCTCGCCGCTGGGCACCAGGTCCGGCTTCACACCGAACTCCACCAGCGCCCTGGCCGTCTGCTCGCCCACCGCCGCGACCTTGATCCCGGCGAAGGCGCGGGCGTCCAGCCCGTACTCCTCGAACTTCTCCCGCACCGCCTTGACGGCGTTGACCGAGGTGAAGGCGATCCACTCGTAGCGGCCCGTCACCAGGCCCTTGACCGCGCGCTCCATCTGCTGCGGGGTGCGCGGCGGCTCCACGGCGATGGTCGGCACCTCGGCCGGCACCGCGCCGTAGGAGCGCAACTGGTCGGAGAGGGAGGCCGCCTGCTCCTTGGTGCGCGGCACCAGGACCTGCCAGCCGAACAGCGGCTTGGACTCGAACCAGGCCAACTGGTCCCGCTGCGCGGCGGCACTGCGCTCGCCGACCACGGCTATGACGGGCTGCCCGCCGTCGGGCGAGGGCAGCACCTTGGCCTGCTTGAGGGTCTGGTTGATCCCGCCGAGCGTCGCGGAGAAGGTGCGCTGCCGGGTCGTGGTGCCCGCCAGCGTGACGGCCATGGGGGTGTCGGGCTTGCGGCCCGCGGCCACCAGCTCGCCCGCCGCGGCGCCCACCCCCTCCAGCGTGGTGGAGACGACGACGGTCGCGTCGCTGACGCCCAGCTCGGTCCAGCACCGGTCGTCCGCGCTGGCCGCATCGACGAACCGCACGTCGGTGCCCTGCCCGTCGCGCAGCGGCACCCCCGCGTACGCCGGGACGCCGACGGCCGCGGCGATGCCCGGTACGACCTCGAAGGGGATGCCCTCGGAGGCCATGGCCAGCATCTCGCGGGCCGCGTCCGAGTCCAGCCCGGGATCGCCCGCGACCGCACGCACGACCCGCTTGCCGGCGCGCGCGGCGGCTATGGCAGACTCGCCCGCATCGATGGCCACATCGCCCGTCGGTGCGGAGGCAGTTGACGCCTCGTCAGTGACCGACTGAAGCGGTGTGTCCACACCAGGGCGGGTGTGAGCGCGCACGACGTCATGCACGCGGGGGTCGGCGACGAGCACGTCGGCCTGCCCCAGCGCCTCGACGGCGCGCAACGTCAGCAGCCCCGGGTCTCCCGGGCCGGCACCCAGGAAGGTGACATGTCCCTGTGCACCGTGCAGGTGCGCTCTGTTCGCGACTGGCGTCTTGCGTGCCGTGCTCGACTTGTCGGCGGCGGTGGGGCTCAAAGTGCTCGCTCCCCCATCAGACCGGCCGCGCCCTTGGCGAGCATCTCGTCGGCGAGCTCCTGGCCCATGCGGGCACAGGCCGTGTAGTCGCCGTCGGACGCCGGTACGGGACCGGTGGTGGACAACTGCACCAGCGCACGTCCGTCGGTGGTACCGACGACACCGCGCAGGCGCATTTCGGTGACAACCTGCCCCTCGACAAGCAGGTCGGCAAGCGCCCCTACGGGTGCGCTGCAGCCGGCCTCCAAGGCGGCGAGCAGGGTTCGCTCGGCGGTGACGGCCGCCCGCGTGTGCGGGTCGTCCAGCTCCGCGAGCTGTGCGGCCAGGTGCGCGTCGGATGCCACGCATTCCACGGCCAGTGCCCCCTGTCCGGGGGCGGGAAGTACCTGGTCCGGGCTGATCAGCTCGACGGCCTCCTCAGCGAGGCGGCCGATGCGCTCCAGCCCGGCGGCGGCGAGAACCACGGCATCGAGCTCGCCGGAGCGCACGTACCCGATCCGTGTGTCGATATTCCCCCGAATCGGGACCGTTTCGATCTCGACCCCGAGTCCACGGGCCCACGCCTGCACCTGCGCCATCCGGCGGGGGGATCCGGTGCCGATACGGGCCTTGCCCGGCGCCGCGGCGCGGGCCAGCTCCTCGAAGCCCAGCCCGTCCCGGCCGACCAGCACGTCCCGCGCGTCGGCCCGCGGCGGCACCGCGGCCAGCGCGAACTGCTCGGGCTGGGTGGTCGGCAGGTCCTTCAGCGAGTGCACGGCGAAGTCGATGTCCCCGCGCAACAGCGCGTCCCGCAGGGCGTTGACGAACACACCGGTGCCGCCGATCTGCGCCAGCTGCTCCTTGCTGACGTCCCCGTACGTGGTGATCTCCACCAGCTCCACAGGGCGCCCCGTCACCCTGCGGACCTCCTCGGCGACCAGCCCGGACTGCGCCGTCGCGAGTTTGCTGCGGCGGGTGCCCAGCCTCAGTGGGGGGATGGCTGTGGCATGGGAGTTCATTGCCGCTCCTGTTCCGGATTGCTGACAGCGGCGACCGCCTGCGGGTCGAGGTCGAAGAGTTCACGCAAGGCATCGGCGTACCCGGCGCCGCCGGGCTCGCCGGCGAGCTGCTTGACGCGCACCGTCGGCGCGTGCAGCAGCTTGTCCACCACCCGGCGCACGGTCTGCGTGACCTCCGCGCGCAGCTTGTCGTCCATGCCGTGCAGCCGCCCCTCCAGGCGGGCCAGCTCGCCGGAGACCACGTCGGCGGCCATGGTCCGCAGCGCCACCACGGTCGGCGTGATGGTCGCGGCCCGCTGCGCCGCGCCGAACGCGGCGACCTCCTCGGTGACCAGACCGCGCACGGCCTCCACGTCACCGGCCATCGGTGCGTTCGCCTCTGCGTCGGCCAGCGACTCGATGTCCACCAGCCGGACCCCGTCGATCCGGTGCACGGCCACGTCGACGTCGCGGGGCATGGCCAGGTCGAGCACCACCGGCGCCGCCTGGGACGGACGGTCACCCAGCGCGGCCTCGATGTCGGAGGCCGACAGGACGAGCCCCGTCGCACCGGTGCAGGAGACCACCACGTCGGCCGCCGCCAGCTCGCCGGTGACCGCCGCCATCGGAACGGCCCGGCCCTGGAGGCTCTCGGCCAGCCGCTCGGCCCTGGCCAGGGTGCGGTTGGCGATCACCAGTTCGCCCACACCGGCGCGCGCCAGCACCGTCGCGGCCAGCGACGACATGGACCCGGCACCGATCACCAGCGCCCGCTTCCCGCGCGCCCACTCCTCCACCGGCGCCCCGGCCGCGAGCTGCTCCAGGCCGAAGGTCACCAGGGACTGCCCGGCCTTGTCGATGCCCGTCTCGGAATGCGCCCGCTTGCCCACCCGCAGCGCCTGCTGGAACAGGTCGTTCAGCAGGCGCCCGGCGGTGTGCTGCTCCTGGGCGACGGCGAGCGCGTCCTTGATCTGGCCGAGGATCTGCCCCTCGCCGACGACCATCGAGTCCAGCCCGCACGCCACCGAGAACAGGTGGTGCACGGCGCGGTCCTCGTAGTGCACGTACAGATAGGGGGTGAGCTCGTCCAGGCAGACGCCGCTGTGCTGGGCCAGCAGGGTCGACAGCTCGGCGACGCCGGCGTGGAACTTGTCGACGTCCGCGTACAGTTCGAGCCGGTTGCAGGTGGCCAGCACGGCCGCCTCCGCTGCGGGCTCGGCGCTGACGGTGTCCTGCAGCAGCTTGCCCCGCGCCCCGGGCTCCAGGGCGGCACGTTCCAGCACGCTGACCGGCGCGCTGCGGTGGCTCAGGCCGACGACGAGCAGGCTCATGCCGGCATCACGGCGGGCAGGTCCCCGTCAGGTCCGGACTCGGGCGGCCGCCGCTTGGTGACGGCCACGGCGGGCGGCGCGGCGGGCGGCGCGGTGTCCACCTCGGGCGCATCGACCGGCTCCTCCCCCGCCTTGCGCTGCTCGTGGAAGGCGAGGATCTGCAGCTCTATGGACAGGTCCACCTTGCGCACGTCCACCCCTTCGGGGACGGACAGCACGGTCGGTGCGAAGTTGAGGATCGAGGTGATCCCGGCGGCCACCAGCCGGTCGCACACCTGCTGGGCGGCGCCGGCCGGGGTGGCGATCACGCCGATGGACACCCCGTTGTCGTCGATGATCTTCTCCAGCTCGTCGGTGTGCTGGACGGGGATCCCGGCGACGGGCCTGCCGGAGAGGCCCGGGTCGGCGTCGATCAGCGCCGCGACCCGGAAGCCGCGGGAGGCGAAGCCGCCGTAGTTGGCGAGGGCGGCACCGAGGTTGCCGATACCGACGATCACGACCGGCCAGTCCTGGGTGAGGCCGAGCTCGCGGGAGATCTGGTAGACGAGGTACTCCACGTCGTAGCCGACGCCGCGGGTCCCGTAGGAGCCGAGGTAGGAGAAGTCCTTGCGGAGCTTGGCCGAGTTCACGCCGGCCGCCGAGGCCAGTTCCTCCGAGGAGACGGTGGGCACCGACCGTTCGGAGAGCGCCGTGAGTGCCCGCAGATACAGCGGAAGGCGGGCGACGGTAGCCTCGGGGATTCCTCGGCTCCGACTCGTCGCCGGACGGTGGTTTCGGCCAGTTGCCACGGTGCTCCTGCCGGTTGCGCGAAGCGGTGAGCGGTCGAACGTGAGGTGCCCTCGCGGACCGCTGCGTCGCCTCCAGGCTATGCCTTTGTGAACGCGTGCACAAAGATGGTGTCCGCTTTGTCCGGTCAACGTGACCGGCGCCACAGGTACCGACGGGGACACGCGGTCACGCTCCTCACATACACGCCCCCGGACGGCAAAACGCCCTCGATTCTAATCGAAACCCCGTCGAACCCTGACCACATTCCCGCACGCCGGGACCGGTTACGACAGCCTTTGACCGCCTTTCGACCGGCGCCCCTCACCCGCGACACCCTCCGGCAGCACTCACCACCGCCCGCCACCCATCGCCGGCCACCGGCCACCGCGCTGCCCTCACCCGGTGAGCGCGGCCCGAAGGCGTTCGGGGTCGACACGCCAGAAGTCGTGCTGCTCGCCGTCCACCAGGACCACCGGGATCTGCTCCCAGTACAGGCGGTACAGCTCCTGGTCCTGGTTGATGTCCTTCTCCTCCCAGGCGGCACCCACTTCGTCGCACACCCGCACGATCACGTCGCGCGCCACGTCACAGAGATGACACCCGGGCTTCCCGATGAGGGTCACAGTCTTCATGCCCCATTCTCCGCACGTAACGGACCCACCGAACAAACTGGCTATGCTCGCGGCATGGCCCTTCCCGCATGGCTCACCCCTCGCAAGCGCTCCGCGACCGCGCGGAGCGTGCTCGCCGGCGAGGCCGCCGCGGAGGCGGCCCGCAAACAGGAGCAGGAGCGGGCGGCCGAGGAGGAGCACCAGGGCGCGGCGGAACCGGAGTTCCCCGTCGTCGGGGACGTGAGGGCCGCCGCCTTCTTCGACCTGGACAACACCGTCATGCAGGGCGCCGCCCTCTTCCACTTCGGCCGCGGACTGTACAAGCGCAAGTTCTTCCGCAAGCGCGAACTGACCCGCTTCGCCTGGCAGCAGGCGTACTTCCGGCTGGCCGGTTCCGAGAACGCCGACCACATGCACGACGCCCGGGAGAGCGCCCTGTCGATCGTCAAGGGCCACCGCGTCTCGGAGTTGATGGCGATCGGCGAGGAGATCTACGACGAGTACCTGGCGGGCCGGATCTGGCCGGGCACCCGCGCCCTCGCCCAAGCGCACCTGGACGCCGGGCAGAAGGTGTGGCTGGTGACAGCGGCGCCGGTGGAGACGGCCACGATCATCGCCCGCCGCCTGGGGCTGACCGGCGCGCTGGGCACGGTCGCCGAGTCGGTGGGCGGGGTCTACACCGGGCGGCTGGTCGGCGAGCCGCTGCACGGGCCGGCGAAGGCGGAGGCCGTACGGGCACTGGCCGCGGCGGAAGGGCTGGACCTGCGGCGGTGCGCCGCGTACAGCGATTCGGCGAACGACATCCCGATGCTGTCGCTCGTCGGCCATCCGTATGCGATCAATCCTGACAGCTTGCTGCGGGCGCACGCGCGGGAAATGGGCTGGCGGCTGCGCGACTACCGATCGGCCCGGAAGGCGGCCAAGGTGGGCATCCCGGCAGCGGCCGGGGTGGGCGCGCTGGCCGGTGGCGCCGCGGCCGCTCTGGCGGTCCAGCGCCGACGCCGCTAGGGCCGCCACGAGGGCGGCCGTCCGCACACCGGGAGCGCCCGTCCGGCCGCTCCGGCGCGCACCCCTGTCCGCGCGCCCCCGCCGGGAGCCGATCCAGCAGTGTTACCCGGCGTCGCGGCGTGCCAGTCACGCGAGCCCGAGTCGGACAGAAGAGGTCACTCACCCGTCATTTCCGGCCAGCAGAATGATCGGTCTCCGATCGCCAACCGCGCCCGAATGCGGTCCCAATCCGTAACAGAGTGAACCGAATCGACGATTTTGGCAACTACGTGTAGTGCCGTCTGTACGAAGCGTTATTCTCCTCAGACGCAATTCGGTACCCATCCGTCCCTACGCCGGGTGAATGGTCCCGCACTGCACGTGATGGAAGCTCTGCCTCTGGGAGTCCCGTGTACCCACACGTCGGGGTTGACGCCTCGGGCCTGGCTACGCTGCGCACGACAGTCATCGACCAACTGCGTGCGTTCGTCCCCACCGCGTACGCCGTCCCTGCCCTCGTCGCACCAACTGCACCTGTCCCCGCAGGAGCCGCACCTGTCCCCGCGGCCTCCTGCCCTGTCCTCGCCCACCGCGCCGCCGGCGCCACGACCCGCACCACCTCGTCGGCCACCACAGCGGCCTCGGCGTCCTCGACGTCGACGGCCGGCAGCCGACGCGCCCGGCCCACGGGCACCACCGCCCGCCGCCCCGCCGCCTCGGACACCGAGAGCTGCCGGATGATGGACCTGGTCGAACAGGCCCAGGCCGGCGAGGCCGAGGCGTTCGGCAAGCTGTACGACCAGTACAGCGACACCGTCTACCGCTACATCTACTACCGGGTCGGCGGCCGGGCGACCGCCGAGGACCTGACCAGTGAGACCTTCCTGCGCGCCCTCCGCCGGATCGGAACCTTCACCTGGCAGGGCCGCGACTTCGGGGCCTGGCTGGTGACCATCGCCCGGAACCTCGTCGCCGACCACTTCAAGTCGAGCCGCTTCCGCCTCGAAGTGACCACCGGCGAGATGCTCGACGCCAACGAGGTGGAACGCTCCCCGGAGGAGTCGGTGCTGGAGTCCCTCTCCAACGCCGCCCTGCTGGAGGCCGTACGTAAGCTCAACCCCCAACAGCAGGAGTGCGTCACGCTCCGATTTCTGCAGGGGCTCTCCGTGGCGGAGACGGCCCGGGTCATGGGCAAGAACGAGGGCGCCATCAAGACGCTCCAGTACCGTGCCGTCCGCACGCTCGCCAGGCTCCTGCCCGACGACGCGCGCTGAACCCGCTCCGCGCCGACCACGCGGAGCGGAAGCGCCGGCCCGCGGAGCGAGGCGCCGGGCCCGCGGTCCGGCGGCACGCTCGACAGCCTTCTTCGCCGGTCACATCATCGTGACATCGGACTCCGTAACCCGACTGGCTTGCGCTCGTTGTGGGGGTTGCAGACTCCCCGGTCGCGGTCGGCCGTAGCCCGCTCATCCTGGGCGGACACGGTCGCCGTGCGTCCTGTTCCTGTGCGGCGGGGAGTCGACCGTGCTGACGAGAGGAGGTGCCGCCGGTGATCGGATCCGTGCCGACAAGCCGACGGGCCATCGCCTTCGCCCAGTCCCTGGACGAACAGGAGCGCGACGCGGGCGCGGCGGCCGACACGGGGTCCGAGGGCTCCGCGGACCCCGGGAGAAGCGGAACGGCCCCACCGGGGGCGTCCCCGCGGACACGGGCACGGCACGCGCCGTCCCGTTCGTCCCCGGCCCCACCGGCCGCACCGGCCGCACCCGCGCCGGCCCCGCCCCCACACAGCCACCGGGCCGACGGCCCGGACCTGTCGCTGGTCTCCCTCGCCGAGGAACTCGCCGCACTGCCCCGCCCGGAACTGGACCCCGAGGTCAAAACGGTGCAGCGCGCGCAGCTCATCGCCGCCATGGAGGCGGCCTTCGCCGAGAGCGGCACCGCGGCGGACGCCCGGTTGCCCGGCCAGCGCGACGGCCGGGCCGCCTCCCGTGCCGGCCGGGGCGCCCATCGCGCACCGGCTCTCGGGCCGCTGAACAAGCTGCGGCCCAAGTCCCGTCTCGGCAAGGGGCTCGCCGCCGGCGGGCTGAGCGTCGGCGTGGCAGCCGGCGCCCTGGGCGGGGCCGCCGCGGCCAGCAACGACGCGCTCCCGGGGGACTCGCTCTACAACCTCAAGCGCGGTATGGAGGACCTCCAGCTCGACCTGGCCGGTGACGACTCGGACCGCGGCAGCCTGCTGCTCGACCACGCCTCCACCCGCATGCAGGAGGCCCGCCGCCTCATGGAGCGGGACCGGGCGGGCGACTTGGACCACGAGTCGCTGGGCGAGGTCCGCAGAGCCCTCTCCGGCATGCGGCAGGACGCCTCCGAGGGGCACCGCCTGCTCAGCTCGGCCTACCAGCAGGACGGCGACCTGGCCCCGATCCGCTCCCTGTCCCGGTTCACCAAGCAGCACCGGGAGGGCTGGAGCCGCCTGCGGGACCGGCTGCCGGTGCAGCTTCGGGACGTGGGCGACGAGGTCACCTCCGTCTTCGACGCCATGGACCACGAGGTCGGCCCGCTGCGCTCGCTCCTCCCGCGTGCGGCGGAGGAGACGCAGCAGGAACGCCGGCAGGGCACCAGCGACCGCACCGGCGAGGATTCGCCCTCCACCGAGCCGTCCACCCCGTCCTCGGACGGTACGACGCACGGGCAGCGCGATCACCGCAGCGAGGAGCCCTCCCCCTCGGACTCCCAGCGGCGGGACGGCGAGGGCCTGCTGGGCGGCAGCCTGCTCCAGCCCTCCCAGCAGCCGGACCACGACGACCGGCCCGGCAGCTCCCACCCGGGTACCGGCTCCGGTTCCGACGACGCCACCACGCCGAAGGGGGAGCCCCGGGTCACGCTCCCGCCGATCGTCCCCCAGGTCCTGCCGGGGCTCGGCCTGGAACAGGAGGACAAGTAGCGGCGGGCAGCAGCGGTGCGGCGCCACCGGTAGCAGAACACCGGTCCCTCAGAAGAACACGGAACGGCGCCGCACCAGCAGTTCGTAGAGGGAGTGCTGGATCGTCTCCCGTACCTGGTCGGTCAGGTTGAACATCAGCATCGGGTCCTCCGCCGCCTCCGGCGCATAGCCGTCGGTGGCGACGGGCTCACCGAACTGGATGGTCCACTTCGTCGGCAGCGGCACCGCACCCAGCGGCCCCAGCCAGGGGAAGGTGGGCGTGAGGGGGAAGTACGGAAAGTTGCACAGCCGTGCCAGCGTGCGCGAGTTGCCGAGCATCGGATAGATCTCCTCGGCGCCCACGATCGCGCACGGCACGATGGGCGCCCCCGCCCGCAGCGCTGTCGAGACGAACCCGCCCCGCCCGAACCGCTGCAACTTGTAGCGGTCGGCGAAGGGCTTGCCCAGCCCCTTGAACCCCTCCGGCATCACCCCGACGACCTCACCCCGCTCCAGCAGCGTCCGGGCGTCCTCCGCACAGGCCAGCGTGTGTCCGGCCTTGCGCGCCAGCTCGTTGACGACCGGCAGCATGAACACCAGGTCGGCACCGAGCAACCGCAGCCGGCGGTCGGCGGGATGGTGGTCGTGGACGGCGACCTGGAGCATCAGGCCGTCCAGGGGCAGCGTGCCCGAGTGGTTGGCGACCACCAGTGCCGCGCCGTCGGCCGGTATGTTCTCCACACCCCGGACCTCGACCCGGAAGTACTTCTCGTACACCGGGCGCAGCAGCGACATCAGGACCTGGTCGGTCAGCTCCTCGTCGTAGCCGAAGTCGTCGACCTCGTACTCCCCGGTGACCCGGCGTCGCAGGAAGGCCAGCCCCCGTGCGGCGCGCTCCTCCCAGTCGGTGCCCAGCAGCCGCTGGAACATCCCCTCGGCGAGGCCGCCGTCTCGGTCCCCGGCGGCGGACGTCGGCGGAGGACCGTCGGCCGCACCGTCCGTCTCGTGCGCCCGCTGCTGCGGCACCGGGGGCGACGGCGCACGGCGGGAGGGCGCGACGCCTGCGGCGGCCTGCCCCGTTTGGTGCTCCTCCGCCTCCCGGTCCGCCTCCCGGCCGGTCCCGCCGGTGCTCTCCCGTCCGTCCTCGCCCGGGGCCGGGGCCTCGCCCTGCCGCCCTCGCCGCCGCCGGGACGCGCCCGCGCTGCCGCCTGCACGGTCCGGCCCGTCGCCGATGGGTATGACCTTCGCGTCACCCACGGTGGGGCACCTCCTCCTCGCGCTCCGCGCCGGCGCTCCCGGCCGCCGGTCCCGGGTCTCCCGGCAGCGACGCCGCCAACCGGTCGACCGCACGGGCCAGTCTGCCGGGCGGCAGCAGGCCCGGGCCATGAGCCCGCCCGAAGGCCTCCAACGTCGCCGCGGTGGTACGGCGCGGGGCGAAACCCAGCACGTCGCGGGCGTATCCGGTGTGGACGACGCGGCCGTGCGTCAGCAGCCGCAACTGTTCCGGCGAGAAGTCCGTGAAGCCCACCGAGCGCAGCACACCGCCGCCCCAGCGGATCGCGGGCAGCAGCGTCGGCACCGTCGGCCGCCCCAGCCTCCGGGCGCACTGGGAGAGCAGCATGGCGCCGTCCCCTGCGATGTTGAACGTGCCCGCGTTCAGCGCGCCGCTGCGGGGCTCGCCGGCCGCCAGCAGCAGCACGTCGACGACGTCGTCGTCGTGCACGAACTGCAGCCGGGGGTCGTAGCCGAGGACGGTCGGCAGCACGGGCAGTGCGAAGTAGGCGGCGAGCGGCGACTCCCCGGCCGGGCCGAGGATGTGGGCGAAGCGCAGCACGGTCACGGACACGTCGGGCCGCCGCCGCGCGAACCCGCGCACGTAGCCCTCGACCTCCACCGCGTCCTTGGCGAACCCGCCGCCGGGCAGCGAGCGGACCTCGGTCGTCTCGTCGAAGACCGCCGGATCGCGCGGCGCGGAACCGTACACACTCGTCGTCGACTTGATCACCAGACGGGCGACGGCAGGCGCCTTCTGGCAGGCGCCGAGCACCTGCATGGCGCCGATCACGTTGGTCTCCTTCACCGCGCCGCGGCCCCCGCCGCCGGGCGCCAGCGGGGTGCCGTGCAGATCCATGTGCACGACGGTGTCGACGGCGTACTCGGCCAGTACCGTGCCGATGACCGGCTGCCGGATGTCGGCCTGGACGAACTCCGCGCCGCCGAGGTCCCCCGCCGGCGGACGGGCATCCACGCCGACGACGCGGCTGACGCCCGGCTCCCGCCCGACGCGGCGGGCGAACCGCGCGCCCAGCGGCCGGGCCACCCCGGTGACGAGCACCACCTTGCCCACCTTGCCCACAGCTCCCTCCCTGGCGCGGTCCCGGTGCTCCCACCGCCGGGACCGCGCACCCATAGCAGAACCGCCGCCCTTCTCCCCGCGCGGAGAGAAAGGCGGCGGTCAGTGGCGTGCGGTGCGCTCGCTCACTTCTTGTTGCGACGCTGCACACGCGTCCGCTTCAGCAGCTTGCGGTGCTTCTTCTTCGCCATCCGCTTACGCCGCTTCTTGATGACAGAGCCCACGACTACCCTCGCTCACGGATCATCCCCGCACGCTGCGGGGGCGAACTCATTTCGATACTCGGTGCGGGGCGTCCGAGCCCACACGACCTACATGGGTTCAGCCTACCCGGCACCGAGGAGTGGTCGTGCATCGAGGGGTACCGTCGGCCACCGCCGTGGAACCGGTCACATCCGATGCCGGCTTAGGCGCTCTCCACCCCCACGTAGGACTCCTCCAGATACTCGTGGACGGCCTTCTCCGGGACCCGGAAGGACCTGCCCACCCGGATCGCCGGCAGATGACCACTGTGCACCAAGCGGTACACGGTCATCTTGGAGACTCGCATCACCGCGGCGACCTCCGCCACGGTAAGGAACACGACCTCGTTCAACGGCCGTTCGTCAGCAGCCATGTCACACCTGAACCTTCCGCACATGTCGGGCACCGGCTTCCCCCTCCGGTGTCTCCTGCTCGCATGTGCGCTCTACCCCGGATCAGGGGCGCGTGATGCAAGTGATGAAGAGGAGTAGCAACCGTCCGCCTACCGTGACAGACACGCTCGATTGAGTACATAGCGAGTAAGCGCGCGGTAGTAATCGGACTGCGCACCGTCACGCGGAGCCGATCCCGAGGCCCCCGCTTTCCCGCGCGTCACCCGCCCCACGCCGGTCCGCGCCGGCCCCGCACCGCACCTGCGGCCCGTTGCCCTCGTTCCGCCGCCGACCTGCACTGACACCTCACCCATCGCCCCGCCGCGCACCGCCGGACAGCGGCGCGAGGACCCGCCGTCCCCGCCCTCGCCCCGGGCCGGGAACTCGCGGAGCGCGCGTGCGTGCGCCCCGCGTACGGGGCCTTCCGCGCGCGCCGGTTACGCCTTGCAGCGCGACTCCCCCTACGTAGGAGAGACCGCACTGACGTACCCAGAATCGCATCGCTATGTCGACACGTCTCCCCTACGCCAGTGCTAGGTCGGGGCGTCCGGACGACGACAGGCGTGGGGCCAATGTGGCGTAGCTGTCCAGGAGTCGGCCGGGGGACGGGACGGCCGCGGACCCGTCCCGCTCCGTGCCGCTGCGGAAGGACGACCCGAACATACGCTGCCGCAGGGCCGGAAGAGGCCGGGGAGGGTACGCGGAACGTCACGCGGACGCGGGAGCAGCAGCCCCGCATCCGCCACGGACCGCTCCGAACTGCCGTACCCCGCAACCGTCGGCCCCCAACCGCCCCCTGTCGAGCCTGGAGGCCCGGCCCGCACCGTCGGCGCGGGCCCCCCGGGGCTCGGACGGACGCCGGGGGGCGCAGGACACAACGGTGGCGTCTACGGCAGCAGGCCGTGTGCCGGGAACACCGCGCGACGGGTGGCGCGTACGGCCTGATCCAGCCGGTCCGCGGGGTCGTAGCCCGCCTCCTCCCAGCCACGCCACCGCGGCTGCAGGCCGTCCGTCATCCGTTGCGGAGCACCCCCGCCGCCGGTCCGGGCGAACACCTCCTGCCGCCACTCGGCGGGCACCTCCGTCTCACCCGGCACCGGCACCCCGGCCGCGATCGCCACCAGGTGCGTCCACGTCCGCGGCACCACGTCCACCACGGCGTACCCGCCACCGCCCAGGGCCAGCCAACGGCCCTGCGCGTACTCGTGCGCCCACGCGTGGGCCACCTCGGCCACCGTGCGCTGGGCGTCCACGCTGACCGCCAAGTGCGCCAGCGGGTCCTCGACATGGGTGTCGGCACCGTGCTGGGTGACCAGCACCTGCGGCTCGAACGCGGCCAGCAGCTCGGGCACCACCGCGTGCAGGGCCCGCAGCCACCCCTCGTCCGTGGTGCCCGGCGGCAGCGCCACGTTCACCGCACTGCCCTCGGCGCCCTCTCCCCCGCACTCCTCGGGCCAGCCCGTCCCCGGGAAGAGGGTGGCGGGGTGCTCGTGCAGCGAGACCGTCAGCACGCGCGGATCGTCCCAGAACGCCGCCTGCACCCCGTCACCGTGGTGCACGTCCACATCCACGTACGCGATCCGCTCCGCACCCAGCTCCAGCAGACGGGCAACGGCGAGCGCGGGATCGTTGTAGACGCAGAAGCCGGACGCGCTCGACGGCATCGCGTGGTGCAGCCCGCCGGCGAAGTTCACCGCGTGCAGCGCCCGCCCCTGCCACACCGCCTCCGCACCGCCGACCGACTGACCCGCGATCAACGCGGACACCTCGTGCATGCCGGCGAACGCGGGGTCGTCCGTGGTACCGAGCCCGTACCGCTGGTCTGCCGAGGCGGGGGCGGCGGAGGCCTGCCGCACGGCGTCGATGTAGTCGGGCCGGTGGACGAGCCGCAGCGTCGACTCCCCGACGGGCTTCGCCGCGACGACGCTCAGGTCCGGGCTCCGCTCCACCCCCAGCGACTCGATCAGGCGCTTCGTGAGCGCGAGCCGTACCGGGTCCATCGGATGGCCACGACCGAAGTCGTAACCGGTGACGCCCTCATCCCACATCAACTGCGCGCGGCCGCTCATGCCCGCCACCGTATCGGCCGGGCCCGTCGAACGAGGAGGCGCAGGCGAGCGTCACCAGCACCAACACCATCGGCACCAGCATCGCGCCCCGGTAGCTCCAGGCATCACCCAGGGCACCGACCAGCGGCGAACCCACCAGGAAACCGACGTAGTTGAAGATGTTCAACCGGGCCACCGCCGTGTCCGACGCCCGCGGGAACAGCCGCCCCGCGGCGACGAACGTCTGCGGCACGATCACGCAGAGCCCGAAGCCCAGCAGCGTGAACCCCGCGATCCCGCTCCCCGCCCCGGGCGCGAGGGCCACCGCCGCGAACCCCAGCGCGGCCACTACCGTCCCCACCCGCACCACCGGCGCCGCACCGAACCTCCGTACCCCCAGATCCCCGACGGCGCGCCCCAGCAGCGTGGTCACCATGTAGACGTTGTACGGCACCGTCGCAAGCTGCTCGGAGCTGCCGAGCACGTCCTGGAGGTACTTCGCGCTCCAGTTGGAGACCGTGGAGTCCCCGATGTAGGCGAACGCCATGACGAGACACAGCGGCAGCAACAACCTCCCCGAGACCGCACCGGCAGCACCGCCACTCCCGGCCCCCGCCACCGGCCCCGGCTGCCGGATCTCGTCCACGTACCACCGGCTGGCCACCAGTGACAGCGGCAACAGCACGGCAACCACCGGCCCGTACAGAGCCGCCAGCGACAGATCCCAGTGAGCCCCTACCCACGCCGAAGAGGCACCGACGATCCCGCCGAGGCTGTAGGCGGCGTGGAAACCCAGCATGATGCTGCGCCCGTAGGCGCGTTGCAGGCTGACGCCGAGCATGTTCATCGACGCGTCCAGCATCCCGACAGCCAGCCCGAACGCCGCCAGAGCAAGCGCGAGACCTACGAGTTCCTGTCCGGCGCCGACCCCTGCCAGCGCCAGACAGGCAGCCGCCTGCGACCACCTCAGCACTCCACTCGGCCGCACCCGGCGCACCAGATGCTCGGCCGTCACGCTGCCCACCCCGGCCACCACAGGCACGGCCGCGAGGAACGCGGGCAACAGACCGTCGGAGACCCCGTACTGTTCCTGCACTCCGGGGATACGCGTCACCAACAGCGCGAACACCGCGCCCTGGACGAAGAAGCCGGCAGCCAACGCCACCCGCCCGTACGGCAGTCGAGCCTGCGTCCGCGCCTGCGTCATGGCCGCAGAGCCTAGAACCGGTTGCTACGCATGGGTAGGTGTACGGCACAAAAAGAAAAGCCCCGTTGGCTGGGCCAACGGGGCTTTCCCTACACAAAGTTCGGCGGCGTCCTACTCTCCCACACGCTCCCGCATGCAGTACCATCGGCGCTGAAAGGCTTAGCTTCCGGGTTCGGAATGTAACCGGGCGTTTCCCTCACGCTATGACCACCGAAACACACAACACACACCAACACACACATCCCCGCGAAAGGGAATGATCGTGTCGGGGTTGTTGTCTCAGAAACCACACAGTGGACGCGAGCCTCTATGGACAAGCCCTCGGCCTATTAGTACCGGTCACCTCCACCCATTACTGGGCTTCCAGATC
>NZ_AUKO01000033.1:0-97220 GCF_000424785.1 Streptomyces sp. CNT360 | reverse complement strand
CGGCGGCACCCAGGACGGTCAGGCCGGTGGTCAGCTTGCGGTTGCGCAGAGCAGTACGCATGTGAAGGGGGGATGCCTTTCGGAGGGGGACACATCCGACCGCGTCGTGCGGGGCGTACCCCGGCTCTCGTCGCGATCCGGCACCCACCCTGGAAACCGGCTCCCCGAGCCGACAACTGTGTGACCTACGACCCCGCTTCGTCCCGAACCCCCACCCCGACGCGCTGGACCGCCCCCACCCCCGCACCCCGCACACGGAACCTGCGAACCCGCTTCGTAGGTGACCTGGCTCCTATGGGCGCCCTCACAACAGGCCCCACCCACCCTCACCCACAGCGCAGCAGACCCTCACCCACGGGCAGCAGAATTCAGCCCTCAACGGGGACGGCCAGCTCCAACTCGGCGGTCAGGCGGATGTCGGTGGCGCTGCGGCCCGCGGCGAAGGGGTGGGGGCCGGGATCGGAGGACCAGGTGAGCGTGGTGTCGTCCCAGGACTGGACGGCACGCAGCGGAACCGTCAGACGGGCGTCCGCGGAGACACCCGGGTCGGCTTCGACGACGGCGAAGGCGGCGAGCCGGCGGTCGGGCCCTTCGGGCCCCAGGTAGAGCTGGACGACCTCGCGTCCGGGGCGGGTGCCGCTGTTGCGGACCCGGACGGTGACCTCGGCGACGGCGGCGTACGGGTGCGCATGGCCACCGAGCTCGCATCCGGTGATGTTCAGCGACTCGTACTCCCACGTGGTGTAGCCGAGCCCGTGGCCGAACCAGTAGGCGGGCTCCGGTCCGTCCGCCTGCCGCCACGCGCGGTAGCCGATGCGGGGTCCTTCGGTATAGGGAAGCTGACCGTCGGGGCCCGGCACGACCTGCCGCACGGGCAGGTCGTCCTCCGCGTCGGGCCAGGTCGTCGGCAGCCGGCCGCCGGGCTCCGCCGCGCCGAGCAGGACGTCGGCGAGCGCCCCGCCGCCCGACTGGCCGGGGAGCCAGCTCAGCAGCACGGCGGAGACGTCGCGGCGCCACGGCATCAGGACCGGCGCTCCCGCGTTGACCACGACGACGGTACGGGGGTTGGCCTCGGCGATGCGGGCGACCAGGTCGTCCTGGCGGCCCGGCAGAGCGAGGGTGTCGCGGTCGACGCCCTCGCTCTCGGACTCGTCGGTGGTGCCGACGAACACCAGGGCCGTCTCGGCCGCGGCCGCCTCGCGGACGGCCCGCTCGATCAGCTCCTCCTCGGACACCACGGGGGTGCCGTAACCGAGTTCGAAGGAGACCAGCCCGAACAGCCCGCCGACCCCCTCGGAGGGGACCGAGTGGAGGAGACGCACGGGAACGGTCGCCCCGGCCTCGACGTCCAGCAGGAACACCCGCTGCGGCGGGTGGAGGAACGCGGCGGCCGGATCCTCGCTCTCGGGCTGGAGCTCCGCGTCGTAGAGCACCCTCTCGCCCGCCTCCAGCCGGAAGTGCCCGACACCGCTGACGGCGAGCCGGTGTGCGCCGCCCTGTTCCGGGGTGAACTCGCCGACCAGCTCGACCCGGCCGAGGTCCCCGAAGGAGACGCCGCCAGGCAGACCGCCCATCCACCGGACGCTGCCGTCCCGCTGCTCCCCGCGGGCCAGCTCGGCGTCGTCCAGGCCGTGCAGGACGGTCCTCAGCGTGAAGCCGTCGGCGCGGGTAGCGGGCCCCAGGCGTGCGCGGGGGTCGGGGCCCGGCTCGTACGTCAGCTCGGCCTCGGGCGGAAGGGCGGCCCGGAGCGCGTCCAGCGGCGTGTCCACTCGGGCGGGGAAGACCTGCGAGCTGCCCCCGCCGCCGAACCGCGGGACGGCGGCGTGCAGACCGCAGACGGCCACACGGCGCGCCGCCTCCGGCCCGGCCACCTGGAGCGGCAGTGTCGCGTCCTGGTTGCGCAGCAGGACGAAGGAGCGGGCGGCGAGGTCCCTGACGACGGCCGGGCCGTCCAACGGTTCGGGCAGTTCCTCGGCTCGAACGGCACCGGGCGCGTCACCGAGGGCACCGACACGGGCGGCGAGCAGCAGGACACGCCGGGCCAGGGCGTCGACCGTCTCCGGTGGCACCCGGCCGTCCCGTACGGCAGCGACCAGGTGTTCGCCGTAGACCGTGTCGGGGCCCGGCATGGCCAGGTCGAGCCCGCCGCGGGCGCAGCCGACGGTGGAGCGGGCGCCCGTCCAGTCGGAGACGAGGACGCCGTCGAAGCCCCACTCGCCGCGCAGCACGCCGTTGTTGAGGGCGTCGTGCTCGCTCATCGTCACGCCGTCGACGCTGTTGTAGGCGGCCATGAGGGCCCAGGGCCGTGCGGTGCGCACGATGCGCTCGAACGGCGCCAGGTACAGCTCCCGCAGGGTGCGGCCGTCGGCGCGGACGTCGACGGTGTAGCGGTCGGTCTCCGCGTCGTTGGCCACATAGTGCTTGGGCGTGGCGCCGACCCCGCCCTGCTGGAGGCCGGCGACCAGCGCGGCACCGAGCACGCCGGTCAGCTCCGGATCCTCGGAGTACGCCTCGAAGTGCCGGCCGCCGTAGGGGGTGCGGTGCAGGTTGACGGTAGGGGCCAGCACCAGGTGCACGCCCTTGCCGCGGGCCTCCTGGGCGAGCAGCAGTCCGGCGCGGTGGGCCGCCTCGGTGTCCCAGGTCGCACCGATGGCGGTGGGCGACGGGAGGGCGAGGCTGGGGTCCTCCGGTGTCCAGTCCTGGCCGCGGACCCCCGCCGGGCCGTCGGAGAGGACGAGCCCGCGGAAGCCGACTGCCGAGCGGGGGACGGCCGGGGCGAGCGACCACATGTCCGTACCGCTGAGCAGCGCCACCTTGGCGGCGAGGTCCAGCCGGTCGAGCGCCGCGTCGACGGCGGGGTCGTCTCCTTCGGCGCCGGCGTCGGGGTACCAATGGTTCATGCCACTCACATCGCTCATGTCGCTCATGTCCGTCGATGACCGTGCTCAGCCTCTCAGATCCGGCCCTCCGGGGTGCCGAGAAAGCCGCCGAAGTCGCCCCGCCGGTTCGGGGCGAGACGGCCCCGACAACGGGAATCATGAAGAAGGTGCAGGTCACAGGGGCGCTATCGGTACTGACAACGGTCACCGATGCAACCTTTGCACCTTTTGGAGCTGTGGGTTTCACTTCAGGCAGTTGGAGCCGCGCGGACGGCTCGGCGATGGGGAGGACGGACAGTGCACGCGAGTGACGGACACGGACACGAGCACAGCCGGGCTGCGCACGGGCTGGACGGCCAGGCCGGGCACGGGCACGGCGGTCACGCCGGGCACACGCATGGCGTGACCGCCGGGGCCGACCGGCGGTGGCTCTCGCTGGCTCTCGCCCTGATCCTCGTGTTCATCCTCGTCGAGACGGCCATCGCCGTGCTGGCGGGCTCCCTCGCCCTGCTGTCGGACGCGGCGCACATGCTCACCGACGCGGTCTCGATCGTGCTGGCGCTGGTCGCGATGCGGCTGTCCGCGCGGCCCGCACGCGGCGGCTACACCTTCGGCCTCAAACGCGCCGAGATCCTCTCCGCGCACGCCAACGGGCTCACCCTTGTCCTCGCCGCCCTGTGGCTGGGGTACGAGGCGGTCCGCAGGCTGCTCCACCCTCCCCAGGTGACGGGTTGGATGGTGGTGACCACGGCGCTGGTGGGCATCGTGGTGAACCTGCTGGCGACCTGGAGCCTGTCGCGGGCCAACCGCTCCTCACTGAACGTCGAGGGCGCCTACCAGCACATCCTCAACGACCTGTTCGCCTTCATTGGCACCGCCGTCGCCGGACTCGTCGTCGTGGTCACCGGCTTCACGCGGGCCGACGCCATCGCCACGCTGCTGGTCGTCGGCCTGATGCTGAAGGCCGGCTACGGGCTGCTGCGCGAATCGGGGCGCATCTTCCTGGAGGCCGCTCCGGTCGGTCTCGATCCGGACGTGGTGGGTGACGACCTGGCCGCCACCGAGGCCGTGACCGAGGTGCACGATCTGCACATCTGGACGATCACCTCGGGCGAGCCCGCCCTCTCCGCGCACGTCCTGGTGGAGCCCGGCGGCGACTGCCACCGGGTGCGGCGGGACCTCGACCGGCTGCTGGCCCGGCGGTACGGGCTGACCCACACCACCCTGCAGCTCGACCACGCGGACCGGCTGCCTGCCGGCGCGCACGCGCTGACGACCGTCGGCGCGGGCCCGCGGCACTGCGACAGCCCGCACGGCCCCGTCCACCACGGCGGACCGCACCCGCACTGAACGCGGGCGCGCGACGCCCGCCTCCCGGAGAGGGGCCGTTCGGCCCCTGCTGGTCCCGGGGCTGCTGCGGCACTCTTGAGGCAGTACCGGGCGCCTCCTCGCACAGCCGCCCGGCCGAGCGCCACCGTTGGGCAGCCGCCCGCGGCCTGTGGGGGGTCCGCGGGCGGCCATTCACACGGGCGCTCGCCCCGCCCGTCCACCAGGTGCGGGTGTCGAGAGCCGCGCCCCTCCATCTGCCGCCCGCCCCCACGGCGTTGTCGGCGAGCACCGCCGCGGAGTGCAGGACGTCACCGTCCGCCATCTTCTTCTCATGGCCCGCCATCCGATTGCCTTCCTGCTTGCCGTCCGAAGCGCCCGTGCCGGCCCTGTGCCGGTCCGCGGGCCGCCGAGGACGGGCGTCGGCAAGGGAGGCGACGCCCTCTACAGCCGGAAGGCTCCGCGCAGTAGGGTGCGCGCGTTCCCAGGTCACCGACCGGAAGGAAGCACTCCATGCGCTCTGCTGCGCGGCTTTGGTCCCGCTCGTGGCTGCTCCCGTCGTTGGCAGCGGCCGCGACGCTCACCGTCGTGGCCGTCGCCGCGCCCGGGAACGGCGGGCCCCCGCCCGGCGGTTCACCGGAGGCGGACCAGGCGGCCGCCGCCGCGCCCGCTCCCGCTCCCGCCGGAAAGGCGGAACCTGACGCACACGACGTCGTGCTCGCCGTGCACGGTGGGGCGGGCACCGCGCTGAAGCGGGACGACACCTCCCCCGGGGAGGAGAAGGCCTACCGCGACGGCCTGAAGCGGGCGCTGCGCGCCGGGCAGCACGTGCTGAAGGCGGGCGGGAGCAGCACCGAGGCCGTGGAGAAGGCGGTCAACGCGTTGGAGGACGACCCTCTGTTCAACGCGGGCAAGGGGGCCGTCTTCACGGCCGACGCCGGACACGAACTCGACGCCTCGATCATGCGCGGCTCCGATCTGGCGGCGGGTGGCGTCGCGGGCGTCAAGCACGTCCGCAACCCCGTCACGGCGGCCCGCCTGGTCATGGACAAGACCCCGCACGTGCTGCTCGCCGGGCAGGGCGCCGACGACTTCGCCGTCCAGCGGGGACTGAAACCGGTCACCCAGGACTACTACTGGACCCAGCGGCGCTGGGACGAGCTGATGAAGGCCAAGGGACACGACCCCGGCAAGCCCGTCAAGGAGGTCACCAAGGGGACCGTCGGCGCCGTCGCACTCGACGGCCGCAGGAATCTGGCCGCCGCCACCTCCACGGGCGGGCTCACCGACAAGATGGCCGGCCGGGTGGGCGACTCACCGCTCATCGGCGCCGGCACGTACGCCAAGAACAGCACGGTCGCCGCCAGCGCCACCGGCCAGGGCGAGGTCTTCATCCGGGGCGCGGCCACCTCGACCATCTCCGACCTGATGGAGTTCGACGGCAGGAACGTGGCCTCGGCCGCCTACGAGGTCCTGATCAAGCGGCTGCCGAAGCTGGGCGGCGACGGCGGTGTCATCGCACTCGACCGCCACGGCACCTTCGACGCACCGCACAGCAGCGAGGGCATGCTGACCGGACATCTCACCCGCGACGGCGAAGTCGTCACCCGCATCTTCGGGGACGAGTCACCGGCCGGCCGGTGACCGCCGCACAAGCCCCTGCGCACATGGCGGTTAACGACCGTGCGAGGCCCCGCACGCCCTCGCACGGTGGCCTCACATGGCGTCGATTCCGGTCAGGGCGCGGCCGATGAGGAGTTTCTGGATCTGGCTGGTGCCCTCGTAGAGGGTCAGGACGCGGGCGTCGCGCAGGTACTTGCCCGCCGGGTACTCGTCGATGTAGCCGTAACCCCCGAAGGTCTGCAGGCAGTTGTTGCTGACCTTCACCGCCGTCTCACTGGCGTGGTACTTCGCGACGGAGGCCTCGGTGGCGTACTCCTTGGGCGAGGCGCCCGCGTCCGCCATCCGCGCCACCTGGTGCGTGAGCAGCCGCGCGGCCCGGACCTCCACCTCCGACTCGGCCAGCAGCTCCTGGACCAGTTGGAAGGAGGCGACCGGTTTGCCGAACTGCGTGCGCTCGGTGGTGTAGCGCACCGCGGCCTCCAGCGCCCCCTGCGCCAGTCCCACCGCGCCGGCCGCCACCGAGATCCGTCCGCGGGAGAGGGTGCCCAGGGCGATGCCGAGGCCCTTGCCGACCTCACCCAGCCGTGCCGCGTCCGGCACCCGTACCCCCTGGAGGGTCAGTTCGGCGGTTGCCTGGCCCCGCAGGCCGAGCTTGCCGTGCACGGGGGTGGCCCTGAAACCGGGCGTGTCGGTGGGCACCAGGAACGCGGTGATCGCCGCCTCCCCGGTGCGGGCGAAGACGAGGGCCAGCTGGGCGACGGTGCCGTTGGTGATGAACATCTTGGCGCCGTCGATGATCCAGTCGTTGCCTTCGCGGCGGGCCCGGGTGCGCAGCGACGCCGCGTCCGAGCCCGTCTCCGGTTCGGTCAGTCCGAAGCAGCCCAGCGCCTCGCCGGAGGCCAGCGGCGGCAGCCAGCGCTGCTTCTGCTCGTCCGTTCCGTGCGCGGCGATCGTCTTGGCGACCAGGCCGAGCGAGACGGACACGATGCCGCGGACCGAGGAGTCGCCGCGGCCCAACTCCTCGGTGACCAGCGTGTAGGAGAGCATGTCGGCGGGCACCCCGCCGTACGCCTCGGGCAGGGTCAGCCCGAGGAAACCGAGCTCGCCCAGGCGCCGGGGTATCGCGGGGTCCACCTCCTCGCGCCGGTCCCAGTCACGGGCGTACGGGGTGACCTCGCGGTCCACGAAGTCCCGCGCCATGTTCCGCATGTCCCGCTGGGTCTCGCTCAGTCCGAAGTCCCGGTGCTCCATGTGCTCCTTCTCTCTGTGTGAACCCGCCGCCGCGCGAACCGGCCGCCGCATCTGCCCCCTCGGGCGGGCCTCATTCCGGCAGCGGCGCCAGGGGGGTGGACAGGGGCAGGCCCAGAGCGGCCCGCTGGGTCAGCCAGGGGGTGGGCCGGTAGCGGGGGTCGCCCGTCTCGGCGTGGAGTGCTCGCAGCAGGGCGAGCATCCGTGCGGAGCCGATGGTGTCGGCCCAGGCGAGGGGCCCGCGCGGATAGCCGAGGCCCAGGGTGACGGCCGCGTCGATGTCGTCGGGGTCGGCGATGCCGCGCTCGGCGATGCCGGTGGCGACGTTGACGATCGAGGCGAGCATCCGCTGGGCGGGCGATCCGGCCGTGTCCCGCACCACCGTCACCGCGTGCCCCTCACGCGCCAGCACCGCCACGGCGTCCCGCACGGCGTCGACTTCCGTGGCGGGGGTCACCGCCAGCACCCGGCGCGGCCCCTCCAGTCCGAGCGGGTCCACTCCCAGGGTGCGCCCCGCAGGCAGTCCGCCTCCGGAGACGGCCGCGGCGACGGAGGCCCCCCAGGTGGGCACCAGAACCAACGATGTGCCGGAGGGGGCCGCCACGGTGGCGAGAGCGGCCACCCCTTTCCCCGTGACGTCCCCCGTGACGTCCCCCGTCACGTCCCGCTCCCCCGCCACGGCCACGTCCCGCGCGGGGTCACCGCCCCCGAAGCGGGGCTCGGGCGTCCGGGGCCCCGACTCGCCCTCGCCGTAGGTGTAGAAGCCTCGCCCGGTCTTGCGCCCGTGCAGGCCGGCCGCGACGCGGTTCGCCGTCAGGTAGGAGGGACGCAGCCGGTCGGCGTGGCGGAATCCGGTCCACACGGTCTCCGTCACGGAGGCGGTCACATCGAGCCCGGTCAGGTCCATCAGCTCGAAGGGACCCATGCGCAGCCCGAGCACCTCGCGGGCGATCCGGTCGAGCGCGGCGGGCCCGGCGACGGACTCCTCCAGCAGCGCGAACGCCTCCGTCACCAGCCCGCGTCCCGCATGGTTGACGAGGAAGCCGGGGGTGTCGGCGACGGTGACCGCGCGGTGCCCGGAGCTCTCGACCAGTGCGGTCAGCCGCTCGGTGACGTCCGGGCGGGTGGCGGCGCCGGGCACCACCTCGACGAGTCTCATCAGCGGTACGGGGTTGAAGAAGTGCAGCCCGGCCAGCCGTCCCGGGTCCGCGAGCCGGGCGCCGATCCGGGTCACCGACAGCGACGAGGTGTTGGTCGCGAAGACGGTGGAAGCGGGCAGCACCCGCTCAAGGCCGGTGAACAGCTCGGCCTTGACGTCCAGGTCCTCCAGCACGGCCTCGACGACGAGTTCGGGCGTGTGCTCCCCCGCGGGCTCGTACGGGGAAGGCAGCTCGACGAGTCCGCCCAGCGCACGGTCGGCGTCCGCCCGGCTCATCCGCCCCTTGTCCACTGCCCGTTCCAGCATGGAGCGGACGAAGGCGACCGCCTCCGGCACCGATGCCGGGCGCGCGTCGGCGAGTTCGACGGTGTGTCCGGCCACCACGGCCCACTGCGCGATGCCGCGCCCCATGGTGCCGGCTCCCACCACCCTGATCCGCATGAACGGCCCCTTCTCCGTAGGTCTCCGGTTCTCCGTAGGTCTCCGGTGGTCGACGGTCTCCGGTCACCTCTCGGCTTTCGGCGACCATTGATCTGCGATCCCCACCAAATTAGAGTCTCTTTGAGACGAAGAACAGATCAGTCGGCCGAAAGTCCCGTCGGAGCGGAGTGTGAGCCGTGGAGCTGCGCTACCTCGCCGCATTCGTCGCCGTGGCCGAGGAGCTGCACTTCGGCCGTGCCGCCAAGCGACTGCGCATGGCACAGCCGCCGCTCAGCCGCCAGATCCGTCAGCTGGAGCACGAACTGGGTGTCCAACTGTTCGAGCGCAGCACCCGCTCGGTGCGGCTGACCGATGCGGGCGAGGCCTTTCTGGGGCCGGTACGCACGGTGCTCGCAGACCTGGACGGGGCCACCCGGCTGGCCAGAGCGGCGGGCCGCGGCGAGACCGGACGGGTCAGCGTCGGCTTCGCGGGAGCCTCCAGCCACACCACGCTCCCCCGCCTCACCCACGCCGTCCGCACCGCGCACCCGGGCATCGAGCTGGTGATGCGCGGCCAGACCTACGCCAACCGGGCCCTTGACCGGGTGGCCGAGGGTTGCCTCGACCTCGGTTTCGTGCGGCTGCCGGTGGCCAGAGAGGGCATCCGTACCCGGGTGATCGCCGAGGAGGAGCTGATCTGCGCGCTCGCCTTCGACCACCCGTTGGCCCGCCAGGAGCAGATCGCGGTCGCGGACCTGGCCGCCGAACCGTTCGTCAGCTTTCCCGGCAACGCCGGCTCCAGCCTGCGCGACGTGACGTTCCAGACGTGCGAACGCGCGGGCTACCTGCCCCGCGTCGTCCAGGAGGCCCCCGACTCGTACACCATCCTCGCGCTGGTGGCCATGGGTGTCGGCGTCACCCTCACGCTCACCTCCTGCACCCACATCCAGCAGACGGGGCTCGTCTACCGTCCGCTGGCCGGCGATCCGGTGCTGCTCCGCTCGGCGCTGGCATGGCGGGCGGACAACCCGTCGGCGGCGCTGCGCAGCGTGCTGGACGTGGCCCGGGAAGCCCTGCCCACGCCGCGGGGCCGCGCGGAGACCGCCGGGAGCGGTCCGCCGCCCTGACCGCGGCCCGGACACCCCCCTCCTCCGGCCCCCACCCGCTCCCCTCGGCCCACGGTTCAGCGCCTGTTCAGCGCCCGTCAGCGCCCCTCGCGCCCCGTCCCTCCGCCCCCGCTCCCGGACACAGAAAGGCCGCGGCATGTCCGACATCGTCGTCAGCGAACCCCTGCGTACCCCCATCGGCCGGTTCGGCGGAGCGCTGGCCGGTCAACGGCCCGAGGCGCTGGCCGCGTTGGTCGTCTCCGAGGTGGTGGCCCGGACGGGCATCGACCCCGAGCGCGTCGACGAGGTGATCCTCGGGCACGCCTACCCCAGCTCCGAGGCGCCGGCGCTGGGCCGGGTGGCCGCCCTGGACGCGGGGCTGCCCTCCTCGGTGACGGGCACCCAGATCGACAGGCGGTGCGGTTCGGGCCTCCAGGCGGTGCTGGACGCCGCGATGCAGATCAGGGCGGGCTTCAGCGAGGCCGTCGTCGCGGGCGGCGCCGAGGTGATGAGCGTCGCGCCCTACTACACGCACGAGGGCCGCTGGGGCATCAAAGGCCCGGGGCTGACGCTGCACGACTCCCTCGCCCGCGGCCGGGTCACCGCCGGCGGCGTCAACCAGCCCGTACCGGGCGGGATGATCGAGACGGCCGAGAACCTGCGCCGTGAGTACGGCATCAGCCGTGCCGACCAGGACGCGCTGGCGTTGCGCTCGCAGCAGCGGGCGGCGCAGGCCCTGCACGAGGGGCTGTTCGACGCGGAGACGGTGCCGGTGCCGGTCCGCACCCGCAAGGGCGAGACGGTGGTGGCGGCGGACGAGCACCCGCGCCCGGACACCACCGCGGAACAGCTCGCGGCGCTCCGGCCCGTCCGGCAGCGGCAGGATCCGGAGGCGACCGTGACGGCCGGCAACGCCAGCGGCCAGAACGACGCCGCGGCCGCCTGCCTGGTCACCACGGCAACGACCGCCCGGCGGTGGGGGCTGCGGCCCGTGGTGCGGCTGGTGTCGTTCGCGCGGGCCGGCGTGCCTGCCGCCACCATGGGCCTCGGTCCGGTCGGCGCCGTCCGGGCGGCGCTGGGCAAGGCCCGGCTCGGCCTCGCGGACATGGATCTCATCGAGCTGAACGAGGCGTTCGCCGCGCAGGTGCTGGCCTGCACCCGCGCCCTGGGCCTGACTGAAACGGACCACGAGCAGCGGATCAACGTCCACGGTTCCGGCATCTCCCTGGGCCACCCGGTCGGTGCCACGGGGGCCCGTATGCTCGCGACGCTGGCTCACACGATGCACCGCACCGGCGCCCGCTACGGCCTGGAGACCATGTGCATCGGTGGCGGCCAGGGCCTGGCCGCCGTCTTCGAACGCGTGCCGGAGTAGGGAGCGGACCGGCCCCGGTTCGGCCTGCGCGGGCCGCGTCGGTGACCGCTCGGCAGGCGAGGGGAGCGAGCGGTCCGACGCGGCGAGGCCGCACGGCAGGTACAGCACATCGGGGCTGCAATGCAGGGACGGTGCGGGTCAGCGGCGGAAGTGGTGGCCCGCGGCGGCGGGCTCCTCCTCGGGGAGCTGCTCCGCGATCCGGCGCAGGGTGGCGCGGGTCTCGGACGGGGGGAGCGAGCGCGTCACCAGGTGGTCGGTCACCCGGCGGTAGGCGTCGATGTCGGCCTCCTCCTCCAGGTAGCCGGCGGAGTCGAGCTGTTCGAGGTACACCACGTCGGGGAGTTCGCTCTCGGGCAGCCGCAGCAGCGTGACGGGGCCACCCGCTGCTGCGTGCCCGCCCGCGCTGAACGGCATGATCTGGACGGTGACGTGCGGTTGCTCGCTCATCGCGGCCAGGTGCCGCAACTGGGCCCGCATCACGGCCGTTCCGCCGACGGGGCGGCGCAGCGCGGCCTCGTCGACGACGGCCCAGACGTGCGGCGAGCGCGGTCCGAAGAGCATCTGCTGGCGCCGCATGCGCAGGTCCACCCGGCGCCGGATGACGGGCTCCGGCTCCTCGTCGTGTGCCAACTCGACGACGGCGCGCGCGTACTCCCTCGTCTGGAGGAGGCCGGGCACGAACTGCACCTCGTAGGTGCGGATGACGCTCGCGGCCTGCTCCAGGCCGATGTAGGTGTGCAGCCAGGCGGGGATCACGCCCTGGAAGGCGTGCCACCAGCCAGGAATGTTGGCCTGCTGGGCCAGCGCCGTCAGGACGGCGCGCTCGCTCTCGTCGCTCACCCCGTAGATGGTGAGCAGGTCGGCGACGTCTCGGAGCGCGCAGCCCGTCCGTCCCTGCTCCAGATCCTCGATCCTGCTGCTCGGGACCCGGATGGCCTCGGCCGCCTCCTGGCGGGATATGTACTGCGCCTCGCGCAGCCTCCGCAGCCGGATGCCCAGGACCTTCCGGGGCACCGCCGGCGACGCGGCGGCTCCCTCCCCCACACCGTCTCGCACGGCGTCTCTGACGGCCGGCTCACCGCCAGTGACGTCAGTGATGTGCATACCGCTGCTCCCGTACCGTAGCCGCATTGGTCTCGCCACCTTCCAAGTTTCCCTCCCCGCTCCGATGTGGCCTCACAGGGGGTACTGCCCAACTCGCCACGAAGTCAGGCCCGTCGTGACCGGGCTTCTTGCCTTTGGCACATCCCGGCGACCGTCCGTGACAGGGTGGCAGAACGGAGTGCGGCGACTTGCCCGGATCACGAACAGGGAGTAAGAGCCTGCTGCATGGGAACCACACGGCGGACGCCGCCGCAGCACGCGGGCACGGAAGCGGACACGGCAACGGGTACGGCGGCACCGCGCACGGTGGCGGCAGGCACCCCGCCCCCGGGTACGGCAGCACAGGCGGCACAGGTCCTCGGCGGCCGGGAGGACGGCGGGCGCAGGCGGGAGCAGGCGCGGGAGGCGATGGCGCGGCTCGCCCGTGCCGAGGTGCACGGCACGGCGCTCACCTGGGTGGACAACGCGGGCCTCACCCGCGTCAAGGCCGTACCGGCCGGCCGGCTCGACCGTGCGGTGGCCTCCGGGGTGGGCATGTCGCCCTGCTTCGACGCCTACCTCGTCGACGACTCCATGGCCGACAGCCCGCACGTCGGCGGCCCGGACGGCGACCTGCGACTGGTTCCCGACCTGGAGAAACTGACGGTACTGGCCGCGCAGCCCGGATGGGCGTGGGCACCGGTGGACCGCTGCGAGCAGGACGGTACGCCGTACGCGAGCTGCCAGCGCGGCTTCGCCCGGCGGATGACCGAACGGGCACGGGACGAGCACGGGATCGAGCTGCGGATGGGTTTCGAGACCGAGTGGGTCGTCACGCGCGGCCCGCAGCCCGGCGCGGCCGGGGAGCCGGCGTACCCGACGACGGGGCCCGCCTACGGCATGGCCCGGCTGGTGGAGACGGCGGACTATCTGCGCGACGTGCTGACGGCGCTCACCACGCAGGGCGTCGAGGTGCTCCAGATCCACCCGGAGTACGCGCCGGGCCAGTTCGAGGTCTCGGTGGCGCCGTCCGATCCGGTCGGCGCGGCGGACCTGGCGGTGCTGGTCCGCGAGACGGTGCGGGCGGTCTCGCTGCGGCACGGGCTGACCGCCTCGTTCGGGCCCGTCGTGGACCCGGCCGGGGTCGGCAGCGGCTGCCATCTGCATCTGAGCCTGTGGCGCGAGGGGCGGAACCTGTGTGCGGGCGGCGCGGGCCCCTTCGGGATGACGGAGGAGTGCGAGCTCTTCCTGGCCGGGGTGCTCCGCGAACTCCCGGCGCTGCTGGCACTGGGGGCGCCCTCCCCGGCCAGCTATCTGCGGCTGCGCCCCTCGCGCTGGGCGGGTGCCTACCACTGCTGGGGGCTGGAGAACCGGGAGGCGGCCCTGCGCTTCGTGGCGGGCACCGCACACGCCCCCGGCGGCGCCAACGCGGAGGTCAAGTGCGTGGACGCGGCGGCCAACCCGTATCTGCTGGCGGGCGGCGTCGTGGCGGCCGGTCTCGCGGGGCCGGCCGGAGACGGTGCGCTGCGGCTGCCCGACCCGGTCACCGGCGACCCGGCGCGGACGGCACCGGACCAGGCGCCGCCCCGGCTGCCGGGCTCGCTCGCCGAGGCGCTGCGGCACTTCGAGAACTCCGCGGTCCTGCGCACGGCGATGGGCGAGCCCCTGTTCGAAGCGGTCCGCGCGGTGCGGGCGGGTGAGATCGCCCTGTTCGACGGGGTGAGCGACGCGGAGCTCGCCGCCGCCACCCGGGGGAGGTACTGAATGGCCGCGCCCCCTCCGTCCCCTTCCGGCTCGTCGTCCTCCGCCTCCGCGTCCTCCTGGCCCGCGTCGCCCGCCGCGCATCCCACCCCGTCCGGGCCGCCCCCGCTGCCCTCCTTCCCGGCGTTTCCGCCGTTGCTGGACCAGCACTGTCACGGGGTGCTCAGAGTGGGGCCCGGACGTGGGGCGTTCGAGGGGTATCTGACGGAGGCCCACACGCCGCAGCGCCCCGACGGATCACCTCCCGCGGCCGACGCCTTCCGCAGCTTCGACACCCAGCTCGGTTTCGCCGTACGGCGGTGGTGCGCTCCCGTCCTCGGCCTGGAGCAGCAGTGTGCGCCCGAGACCTACCTGGAGCGCCGCGCCGCGCTGGGCACCACCGAGGTGACGGGCCGGATGCTGCGGGCCAGCGGTATTTCGGCGTTCCTGGTGGACACCGGGCTGCCCGGCCCGCTGCTGACCCCGGGCGAGCTGGCCGAGACGGCACGCGGCGAGGCCCACGAGATCGTTCGCCTCGAACGGCTGGCCGAGCGCGCCGCGGACACCGCGCGCGACACTCACGCCTTTCTCGCCGAGGTCTCCGACGCGATCCGGGAGGCGGCCCGCACGGCACGCGGGTTCAAGTCCGTGGTCGCCTACCGCTGCGGCCTCGATGTGGAACCGTCCCCGCCGGGTACCTCTCAGCTCTACGCAGCCGCGGACCGCTGGCTGGACGGGCGGCTGCCCGGGGGACGGCTGAGCGACCCGGTGCTGGAGCGGCACCTGCTGTGGTCGGCGGTCCGCACCGGGCTGCCGCTGCAACTGCACACCGGGTTCGGCGACCCGGACCTGCGGCTCGACCACTGCGACCCGCTGCTGCTGACGGGCTTCATCCGGGCGACCGCCCCCTACGGCGCCCCGCTGGTGCTGCTGCACTGCTACCCCTACCACCGGGGCGCGGGCTACCTGGCGGCGGTCTTCCCGCACGTGTACGCCGACTTCGGGCTCACTCTCTCGCACACGGGGGCCCGCGCCCGTGCAGTGCTGGCCGAGCTGCTGGAGCTGACCCCTTTCGGCAAGCTCCTCTTCTCCACCGACGCCTACGGCATCCCCGAGCTCTACGTGGTCGGGGCCCAGCTCTTCCGCGAGGCCATGACGGGGCTGACCCGCCGGTGGGTGGAGCGGGGCGAGTGGTCGAGCAGCGACGCGGTGCGGGTCACGGAGATGATCGCGGGCGGCACGGCGCGCCGGCTGTACGGGCTGTGAGCTTCCACCCGGTCGGCGGCCCGGGCCGGCGCTCCCGCAAAGGAGCGCCCCCTCCCCCGCTGCCGGCGGGGAAGGGGGCTCTCTCCTGTGGGGGCTCGGTGGTCCTCGCAGACCGTCGGCCGACCGGGAGGCGTCAGCCGATGTTGACGTCGACGCAGGCGTAGAAGGCGTTGTCGGTGTCGGCCACGTTCCAGACCGCGAGCACCGTCTGGCGGCCGGAGAAGTCACCGAAGTCGACGTCGTGCGAGAGCTGGGACGGCGGCTGCTCGCCGCCCTGGTCGAACTCGGCGATCTGCTTGCCGTCGATGAAGTACTGCCACGTGGTGGTGCGGTGCGCGGCGGTCAGGGTCCAGTTGAAGGTGGCAGTCTTGCCGACGTTCGCGGCGTTCCAGCCCTTGTTGTCGTCCCGCAGTTCGGCGTACGACTCGTTGCCGCCCGCACAGTCCTGGAGCCCCTTGGGACCCTCGACGCTCTGCGGCTCGTACTTGATGGAGCCGCACTCCACGACGCCGTTGGCGCACTGGGCCTGGCGGCTGGCGGGGTCGCTGATGTAGCCGTGCGCGCTGGCCGGGCTCGCGGTGAGGCCGAGGACGAACAGCGGGGAGAGTCCGGCGCCGATGATCGCGGCGAGCTTCCTTTTCTTGTGCATGACAAATCCTCCGGCGACAGGGGCGGCAGGGCGCGGCCGTGCCTTCCCCGGTGGGGGGCATCGAATTGGTCTAGACTTTAGTCACTGTCGATGCACCGTCAAGATGTCGCGCACATCCGGATCGTGGGAGACTCAGGCGCCGCGGGCCAGGACGAGCACCGCCATGTCGTCCTGCCGCTGACCCCCGGTCCACTCGGTGACGGCCTTGACCAGCACGTCCGCCACCTCTCCCGCCTCCCGCGGGCCGGAGCCGCCCAGCCCGCGCTGCACGTCGAAGAAGACCCCCTCCGCGTTGCGGGCCTCGGTGACACCGTCGGTGACGAGCACCAGCGAGTCCCGTGGGGCGAACGGGAACGTCTCCTCGACCGCACCCCCGCGGGAAGGGCCCAGACCAGTGGAGAGCGGAAGCTCGGGGTGGGTCGGCTCCAGACAGACGACTGCCCCGTCGTGCAGCAGATAGGGCGGCGGGTGGCCCCGATTGAGCACGGTGACCGTGTCGCCGCCGGCCGGGATCTGGACGAACAGCGCGGTGACGAACCCCTCGATGTCGTCCTCGGTGTTCCGGCGCCGCCCGCCCTCCCGGTCGAGGGCACGGTCGAGACGGTCGGCCAGATCGTGCAGCGTGGGGGCATGCTCGGCCGCCTCACGGAACGCCCCCACCGCGACCGAGACGGCCGAGACGGCGCGCAGGCCCTTGCCCCGCACATCACCGATCACCGCCCGGATGCCGAACGGCGTCTCCTGGATCGCGTACAGATCTCCCCCGATGGCGGCGCCCGCCTGCGCCGCCACGTAGCGGTCGGCCACGGTGAGGGGGCCCACATCGGTGGGCGGAGCGGGCAGGACGGCGCGCTGGGCCGCCTCCGCGACGTTCAACGCGAGGGCCAGATTGCGTCCCTGCCGGTCGACGAGCCATTTGATCCACAGCCCGACCAGGCTGACGACCAGGACGGCGGCCACATCCGTGAACAGCGCCGAGAACTCGCGGCCCGTGTACCCGGCGGACCCCGCCGCCGCCAGACAGGCCGCGAAGGCGAACAGGGCGCTCACCCGGAAGGAGTACACCATGCCGGCCACCATCGACGTACAGGCCAGCAGTGGCAGCCCGTAGTAGGGCTTGGGCGTGAAGACGTCCGCTGCCACGCCCCCGAGCAGAAGCAGCGGCGGTGCCACGTAGGGCACTCTGACCAGTGCAACCGCGGGGCCGACCACCCATCCCTCCCTGCCTCTGTCCGTCTGTTCGTCCGTGCCGGGCGCAGGGCGAGCACCCTGCCATGGCGATTCTCCCATTTGCGTACATTTCTGCACGTTCATGACGGCCCGCGAGCCGTTCCGCGCCGCGTGCCCCGCCCGTTCCCGGCAGGCGGCGGACCGCTCACAGCAGTGGGCGCAGGTGTTCCCAGGCCCAGGCCCCCAGCGTGGTGGGCGTGGTGGTCACCGGGGTGCGGGCGTCCTCGGGCCGGAAGCCGTCCCGCGTCCAGGCCGTCATCCCGACGAAGCCCTCGACCTGCTTGTCCCCCAGTCCGGCGGCACGCAGTCCGGCGCGCAGCGCGTCGTCGGTGATGTGCTCGGCCCGCACCGGCCGGCCCACCGCCTCCGTGAGGATCGCGGCGGCCTGGGTGTGGTCCAGATCGGCGGGCCCGTGCACCGCCTGGGCGGTCTGCCCCCTCCAGTCGGCCGCGAGCAGCCGGGCGGCGGCGACGTCCCCGATGTCGCGGGGATCGACCCAGGCCATCGGCTGGTCCAGCGGCAGCGTGGTGCGCAGCACGCCCTCGGTGCGCAGGTCCTCCAGCCCGAGAAGCAGGTTGCTGAAGAAGAAGCCGCAGCGCAGATGGAGGACGTGCCCACCGGTGGCGTTCAGCATCTCCTCCGTACGGCCGAGTCCGTCGATCTCCCCGGCACCCGCACGCTTCTCCGCCCCGACGCTGCTGAGGAAGACCGTACGGGTGATGCCGTTCTCCCGTACCGCCCGTGCCGCGTTGGCGCCCATCCGCGCGTATCCCTCGATCGGGTCGTCGTCCTCGGTGGGCGGGTCCACCCAGAACAGCGCGTCGGCACCCTCGGTGGCCCGCACCACGGCGTCGCCGTCCCCCTGGTCGCAGCGCACCACCTCGGCGCGCTCCCGCACGTGGCCGGGCAGCTTGGCGGGGTTCCGCGCCAGCAGGGTGGGACGGGCTCCCGCCTGGAGCAGCAGGGTCACGACGCGGGTGCCGACCTGTCCGGTGGGTGTGGTCACAACGATCTTCATGGTGCCCAGCCAAGCCGATTCCGCCGTGAGCCGCGAGCGCATATGCACCGCAGCCGCTGCGCGCCGGCCCCCGTGTCCGTGCGCTACCCCCGACGAGGGGTAGCGCACAGGCCCGCACGGCCGGTAAGTGTGACGCACGACACCCGACGGACCACCGTGGAGGCCGCCCCGTGCCCGCACCCGCTCCGCGCCCCGCCCCTGCACTCCCCTCCCGCCGCCCGGAGCGCAGCTACGCCTCGGGGACGTCGCCGACCCCGCTGCTCGGCGACACGATCGGGAAGAACCTGGCCAGAACCGTCGCGGCGCACGGGGACCGCGAGGCTCTGGTCGACGTGGCCGGCGACCGCCGCTGGACCTACCGGGAATTCGCCGCCGACGTCGAGGCGCTCGCCCTGGGGCTGCACGAGCTGGGGGTGCGCAAGGGCGAACGGGTGGGCATCTGGGCGCCCAACTGCGCGGAGTGGACGCTGACGCAGTACGCCACGGCGCACCTGGGTGCCGTCCTCGTCACCGTCAACCCCGCATACCGGGTGCACGAGCTGGAGTACGTGCTCCAGCAGGCCGGGGTCCGCACGCTGGTGGCGGCCCGCAGCCACAAGAGCTCCGACTACGCGGCGATGATCCGCCAGGTCCGCCTCGCCTGCCCCGACCTGGTCGACGTCGTGCTGATCACGGCCGGGAACACCCCCTCACGGACGCGGCCGGAGCCCGGCTCGGAGGCGGGGCCCGAAGGCGAGCTGGAGGACCTGCTCGTCCGCGGCCGCAGGCACGACCCCCAGCAGGCCCGGCGACTGCTGGACGGCATCGCCGACACCCTCTCCGCCGACGACCCGATCAACATCCAGTACACCTCGGGCACCACCGGCTTTCCCAAGGGAGCCACCCTCTCCCACCACAACATCCTCAACAACGGCTACTTCGTCGGCGAGCTGTGCCGCTACACCGAAGCCGACCGCATCTGCCTGCCCGTGCCCTTCTACCACTGCTTCGGCATGGTGATGGGCAACCTGGCGGCCACCAGCCACGGCGCGTGCATGGTGATCCCCTCCGCCGCGTTCGAGGCCCGGTCGGCCCTGGAGGCGGTGCAGCAGGAGCGGTGCACCTCGCTGTACGGGGTGCCCACCATGTTCATCGCCGAGCTGGCCGAGCCCGACTTCGGCACGTACGACCTCGGCAGCCTGCGCACCGGCATCATGGCCGGGTCCCCGTGCCCGGTCGAGGTGATGAAGCAGGTCATCGAACGCATGGGCATGGCCGAGGTGTCCATCTGCTACGGCATGACGGAGACCTCGCCCGTCTCCGTCCAGACCCGCACCGACGACTCGCTGGAGCGCCGGGTCTCCACGGTGGGCCGGGTCGGGCCGCACCTGGAGGTGAAGATCGTCGATCCGGCCACGGGCCGCTGCCTCCCACGCGGCGAGCCCGGCGAACTGTGCACCCGCGGCTACGCGGTGATGCTCGGCTACTGGCAGCAGCCCGAGGCGAGCGCCGAGGTCATCGACACCGCCCGCTGGATGCACACCGGCGACCTGGCGGTGATGGACGCGGACGGGTACGTCAGCGTGACCGGCCGGATCAAGGACATGGTGATCCGCGGCGGGGAGAACATCTACCCGCGCGAGATCGAGGAGTTCCTGTACACCCACCCCGACGTTCTGGACGCGCAGGTCGTCGGCGTACCGGACGAGCGCTACGGTGAGGAGCTGATGGCCTGGATACGGATGCGGGAGGGCGCGGCGCCCCTGACGGCCGACGACGTACGGGAGTTCTGCACCGGGAAGCTCGCCCACTACAAGGTCCCCCGCCACGTCCACGTCGTCGACGCGTTCCCGATGACCGTCACCGGCAAGATACGCAAGGTGGAGATGCGCGAGAAGTCGATCGAGCTGCTGGGGGCCGCGGCCCCGGCCGCGCCGCCCGCGGACGGCCCCGACCGGGACCGCCGGCAGTGACCGCAGTGCCCGCAGTGTGGTAGCGCAGGAGCCGAGGTTGTCTCTCCCCGACCGTTCCCCCTCCCCCTCCCACCCGGCGGCCGTACGGCCGCCGGGCGCCGGGCCGCGGGCGCACGACGCGGACGCCTTCCGGCACGCCCTGCGCCTGGCACGGCGACGCACGGGCGTGGGCTGCGTCTTCGGCGGCGAGGTCGGGGAGGGCACGCTGCGCCTGACGGAGTTCACCGGCACCCTCACCGACTCGATGCGCGGCCTGCGCGTGGGCTCCGGCAGAGGTCTGGGCGGCTATGTCCTGGCACACCAGCGCCCGTTGGCCGTCAACGACTACGTTCCGGCGCGGGCCATCACCCACGACTACGACAGCCCGGTGCGCCAGGAGGGCATCCGCGCGATCGTCGCGGCCCCGGTCACCGTGCGGGGCGGGGTGCGCGGGGTGCTCTACGCCGCCGTCCGGGACGCCGCACCGCTGGGCGAGCGGACCAGCGTCGCACTGATGAACAGCGCGGTGCAGCTCGCCGCCGAGCTCGCCGTGCGGGACGAGGTCGAACGGCGCGTGCGGCTGCTGGAGTCGGCCACCGGGGCCGCCCCCGACCCGGCCCCGCCCTCCCCCACCGCGGACGCGCTGCGGGACCTGCACGCCGAACTGCGCGGCATCGCCCACGAGATCGAGGACACGGCGCTGCGTGACCGGCTCCGCCACGCCTGCGACCGCTTCCTGGCGGCCGAGGCGGTGTCCGCCGAACAGGACGGATCCGGCCCGGTCGCGCACCGCCCCCGGCTCTCGCCCCGCGAGCTGGACGTGCTCTCCTACGTGGCCCTGGGCTGCACCAACGCCGAGACCGCCCGGTACCTGAGCCTGGAACCGGAGACCGTCAAGGCCTACCTGCGCAGCGCCACCCGGAAACTGGGGGTGCACAGCCGCCATCACGCGGTGGCCGCCGCCCGCCGGTACGGGCTGCTGCCGTGAGCCGTCCCCAACCGGCCGCCCCGCGGAGACCCGCGGGATCGGGCTGACCCCGATCGGCGGACCGACGTGCGGCGGGGTCGTTCGTTAAGCCCCACATGATCACTGCACCACGACACCCTGATCAGGCCCCCGCCCACCGGCCCCACAGGCAGGTGAGGGCGCGATGAGCAAGCTGCAGAAGGGGCGCAGGCACCGCAAGGTCAACCGCACGCCCCGCCCGGTCGGCCCCGCCACCCGGGCGACGGCCACCCGGGCGACCACGGTCCGTACGGCCCCGGCTCCGGAGCAGCCGGAACGCGCCCCGGTGCCCGAGCCCGCCTCGGCCCCCGGCTCCACCTCCGCACCCGTCGCCGCCTCCGTGCCCGATCCCGCCCCCGCGCCCGATGCCGTCCCGGCGCCCGCCGCCTCGGTGCCCGCGCCCACGCGCCCGCCCGAGTCGCTGGGAGCCCTCTTCCGTACGCCCGCACGTGAAGGGGGGCTGGGCCAGAGCGCGGCCCGCACATGGGAGGAGGTGCGGCACGCCGGCTCCGCGGGGGTGACGGTCGAGGAGTTGGCGGCCCGCGTGGGCTACCAGTCCCGCACCATCGCCAAGCACCTGCTGGGGCTGGCGGAGCACGGGGTCGTCGAGCAGCACGCCCCCGACCGCTGGCGCCCGGTCTCCCCGGAGACCGACTCCCCCGACGAGGCGGCGACCGTCACCGATGTGGCGGCGGGCCCTGTACCGCAGCACGCCTGACCGCCCCTCACCCCGTGCGTGGCGCGGCCCGCCGCGGCTCCCAGCCGCAGCGGGCCGCGCCACACCGCTCTCCCCGAACCGCCCGCCCCCTGGAGTCCCCGTGAACGACGCCCCTCTCCCCGACGGGCCCGACGGCCCCGGCAGCCACGCCACCGGGCCCGGCCCGGGCCACGGCCGCACCCTGCTCGCCGGCATCGGCAACATCTTCCTGCGCGACGACGGCTTCGGCGTGGAGACCGTGCAGCGGCTGGCCAAACACCCGCTGCCGCCTCTGGTCGAGGCCGTCGACATCGGCGTACGCGGGGTGCACCTGGCCTACCAGGTGCTCGACGGGTGCGACACGCTCGTCCTGATCGACGCCGTCCACCGCGGCGGCGAGCCGGGGACGGTGCACCTGATCGAGGTCGACGAGGAGGACCGTGCCGCGCCGGAGGGCGTACCCGTGGTGGACGGCCACCACATGTCACCGGACGCCGTGCTGGCGCTGCTGGACACCCTGAGCGAGGGCACCGGGGGCAGCTTGCCGCGGCGGGTCTTCGTCGTCGGCTGCGAACCCGCCGAGCTGGACGAGGGCATCGGACTGAGCGCCCCGGTGGCGGCCGCCGTCGACGAGGCGGTGGAACTGGTACTGCGGCTGCTGGACGAGCTGGACAGGGCTCCCTGAGAGACCGTGAGAACGCACCCGGCAGCAGGCCGCAGGGCTGCGGGCCGCCGAACGGCGGACGGCGGGCCCGGGCAGCGGCGTGGCGGCGGACGAGCCGCCCGGGGCACCCCTGTAATGGTGCGGGCCGCAGCCCGGTCCGTACGCAGGGAAGTGCCCGATGCACGAGATGTCGATCGCGATGGCAGTGGTCTGCCAGGTCGAGGAGGCGGCACGCGCGCAGGGCGCGGAGAGCGTCGAGGCGGTGACCCTGACCGTGGGCGAGCTCGCGGGCGTCGTCCCCGACGCGCTGCGCTTCTCCTTCTCCCTCGCCTGCGAGGGCACCGTGCTGGCCGGCGCCGAGCTGTTCACGCAGGAGGTCGCGGGACGGGCCCGGTGCGCGTCCTGCGGCCGTGAATGGGCGACCGGGGTGCCGCCGCGGCTGTGCTGCGCGACATGCGGCGACTCCCGTACGGACCTGCTGTCCGGCCGCGAACTGCAGATCGCCACCGTGCGGTGGGCCGAGGGCCCGCAGCGCGCCCGAGCCCCAGAGGAGCTGTGAACCCATGTGCCGTGTCGCCGATCTGCAGCAGGCCGTGCTGGCCCACAACGACAGTCGCGCCGAGCGGTTGCGCGCGGAGCTGACCGCGCGCGGAACCGTCACCGTCAACCTGCTCTCCAGCCCCGGCAGCGGCAAGACCGCGCTGCTGGAGGCCGAGTTGGCGCTGGCACACGAGCGCGGCGTCCGGGTTGCCGCGCTGACCGCGGACCTGGCCACCGAGAACGACGCGCGGCGGCTGGCCCGTTCCGGCGCCCCCTGCAAACAGGTGCTGACCGACGGGCTGTGCCATCTGGAGGCGGACATGCTGGCCGGTCACCTGGCCGGCTGGCTGCCCGAGGACACCGAGCTGCTGTTCGTGGAGAACGTGGGGAACCTGGTCTGTCCGGCCTCCTACGACCTGGGCGAGTCGCTCCGCGTGGTGCTGGCCTCGGTCACCGAGGGCGAGGACAAGCCGCTGAAGTACCCGACGGCCTTCGGGACGGCCCACCTGGTCGTGCTGACCAAGGAGGACATCGCCCAGGCCGTCGGTTTCGACCGGGACGCCTTCCTCACCCACGTCCAGCAGGTCAACCCCGGGGTGGAGGTGCTCTCCACCTCGGCGCGGACCGGAACGGATGCCGGCGCCCTGCTGGACCGGGCGCTGGCGGTACGCGGCGGTGCCGCCGTCCACCAGCCGGTGATGGCCCGGCAGGCCGCCGCCGGGCCGCCGCACCGCCCCCTCCACCACGACCACGCGGGCCACACCCACGACCACGCGCACCACGACGGCGCCCCCCACGACCACGCGCACGTGCACCCCGGCACGCACGATTCCTGTCACGCCCCCGCGCATGTCCGAGGCTGAGCGCAGCCGCGTCCTCGTCCGCGGCGTGGTGCAGGGTGTGGGGTTCCGCCCCTACGTGTACGGGCTGGCCGGCCGGCTCGGGCTGGCCGGGCACGTCACCAACACGGGCGAGGGCGTGGTGGCGGAGGTGGAGGGCGGCCGGGAGGCCGTCGCCGCCTTCCGTGCGCGGGTGGCGGCCGAGGCGCCGCCGCTGGCCGTCGTCGAGTCGGTCACGCACGAGACGCTGCCGCCGCAGGGAGGCTCCGGGTTCCGCATCGTCGCCTCCCGCGTCGGCGGGGCGCGGCGCACCCTGGTGGCACCCGACACCGCCACCTGTGCCGCCTGTCTGCAGGAGCTGGCCGACCCGGCCGACCGCCGTCACCGGCACCCCTTCATCACCTGCACCGACTGCGGGCCCCGCTTCACGATCGTGACCGGCCTGCCCTACGACCGCGCCAACACCACCATGGCGCCCTTTGCGATGTGCCAGCGGTGCGCCCGCGAGTACGCGGACCCTGCCGACCGCCGGTTCCACGCCCAGCCGGTGTCCTGCCACGACTGCGGTCCCCGGGTACGTCTCCTGGTGCCGGACGGGGCGGAGGGGCCGGACGGGCAGGGCGAGCGGGTCGAGCAGGGCGGAGCCGCGGGCTGGACGGCGTACGGCGGTGAACCCGTCGCCGGGGCGCAAAGGTTGCTGGCCCGGGGCGCGGTCCTCGCGGTGAAGGGGCTGGGCGGCTACCACCTGGCATGCGATGCGACGAACGAGGAGAGCGTTCGGCTGCTGCGCCGCCGCAAGGGGCGGGGACACAAGCCGTTCGCGGTGATGGCCCGCGACCTGGCTCAGGTCGAGCGCCTCGTCCCCCTGGACCCGGTCGAGCGCGCCGTGCTGACCGGGCCGCGCCGTCCCGTCGTCCTGCTGCGCACCGCCGGTGCGGTGCCGGCACGGGAGGTGGCGCACTCCGTCGCGCCCGGCAGCCCCGATCTCGGCGTCATGCTGCCCTACACGCCGCTGCACCACCTGCTGCTGGGGCTTCCAGGCGACCCGCCGGGACCCCGGCTGCTGGTGATGACCAGCGGCAACCTGAGCGGCGAACCCCTTGCCACCGACGAGACGGACGCCCTGGAGCGGCTGGGCACCCTCGCGGACGCCTTCCTCACCCACGACCGCCCGATCCACGTTCCCTGCGACGACTCGGTCGTGCGGGTGGTGGACGGAGCCGAGCTGCCCGTGCGCCGCTCACGCGGGTACGCGCCGCTGCCGGTGCCGCTCCCGGTACCGGTGCGGGCTGCCCTGGCGACGGGCGGCGACCTCAAGAGCGTCTGCGCGGTGGGCGAGGGTCGGCACGCCTGGCTCTCGGCGCACATCGGCGACATGGACGACCTGGCGACACTGCGCACCTTCACCCGCTCCGCACAGCACCTGGCGGACATCACCGATGTGCGCCCCGGCATGCTGGTGGCCGACCGGCACCCCGGATACCGGTCGGTGCGGTGGGCCGAGCACACGGCGGACGGCCGTCCGCTGCGCCGGGTCCAGCACCACCACGCCCATGTGGCCGCGGTGATGGCCGAGCACGGTCTGGACGGCACCGCCCCCGTTCTCGGTGTCGCCTTCGACGGCACCGGCTACGGCGACGACGGCGCCGTGTGGGGCGGCGAGTTCCTGCTGGCCGACTACGACGGTGCCGCCCGCTTCGCCCACCTGCGGTACGTACCGCTGCCCGGCGGTGACGCCGCGGTGCACCGCCCCTACCGCACGGCGCTGGCCCACCTGTACGCCGCGGGGCAGCCCTGGGACGCCGACCTGCCCTGCGTGGCCGCCTGTCCCCAGGCGGAACGGCGCGTGCTGGAGCGGCAGATCGAGCGGAACCTGCACTGCGTGCCGACGTCCAGCATGGGGCGGCTGTTCGACGCGGTCGCCGCGCTGACGGGCGTCTGCCGACACGCCGGGTACGAGGCGCAGGCAGCCCTCGCACTGGAGGCCGCGGCCTGCGGCTGTGCCGACCCGGAGCCCGGCGGGTACGAGGTGCCGTTGGTGGCGGGCTCCGCCGCGCCGTCGGCCGACCCCGCGCCGCTGGTGGCCGATCCGGCGCCGCTGCTGGCCGCCGTGGTCGCGGACCTGCGTGCCGGGACGCGGCAGGAGGTGATCGCGGCCCGCTTCCACACGGCGGTCGCCGGGCTGGTGCGGCGTACGTGTGCGGCGGCCCGCGAACGGCACGGGGTGGAGACGGTGGCGCTGACCGGCGGCGTGTTCGCCAACGCGCTGCTTACGGCGGCCTGTCTGCATGGGCTGCGCGCCGACGGCTTCACGGTGCTGCGTCACCGGTCGGTCCCTCCCGGCGACGGCGGGCTGGCCCTGGGACAGCTCGTGGTCGCCGCCCGCAGCCCCGGCCGGGCAGCACCCGCCGCCCCGCGCGCCCCCCTGTGACCGACCGTCGAACGAGGAGAACGCATGTGCCTGGCGGTACCCGGCAAGGTCCTGGACATCGAGGAGCGTGACGGCACCCGCATGGCGTCCGTCGACTTCGGCGGTGTCGTCAAGGAGGTGTGCCTGGAGTACGTGCCCGACCTGCGGGTCGGCGAGTACACCATCGTGCACGTCGGCTTCGCGTTGCAACGGCTGGACGAGGAGTCCGCGCGGCAGACGCTGGCGCTCTTCGAGGGGCTCGGGTTGCTGGAGGAGGAGTTCGGCGACCCGTGGCAGGCCGCCGAGGAGGCGGTGCGGGGCGCGCAGGAGCAGCCCGTGGCCCCGGGGCAGCGGGAGGTACGGCAGTGAAGTACATCGACGAGTTCCAGGACCCGGAGCTGGCCCGCCGGCTGCTGGCGGACATCCACGCCACCGTCACCCGGCCGTGGGCGCTGATGGAGGTGTGCGGCGGGCAGACCCACTCGATCATCCGGCACGGCATCGACCAGTTGCTGCCCGACGGCATCGACCTGATCCACGGGCCGGGCTGCCCGGTGTGCGTCACCCCGCTCGAACTGATCGACAAGGCGCTGGAGATCGCCTCGCGGCCGGACGTGCTCTTCTGCTCGTTCGGGGACATGCTGCGGGTGCCCGGCACCGGGCGCGACCTCTTCCAGGTCCGCTCGGAAGGCGGCGACGTCCGCGTCGTCTACTCCCCGCTCGATGCGCTGCGCCTCGCCCGGGAGCACCCCGACCGCGAGGTGGTCTTCTTCGGCATCGGCTTCGAGACCACGGCCCCGCCCAACGCGATGGCCGTCCACCAGGCGGCCCGGCTGGGGCTGCGCAACTTCAGCCTGCTCGTCTCCCACGTGCGGGTGCCGCCGGCCATCGAGGCGATCATGAGCTCCCGTGACTGCCGGGTCCAGGCCTTCCTGGCCGCCGGGCACGTGTGCAGCGTCATGGGGACGGACGAGTACCCCGCACTGGCCGAGCGGTTCGGGGTGCCGATCGTGGTCACCGGGTTCGAGCCGCTGGACATCCTGGAGGGCGTCCGGCAGGCGGTGCGGCAGCTGGAGAGCGGGCAGCACACCGTCGAGAACGCCTACCCGCGGGCAGTGGTGGCGCAGGGCAACAAGGCGGCCCGGGCCATGCTGGACGAGGTCTTCGTACCGTGCGACCGCGGGTGGCGCGGCATCGGTGTCATCCCGGACAGCGGCTGGCGCCTCGCACCCCGCTACCGGGCCTACGACGCCGAGTACCGGTTCTCCGTGGACGGCATCACCACGCAGGAGCCCGCCGCCTGCCGCAGCGGTGAGGTGCTCCAGGGGCTGTTGAAGCCGCACGAGTGCGAGGCGTTCGGCACCGTCTGCACCCCGCGGACGCCGCTGGGCGCCACGATGGTCTCCAGCGAGGGTGCCTGCGCCGCCTACTACCTGTACCGCCGGCTCGGCGGCAACACGACCGCGCCACGGGAGGCGAGCACCGTTGACCAGTAGGACCGGGGCGATCGACCCCACGACGGACGGACCGGCCCTGCCCGCACCGGGCGCGCCCGGCACCGGCCCGGACTCCCCCAGGGACTCCGCGCCGGACTTCTCCGCCTGGACGTGCCCGGCGCCGCTGCGCGGGCAGCAGCGGGTCGTGATGGGGCACGGCGGGGGCGGGGCGCTCACAGCGGAGCTGGTGGAGCACGTCTTCGCGCCCGCGTTCGGCGGCGAGGCCCTCTCCTCGTTCGCCGACTCCGCGGCGGTGGAGGTGGGCGGCGCCCGGCTGGCGTTCACCACCGACTCCTTCGTGGTGCGGCCGCTGTTCTTCCCCGGCGGCAGCATCGGCGACCTCGCCGTCAACGGCACCGTCAACGACCTGGCCATGAGCGGTGCCCGGCCCGCCTACCTGTCCTGCGGGTTCATCCTGGAGGAGGGCGTCGAGCTGGCACTGGTGGCCCGGGTGGCCGAGTCCTTGGGAGCCGCCGCGCGGACGGCCGGCGTGGAGGTCGCCACCGGGGACACCAAGGTGGTGGAGGCCGGACGCGGCGACGGGATCTACCTGAACACGGCCGGGATCGGACTGATCCCCGACGGCGTCGACATCCGGCCGCAGCGCGCCCGCCCGGGTGACGTGATCCTCGTCAGCGGCGCCGTCGGTGTGCACGGTGTGGCGGTGCTCAGCAAGCGCGAGGGCCTGGAGTTCGAGGTCACCGTGGAGAGCGACTGCGCGGCCCTGGGCGGGCTGGTCGCGCACATGCTGGATGTCACGCGGGACGTGCACGTGCTCCGCGACCCCACGCGCGGCGGGGTCGCCGCCGCGCTCAACGAGATCGCGGCCGCCGCCTCGGTGGGCGTCGTCCTCCAGGAGCGGGCCGTCCCGGTGCCCGACCAGGTGGCCAACGCCTGCTCGATGCTGGGGCTGGATCCGCTGTACGTGGCGAACGAGGGCAAGCTGCTCGCCTTCGTACCGCGCGCGGAGGCCGACGCCGTGCTCGCCGCGATGCGGGCCCACCCGCTGGGAGCGCAGGCGGCGGTGATCGGCGAGTGCGTCGAGGACCACCCCGGCATGGTCGTCGCCCGCACCGGGCTGGGCGGCACCCGGGTCGTGGACCTGCCGCTCGGAGAGCAGCTGCCGCGCATCTGCTGAGCCGCCACCGGCTCGTGCACCCCGTCAACACACGTCCTTGTCCGCCTCAGTCCCGAGACACCACCCAACATCACCAGGAGGTCGTGGTGCGGATCCTGCTCGTCGCGAGCGCCTTCAACAGCCTGACCCAGCGTGTGCAGGCCGAACTGCGGGACGCCCGCCACACCGTCGCGACCGAGGTGGTACGCGACGGTGACGAGGTGCGGCGCGCGGTCACCGGGTACGAACCCGAGCTGGTGATCGCCCCGATGCTGCGGACCACCGTCCCCGAGGACATCTGGTCGCGGTACACCTGTCTGATCGTGCACCCGGGCCCGCCGGGCGACCGCGGCCCTTCCTCCCTCGACCGGGCCGTGAGCGAGGGCCGCCTGCACTGGGGCGTCACCGTCCTGCAGGCCGAGGCGGAACTGGACTCCGGCGACATCTGGGCCTCCGCGGAGTGCGAGCTGCCGGGCGGCGCGGCCAAGAGCGACCTGTACCGGAGCGAGATCTCCGACGCCGCGCTCGAGGCCGTCCGCAGCGCCGTCGCACGGTTCGCGACCGGCAGCCACCGGCCCAGCTCGCAGCAGGAGCTGAAGCCGTCGGTGCGCCCGGCCATGCACCAGTCGGAGCGCCGGATCGACTGGCAGACCGACCCGACGACCGCCGTGCTGCGCACCCTGCGCGCCGCCGACTCCCGACCCGGCGTCCTCGACGAGCTGCTGGGTGAGGAGTGGTACCTGCACGGCGGCCACGCCGAGGACCAACTGCACGGCACACCCGGCGAGATCCTCGCCACCCGGGCAGGGGCCGTCTGCCGCGCCACGGTGGACGGTGCGGTGTGGATCCCCCAACTGCGTCCGCGCCGCGCCCCCGGCGGCCGGGCCACGTTCAAGCTGCCCGCCACGCTCGCACTGGGTGCACGGCTGCCGGACGTACCGGAGCGGCCCGCCCCGCTGGAGCTCGCCCCCGAACGCCTCACCTACACGGAGATCCGCTACCGGGAGCAGAACGGCGTCGGGTTCGTGCACTTCGCCTTCCCCGGCGGGGCCATGAGCACCGTCCAGTGCCGCCGGCTGCTGGCCGCCTACCGGTACGCCTGCACCCGGCCCACCCGGGTGGTGGTGCTCGGCGGCACACGGGACTTCTTCTCCAACGGCATCCACCTGGGTGTCATCGAGGCCGCCCGCGACTCGGCGGCGGAGGGCTGGGCCAACATCCAGGCGATGGACGACGTGGTGGAGGCGGTGCTGACCACCACGGACCGGCTGGTGGTCGCGGCGCTCGGCGGCAACGCGGCCGCGGGCGGTGTCATGCTGGCGGCCGCAGCGGACGAGGTGTGGTGCAGGGCGGGTGCCGTTCTCAACCCGCACTACCGGCTCATGGGGCTGCCCGGTTCGGAGTTGTGGACGTACACGCTGCCCCGCCGGGTGGGCCCGGAGATCACCGAGGCGCTGATGCGGGACGCGGAGCCGATGAGTGCGGCGACCGCCCGCCGCATCGGCCTGGTGGACCGGGTGCTGCCCACCACGCCGCGGCAGTTCGCGCCCCGCGTCGCCGAGCTGGCCGGGGCGATGGCCGAGGATCCGGCCACCCACCAGCGACTGGCCGTCAAGAAGGCGAACCGGGCCAGGGACGAGGCGGCCGAGCCGTTGGCGTCCTACCGCGACCAGGAGTTGGCCGCCATGCACCGCGTCCTGTTCGACCCGGGAGCCCCCCATCACGCCCTGCGCGCCGCGTTCCTCCGCAAGGAGCCGCCGCCGATGGGTGCGACGGGCATCCGGGCCTAGCGGGGCACCCCGCCCGTGCACACGCGAGCGCCCCGCCGGGGGACCGGCGGGGCGCTCGTGCGACAGCGGGGAGCCCGCGGGGAGGAGAACCCTCCCGTCTCCGGGTGGGGTGCCGCGTCAGTCGTTGGCGCAGAAGTTGCCGAAGGCGGGGTTGAGAAGCCCGACGACGTCGACGGTGTTGCCGCACACGTTGATCGGGATGTGCACCGGAACCTGCAGGACGTTGCCGGAGAGCACCCCCGGCGAGTTCGCCGCGCCACCCTCGGCGCCCGCGTCGGCGGACGCTGCCGTCGCTCCGCCGAGGACGGCGGTGGCGGCCAGACCGGAAGCGACAACCGCGGTACGGATGCGCATGGGGATCCTCCCTTGCTCTATGTGCCAGGACGCGCACAAGAGTGCACCGGTGGCGGATTCGGGCGTTCCGTCGCCACGCCCAACGGGACGACACTCACCCGATCGGCGGGGTTTCCCGCGGCACCACCCGGTGCTGAGCGCGCCCGTGCCCCGCCCGGGGTACGCGCCGACGGCCCGGCCGGCCGGACGTCGCCGACGGCCGGGCGCCGACCGTGACGCTTCGGTCCGGCACGGCGTCCCCGGTCACCGCGACGCCTCAACTCACCGTGATCCGGGTGCTCAGCCGCCGGTCGGCCACGCTGTGCGCGGCCTCGATGTCGTAGCTGCCGGGTACGCGGCGCCAGCTCGCCGCCGCCTCGTCCCAGATCTCGAACGCCCGGCCGTGCAGGGCCACCTCGACCTCCACGGACTCACCCGGCGCGGCCTCGACCCGCGCGAAACCGGCCAGCCGACGGGCCGGGCGCTCCCGGGCCGAGGACTCGGTCACCCACCGCGCGGGAGGCGGGGAGCCGCCGGCCGCGGCCGGTCCGGGCTCGCCGTCCACGGGTGCCACGTAGAGCTGGACGGTCTCGGCACCGGGCCGGGCACCGGTGTTGCGTATCCGCACGCGCGCCGTCCGGTCCGTGGCCCTGAGCGTCTCGTACTCCCAGTCGGTGTAGCCCAGGCCGTGGCCGAAGGGAAAGGCGGGCGCGGTGCCGGCCTTCTCCCAGGCGCGGTAGCCGATGAAGACGCCTTCGCTGTAGGTGACTTCGCCGCCTCGCGGGGTGACGTCGGTGACCGGCGCGTCGGCGAGCCGGGCGGGCCAGGTGGTGGGCAGCCGGCCGCCCGGCTCGTGGGTACCCAGCAGAACGTCGGCGAGCGCGGCCCCGGCCTCCTGGCCGGGGAACCAGCTCAGCACCACGGCGGGCACCTGGGCGCGCCAGGGAAGTTCGACGGGGGAACCGGAGTTGACGACGACCACGGTGCGCGGGTTGGCGGCGGCCACCCGGGCGACCAGTTCGTTCTGGCGGCCCGGCAGCCGCAGGTCGCTCCGGTCGAAGCCCTCGGACTCCACCTCCTGCGTGGTGGCGACGACCACCACTGCGACATCCGCGTCCCGGGCGACCCGGACCGCCTCCTCGATCTCCTCGTCGGGAGTGCGGCGCGGCCCGAGGTGGCCGAGGCAGAAGGCCAGCGCGGGGAGGGTTTCGGCGGGCCCCGGGCCCAGCGGGGTGCAGCGGAGGCTGACGGGGAGTGTCACGCCCTCGGCCAGGTCGGCGGTGACGAGGGTCTCGGGCGGATTCATGAAGGCCTCGAACGGGTCCCCGCCGGGCGGGGCGCACTCCTCGTCGAAGAGCACCTCCTCCCCCACGGTGAGGGTGAAGTGGCCGCTGCCGGTCACGGAGAGGGTGTGGGTACCGGTGGCTCGCGGGGTGAGCGAGCCGACGAGTTCGACGGAGTGCAGCGCGGCCGGTTCGACGCCCTCGGGGAAGCTGCCGATGGCCTGGACGCGGCCGTCGAACTGGGCTTCCTCGGCGAGCAGCTCACCGTCCGCGTCCAGATAGCGGGCGCGCAGCGTGAAGCCGTCGCGGGCGGCGGGCGTGCGGGTGCGCGGGTCGGCGCCCACGGCGTGCCGGACCTCGACGCCGTCCGGCAGTGCGGCGCGCAGCCCGTCCAGAGGCGGGACGAGGCGGTCGGGGAAGACGGTGGCCGAGCCGCCACCGAGCACCCGCGCCTCCGCGGCGGCGGCGCCCACGACGGCGACGGCCCGCAGTCCCGCGGGATCCAGCGGCAGCACCGGGCCACCGCCGCCGACCGGCTCGTTGCGGGCCAGGACGAGTCCGCGGCGGGCCACCTCGCGGGCCACCTCCGCGCCGTCGAGGCGGGCCGGTAGGTCGGCCGGGTCGACGGCGGCCGGCACCCCGTCCAGGCAGCCGACCCGGGCCGCCAGCAGAAGTACCCGGCGCACTGCCTCGTCCACGGCGTCGACGGGCACGTCGCCGTCGCGTACCGCCTGGGCGAGCGGGGGCCCGTAGACGGTCGACGGCCCCGGCATGGCGACGTCCAGGCCGCCGGTCAGGGCGCGGACGGTGTCACGGGCGGCGGTCCAGTCGGAGACGTTGCAGCCGTCGAAGCCCCACTCGCCGCGCAGCACCTCGCCGACCAGGTAGCGGTGCTCGGTCATCGTCGCGCCGTTGACCTGGTTGTAGGCGGTCATGATGCCCCACGGGTGGGCGTTGCGGACGATGTGCTCGAACGGCGCCAGGTACAGCTCGCGCAGCGGCCGGGGCGCGATGATGTTGTCGACGGTGTACCGCTCGGTCTCCGCGTCGTTGCCGACGAAGTGCTTGACGGTGGTGCCCACCCCGCCCTCCTGGACGCCGCGTACATAGCCGGCACCGATCTCACCGGTCAGGTACGGGTCCTCGGAGTAGCACTCGAAGTGCCGCCCGCCCAGCGGGGAGCGGTGCAGGTTGACGGTGGGCGCCAGCAGCACGTGCACGCCCTTGCGGCGGGCCTCCTGGGCGAGCAGGTGCCCGGCCCGGCGGGCGAGGTCCGGGTCCCAGGTGGCGGAGAGCGCGGTGGGGCTGGGCAGCGCGACGGAGGGGTCGGCGGCGCTCCACCGGGTGCCGCGCACCCCCACGGGCCCGTCGGACATCACCAGCGAGCCGAGACCGATCGCGGGCAGCGCGGGCAGCGACCACATGTCCTGCCCGGACAGCAGCCGGGCCTTGGTGTCCAGGTCGAGTGCGGCCAGAGCGGTCTCGACGGCTGCGGCATGTGCGGCGTGCACGGCCGGGTGTGCGGGGGTCATTCGGCGCTCCTTCGCGGCGGGGGCGGTGCGGTGACGGGGCTCGGCGGACTCCTCCGTCGCGCCACCGGTCGCATCCTGGCGCGTTCACCGAGTGATCGGTAGGCGTTGTTATTCTTCCGTTTCACAGCATCGGCGTGGCGGCTAGAGTCGGCGTGTGACGGAGCAGCAGAGCGCGAGGCCCCACGACCGGCGGCGCAGCGGCGGCAGGGCGGCCCGCAGGGAGGAACGGCGGGAGGAGATCCTCCGCGCGGCCATGGAGGTCATCGCCGAGCGGGGGTACGAGGGCACCTCACTGGCGGCGGTCGCCGAGCGCGCGGGCCTCACCCAGGCCGGGCTGCTCCACCACTTCCCGAGCAAGGAGCAGCTGCTGATCGGAGTCCTGGAGGCCCGCGACCGCTGGGACGTCCAAGCCGCGGGAGGCCCCCCGGAGCACTGGAACCTCGACCTGCTGGCGCAACTGGTGGAGTACAACGCCGCCCGCCCGAGCATCGTGCAGACCTTCGCGGTGCTCTCGGGCGGCAGCGTGGCCGAGCACGCCCCGGCGCGGGCCTTCTTCACCGAGCGGTACGCCCGCGTGCGCTCGGGTCTGGCCGAGGCCGTGCGCGCGGAGTTCGGGGAGGGCGGCGAGGGGCTGCCCGCCGGGCTGGCACCGGAACAGGTCGCCCCGCTGATGGCGGCCGTGCTCGACGGGCTTCAGGTGCAGTGGCTGCTGGCACCGGACGCCGTGGACATGCCGTCGGCCTTCACCGACTTCCTGCGCCTGCTGCGGGCGGCGGGCACACCGCAGGTCTGAGCGGCAGGGCGGCCTGCCCGGCCCGGTGCACCATTCGGGTCCGTTGCGCCCGTGTCCTTCATATATTGCTCTGTAATGCCCGCCGAGGCGGCGACGATGGCGGGGTCCTTGTCTTTCGTGATCTCCACGGAGGTTTTTCATGCGCACCCTCACGCGCTCCCTCGCGGTCGGCCTCGCCACCCTCGGTCTGGCCGCCGCCGGTACCACCGCCGCCTCGGCCTGCGGTGGGCACGAGCACAACTCGGTGCACAAGCACGTTCACAACAAGTGGACGTCGGTCAAGGTTTCCGACGACGACCACATCATCAACGACTCGGTCATCTTCAAGTTCGGCCCGATGCAGAACGGCTGACCGACGCGCAGCACATCAAGCCGGCGCGCAGGGGCCCCGTCCGAACCTCCAAGGAGGAGCCCTTCGCGTCGCGGCCGGATCCGGCCGACCCCAGCCCCAGGGGCCGCTCCGCACGGAGCGGCCCCTGGCGGCGTGTGTGCGGGGCGGCCGGGTCCGCTCATCCGCCCGTTCCGGCCCGTACGCTCGGGGCATGGCCTTGCCCTCCCTGCCGCCGGCGCCCGGACTGCCTCCCGCACGTGCTGCGGAGATCCGCCGGATCGTGGGCCGGGTGGCCCGATGGGCGGCCGCACGCACGGACGTGGCGGGGCTGCTGCTGGTCGGCTCCTGTGCGCGGGGCACCGCACGGGCCGACTCGGACATCGACCTGGTCCTCCTCACCGAGGACGGTTCCCGCTACGACGGTGACGACTGGGCGCGCGACCTCGGACTGCGGATGTCCGTACGGACCCGCTCCTGGGGCGCCGTCCTGGAGCGCCGCTTCGCCGCGCCCTCCGGCCTGGAGGTCGAGTTCGGGATCGCCGCGCCTTCGTGGGCCGCCGACGATCCGGTGGACCCCGGCACCCGGCGCGTGGTCACGGACGGAGCACTCGTCCTGCACGATCCCACCGGCCGGCTGGCGACGTTGACGGCCGCCTGCCGGGAGGGGTGAGCCGGGTCCACCAAGCGGGTCCGTCCGGCCCCCGGCTCCGGCGACGGGCCGTTCGGCTCCCGGTGACGGGCCGTCGGGTCGCGGCCACGACCGCCCCGCGCCCCGTCCAGCAGGTGCCCGGTCGTGACCGCGAGGTCGGCCTCGATGTGGCGGGCGGCCGTGCGGAGTTCGGGCGAAACGGTGGTGCGCGGCTCCTCCGGGGTCCGGTGGGCGGGAGGGCGCCGTCACGCCGCACGGGGCGGTCAGCGCCTCGCGCGTGCCGTCGGCGCGGGCGGGCAAGTGGGGGGCAGTGTGTGCACGATGAGGCTGCCAGCCGTGTGTGTACTGAGGTGGCTGACGACGGTCCCGTCCGGACCGGGCACGGGCAGCGCGACGGCGACCAGCTCCGGTTCGACGAGGACGAGTTGGTCCTCGACAGCCGCTCCGGACCCGCGGGCCGCTGCCACACGGGCCGCGCACTCTTCGGTGACCGAACGTGGTGACGTCCTGTGGCAGGGCGGGAGGGCCAGGAACCCCGTGGCGTGCGGATCCGCGGGGACGATGCCGCCGGCGTGGTCCGGTGGACTCGTCCCGGTCCGCGGCGAACAGGGCACCGGGTGCGCACAGTCCGGTGGCCGGCAGGTCGCCGATGCGCGAGCTGACAGCCATGGTGCGCCGCCGCGGGCACTGGACGACGAAGCGCACACGTCCCGGTCGGGGACGGCCGCGCCCACCGGCTCCTCCAGGGTGTCCGCGAGCCGCTGGGCAAGCGGCCCGACCGTGTCGGGCAGACCGCAGGCGGTCAGGCAGCCGTTGCCGAACCCCGGTATGCGGGGCGCGAGATGGTGTCCCCAGCGGTGGTCCGCACCTCGCCGAGGTGGGGGAGGGGGGCGGGCACCCGATCGAGCACCGCGCGCACCGGCCCGGTGCTCCGGACGGGATCTGAGCCGACCGCCGGGCGTGGCCGCGAGGACGCGCAGGACCGTCGGCCCGCGCTCCAGCGTGACCAGGGACTCGCCGCCCGGCGCGGGGCGCGAGGCGGTGCCGGTGCACTGCGGGGCATGGCTCCCGGTCTCGTCCCGAAACAGCCGAACACTGTCGGCAGACCCGGGCCGCGGGGCACGCCCGGGGCGCCGCAACGGGGGCGCTTGGTACGGCTCCTGAGCGCAGCCCCTGGCAACCGTCCCATTGACACGGCCGCGCGGCGGGCGGAGACTCCCCGGGCGTTCGGAGAGGAACGTCGGTTCACTCTGCGAACACCGGCCGGAGGAGGTCCTCAGCCGCATGGACGAAGTGGTGGCCCCGGCCATGGAGGTGGCGGCAGGAGCGGTGGTGGACCCGGCTGCTGACCGACGAGGTGAGCGCCCGGGTGACCGAGAGCCAGCTCGGCGGCAACTGGGAGTTCACCCGCCCCCATTTGGACGACCGCATCGAGCTGGGACTCGTTCCGTAGAAGATGCCGGCCGAGCGACTGTGCACCGGGGCACCCCCGCCTTCTCCGCCCACCGGCGTGTGCCGGCCGGTGGCCGACTGCGGGCTGCGGGCTGCGGGCTGCCGTGCCGTACGATGGCCGTCGCCGCGTCGCCCTCGCCTCACCGCGCAAGCGGGCCCGCAAGCGCGGCGGCGCCCCCTGCCTGCTGGAACACGCACCACCGAGGACGGCGTCCCGAAGCGGGCGGCGCAGTGCCTTCCGCCACTGGCGGGACGGGACTGCGGGGAAGGGACGGTGACCGGTCTCGCCGTCCTGGACACGTACCCGGACGGGCTGCTCCTCGTCGAGTGCGCGCCCGGCGGCGAGCGAGATCCTGCACCGCACCGCCGCGTCCTCCCCTCCCCACGAGGAGGCCCGGTGACCGCCCTCCGGAACGGGCCGGGGGCCTCCGGGTCCCGCACCCCGCGCGGACCATACACCCCGCGGGCACCGGCTGTTGCGTACCGAAGGAGCCCGCCATGACCACTCCCCCCACCGCCCCACCGCTCCCCGCGGCCTCCACGCAGGCCGACATCGACGCTGCCGTGGCCGCCGCACGGCGACGGAACGCCGGGGCAGGGCCGCGCCACCACCCGCCGCGGGACTTCCCGCCGTACCGCAGCAGCGCGTTGCGCCATCCGCAGCAGGCTCCGCTGCCGCTGCGGGACCCGGAAGCGGTCGAGCTGAGCGGTCCGGTCTTCGGTGCCACCGACGTCACCACGCTGGACAGCGACCTGACGTGCCGTCACCAGGGGGAGCCGCTGGGCGAACGGATCACCGTGACCGGGCAGGTGCGCGACCGGCGCGGGCGGCCGGTGCGCGGGCAGCTCGTCGAGCTGTGGCAGGCCAACGCGTCGGGCCGGTACGCGCACCAGCTCGACCAGCACCCGGCGCCGCTCGACCCGCACTTCACCGGGTTCGGCCGCTGCCTGACCGACGCCGAGGGCCGGTACGCGTTCACCACGATCAAGCCCGGCGCCTACCCTTGGCGCAACCACACGGGTGCCTGGCGGCCCGCGCACCTCCACTTCTCCCTCTTCGGCGAGGCCTTCGCCCAGCGGCTGGTCACGCAGATGTACTTCCCGGGCGACCCGCTCTTCCCGTACGACCCGATCCTGCAGTCCGTCACCGATCAGGCGGCCCGCGACCGCCTGGTCGCCGCCTACGACCATGAACTGTCCGTGCCCGAACGGTCGCTGGGCTACCGCTGGGACATCGTCCTGGACGGTCCGGCCGCCACCTGGTGCGAGGAGGGCCGCGGCTGATGACCGGACCACAGAAGAAGACCGCGTACCCCGCCGCGGAGAGCGGGAAGCAGGCGGCCACGCACACCGGCGCCGTACAGCCGCCGCTCGCGCCCACCCCCTCGCAGACCGTCGGGCCCTTCTACGGATACGCCCTGCCCTTCGCGGGCGGCGGCGACGTGGCACCCGCCGGGCACCCGGACACCGTCACCCTCCACGGGAACGTGTACGACGGCGCCGGGCAGCCGGTGCCCGACGCGCTGCTGGAGGTGTGGCAGGCCGGTCCCGACGGGTCGACCGCGGGGGCGCCGGGATCGCTGCGGCACGACCCCGCCACCGGCGAGGTCGTCGGCCGCGACGGGGTGCGCTTCACCGGATTCGCCCGGGTGCCGACCGACGCCGACGGCCACTGGGTCCTCCGTACACTCGCGCCGGGCCCCCACCGTCCGGGCGCGGTGCCCTCTCTTCCGGTGCTGGTCCTCGCGCGGGGCCTGCTGCACCACCTGTACACCCGCGCCCACCTGCCCGAGCACGCCGAAGCGCTGGCCGCCGATCCGGTGTTCGGCACGCTGTCTCCCGAGCGCCGGGCCACGCTGCTGGCCACCCGGGAGCAGGAGCGGCTCTACAGGTTCGACATTCGCCTCCAGGGCGAGAAGGAGACGGTCTTCCTTGACTTCCCCCTCGACCCCCTCGACCCCCTCGGCCGCTCCGGCGCCCCCGGACCCGCCGACGGCTCCCCCACCGTGCCCCGGCCCCGCTGACCCGACGGCGGCGCCCGGCGACGGCGCCGACGTCGGGCTCCTCTCCCCCGTGCGGGCGGGCTCCCCGGCCGAGGCGGCAACCAGCGACACCGCCTTCCTCCAGGCGCTGCTCGACGCGGAAGCCGCCCTCACCCGCGCCCAGGCCAGGCTCGGTCTCGCCCCCGAGGCAGCCGCGCAGACCGTCTCCCGCGCGGCCGACGCCACCTGCTTCGACGTACGGGACCTCGCGCTGCGGGCCCGCGCGAGCGGCAACCCGGTCATCCCGCTGGTCGCCGACCTCACCGCGGCGGTGGGCGAGGCGGCAGGCCCCTACGTGCACCGTGGGGCCACCAGCCAGGACATCCTGGACACCGCCGCGATGCTGGTCGCACACCGCACGCTGAGCCTGCTGCTGCCCGACCTGGACCGCACCGCCGCGGCGCTGGCCGCACTCGCCGCGGCGCACCGGGACACGGCGATGCCGGGCCGTACCCTCACCCAGCACGCCGTGCCGACCACCTTCGGCCTCAAAGCGGCCACCTGGCGCAGCCTCGTCCTGGACGCGCACCGCCGGCTGGCCGCCGTCCGCGCGGCCCTGCCCGCCCAGCTCGGCGGCGCGGCCGGAACGCTCGCGGCGTTCGCCGCCGACGGCGGCACCGAGGCGGCCCTGGACCTGCCGGCCGCCTTCGCCGCCGCGACCGGGCTGGCCGCGCCCCTGCTGCCCTGGCACACGGCGCGCACGCCCGTCGCGGACCTGGGCGCCGCGCTCGCCCACACCGCCGGCGCCCTGGGCAGGATCGCCGCGGACGTGCTGGTCCTGACCCGCACCGAGACCGCCGAGGTCGTCGACGGCGCGAGCGGCGGCTCGTCCGCCATGCCGCACAAGGCCAACCCGGTGCGGGCCACCCTGATCGCAGCCGCCGCACGGCGCCTCCCCTCCCTGGCCGCCGTGCTGTTCGGGGCGCTCAGCGGTGAGGACGAGCGCCCGGCCGGGGCCTGGCACAGCGAGTGGCAGACCCTGCGCGAGGCGCTGCGGGTGACCGGCGGCGCCGCCCGGTGCGCCGCCGAACTCACGGAAGCGCTCCGGGTTCGGCCCGCACGGATGCGGCAGAACCTTCAGCTGACCGGCGGGCGCATCCTGGCCGAGCACGCCTCGACCGTGCTGGGCACACACGTCGGGAGGGCGCGGGCCACGGCGCTGGTCACCGACGCCGCCGCGCGCTCCGCCTCGGACGGGGTACCCCTCACCGAGGTACTGCGCGGGCACCCGGAACTGGCCGGGGTACCCGAGGGGGTGTGGGCCGGACTGGCCGACCCGGCACACCGCACGGGGTGCGCCCCGCACCTGGTGGACCGGGCACTGGCCGGCCGCGGCCCGGCCCCGTTTCGTCCGGCCGAGCCCGAGGAGGACTCGTGACCCTGCCCCACCACCGTCTCGACGGCCCCGCAGACGGCACCCCGCTGATCCTCGGACCGTCCCTGGGCACCTCCCTCGCGGTGTGGGAGCCCCAGCTTCCCGCCCTCACCCGGCAGCACCGGGTGCTCCGCTACGACCTGCCCGGACACGGGCGGACCCCCCTCGACGTGCTGGCCGAACCGAGCACCGAGCGCACCACCGTCGACGAGCTGGCCGCGCAGGTGCTTGCGCTGGCCGGCCACCACGGCTGGGAGACCTTCCGGTATGCGGGGATCTCCCTGGGCGGCGGCATCGGTACCCACCTGGCCGTCCACCACCCCCGGCGGGTGGCGTCGCTGGCCCTGGTGTGCACCTCGGCCTGGTTCGGTCCGGCGGCGGGCTGGCACGAGCGGGCCGCCCTCGTCCGGGAGGGCGGCGCCCGGGCCGTCCTCGAGTCGGCTCCGGGACGCTGGTTCGCCGACCCGGACACGATGAGCGGCACGCCGCTCGGTGCCAGGCTGCTCGCGGATCTGGCCGAGGCCGACCCGGCCGGATACGTCGCCTGCTGCGAGGCACTCGCCGCCTTCGACGCGCGGCAGGCCCTGTCCCGGATCACCGCGCCGACGCTGGTCGTGGCGGGAAGCGAGGACCCGGCCACCCCGCCGGCACACGCCCGTGAACTGGCCGACGGCATCCCCGGGGCCGCCCTCGTCGAGGTGGACGGCGCCGCACACCTCGCCGGAGTGGAGCGGCCCGACACCGTCACCGACGCCCTGCTGGCGCACTGGGACAGTGCCACCGCACCGGCCGCCACCGGGAAGTGACCGCTCCCATGACACCACCCCGCCGCACCCGGGTCGCCGTCGTCGGTGCGGGCCCCGCCGGGCTGCTGCTCGCCCGCCTGCTGCACCGGCACGGCATCGACTGCGTCGTCCTGGAGAGCCGGGATCGCGCTTACGCGGAGCAACGCCAGCGCGCCGGCATCCTGGAGCAGGGCACGGTGGACGTGCTGCGCTGCGCGGGCGCCGCCGACCGGCTGGAGCGCGAGGGAATGCCGCACGAGGGCATCGAGCTGCGCTTCGCCGGTCGCCGGCACCGCCTCGACTTCCCCGCACTGACCGGCGGCCGGCGGGTGTGGGTCTACGCCCAGACGGAGATCGTCAAGGACCTGACAGCCCTGCAACTGGCCGACGGGGCACCGCTGTTCTTCGACGCGCCGGTGCACGCGGTGGAGGGCGCGCTGAGCGACCGGTGCACCGTCCGCTACACCCACCAGGGCCGGGAGCGCTCGCTGAGCTGCGACTGGGTCGTGGGCTGCGACGGCTTCCACGGCACCGTGCGCCGCACCGTCCCCGAGGGGGCGCGGCGGGTGCACGAGCGGGTCTACCCGTACTCGTGGCTGGGCATCCTCGCGGACGCGCCGCCCGTCCACGACGAGCTGATCTACGCGCACTCCGCGCACGGGTTCGCGCTGGCCAGCATGCGCTCACCCACCGTCAGCCGGCTGTACCTCCAGGTGCCCGACGGGACGGACCCGCAGGCGTGGCCCGACGCGCGTGTCTGGGACGAGCTGGACCGCCGCTTCGGCGCGGACGCCCACTGGCGGCTCAACCGCGGCCCGGTCACGAGCAAGTCCGTGCTGCCGATGCGCAGCTCGGTGACCGAGCCGATGCGCCACGGCCGGGTGCTGCTCGCCGGGGACGCCGCCCACATCGTCCCGCCGACCGGCGCCAAGGGCCTCAACCTGGCCGTCTCCGACGTCACCGTGCTGGCCCGCGCCTTCGCCCACCTGCACCGGTCCGGCTCCACCGCGCTGCTGGACACCTACTCCGAACAGTGCCTGCGGCGGGTGTGGCGGGCCGAGCTCTTCTCGTACTTCATGACGACGACCCTGCACACCGCCCCCGGCCAGTCCTCCTTCGACACCCGTCTCCAGCTCTCCCAACTGGACCGGATCGCCACCTCCCGGCATGCCGCGGCCGAGCTGGCGGAGAACTACACCGGCATGCCGCTGTCCGCCGCCTCCGGGTGAGCGGACCGGCGCCGGAGCCGGTCCAGAGGCGCTGCCGGCCGGCACCCATGAGCGGTCCACCGCTGGGTACCGGGGGCGGGAGAGCGGCGCCGCATGCGGCGTGAGTGATCCCGTGGGACGAAGGAGCCGACCATGAGGTACGACGAGTTCCTGGCCCAGGTCCGCGAGCGCGGCGAATACCGTGACCGGCAGGAGGCCGAGCAGGTGACCTGGGCGGTGCTGAGCGTGCTGGCCCTCCGCATCTCCCCCGTCAAGGCCCAGGAGCTGGCGGCCCAGCTCCCCGGTCCGCTCGGGCCCGTCGTCGCCGAGGCCGGGGAGGAGGAGCCGGAGACGTTCGGCGTGCTGCAGTTCTGCGAACGGGTCGCCGAGCAGACCGGAGCCCGGCCCCGGACCGCCGAGTGGGATGCCAGCGCCGTCCTGTCGACCCTCGGGGACGCCGTGTCCGGGGGCGAGCTCAACCAGTTGATCAGCCAGTTGCCCAGCGGGTACGCGGCGCTGTTCGGCAAGGCGGAGCTGAGCCGCTGAGCGGCCCGCACCCGGCGGTCACCCGTCGGTCGCCTGCCAACTGCGCCGAAGGACGGCGAGCGAGCGGTCGAGGACAGCACCGGAGCGGGCGCCTTCCTCCCCGTCGTCGCCACCCGCTCCCTCCGCCCCGCCCGCACCGCCCGTCTCGACGGCGACCGTGACGCGGACCTCGCCCGCGGCTGCCCCTTCGGCGCCGACCGCGCCCGCACCGGTGTCGGTACCCGCGCCGGTCGCGGCCGCTGCCGCGTCGGTCACGTACAGCTGTCCCCGGTGACCGAGCGGACCGCCCGCTCCTCAGGTGGCGCTGCGGCTGGGCCCGTCGACGGTCAGCCGCACCTCCAGCGTCCACCCGGCGGCACCGGTGACGCGCGCTCACTCTTCGTCGAGGCGTGCGGCGGCACGCACGCCCGGCACGTAGGCGGGCAGGTTGCCCACCTCGCCGAGGTGGGCGAAGAGCGCGTCCGCGTCGGCCGGGAGCGTGACGGTCGCCTCACGGTGCGCCATGGCAGCTCGCCTCCTGCGGTCTGCGTCCCGCCGGTCGCGGGTGTGCGCAGCACACCACAGTGCGGGGCGCTCGGAGCGGAGCCGCCAGGTGTCACGCCGAACGGTCCACGTCCTTCAGTGCGCTCAGCGGCCGCACGGGGGACGGGGACGCGCTCTCCGCCGCGTCCTGGAAGGCCTGCAACCCCTCACCCAGCAGCGCGCGGGTCCTGGGCGACATCGCGGCCAGGGTCGCGGTGAGGGCCTCCTGGCGGCGCAACCGCAGGTCGCTGAGGTACTTGTGGCCCTGCCGCGTCAGGTGCAGCTCCAGCTCCCGGCGGCTGACGGGGCTCGGCAGCCGCTCCAGGAAACCGAGTGCCTGGAGACGGTCGCACAGCCGGCTGACCGAGGAGGGCCCCGACCCCAGCAGCTCGCCCAGGGTGCGCAGGTTCATGCCCTCGTCACGGTCGAGGCAGTACAGGACCCGGAGCTGGGAGGCGGAGACGGGCGAGGTGGAGACCGCGTCCCGGCCGTGCTCCCACAGGACCTCCAGCAGCTCGATGACCTCGCCGGCCGCCCCGGCTGCCCAAGCTGCCTCGCGCGAGGACGACGTCACGTTCCACTCCACATTTCCGGCCACTTCGCCCCGGCATCGGGGTCCATTCGTCACCTGTTCGGCATCCGTGCAAAGGGCGGGTAGAGCCTATCGTCCCGCCTCACCCCGGCGACAGACCCGGACGGCAGACCCGTACCGGCTGGTCACGGCGCCGGGACGGCCCCCGAGCGCCATCTGTTGTCGTTCAGCGAATGTTGCAGTGCGACGATAATGTACGGAACCGGCCGGGCAGGGCAGCAGTGCCCCCTGCCCGGCCGTCGCACCGTCTGACAGACCCAGAAGCAGGAGACGTGGACAGATACGCCGTGGTCGAGCGGGCCCTGCGCGCCGCCGCACCGCACGCATTGCTCGATGTCGTCGACGAGGCACTGCGAGAACAGTACGGGGCCCTCGGGGCCGAGCTGCGCATGGCCGACTACGGCATGAGCACGCTGCAGATGGTGGAGCCCGTGCCGCTCACCGCGGAGCCGGTGCGCATCCACAACAGCCCGCAGGGCAGGGCACTGCGGGCGCCGGAACCCCTGGTGGTCGCCGACCGGTCGGCGCGGACCGTCGCGACGCACCTGCCGGTGAGCGTGCGCGGTGACCGGCTGGGCGTCCTGTCGGTCACCTTTCCGGGTGAGGCCGATGTGCACGGGCTGCTTCCGGAGCTGGAGCACCTGTGCGGGGCACTCGGCCACGAGATCGCGGTCGCCGAACGCGACACCGACCTCTACCTGCGGGCCCGCCGGGCGACGCGGCTGACCCTGGCCGCGGAGATGCAGTGGCAGTTGCTGCCGGGCCGCTCGCTGCGGCGGCACGAATTCGCCCTGGGCGCCCACTTGGAGCCCGCGTACTCCACCACCGGGGACAACTTCGACTGGTCCGTCTCGGCCGGCCACCTGACCATCGCCGTGGCCAACGGCATGGGCGAGGGCGTGGAGGCGGCCCTGCTGACCAACCTCGCCGTCAGCGCGATGCGCAACGCCCGGCGGGCCGGCCTCGGCCTGGCCGACCAGGCGGCACTGACCGACCAGGCGGTGTACGCGCAGCACCACGGGACCGCACACGTGTCGATGGTGCTGCTCCGGTTCGAACTCACCACCGGGCAGGTGGAGGTCGTCGAGGCCGGCTCCCCGCGCGCCTGGCTGCGCCGGGGCGGCAAGGTGGACCCGCTCGTCTTCGACGCCCAGCTCCCGCTCGGCATGTTCGAGGAGACCCACTACGTGACCGAGCGGTTCCAGGTGCAGCCCGGGGACCGGCTGCTGCTGGCGACCGACGGGGTCTACGAGTCCGCCTCGCCCGGCGGTGAGGCGTTCGGTGACCACGGTCTGGCCCGCTCCCTGACGGCCAATCGGCTGCTGCCCGCCGCCCAGGTGCCCCGCGCGGTCTTCCAGGACCTGTCCGACCACCGCGGCGGCGGACTGCTGGAGGACGACGCGTTGGCGGTCTGCGTCGACTGGTACGGGCGCGACGCGGCGGTGGGGCCGGGCGCGGGCTGACTCGGCGCGACCGGCACAGAAGAGATCCGATGTTTCCTTGCGCCGGTTCCCTCGCAGGCATAGTGTCGCCTCGATCGCCTCGATCGCCTCGATCGCCTCGATCGCCTCGGCTACCGGGCCTTCGAGGCGTGCGGTGCTCCGGTCGGCAGGGCAGGTGCGGCCGGCCGGGGAACGGTCTGTGAAAGGAACCCCAGTTGTCCGCAGACGTTGCACGGATCATCGCGATGGACACCTACGACGTCCGGTTCCCCACCTCCGGGCAGTTGGACGGGTCGGATGCGATGAATCCGGACCCCGACTACTCCGCCGCGTACGTCGTTCTGCGCACCGACGCGGAGGACGCCGGTGCGGGCGGCGGCGCACTGGCCGGGCACGGGTTCGCCTTCACCATCGGGCGCGGCAACGACGTGCAGGTCGCCGCCATCGAGGCACTGCGGCCCCACGTGCTGGGGCGGTCCGTCGCCGGCCTGTGCGCCGACCCGGGATCCCTGGCCGCGGATCTGACCGGGGACAGCCAACTGCGCTGGCTGGGGCCGGAGAAGGGGGTGATGCACATGGCCGTCGGCGCCGTGGTCAACGCGGTGTGGGACCTGGCCGCCAAGGCCGCGCGCAAGCCCCTGTGGAAGCTGCTGGCCGACGCGGAACCCGCGTGGCTGGTCTCCCAGATCGACTTCCGCTACCTGACGGACGCACTCACCGAGCAGGAGGCCCTGCAGATCCTGCGCCGCGGCCAGGAGGGGAGGCAGACCCGCGAAGCCGGACTGCGCCGGGACGGCTACCCCGCCTACACCACCTCGCCCGGCTGGCTGGGGTACCCGGACGAGAAGCTCGCCCGCCTCGCCGAGCAGGCCGTCGCTGCGGGGTTCCGTCAGGTCAAGCTGAAGGTGGGGGCGGATCTGAGCGACGACGTACGGCGCTGCCGCACCGCCCGCGAAGTGCTCGGCCCCGGATTCCGGCTGGCGATCGACGCCAACCAGCGCTGGGACGTGGCGCAGGCCGTGGACTGGGTGCGGGCGCTGGCCGAGTTCGAGCCGTACTGGATCGAGGAGCCGACCAGCCCCGACGACGTGCTCGGGCACGCGGCGATCCGGCGGGCCGTGGCACCGGTGAAGGTCGCCACCGGCGAACACGTGCACAACCGGGTCGTCTTCAAGCAGTTGCTCCAGGCCGAGGCCGTCGACGTGGTGCAGATCGACGCGGCCCGGGTCGGCGGCGTCAACGAGAACCTGGCGATCCTGCTGCTGGCCGCGAAGTTCGGGGTGCCGGTCTGTCCGCACGCGGGCGGCGTCGGCCTGTGCGAGCTGGTCCAGCACCTGTCGATGTTCGACTACGTGGCCGTCTCGGGCACCACCCGGGACCGGGTCGTCGAGTACGTCGACCACCTCCACGAGCACTTCCTGGACCCCGTGGTGATCCGCGACGGGCACTACGCCGCTCCCTTGCGGCCGGGCTTCTCGGCAGCCATGAGTCCCGAGTCGATCGCCACCTACACCTACCCACACGGCAGCTTCTGGGCCGCCGACCGCGCGCGTCACGGCGACGGCCCGGAGGACTCCGACCTTGCGGAGGACCAGGCATGACCATCCACGAAACGGCCGGGCTGCGCGCCGTCGTCACCGGCGGCGCCTCGGGCATCGGCAGGGCCACCGCCCTGCGCCTCGCCGCCGGCGGCGCAGCCGTCGCCGTACTGGACCTGGAGCCGGACCCGGAACAGGCATCGCAGGCATCGGCTGCTCCGCTGTACGGCATCCGCACCGACGTGACGGACGACGCCTCCGTCCGCGCCGGTGTCGAACAGGCGGCCGCGCAACTGGGCGGTGTCGACATCCTGGTCAACAACGCGGGCATCGGCGCCGCCGGGACCGTGGCCGACAACCCCGACAGCGAGTGGCAGCGGGTGCTCGACGTCAACGTCGTCGGCATCGCCCGCACCACCCGCGCCGCCCTCCCCCACCTGCGCCGCTCCGGCCACGCGTCGATCGTCAACACCTGCTCCATCGCGGCCACCGCAGGGCTGCCGCAGCGCGCGCTGTACGCGGCCAGCAAGGGGGCGGTGTACTCCCTGACGCTGGCCATGGCCGCCGACCACGTACGCGAGGGCATCCGGGTCAACTGCGTCAACCCCGGGACGGTGGACACGCCTTGGGTGGGCAGGCTGCTGGCGGCAGCCGACGATCCGGCGGCCGAGCGGCAGGCGCTCCAGGCCCGGCAGCCGCACGGCAGGCTGGTGAGCGCCGACGAGGTCGCGGGCGCCATCGTCTACCTGGCGGGGCCCGCGTCGGGGTCGGTCACCGGTACGGCCCTGGCGGTGGACGGCGGCATGGCCGGCCTGCGGCTGAGGCCCGCCGGGGCATGAGCGACCCGCTGCCGCACCGGACGCTGGGCCGCAGCACCGCACGCGTGACGCGCCTCGCCTTCGGCGCCGCCTGCCTCGGCAACCTGTACGAGGCGATGAGCGAAGCGCAGGCGGCCGCCACCGTCGAGGCGGCCTGGGAGGAGGGGCTGCGCACCTTCGACGTGGCCCCGCACTACGGTCTGGGGCTGGCCGAGAGGCGGCTGGGGTCGGCCCTGCGCGGGCTGCCCCGGGACAGCTTCACGGTCTCCACAAAGGTCGGACGTCTACTGGAGCCGCTGCCCGCCCCGCACGGGAGCGATCTGGCGCACGGCTTCGCCGCCCCCGCCGGTCACCGCCGGGTGTGGGACTTCAGCGCCGACGGGGTGCGCCGCAGCCTGCACGGCAGTCTGACGCGGCTCGGGCTCGACCGCGTCGACATCGTCCACCTTCACGACCCGGACGACCACGAACACCAGGCCCTCACCCGCGCGTACCCGGCCCTGGAGCGGTTGCGCGCCGAGGGCGTGATCTCCGCGATCGGCATCGGGATGAACCAGTCCGCGATGCCCGCCCGGTTCGTCCGGGACACCGACCTCGACGTCGTCCTGCTCGCCGGCCGCTACACCCTGCTGGACCAGAGCGGGCTGGACGACCTGCTGCCCGCGGCACAGGAGAGGGGCGTCCCGGTGCTGGCCGCGGGCGTCTTCAACTCCGGGGTGCTCGCCGATCCGCGGCTGCGGGCGACCTACGACTACTGCGCGGCGCCCACAGACGTGCTGGACCGGGCGCGGAGGCTGGAGGCGCTGTGCGCGCAGCACGGTGTCCCGCTGCGCACCGCCGCGGCGCGCTTCCCGCTGGGCCACCCCGCGGTCGCCGGCGTGCTGCTGGGGCTGGGGTCCCCGCAGGAGGTGCGGGACGCGGCCGCGGGGTTCCGCCGTCCGCTGCCGCCCGCCCTGTGGGACGCGCTCGCCTCCAGCGGGCTGCTCAGGCACCGCGTACCGCTGCCGTATCCGGAAGGTGCCGACAGCACCCGGCCCGGGACGAGAGAGCGGACGCCATGAGGGCCGTCCCGCACAGGCGCGTGCGCACCGACCGCGTCCCCGACCAGCCCAACTTGCCCGACCACCCCGACCACTCCGACCACTCCGACCACCTCGACCACCAGACTGCGAGGCCCCCGCACCCCGAGGTGCCGCGGAGCTGACCGCCGCGATCCGGGCGGGGGCTGCACGTCCTGGACGGTCCGGCGCAGCGGCACCGGCCTCTTCCACCTGCTGGAGTGTGCCAGGACCTCGGCCGACTGCTCGCCGGACCGGAGGCCGCCGGTGCACGTGGCCTGGCAGTACCGGACGGCCTCACTTCTGGACGTGGTCCACGGCTGCTGCGCGCCGGGCGCGGCGGCCGGGCTGCCCGGTCGAGCGGAGGACGCCACGGTGCCTCGCGGGAAGGACGGCGTGCGAGGGACGCGGACACGGCCCCGGCCAGGCGCCGCCACCGGCACCCGGGGCCAGGGCGCGGTGTCCCGGAGGGCCGGACCCGTTCGGAACGGGAGGGGACTGGAGAGCCTGTCCGTGGGGAATGCGGAGCGGGCGGAGGATTGTTCCTCCGCCTCCAGGGCGCGGCCCGTCCTGATGCCCCCATTGCAGGAGACAGCATGAGCACCATCGAGCTGACCAAGGACAACTTCGAGGAGATCGTCGGGCAGAACGATTTCCTCCTGATCGACTTCTGGGCCTCCTGGTGCGGCCCCTGCCGCAGCTTCGCACCCGTGTACGAGGCCGCGGCGGAGCGCCATTCCGACCTGGCCTTCACCAAGGTGGACACGGAGGCACAGCAGGAGCTCGCGGCGGCTTTCGAGGTGCAGTCGATCCCGACCCTGGCGATCATCCGGGACCGCACCCTGATCTTCTCCCAACCCGGCGCCCTCCCCGAGGCGGCGCTGGAGGACGTGATCGGCCAGGCCCGTGCGCTCGACATGGAGGAGGTCCGCCGCACCGCCGAGGCCCAGCAGGGCGGTCAGGACGGCGGGGCGCAGGGCGGCGACGCCTGAGCCCGGGCGGCGCCCGCATCCCGGGCCCGGAACCGCCCCGGGCAGCCGCCGCGCCCTCCCGGAGAGCACCACGACAGTGGCCGCCCGGCTGATGCCGGGCGGCCACTGCTGTCGCAGGAGACCACGACGGGGCGCCAAGACGGGAGGCCACGTCCGGGGGGCGGCGGGGCACGGGGGCTTCAGCCGCGAAGCCCTCAGTCTCGGGCCCCTCCCGCGGCGCCCGCCGGGACGGGGCGGCGGTCCAGGCGGAAGTCCTGCCTGACGGGGTGGCCGTCGCGGGCCCGTACCCGGGCCACGGCCGCGAGGCGGTCGGGGCTGCTGGCGATGACGTTGACGAACTGATCGGGCAGCCCGGCCGCGCCGTACTCGCCGTTGTGGTCCGTGATGGCCCGCACCAGTTCCCGGCCGTGGGTGCCGGTCACCGTGAGGGCGACGCCCGGCAGCGGCCGGCCGCCCTCGTCGGTGACCCGGCCGGTCAGGGTGGGCTGCTGCTGGCCCATGCGGTGGGTGTGCGGCTCCACGGCGCTGGGCCGGGGCAGCTCGAAGGAGGGGTCCTCGACCGGGGGCTCGGGGGTGGGCGCGGTCGCCTGTGCGGGCTCGCCCTCCAGTTCGGCCGCCGCCTCCCGCTCGGCCTCCTTGCGGGCTGCGCGGCGCTCCTTCCAGGCGCCGAGCGCGACGAGGGCGGCGCCGCCGGCCACCCATGCGCACAGCACCCACGCGTGCTGCCACACGTCCTTGCCGTCGAAGTAGAACAGCCCGCGCAGCGCCTCGATCAGGTTGCCCATCGGCATGACGGGATGCAGGGCCCGGAAGAACCCGGGCACCATCTGCACGGGGATCGCGCCGCCGCTGGAGGGCATGCTCAGCAGGACGAACAGCCCCATGGCCACGCCGGGGAAGAACTGCTTGAAGAACGGTACGAGCCCGTAGGAGGTCTGCGAGACGGCCTGGGTCATCAGGAAGATGAGCGGGATGGCCAGCGGCTCGTCCGGGATGACGTCCATGGCCCGCGCCACGAAGAAGGCGACGACGCTCTCCACGACGCCGATGGCGACGAGGGTGAGGACCTTCTTGCGCCGCCCGAACGTGGTGGCCCGCAGCAGCATCATCACGCTCACGTAGGAGGGGATGGTGCAGGCGAGGACGACGTAGAAGAGCCCGGTTCCCATGCCGTCGCCGGACGCGGTGGGGGCGGCCTCGTGGATCTTGAGCTGTCCGCCGCTCTGCTGGGCGACGGAGGTGAAGGTCTTCTGGAGGACCGACTCCAGGGAGTAGCCGTCGGCCTTGGCGACGTAGAGCTGCGGCGTGTGGGCGTCGGGCACGTAGGCGGCGGTGGCGTCACGGTCGGTGACGGCGTCGTGGGCCGCCTGCGCGTCGGCGACCTGGTGGATGTCGAAGGCACCGGGGCTCTTGTGCTCCAGCGCCGCTTCGAGCTGCGGGGCCGTCGGTCCGGCGACGGCGACGTCCACGTGGTGCGGCACCGGGTTGTGGAAGGGCAGCAGGTAGCAGACGAGGAAGCCGGTGAAGAAGAACGCCGGGAACCAGAGCGTCTCCGCCAGGGTGCGCACCGTCGCGCGGAGCGCGGAGGCGCTGCCTCCGCTGTCCGGTTCCGCCTTGTGTTCCGCCATGGGCTGGGGTCCGCCTCCTCCTGGTCACGATGTACGTGGTACTGCCAATGATTAGTGACGCTAACAGAAAAATGCAGCGCTGCAAAAATGCACTACTGTAGGGAGCGCCACAGCCGGCGCCGGAACCGAGCAGCCGACCAGCACGGGAGCACGCATGTCCGCGCACACCGCCGAAAGCCCCCAGGGACTCCGGGAGCGCAAGAAGCTGGAGACCCGCTCGGCGCTGCGCGCCGCCGCCGTGCGGTTGTACCTGGAGCGCGGTCCGGCCGCCGTCACCGTGCACGACATCTGCGAGGCCGCCGGGGTCTCCCCGCGGACCTTCTTCAACTACTTCGAGACCAAGGACGACGCGGTCTTCGACTGGGACCACCGGCTCACCGGACAGCTCGTCGAGCTGCTGGCCGGGCGCCCCGCCGACGAACCCCCGCTGGAGGCGCTGCGCATGACGCTGCGCACGGCCATCCCCGCCCTGGTGGCCGACGCGGGATGGCGGGAGCGCCGCAAACTGCTGGGCGCCCACCCCGAACTGGTGCCCAAGCTGGTGCACAGCAACAGCCACATGGCCGAAGCCCTCTCACAGGCCGTCGCCGCCCGCACCGGGCTGCCCGCCGACGCCCTCTACCCCCGCCTGCTGGCCGGGACGGCGATGACGGTGCTGCGCTCCGCCATCCGGGCGTGGGACGCCGAGTCGTCGGCCGGGGAACTGCTGGCCATGCTCGACAGCTGCTTCGCGTCACTGGCCGCCGGGCTCCCCGCCCCGGCCGGGAACGATCCGCTGCGCCCGGCCCGCTGAGCCTCAGTGGGCCGGGCGTTCAGCGCCCACCGAGCGCCTGCGCCAGGTCGTAGCGCACCGGCTGTTCGAGCTGCTCGTACGTGCACGAGCCGGGCTCGCGGTCCGGGCGCCAGCGGCGGAAGTGCACGGTGTGCCGGAAGCGCTCGCCCTCCATGTGGTCGTAGGCCACCTCAAGAACCCGCTCGGGCCGCAGCGGCACCCAGGACAGGTCCTTGGTGCCGCTCCACCGGCTGGGTGCGCCCGGCATCCGCCCCTCCTCGTGCGCCGCCTCCTCCTCCCAGCGGGCCCACGGGTGGCGCTCGGGCCGGTCCGTCCGCAGCGGCGCCAGCTCGCTCATCAGCTCCCGGCGGCGCGCCGCCGGGAACGAGGAGGAGGCTCCCACGTACTGGAGCGCGCCGGAGGCGTCGTAGAGGCCGAGCAGCAGGGAGCCCACCGCGTCGGGCCCGCTCTTGTGCGGGCGGAGCCCGGCCAGCACGCAGTCGGCAGTGCGCTCGTGCTTCACCTTGAGCATCACCCGCTCCCCCGGCCGGTAGGGCAGCTCGGGCCGCTTGGCGACCACCCCGTCGAGCCCGGCCCCCTCGTAGTGCGCGAACCACTCCTCGGCCACCGCCCGGTCGTAGGTGACCGGCGCCAGATGGAGGGGCGGGGTCACGCCCCTGAGGGCCTTCTCCAGCAACGGCCGCCGTTCGGACAGCGGCCGGACCATCGCGTCGGTGTCCCCCAGCGCCAGCAGGTCGAAGGCGACGAAGGAGACGGGGGTGCGCTCGGCCAGCAGGCGCACCCGGGAGGCGGCCGGGTGGATGCGCTGCTGGAGTGCCTCGAAGTCGAGCCTGCCGCCGAGGGGCAGCACGATCTCGCCGTCGAGCACGCAGCGGCGGGGCGCCCGCTGCCGCAGCCCGTCGACGAGTTCGGGGAAGTAGCGGACCAGCGACTTGCCGGTCCGGCTGATCAGCTCCACCTCGTCGCCGTCCCGGAAGACCAGACAGCGGAACCCGTCCCACTTGGCCTCGTACTGCATGCCCTCGGCCGCCTCCGGCAGCCGCGGGACGGGCTTGGCGAGCATCGGCTTGACGGGCGGCATCACCGGGAGGTCCACCCCTCGATTCTGCGCCGGGCGGCCCCGGCTCGCATCGGCGACCATGGGGCCATGCTGCTGGCAGACATCGCACAGACGTCCGCTCGGATTGCCGAGGCCGCGAGCCGCAACGAGAAGATCGCCCTGCTCGCCGAGCTCTTCCGCCGGGCCGAGCCGGCCGAGGTACCGGTCGTCGTCACCTATCTGGCCGGGCGACTGCCGCAGCGCCGCACCGGGGTGGGCTGGCGCAGCCTGCGCGAGCTGCCCTCCCCCGCCGCCGAAGCCACCCTGACGATCCCCGACACGGATGCGGCCTTCGCCGGTCTCGCGCAGGTCGGCGGCAAGGGCGCGCAGGCCGAGCGCAAACGGCGGCTGGACGCGCTGATGGCGGCGGCGACCCGGCCGGAGCAGCTCTTCCTCGTGCGGCTGGTCGGCGGCGAGCTGCGGCAGGGCGCGCTGGACGCGTTCGCCGTCGAGGGGCTGGCCGCGGCGGTGGACGCCGAGCCGGGCGAGGTACGGCGCGCGGTGATGCTGGGCGGCACGCTGGGTGGAGTCGCCCGGGCGCTGCTCGCCGAGGGGCCCGCGGCACTGGGTCGGTTCCGGCTGGAGGTGGGCAGGCCGGTGCTGCCGATGCTGGCGCAGACCGCGAAGGACGTGGACGAGGCACTGGACAAGCTGGGCCCGTGCGCCGTCGAGGAGAAGCTGGACGGCATCCGGGTGCAGGTGCACAAGGACGGCGACGACGTACGGGTCTACACCCGCACCCTCGACGAGATCACCGACCGGCTGCCGGAGGCGGCCGAGGTCGCCCGCCGGGCCGACGCGGCGCAGGTCGTGCTGGACGGCGAGGTGATCGCCCTGCGGGAGAACGGCTGGCCGCGCCCGTTCCAGGAGGTCTCCGGCCGGGTCGCCTCCCGTCTCGATGTGGCCGGTGCCAGCAGCGAACTGCCGCTGCACCCGGTCTTCTTCGACGTCCTCTTCCTCGACGGGCAGGACCTGCTGGAGCAGCCGTCGGCCGAGCGGCACGCGGCCCTGACCCGGGTGCTGCCCGAGGAACTGCGGGTCCGCCGGGTGCCGGTGTCCGATCCCGGCGAGACGAGCGCGCGAGCAGCCGTACGCGAGTTCGCCGAGGAGGTGCTCTCCCGCGGCCACGAGGGCGTGGTCGTCAAGGCGCTGGACGCGGCGTACTCGGCAGGACGGCGCGGCGGCTCCTGGCTGAAGGTCAAGCCGGTCCACACGCTGGACCTGGTGGTGCTCGCCGCCGAGTGGGGAAGCGGACGGCGCACGGGCAAGCTGTCCAACCTCCACCTGGGAGCGCGCCGCGAGGACGGCACGTTCGCCATGCTCGGCAAGACCTTCAAGGGCATGACCGACGCGCTGCTGGCCTGGCAGACCGAACGGTTCCAGGAACTGGCGGTCGAGGAGAGACCCTGGGGCGTGGTGCTGCCGCCCGAGCTGGTCGTGGAGATCGCCTTCGACGGGGTGCAGCGCTCCACCCGCTACCCGGAGGGGGTCACCCTGCGGTTCGCGCGAGTGGTCCGCTACCGGGACGACAAGCGCCCCGCGGAGGCGGACACGGTGGCGGCGGTCACCGCGCTGCTGCCCTGAACCCTGGCCGCGACTGCCCCGCGACGGCGGGCCGCAGCCAGGTTGCGGTCACTGGTGGTCGGCCTCCGCCGCGTCGCTGAACTCCGCCCGGATACGGGCGGCCACCCGGCGGGCCTCGGTCTCGTCCTCGTACCGGTGGCGCGGCCAGAAGAAGCCCCGCAGCCCGTCCTTGAACCGCCGCGGCACCACGTGGGTGTGCAGATGGGGCACGGACTGGCTGACCCGGTTGTTCTGCGCCACGAACGTACCGTCGGCCGCCATGCCGCGCTCGACGGCGGCGGCGACACGGCGGACGGCACCGAAGTAGGGGGCGACGGTCTCCTCCGGCAGGTCGGCCAGCGTCTCCAGATGCGCGCGGGTGACGACCAGCGTGTGCCCGGGAAAGAGCGGCCGCTGGTCGAGGAAGGCGACCACGGCGCCGTCCTCGTGGACGCGGTGGGCGGGCAGCTCCCCGGCGACGATTTTGCAGAAGACGCACTGCTCGTCGGCGGCCGTGGCCATCAGGACAGGGTGCGCGGGTCGGGGCCGACGCGGGTTCCGGTCTCCAGTCGCCGGATCTCCCGCAGGTCGTCGCCGTCCAGCTCGAAGTCGAAGACCTGCAGGTTCTCCCGGATACGGGAGGGGGTGACGGACTTGGGGATGACGACGTTGCCGAGCTGGATGTGCCAGCGCAGCACCACCTGGGCCGGTGTCCTGCCGTGCTTGGCGGCGGCCTTGCGGACCGCGGGATCGTCCAGGACGCCGTTGCCGCGGCCCAGCGGCGACCAGGCCTCGGTGGCGATGCCGTGCTCGGCGTCGAAGGCGCGCAGCTCCGGCTGCTGGAGGCGCGGGTGCAGCTCGATCTGGTTGACGGCGGGCACCACCCCGGTCTCCTCGGACAGCCTCGTCAGATGCTCGGGCTCGAAGTTGGAGACGCCGATCGCCCGGGCCCGGCCGCTGTCGTGGATCTCGGCCAGCGCCCGCCACGTCTGCACGTACAGGTCCTGCGCGGGCGCCGGCCAGTGGATGAGGTAGAGGTCCACGTAGTCGAGGCCGAGCCGCTCCAACGAGTCGTCGAAGGCCCGCAGGGCACGGTCGTGGCCCTGGTCGGTGTTCCACAGCTTCGTGGTGACGAACAGCTCCTCGCGGGGGACGCCGGAGGCCCGCAGCGCCTTGCCGGTGCCGCCCTCGTTGCCGTACAGGGAGGCGGTGTCGATGCTGCGGTAGCCGGCCGCCAGGGCCGCCGAGACGGTCTCGGCGGCCTCGTCGTCCGGCACCTGGTAGACGCCGAACCCGAGCTGGGGCATCTCGGTTCCGCTGTTCAGCAGGACGGTGGGGACGTGCGCGCTGTTCACTGTGCGACCTCGGCTCTCACTCAGGGTCGGCTCTCACTCACAGGGGCCGGCTCGCCCGGCGTGGCCGCGGCCCCGCCGGGCGGGTTGCCCGGCCTGCCCAGGTCCATTCACGCACATGCGGGCGGCTTCCGCGTCCCGGCCCGGCGCTCAGGTGCCGGCCGGCTGCCGCTCCCGGATCGCGCCGGTCTCCTGTTCGCGGGGCGCGGGCAGCACCGCGAACAGCACGGCGGCCAACAGCACGGTGGCTGCCCAGCCCAGGCCGTTCTCGCCGATCCAGGTGTCGACCAGCGGACCGGCGAACCACTCGCACTTGGTGAAGCCGAGCCCCAGCAGCAGCGCGACGCCCCAGGCCGTCATGGCCTGCCAGCAGAAACCGCCGACGTACCAGTAGCGGCTGGTGGGCGAGGTGTCGAGCAGCCCGGCCGGGTCGTAGCGGACGGCCTTGCCGCGGCGGCGCAGCATGTCCACGCCGTAGACGCCCACCCAGGCGGAGAAGGAGACCGCCAGGAGCGAGAGGAAGGAGATGAACGAGCCGTAGAAGCTCTTCGCCACCAGCATCAGCAGCAGGCCGCCGACCAGGCTGATCACCGCGTTGATCGAGACCGCCGAGGCGCGGGGCAGCTTGACGCCCATGGTCTGCGCGGTGAAGCCGGCCGAGTACATCGAGAGGCTGTTGATGAGCACCATGCCGATCAGGGCGATGATCAGGTAGGGCACCGACAGCCAGCCCGGCAGGGCCTCGCCGAGGAAGGAGACGGGGTCGTTCGTCTTGGCCAGCGCCGGCTGCTCGAACGACATCACGCCGCCCATCAGCACCATCGGCACCAGCACCAGCAGCGCGCCGGAGACGGTGGTGCCGAAGATGCGGCGGCCCGGGGCGCTGTGCGGCAGGTAGCGGGCGAAGTCGGGGCCGGTGGGGATCCAGCTGATGCCGCCCGCGGCGACGGTGCCGATGCCCGCGATGAACATGGCGGTCCCGCCGGCGGGCCGGGAGAAGACCTGGCCCCAGTCGATCGTGGTCACCAGGTAGACCAGCACCAGGACCGTGAAGATACCGAACAGGTAGGTCGACCAGGTGTTGCAGATGTTCAGCACCTTGCGGCCCGCCCCGCTGACCAGGAACGTCACGCCCACGAACAGCAGCAGGGTGACGACGATCAGCGGCGTGCTGCTCTTGATGCCGAAGAGCAGGTCCAGCACCGTGAGCACGGCGTAGGCGCCGGTGACGGCGTTGATGGTCTCCCAGCCGAACCGGGCGACCCACAGGATCATGCCGGGGAAGTAGTTGCCCCGCACCCCGAAGGTGGCCCGGGAAAGCATCGCGCCGGGAGCGCCGCCCCACTTGCCGGAGACGGACAGCAGTCCGACCAGGCCGAAGGAGACGGTTCCCGCGACGGCTGCTGCCAGCAGCACCTGGAGGAAGTTGAGGCCGTTGAAGACGACGAGCCCCGCGCCCATGGTGAGCAGCAGCACGCTGATGTTGGCGGCCACCCAGGTGGGGAACAGTTCGCGGATCCGGCCGCGCCGTTCGTGGTCGGGCACGGGCTCGATGCCGCGCGACTCGACAGTCTCGTCGGTGGCGGTCGCCGGGGCGGTGGCGGAGGAGTCGGCCGAAGAGGCCGGAGAGGGCGCCGGTGCGGCGCCGTCGGCGTCGGCGACGCCGGGACGAACTGCCATGGGTGGGGCTCCGTGCGTGGTTCTCTGGTGCGACGTGCGTCTTTGCAGGGTCCTGACCAGGACGTCCCTGGACTCTACGCGCGTTGCAGTGCGGCCTCTATCGTACAGAACCACACGATCGGCCCTCCCGATTTCGGAGGAACCTCCAAGAATGGGACGGTTCAGACCACCGGCACCAGGATCACCGGGCAGGCCGCGTGCTGGAGGACCGCGTGGACCACGGGAGACACCTGGAGACCCAGGCGCCGGTGTGCACGCCGCACCCCGAGCACGATCGCCTGCGCCCCCTCGCTCAGCTTGATGAGGTGCTCGGCCGGAGCCCCCTGGCGCTGCTCGGTGTGCACCTCCACGTCGGGGTACCGCTCACGGAACGGTCCGACGGTCTCCGCCAGGAACGTCTCCGCGTGCCGCGTCGCCTCGGACGGCTCCTTCGGCGACAGCTTCAGCGCCACCCCGGGCAGCGTGGGGTAGTTCCAGGCGTGCACGATCCACAGAGTGGAGCCGTCGTACTGTGCGGCGCGGAAGCCGAACTCGACCGGCTGCGTCGCCCCCGACCACTTCAGCCCCACCACCGTCGGGCCCGCCGAGGCGCCCCCCGGCTCCGGCGCCTCGCCGCGCACGACCATCAGCGGACCGGCGGCGTGAGCGGCCAGCCGCAGCCCCACCGAGCCCAGCAGCAACCCCCGGAAGCCGCCGCGCCCGCGGGATCCCACCACCGTCAGATCGGCCGTGCGGCTGGCCCGCACCAGCGCCTCGACGGCCGGTTCACGCACGCCCGCCGGGGTGACGGTGAGTCCGGGCGCCCGCTCGCGGGCCTGTTGGGCGGCCGCTTCGGCCACTTCCCGGCACGCCCGGCGCATCCGCTCGGTGTCGGTGTCGGTCTCGGGAACGACGCTGCGCCTCGGCGGCACGGCACCGCACAGAACCTCCAGGTCGGCGCCCCGGCGGGCGGCCTCGTCGGCGGCCCGGTCCAGGGCGCGCAGGGAGTGCGGGGATCCGTCGACACCGACCACCACACGGCCGGCCGTGGGCGCCGAGGGGTGGTCGGGGCGGTCGTTGGTCTGCGACATGGCCTTCTTCTCCTCGCGTCCTCGGGCGTCCTCGCGTCAGGGGCGGGTACCCCGCCAGTGTCGGACACACGGGGCGGATACGGGAGAAGGCGCGGTGCCCCGGCCGGCAGCCGGGTGCCGCGACGGGCGGCACCACCCTGCCGTCCCTCGCCCTCCCCCCGGGTACGACTCAGGGCACCATCACCGCGCGGCCGTCGATCTTGCCCTCGTGCAGCAGTTCGTAGGCGCGGGGCGCCTCGTCCAGCCCGAAGCGCTCGACATGGATGTCCAGCGCACCCTGGCGCGCGAGGGACAGCACCTCCTCCAGCTCCGACCTGCTGCCCCAGTACGGGGAGCGCACCGTCGTCTCGTACGGCAGGATGCCGAAGCCGACCGGCAGCGAGCCGCCACCGATCCCCACCAGCGTCACGTCACCCTCGATGCCGACGCTCTGACCGGCCAGCGCGGTGGTGGGCGGAACGCCGACGAAGTCGAAGACGGCCGTGGCACCCTGACCGTCGGTCAGCTCCCGGATCCGGTCGGCGGCCTTGGTGTCCGACAGGAGCGTCTCGTGGGCCCCGACGGCGCGGGCGAGTTCGAGCTTCTCCTGCGCCACGTCCAGGGCGACGACCCGGGCCGGGGTCATCGCCCGCAGCAGTTGGATACCGATGTGGCCCAGCCCTCCGGTGCCGATGACCACGGCGGTGGTGCCGGCGACCAGTTTGGGCACCGAGAGTTTGACCGCGTGGTACGGGGTCAGGCCCGCGTCGGTCAGCGGCGCCGAGGTGACCGGGTCGAGGTCGCCCAGCGGCACCAGGTGGCGTACGTCGTCGACGAGCAGATACTCGGCCATCGCACCGGGCGCTCCCAGGCCGGGCGGAAAGATGGCCTCCTGCGCGGCCCGCAGACAGTAGTTCTCCTTGCCCTGCGCGCAGTTGTGGCACACACCGCAGCCCCACGGTCCGTACACCGCCACGGACTCCCCCACCTCGACGCCGCTCGCCCCCTCCCCGAGCGCCGCGACCGTGCCCGCCCCCTCGTGCCCGAGGGTGAGCGGGAGGGGGAAGCGGAGCTGCTCGGCGGTCATCCCCATGACGGCGAAGTCCGAGTGGCAGGCTCCGGCCGCGGTGACCTGGAGCAGCACTTGTCCGGGGCCCGGTTCGGGGTCCTCCACGGTGATGAGGACGGGGGCTTCACCGATCTGCTGGTACTGAAGGGCCTTCATGGCAGCTCCGCTCGGTGGTCGGTGCGCCGGCGCCTCCGCGGCGGCCGGCCGGTGAGGGTCCGGTACGGCCGCCGCGGAGTGGCAGTGCAGGTCGCGACCTGTCCTGACTGCCCACCGCCCCCGCCCGGCTCGCAGTGGCACGCCCCGCGCCGTGAGGGCGCTCCGCTCCATCACAGCAGCACGCCACGGGGCCCGCAAAGGGAGCGCGGGAAGCGGGGCACCATCCCTGACCCCGGCCCGGAAATGAGACGCAGATACGAATTTAACTCAGTTACATTTCCTGGTACGGTCGCCCCATGAGCGAACCCCCCGCCGGGCTGCGCGAGCGCAAACGCCGCCGCACCCACCAGGCGATCTCCGACGCGGCGGTGACCCTCTTCCTGGCCAAGGGCTTCGACGCCGTCTCCGTCTCCGAGATCGCCGAGGCCGCCGAGGTCTCCAGGCCGACCCTCTTCCGCTACTTCCCGACCAAGGAGGACATGGCCCTCCACCGCTTCGCCGACCACGAGGACGAGGCCGCCCGGGTGGTCGCCGCGCGCGCTGCGGGGCAACCGCCGCTGACCGCCCTGGAGGAGCACTTCCTCGCCGGGCTCGCGGCCCGGGACCCGGTCACCGGGCTCTGCGACGAGCAGGAGGTACTGGCCTTCCACCGGTTGCTGTACGGCACCCCGAGCCTGGTGGCACGGCTGCACTCCTACACGGCGCGGTCCGAGGAGGCGCTGGCCGAGGAACTCGCCGCCCACGGGGGCGGGGACGCACACGACAGGCTGACCGCCCGGCTGGCGGCGGGCCAGATCGTCACCACCCACCGGGTGCTGGCCACCGGGAACTGGACCCGCATCGCACAGGGGGCGCGCGCCGATGACGCGTACCCGGGTGCCCGCGATGCCGCCCGGCACGCCTTCGCCCTGCTGCGCACCGGGCTGACGCCGTACGCCTGAGCGGCCCGGCCACCGCGGAGCGGGAGCCGGACGGGACCACTGCCGACACGGATGCGTAAGGAGCCTTCCCATGACGGGGGAACAGGCCGGCGACGGCATGTCGCCGCAGACCGAACTGGACGCCGAGCGCGCCTGGACCGACCGCTGCCGCGCCGCGCTGGACCGCACGGACGCCGCCACCCGGTGCAGGGTGGCGGAGGGCGCGGGCATCCTCACCGGCCGGCACTCCGGCGAGAGTGCCGCGGAGGGCGTGGCCGCCGACGGAGCGAGCGCCGAGGCGCTGGGCCGCACTCTGCGCGGCCTCGCCAAGGAGGTGAGCGAGGAGCCCGACGGGCCGCCGTTCTTCGGGCGGCTCGACTTCGGCGACGAGGGACCCGCCGGCGAGGAGGCGGGCGACCACCGGGGACAGCGCTACTACCTCGGCCGACGCCGCGTCAGCGAACACCCCTCGGCGCCTCCTCTGGTGCTGGACTGGCGAGCTCCCGTCTCAAGGGCCTTCTACCAGGCGACCCCTCGCGCCCCGCAGGGCGTCCGCTCCCGCCGCCGCTTCGGCTGGCACCCGGACGCCACCGGCACGGCCGACGACCTGACCGGCCTGGAGGACGAGCCGCTGGCCGCCCCGGCGGCGGGCCGCGCCGACGAGAGCGCCTTCGTGCCCGGGCTGCGCAGTGACATCGTGGCCGGGGAGGTCGAGCGCCCGCGCGTCGGCCCCATGCGGGACATCGTCGCCACCATCCAGCCCGAGCAGGACGATCTGGTGCGCTCCGGGCCCGAGGGCTCCGTCTGCGTGCAGGGCGCGCCCGGCACCGGCAAGACCGCCGTCGGACTGCACCGCGCCGCCTACCTGCTCTACACCCACCCGCGCCGGATCGCACGCGGTGGACTCCTCGTCGTGGGGCCCAACCGTGCGTTCCTGCACTACATCCGCGCGGTCCTGCCCGCGCTGGGGGAGGGTGGTGTGCGGCAGTGCACGGTGGCGGATTTGCTGCCGAAGCAGCCGGTGACGGCCCAGGACCCGCCGGAAGCCGTCGAGTTGAAGCACGACGTGCGGATGGCCGCCGTCCTGCGCCGCGCCCTGTACGCACGCGTACGTCTCCCGGACACCCCGCTGGCGGTACCCGACGGCTCCTACCGCTGGCGCCTGGACGAGGACGAGTTGCGCGCTCTCGTCGCGGAGACGCTCGCACAGGACCCTCCGTACGAGGTCGGCAGGGAGCGGATACGGGCACGCACGGTGGCGCTGCTGCGGGACCGCGCCGAGCGCCGGGGCGGCCCGCCGGGCGGCGAGTGGCTGCGCCGGACGGGCAGGAAGCGGGAGGTCACCGCCTTCCTCGACGCGGTGTGGCCACGCGTCGGGCCCGAGGAGGTCGTCGCCCGGCTGCTGGGGGACGCCAGGACGCTGGCGGCGGCGTCCGACGGGCTGCTGACCGGCGCGGAGCAGGCGGCGCTGCGGTGGCCGGGGCGCCGCCCGCGTACCGCGCGCACGGCACGCTGGTCGGCGGCCGATCTGCTGCTGCTCGACGAGGCGGCGGGGCTGATCGCGCACCCCGCGGAGAGCTTCGCGCACCTTGTGGTGGACGAGGCGCAGGACCTCTCCCCCATGGAGTGCCGGGTGCTGGCGCGCCGCAGCCGGTTCGGGTCGCTCACCGTGCTGGGCGACCTGGCGCAGGGCACCACGCCCTGGGCGGCGCGCGACTGGCCGGAACAGTTGGCGCACCTGGGCGCCACGGATGCGGTGATCACACCGTTGACCACCGGGTTCCGGGTGCCGACGGGCCTGGTCGAGGTCGCCAACCGGCTGCTGCCCTCGCTCGGGGTGCGGGTGCCCGCAGCCCGGTCGCTGCGCCCGGGCGGGGAGTTGACCAGGGTGCGGGTGGCCTCTCCGGCGGAGATCCCGCGGGTCGTCGCCGAGCGGGTGCGGGCGGCGCTGGGCCGGGAGGGGTCCGTCGCCGTGATCGCCGACGGAGCGCGGGTCTCCGCGCTGCGCGGGGCGCTGGCGGCGGCGGACATCGGCACCGCCGAGCCGGGCGGGGGCGACGCCTCGGCCCGGGTCACGGTCGTGGCCGCCGAGTCCGCGAAGGGGCTCGAGTACGACCGTGTCGTCCTCGTGGAGCCGGCCGAGATCGCCGGAAGCGGACCGCGCGGACCGCAGCGGCTCTATGTCGCGCTCACCCGGGCCGTCTCCGGGCTGGAGCTCGTCTTCGCCCGGGAGCTACCCGAGGCCGTGCGCGGTTGAGCCGGGCCCGGCGGGGGCGAGATCGCGGAGCCAGTCGGGCCGCTCGGCGATCTCCAGCAGCAGAAGCAGCCTGGTCAGCGGGTTGTCCCAGTCGGAACCGTCGTTCACCGGGTCCGCCGCCGCGGAGGGGAATTCGGTGCCTGGTGTGGTCACTGGAGCTCCTGTAGACGGACGGAAGATCGTGAACTCCGTTGCCCGTAAGTGGAGTTGAGTCCCATGGGGACTCCTGCGTGGAGTACGACGGGCATTGTGGCGGGTCCGTAACTGATTCTGCAAGTACATCTGCAAGTACATCTGCAAGCACGTCCCGCTGTGAGAGGCTTCACCCGTCGCAACCGCTACGGGGGAACGCAAGTGACGTAGGGAGAGACGTACATGCAGATCGAGAACGGCATCGAAGCCACCCGGATCGACGGTGCGGTCTGGCGCAAGAGCCGCCGCAGCAACCCCAACGGCAACTGCGTGGAGGTGGCCACGCTCCCCGGCCAGGGCGTCGCCGTGCGCAACTCCCGCTTCCCGTCGGGGCCGGCGCTGGTGTACACCCCCGCCGAGATCGCGGCCTTCGTCCAGGGCGCCAAGGACGGCGACTTCGACGACCTGCTGGACGGTCAGGTCTGACCCACCGACCGGCCCGCTGACGGTCACGACGCACCACCCGCGGCGCCGCCGCCACACGACACGGACGTGTGGCGGCGGTTCGCCTGCCGCGGTCCCCTTTCCGGCCTGCCCGGCCTGCCGCGGCCCGCCTCCCGGCAGTCGGCCACACCCGCCGCTCGGTTCCGGTCACGTCACCGGTATGGCTGTACGCCCGGTGAGCGGGATGGGACACTGAGCGCCCGGACAGTCACTCAGGGAAGCAAGGCGGGCGCGATGGCAGGACAGCAGCGGCGCGAGGCGTCGCCCGGACGCATCCTGGAGCGCCCCAGGGGCGGTCCGACGATTCTGCGGATCGTCCTGGGCACGCAGTTGCGCAAGCTGCGCGAAGAGCGCGGCATCTCCCGGGAGGACGCGGGAGATGCCATCCGCGGCTCGCACGCCAAGATCAGCCGCCTGGAGCTGGGCCGGGTCGGCTGCAAGGAACGGGACGTCGCCGATCTGCTGACGCTCTACGAGGTGTGGGACGCGCAGGAGCGCGAGGAGTACCTCGCCCTCGCCCGCCAGGCGGGCAACCCCGGCTGGTGGCAGAAGTACAGCGACGTGATGTCCCCGTGGTTCGACCGGCTCATCGGGCTGGAAGAGGCCGCCTCGATCATCCGCACGTACGAGGTCCAGTTCATCCCCGGCCTGCTGCAGACCCGCCAGTACGCGCGCGAGGTGATCCGCCTCGGCCACCCCCGCGACGACGCGCAGCGCAGCGAGCGCCGCATCGAGTTGCGCATGGAGCGGCAGGCCATCCTCGACCGGCCGCACGCGCCGCGCCTGTGGGCGGTGATGGACGAGGCGGCGCTGCGCCGGCCGCTGGGCACACGCGAGGTGATGCGGGACCAGATCGCGCACTTGATCGAGATCGCGCAACGGCCCAACGTCACGCTGCAGATCGCCCCCTTCAGCCTCGGTGGCCTCGCGGCGGCCGGCGGCCCGGTCACCATTCTGCGCTTCCTGGAACCCGATCTGCCCGACATCGTCTACCTGGAGCAGCTCACCAGCTCCCTCTACCTGGAGAAGCGGGACGAGGTGGAGGGCTACCTGGTCGTGATGGACCGCCTGTGTGCCATGGCCGAACCACCGGCCAGGACACTGACGTTCCTGGAAAAGCTGCTCAGCGAGTACTGAAGAGCCGGGCCACCCGGCCGGTCCGGCGGCGCAGGCATCGCGTGCCGCCCCGTCTCGGAGACTCCGCGCAGGGCACCGGCGTAGTCGCGTACGTGCACGAGCTGACCGCCGCCGACCCGCAGCACCGGCAGGAACGGCAGGCCCAACCGCTTGCCGCTGCCCGCCGGTCGGCCGCTCTCAGCGCTTCCGGGCGACTCCCCCGAACTCGAACCACACGTCTTCCGTGCACCGGAGGCCGCACAGCTCGGAGTCCGGTCGCCACTCCGATATCTCGACCAGGCCGGGGTCGAGGAGATCGAGTCCCGCGAAGTAGGCCGCGACCTCGTGGGGTTCGCGGACACGGCCCCACCCGCCCCCCGTACTGCGGCACATGAACTCGGTGACCCAGTCGCGGGTTCCGGCGTCGTGGCTGACCAGTTGGTTGAGGACGAGGAAGCTGCCGGAAGGTACCCGCTCCATGACCCGGCGGACGAGGGCGGCCGGGTCGGCTGCATCGGCACCGTCGGGCAGACAGTGCATGACGGAGACGAACAGCAGGGCGAGCGGTCGGTCCCTCTCGATGAGGCGGGCCACCTCCGGGCTGCCGAACACGGCGTCGGTGTCCCGGATGTCCGCCTGGACCACCGCGGTGCGGGAGTTGTCCTCCAGCAGGGCGCGGCCGTGGGCCAGCACGATGGGGTCGTTGTCGACGTAGACGACGCGAGCCCGCGCGTCCACGCGCTGGGCGACCTGGTGGACGTTCTCCTGGGTGGGCAGACCGGACCCGTGGTCGATGAACTGGCGCACCCCGTAGTCCTCGGCCAGGATCCGCACGACACGCCGCAGGAAGCTGCGGTTGTTCAACGCGAGCGCGCGGGTGCCCGGCACACGCGCGTCCAGCTCCGCGACCGCCTCGCGGTCGACGGCGTAGTTGTCCTTGCCACCCAGATAGTGGTCGTACATCCGGGACACGCTCGGAATGGTGACGTCCACTCCGAGATCGTCCGCCCCGGCCAGCTCTTCCCGCATCCGTGCCCCACGTGTTCCCCGTGCATCACGCACTCTGCCAGCACGTGCGCCTGCCATCGCGGGAAGCATGACACGGCGGGACCGGTCCAGACCACGTCAATCGCCTTGTCACGTGGGGAAATTGCCACAAGGGCAGGCACATACCGGGAGGAGTCGGGAGAGGACGGTCGCGCCGGAGCGCCGCCGCCTGGCCGGCTCAGGCGATGCCGGCGGTTCCCAGCTCCGCCCAGACCACGCGGCCGCACCGGGTCCCCCGGGCGGAGACACCCCAGCGCTGGGCGAGCGCACCCACGAGCTGGAGTCCGCGGCCGTTGACCTCGTCGGGATCGGCGGTGCGCGGCTGAGGGGTGCGGGTCTGCGTGCCCTCGTCGGCGACCTCGATGCGCAGCCGGCTGCCGTTCAGATGGAGCCGGCACCCTATGCGGCCGGTGTCGGTGTGCAGCACGGCGTTGGTGACGAACTCCGAGATCACCAGTTGCGCGGTGTGCCCGAGGTCCTCGGTCAGCCCCCAGCGGTACAGGTGGCTGCGCAGGTGGGCGCGGGCGCGGGCGACGGAGGAGGTGTGGGCGGGGAGCTCGAATCCCTCCTGCCGGGTAGCGCCGTGTCCCTCCCGCCGGACTTGGGCGGGCACGGTGGCCACGGGGGGCGGGGGAAGCGGTGCAGGGGGATGCGAGGAGGCCACGGGAAAATCGCCTTCCGTCTACCTGTGGGGGGTGAGGACGGCTGCCGGCATGCCTTCCGCACGGGGTCCGGGGACGCCGACGCACGCGTACGAGGGCCGGAAGGCTGTCGCTGGCAGGCTGCCTTCCGACCATGCGGGCGAAGAGGTGCGGCTCCGGTGCCGCAGCCACATGAGCTGGGTCACGCTCCTCACTATGCTCCCGCCCACTGACAGATGGCAAGAGGAGTTCTGCAATTCGCAGAATCGGATGGGCAGTATGGTCGCTGCACGGGAGCCATGGCACACTGCTGACGCACAAGGTCCCGCCTGGACAGGCACGTCAAGGAGGCAGTAGTGGCCGAGGCCCGTTCCGCGCCGACCGTGGGGCAGATAGTGCTCGGGCTGCGACTCCGCGACCTCCGGGAGCGTGCGGGCTACTCCTTCACCGACGCCGCACACGCACTGAGTGTCAACACGACCACCGTGCGTCGCATGGAGAAGGCGGAGGTCGGCCTCAAGCCGCCGTACGTGGAGAAGCTGCTGCAGATGTACGGCCTCTCCGAGGAGGAGGCGGCCTCCTTCCTCTCCCTGGTGGAGGAGGCGAACCAGCCGGGCTGGTGGCACAGCTTCCGCGATGTCCTGCCCGCCTGGTTCAGCCTCTACGTGAGCCTGGAGGGAGAGGCCAGCCTGATCAGGGCGTACGAGCCGCACTGTGTGCCCGGACTGCTCCAGACGCGGGAGTACGCGCGTGCGCTGCTGCGTACCGGGTTCCCGTCCGCCGACGAGGAGGAGCTGGACCGTCGCGTCCAGCTGCGCATGGGCCGCCAGCGGCTGCTGGAGGGCTCCAGGGCCCCGGTGCTGTGGGCCGTGTTCGACGAGCAGGTGCTGCGGCGCCACGTGGGCTCCCCGGAGGTCATGCGTGGGCAGATCGACCATCTGATCGAGATGTCCCGGCACCAGAACGTCACGCTCCAGGTGATCCCGTTCAGCTCGGGTGCCCACCCCGGCATGTTCGGGCCCTTCCAGCTCTTCCGTTTCGACATCCCGGAGCTCCCGGACATCGTCTACACGGAGAGCCTGACGGGAGCCACCTACCTGGACGAGCGACCGGACACCGCCGCCTATCTGGAGGTGCTGGACCGCATGGGCGCGCAGGCTGCGCCAGTACCACACACCGAGGCCGTCCTCGGTGAGATCCGCAAGGAGTTTTAGAACCATGGGTCACACAGGCCACACCCGCCCCCACATATACAACGGCATGCCGGCGAAGAACCTCGGCTCCGAGGGCTGGCAGAAGCCGTGGAGCGGCACCAACGGTGGAAGCTGCGTGGAGGCGATGAAGCTCGGCGACGGCCGGGTCGCCCTGCGCCAGTCGACCGACCCGGAGGGACCGGCGCTGATCTACACGACTCACGAGTTCGAGACCTTTTTGCAGGGTGCCAAGCAGGGCGTCGCCGACTTCCTGCTCGCCTCCGACTGACCGAGACGACCGCCGGGCGGCGCTCCCACGCGGCGCGGCGCCCCACCCATGGGACCGGAGAACGGAGAGGCCGCATGACGGCAGAGGGACACCTCCCCGGGATCGACACCACCAAGCCGCACTCGGCACGGATGTACGACTACTACCTGGGCGGCAAGACCCACTACGAAGTGGACGTCGAGGCGGCCGAGGCAGTCATCGACACGGTGCCGTTCGCCGGGGCCATGGCGCGCGCCAACCGCGACTTCATGATCCGCGCCACCCGCTGGCTGGCCTCCGAGGCGGGCGTGCGGCAGTTCCTGGACATCGGCAGCGGCATCCCCACCGAGCCCAATCTGCACCAGGTCGCCCAGTCGGTCGCCCCCGACGCCCGCGTCGTCTACACCGACAGCGACCCGATCGTCCTCCAGTACGCGCAGGCCCTGCTGCACAGCACGCCGGAGGGCCGTACCGCCTATCTGCAGGCGGACGCCGCGAGGCCCACCACGATCATGGACTCGGACGAGCTGCGCTCCACCCTCGATCTCGACCGTCCGGTCGCGCTCTCCGTGAACGCGCTCTTCCACTTCGTCCCCGACGAGTGGGGCCCCTACGACATCCTCAAGGGCCTGCTCGACAAGCTGCCGTCCGGCAGTTACCTGTGCCTCTCGCACGCCACGGCCGACGTCGACGACTCGTCGCTCGCGGAGCTGGGCGGACAGGTGGAGGAGATCTACGCCAAGGGCGGGACGGCGCTGAGGCTGCGTGACCGTGCCGAGATCGCCCGCTTCTTCGGCGGTCTGGAGCTGGTGGAGCCGGGTCTCGTGATGGCCCACGAATGGCGCCCGGAGCCGGGCCAGGCCGCGGAGCTGAAGGAGGGGCAGCCCAGCATGTTCGCCGGGCTGGCACGCAAGCCCTGACCCCGGGGGCGGGAGGGCACCACAGCGGAGGGGGAACGGTGCTCGAACAGGGCAGCGCATCGATGAGGGACACCGGCCGGCCGCACTCGGCCCGGATGTACGACTACTTCCTGGGCGGGAAGCCCCACTACGAGGCCGATGTGCAGGCCGCCCGGGCGGTGGTCGACACGCTGCCGGAGATCGTCACGGCGGCGCGGGCCAACCGGGACTTCATGCACCGGGTCACCCGCGCCCTGGCGGACGGCCACAAGGTGCGGCAGTTCCTCGGCAGCGGCATCCCCACCGAGCCCAATCTGCACCAGGTCGCCCAGTCGGTCGCCCCCGACGCCCGCGTCGTCTGCACCGACAACGACCCCATCGTCCTCCAGTACGCACAGGCCCTGTCGCACAGCACACCCGAGGGCCGCACCGCCTACCTGCACGCCGACATCACCGACCCCGGCAGCATCCTCGACTCCCCCGAGGTCGGCGACACCCTGGACCTGAGCCGCCCGGTGGCGCTGTCGGCCAACGCCCTGCTGCACTTCGTCCCCGACGCGGCAGGCCCCACGAGATCGTCGCCGCGCTGCTCGAACCGCTCGCCCCGGGCAGCTTCCTGTGCTCCACCCATGGGGGAAACGCCCTGCCGGACCGCGACGTGTCCGACCGGGCGGTCGGCGCAGCGGACATCTACACGCGCCTGGGCACCAGGCTGACGCTGCGTCCCCGCGCCGAGGTGGCCCGCTTCTTCGACGGCCTGGAACTGCTCGAACCGGGCCTGACGATGACCCACCTGTGCCGCCCCGGCACCGGGGGCGGACAACCACCCCAGGGCACGCTGACGTTCTACGCCGGTGTGGCCCGCAAGCCGTAGCCGGGGGGCGCGGGAGCGGCCGGCCTCGGCGAGGTGCGGGAGCCGTTGACACGGAAGGCACCTGGCGACGAACATAAGCAAGCGCTTAGACATCGTCGTGGCGTCCCCTGCTCGCTGTCCCCCGGGATCGGAAGACCACCATGGCCGCACCCGTACCGCTGCTCTCCCGCCGCGACCTGGACTTCCAGCTGTACGACTGGCTGGACGTCGCCGCGCTGACCGGGCGCGCCCGTTACCGCGAGCACTCCCGGGAGACCTTCGACGACGCCCTCGCGCTGAGCGAGCGCATCGCCGCCCGGCACTTCGCCCCCCACAACAAGCGCAACGACCAGGAAGAGCCCTGGTTCGACGGCGAGCGGGTGCACACCCACGGCGACGTGGCCGAGGCGCTGAAGGTCTTCGCCGACTCCGGGCTGCTGGCCGCCGCCATGGACGAGGACTCCGGCGGCATGGGGCTGCCGCACGCCGTGACCACCGCCTGCTTCGCCTTCTTCCAGGCGGCCAACATCGGCACCTCGGCCTATCCGTTCCTCACACTCGGCAACGCGCGGCTGCTGTGCGCCCACGGATCGCCCGAGCAGGTCGACACCTATGTGCGGCCCATGCTGGAGGGCCGGTACTTCGGCACCATGTGCCTGTCCGAGCCGCAGGCGGGCTCCTCGCTCGCCGACGTGACCACCCGCGCCGAGCGGCAGGCGGACGACACCTACCGGCTGTTCGGCACCAAGATGTGGATCTCCGGCGGCGACCACGAACTCGCCCAGAACATCGTCCACCTGGTACTCGCCCGCGTCCCCGGCGGCCCCGCGGGCGTCAAGGGGCTCTCGCTGTTCATCGTCCCCAAGTACCTGGTCACCCCCGACGGTTCGGCCGGTGAGCGCAACGACGTGGTGCCGGCCGGGCTCAACCACAAGATGGGCTACCGGGGCACGACCAACACGCTGCTCAACTTCGGCGAGGGCGCCCGCCACCGGCCCGGCGGTGCGGCGGGCGCCGTCGGGTACCTGGTGGGCGAGGAGCACCGGGGCCTGGCATACATGTTCCACATGATGAACGGCGCACGCATCGGCGTCGGCGCAGGAGCGATGGCCCTCGGCTACACCGGCTACCTCAAGTCCCTGGCCTACGCACGCGAACGGCCGCAGGGCCGCCCGACGGGCGCCGGCGGCAAGGACCCGCAGGCCCCGCAGGTGCCCCTCGTCGACCACGCCGACGTGCGGCGGATGCTGCTGGCCCAGAAGGCGTACGTGGAGGGCGCGCTGGGCCTGCTGCTGTACTGCGCGAAGCTGGTCGACGAGCAGCACTCGGCCGCGCACGAGGAGGAACGGGCCCGGGCCGGGCTGCTGCTGGAGGTGCTGACCCCCATCGCCAAGAGCTGGCCGTCGCAGTGGTGCCTGGAGGCCAACAGCCTGGCCATCCAGGTGCACGGCGGCTACGGCTACACCCGCGAGTACGACGTGGAGCAGCACTACCGCGACAACCGCCTCAACCCGATCCACGAGGGCACCCACGGCATCCAGGGCCTGGACCTGCTGGGCCGCAAGGTGGTGCGCGGCGGTGGCGAGGGGCTGCACGCGCTGGGCGCCGCCGTCGAGGAGACGCTGCGCCGTGCCGAGGACGCCGGTGGCGAGTCCGCGCAACTGGCGGCGACCCTGCGCACCTGCTGGGAGCGGGTGCCCGCCACCACGGCACGCCTGTGGGAGAGCGGCGAGGCGACGGTGGCACTGGCCAACTCGTCCGTGTACCTGGAGGCGGTCGGGCACGTGGTGGTGGCCTGGATCTGGCTGGAGCAGTTCCTTGCCACGTCCGGTGCCGGACCCGACGACGCCTTCCTGCGGGGCAAGCGGCAGGCGGCACGGTACTTCTTCCGCTTCGAGCTTCCCCGCACGGGGCCGCAGTTCGACCTGCTGGCGGCGCGGGAGACGGTCGTACTGGAGACGGACCCGGACTGGCTGTAGGCCGGCGTCCGGGCATCCGTCCTCCCCGCGCCCGCGATGCGGTCCTCAGTCCTCGCCCAGCTCCCGTTCCTCCAACGGCCGAGTGGCCGGGCCCTGGAGGACCGAGCCGTCGGTGGCGAAGCGCGACCCGTGGCAGGGGCACTCCCAGGCGGCCTCCGCGTCGTTGAACCGCACCAGGCAGCCCAGGTGCGTGCAGCGCGCCGAGAGGGCCCGCAGCTCGCCCTCCACGGTGCGGTGCACCGCGCAGCGCCGGCCCCGCACCCGCACGATGGCGCCCGTCCCCGGGGAGATCTCCGCCACGGAGTCCACGAAGCTGGGGCGCAGCCGGTCACCGACGAACCGGCGGGCCACCGCCGACTGGAGCCGCAGCAGTGCCGGGCCCTCGCTGGGCCGCAGCCGCACCGGGTCGTAGAGCCGGGCCCATGGCGGCAGGGCGGCCTCCGTGAGGTGCGCGGCCAGCAGCTGACCGGCGAGCACGCCCGAGCTCATCCCCCAGCCGCCGAACCCGGTGGCGACGTAGGTGTGCTGGGCACCGGCGTGGAACCGGCCGATGTAGGGCACGCGGTCGGTCGTCTCGTTGTCCTGGGTGGCCCAGCGGTGCGCCAGGCGCGCATTGGGGAAGCGCTCGTAGGTCCAGGCCGCGAGCCGCTCGTAGCGGGCGGCGACCGAGCCGATGTCGGGCATGCCGGGGCTGAAGGTCTCCCCGGTGACGATCAGCAGCCGACGGCCGTCACCGAACGGGTAGGGCGCAGTGCGTACCGAGCGGGTGCCGCGCTCCGGCGAGAGGTAGGTGCCCCGCGGGGCCTCCTCCTCGGGCAGCAGCGCGGAGATCACCAGCTCGCGGCGCGGTTGCAGCCGGGAGAACATCAACGCCCGGTCGAAGACGGGGTAATGGGTGGCCACCACCACGTCGCGGGCGACGACCTGCCCCGAGTTCTCCGCCGTCACCACGCACGGCTCGCCCTCGTCCAGGTCGACGACGCGGGTGCGCTCGTACAGCAGGCCGCCGCGCCGCCGGATGTCCTCGGCCAGCGCCAGCAGGTACTTGCGGGGGTGGAACTGCGCCTGGTCCTCGACGCGTACGGCGGCGGCCACCCGGAAGGGCAGCCCCGCGTCGGTCACGTACGAGGCCGCCAGTCCCGCCTCGGCCGCCGCGCGGGCCTCCTCGTGCATCTCGTCCTCGTGCCCCGGCGACTCGACATAGGTGTACGCCGGAACCCGCTCCAGCTCGCAGTCCACGCCCAGCTGCCGTGCCACGTCGGCCACGTGGTCGACGGCGCCCTGCTGCGAGAGGGCGTAGAGCCGGGCGTCCTCGGCGCCGCGCTGGGCGCGCAGCCAACCGTAGACGAGCCCGTGCAGGGCGGAGAGCTTGGCGGTGGTGTGGCCGGTGACCCCGGCGGCCAGCCGGTCGGACTCCAGCACCGCGACGCTGCGCCCGGCACGGGCCAGCTCCCACGCCGCGGAGAGCCCGGCGATACCGCCGCCCACCACGGCGACGTCCACCTCGACCCGGCTGTCGGAAGGCAGCGACGGCTGGGGTGCCGCCGCCGCGGAGAGCATCCAGTAGGACTCGTATCCGACGGGCAGTGTGGTCACCGCCGCGCTCCCTTCGGTCAGGGGTGCCGTACCGGCGGCGCGGGGTGCCCTGGTCTCGGCACGGACACGGGCGGTCACGGCTCAGTCGTAGCTGTGGTTCCCCCTGGCGCGCTGCTCACCCCGGCGACGTGTGCACACTTCGGTGCTTTCGGCCGAAAAGACGCTTCCGCAACCCGGTCGGCGGGCGCAATTTCGCCAACTCTTCCCGCGTCCTGTGCTCGTAGCGCTACGGTGTGTGCGCGCGGGGGCGGTCGGTTGTCGGTAGTACGCCGGGAGGGTCCGCGATGAGCGAAGAAGCTCACCTGACACCTGCTCACCATCTCCAGGAACTGCTCGCCCGCGCCCGGAATCCCTTCGACATCGCCGACACGGTGCTCGACCGGCTGCGCACCGCCGTGATGTTCCAGGCCGAGCTGGTCGGCTGGCGGCACCGCAACACCCCGCCGCCCAGGTTGCGGTGCAGCAGTTTCCGCCACGTCTTCCTGCTGGCCGACGGCAGCAGCCTGCTGCTGTGGGAGCTGTGCTACGACAGCCCCGACGGGCTGGACGAACTGCACGAGATCTACGACAACGCCGAGGCACTGCGCGTCTCGGAGCGCCGCGTGCACCGGGAGGCGGACGAGGTCCACGGCGTGGACGCGGACGCCGGGGACGCGGACCCGGACGGGGGCGCCGGGTGCCCGACCGGCTTCGGGGACCTCCTGTCCGCAGCGGACCCCGTCGGCGAACCGCGCCCCCGGCGGGAGGACTTCGTCCGCGACGGTTCGGCGGAGCACGCCCGCAGGCTGTTGCGGCGGGCCGAGAACCCGGACCGGCCGGGTGCGGAGACGCTGCGGCTGCTGTCCGGCTCGCTCGGGCACCACATCACTCACATCCCCAAACCCCGCACCCGTCCCGGCGAGGAACATGTGTGGTGCGCGGTCTACGAGCACGCGTTCCTGCTGCCCGACGGGGTCGTGGTCAGCCTCTACGAACTGGAGCACAACATGTCGGGCAACGGGCGCCTGGTGTGCGAGGTGTACCTGGAGGAGTCCGTCGCCGACCGGGCCGCACACCGCCTCGGGCGCGAGCGCGGCCTGGACCTGTAGCACCCCGCCAGCACGAGACCGCCACCGGCCGCGCGGGCGCGCGGACCGCCGAGCACCGGAGGAACCGGCCATGTCCGCACGTGGGCGCCACCGTCGACCCCCTTCCCGCTCCGCCGCACGAAATAGCCGTTGCCGGTGTTGGTGTGCCACTTGCCGCTGCTCTCACAGCCGGCGACCTTCTCCCACACGTCCTGGGAGGTGGCGGGTGCGGCCTGGGCCGCGACGAGCGGGATGGCGATGCCCGCGCCGCCGGCCGTCACGCGCAGGGAGACGACGCGTGCGGACTGCAGTTCAGCCAGAGCACCTGGGCGGCCTACGGCGGGCGGGCCTACGCCCCGCGCGCGGACCTGGCCACCAGGGGCGAGCAGATCACGGTCGCCGAGCAGGTGCTGGACCGGCAGAGGCCCGGGGCCTGGCCGAACTGCGGGCCCCGCGCGGGCCTCACTCGCGGCGCCCCCACCCCGCACGGCGCCCCGGCCGGGGCCGCGCCCACACGCGCCGCCGCGCCCTCTCCCGGTTCCGCCGCGACCGGCCGGCCCGCCGCCTCCACGACCGGCGGGCGCGCCACGCGCGAGGGCACGGCGGAGGCGCGGGCCAAGGCGGACCGTGCCAGGGCCGAGCGGTTCAAGAAGCAGACGACCTACCAGGTGGTCGGCGGTGACACCCTCTCCGGCATCGCCGACGCGCACGGCGTGGAGGGCGGTTGGCACCGCCTCTACGAGCGGAACCGCTCCACCATCGGTGCCGACCCCGACCTGATCCTGCCCGGCCAGCGCCTGGAGACGACCGGCGCCCCGCAGCGGACCGGACGGAAACCCGCACAGCAGCCGGAGCGTACGTCCGGACAGCGGACGGAGCGCCGGCCCGCGCACGAGGCGGGGGACGCTCCGGAGCGGAAGCCGCAGCACAAGGCGGAGCGGAAACCGGACCCCAAGCCTCAGCGGGAGGCTCCGCAGCGCACTTCGCCGCAGAGCAAGGGGGTGACAGCCCCGGTCTCCGGTGTCGCCCCCAGTACGCCCTACCGTGCGGCGGGCGGCAGTTGGTCCTCCGGGCGTCACACGGGGATCGACTTCCCCGTCTCCACCGGCACCGCGGTCAAGGCGGTGGCGGGCGGCACCGTCGTCACGGCCGGCTGGAACGACGCCTACGGCTACCAGGTGGTGCTGCGGCACCACGACGGCACCTACAGCCAGTACGGCCATCTGTCGGCCATCTCGGTGCGTACGGGCCAGTCGGTGGCGGTCGGCGGGCGCATCGGCCGCTCGGGCGCGACGGGCAACGCCACCGGACCGCACCTGCACTTCGAGATCCGCAGCGGCCCCGGCTACGGCAGCGACGTCGATCCGTCGGCCTACCTGCGCCGGCACGGCGTGCAGCTGTGACACCACCGCACCGCACGCCCGGCGCCCGGGCGCCCTCCCGCTCGGTCCTCAGCGGGGCGCCGGGGTGGGAGGAGCGGCGGCGCTGGCGCCCGGCGCCATCTCCACCGTGCGGTCGCACCAGCGTTCCAGCAGCGTACGGTCGTGGCCGACGGCCAGCAGCGCGGCACCGGAGTCGGCCCGGTAGCCCTCCACGACGGCGACGAGACTCGCCGTGGTGGAGGCGTCCAGCATGGCGGTCATCTCGTCGCACACCAGGATCTGGGGGTGCAGGGACAGCGCGCGGGCCACGCAGGCGCGCTGCAACTGGCCGTCGCTGACCTCGTGCGGGCGGCGGCCGAGGAGGTCCGTGCCGAGGCCGACGGCCCGCGCCAACTCCCCGGTGCGCTTCGCCGACTCGGCCCGGCGGCCGGTGGCCCGCAGCGGTTCGGCGATCAGCGCGGCGAGCGTCAGCCGGGGGTCTGCGGCCAGGCGGGGCTGCTGGAAGACGACGCCGACGGCGGTCCGCTGCGCGCGGGGCGCCCGGTGCCGCCAGCCGCGGACCGGTTCCCCGGCCAGCCGGAGGGTGCCGGCGTCGGGCCGGTGCAGCAGCGCCGCGACCTTCGCCAGGGTGGACTTGCCGCAGCCGCTGGGCCCCAGCAGCCCGACGGCCTCCCCCTCCCCCACGGCCAGTGACATCTCGCGGAAGACGGGTGCGCGGCGGTCGTATCCGGCGGTGACACCCCGCAGTTCCAGCGCGGGAACCACCCCCTGCTCGCCTGCGGCCGGCCGGCCCTCGTGCCGCTGCCCGGGCAGCTCCGGTGCCGTCATGCCCGGCTCCGTTCCGTCCGCTCGTCCCGCCGGGCCTCCTCCGCGGCACCCAGCGGGTGGTGGCAGGCCACGGTGTCCGTCCGGGCCGGTACGGTCGCGCACCTGGCGGTGGCCCGGTCGCAGCGCGGGGCGAAGGCGCAGCCTTCGGGCAGGTCGCCCAGTTCGGGCGGCCGTCCGGGGATGGGGGTGAAGGCCCGGTCGGGCAGGGCGTCCAGCAGGCCGCGGGCGTAGGGGTGGCGGGGACCGCGCGCGCCGAAGAAGCCGGGGGCGTCGGTCAGTTCCACGACGCGGCCCGCGTACATCACGGCCACCCGGTCGGCGACACGCTGGGCCGCGGCCAGGTCGTGGGTGATGATCAGCAGGCCGCGTCCTTCGCCGGTGTGGGCGCGCAGCTCGTCCACGGTGCGCTCGACCAGGTCGCGGTCGAGGCCCGTGGTGGGCTCGTCGGCCAGCAGCAGCGGCGCTTCACCGACGAGGGCCAGCGCGGTGGCCGCCCGCTGGGCGAGCCCTCCGGACAGCTGGTGCGGGTAGCGGTCGAGGTGGTCGGCGGGGAAGGCGGCACGGTCGGCGGCGGCACGGGTCGCCGCCGCCAGGTCGTCCTTCCGCGCCCCGGTCAGCTCCCGTACGGTCTCGGCCAGTTGGGCGCGCACGGTACGTACGGGCGTCAGGTGGGCGGCGGGGCTCTGCGGAACGAGGCCCACGCGCCGGCCGCGCACGGTACGCGCCAGGGTGGCCTCGTCGGTGGCGAGCAGGTCCAGCGCCTCCCCGCCCTCGTGCAGCAGCGCCTGACCGGTCACGTACGCGTTGCCCGGCAGCAGTCCCAGCAGCGCGGAGGCCAGCACCGACTTGCCGCAACCGCTCTCCCCCACCAGCGCCAGGCACTCCCCGGGTGCCAGGTCCAGCGAGACGTCGGTGACGGCGGCGATCTCGCGTCCGCCCCGCATCCGGAAGCGCACGGACATCCGCCGCACGGACAGCAGCGGCTGCCGGTCCGTCGGCTCGGGGCTCGTCACGTCTCGCCCTGCGTTCTGCTGTTCCGAGGGTCGGCTCTCCGTGAGCTGCCGGTCCGTCGTCCGCGCGGTCACAGCATCAGCTCCGATCGGCGCCGGGGGTTGAGGCGCTCGCGCCACACGCCCGCGAGCCCGGCGACGGCGAGGGTGGGCACGATGAGGAACAGCCCGGGGAAGAGGGTGGGCCACCAGTCGCCGGCCAGCAGCGTGCCCCGGGCGTCCTGGATCATGTTGCCGAGGCTGGCGCGGTGGGTGGGGAGCCCGAGCCCGAGGAACGAGAGGGCGGACTCGTGCCAGATGGCGTGCGGCACCATCAGCACGGCGGCCAGCCCCGCCTGGGGCAGCACTCCGGGCAGCAGGTGCCGCACGCCGACCCGCCAGCGGGAGGCCCCGCCGGAGACGGCGGCATCGACGAAGTCCCGGGAGCGCAGGGACAGCACCTCGGCCCGTACGATCCGCGCGGTGGACAGCCAGTGGGTGAGTCCGACCGAGACGACCACGGGCCATACGCCCGGGCGGAACATCGCCACGATGAAGATGCCCAACAGAAGGTGCGGAACGGAGGAGAAGACGTCCACGACGCGCATCACCATCCGGTCCGTACGGCCGCCCGCCGCGCCGGCCGCCGCACCGACGGCGGTGCCGATCACGGTGGCGGTGAGCGCGGCGACCACCCCGACCAGCAGCGAGACGCGCAGCCCGTAGACGCACCGCAGCAGCACGTCGCGCCCCAGGTCGTCGGTGCCGGACGGGTGGGCGAGGGAGGGTGCGTGGAGCTTGGCGGTCATGTCGACGGCCTGTTCGTCCAGCGGGACGAACAGCGGCACCAGGACGACGGCCGCCAGGATCGCCACGACCAGGCCGGCGCACATCCACAGGCGCGGCCCGCGGCGGACCGCGCGGGGTGCGGCGGCGGTACCGAGCGCGGTGGCGGCAGTCACATCTCCTCCAGGGCCACGCGTGGGTCGGCCAGTCCGTACAGCAGGTCGGCGAGGAGGTTGCCCGCCAGCACCGCGACCGTCGCCAGCGTGGTGAGGGCCGCCAGCAGCGGGAAGTCGGCGGCGGTGGCGGCCTTGACGGTGGCCGAGGCGATGCCGGGCCAGCTGAAGACGGTCTCCACCAGCAGGGCGCCGGTGATGAGTTCGGGGATGCGCGAGCCGATGAGCGTCAGCACGGGCAGCAGCCCGGAGCGCAGCGCGTGCCCCAGCAGGACGGTGCGCTCGGCCAGGCCCCGGGCGCGGGCGCCGCGCACCGCGTCCTCCTCCAGCGCGTCGCCGACCCCCTGACGTACGTAGAGCAGGAACCACGGCACCTGCGAGACGCCCAGCACCACTGCGGGCAGGGCGAGGTGGCGCAGCAGGCCGCCCGCGGTGACGACGTCGCTGCCGCTGTCGGTGAGCCCGCCGGCCGGCAGGACGCCGAGCCGCACGGCGAACAGCCAGATGCCCAGCAACCCGAGCCAGAACGGCGGTGCCGCCTCCAGCGTGTAGGCAAGCGAGGTGACCGTCCGGTCGAACACTCCGCCCCTGCGGCGGGCGGCGGTGACGCCGAGGACGGTGCCGGCCAGCAGGGCGAGGGCGAAGCCGACCGCGCACAGCAGCAGCGACCAGCCCAGGCGCTCGCCGATGACCTGCGCGACGGGTTGCCGCAGCGAGGTGGCCTCGCCCAGGTCGCCCCCGAGCGCGTCGGTCAGCCAGTCCCACCACCGTTGCCAGAAGGGCCCGTCGACGTGCAGGTTGGCGCGCAACTGGTCGAGCGTCTTCTGGGAGGCGCTGAGCCCGGCGGCGCCCGCGTACTGCTGGACCGGGTCGAAGGGGGAGGCGGCGGCGACCGCGAAGACGCCGAAGGTGACCGCGGCCAGCACGGGCACGGCGGCCAGCAGCCGCCGCCCCGTCAGCCGGGCGGCCGGCCCCCACAGGGCCCGTCGCCCGGTGCGCTGCCGCGCGGCCGGTGCGGGCTCGGCGGGCGTGGTGGGCACCGCCGTGTTCGTTCGGGTCACTTCTTCGGCTGCCAGTCCTGCACGTCCCACCAGGGGCCGGCGCCGATGCCGTGGTCGTGCGGCTCGACCTGGGTGGTCAGCCCCTGCCACTTGTCATCGACGACATAGACGTGGTCGATGGTGGTCAGGAAGGTGTATCCGGGGTTCTTCGCCACGGCTCGCTGGACCTTGGCGTAGGCGGCCTTGCGGTCCTCGGAGTCGCGGCTGCGGCGGGCGGCGTCCAGCTGTTCGTCGACGGTCTTGTCGTGGTAGTAGGCCAGGTTGTTCCAGCCGTTGCCGGCCTGCGAGGAGTGCAGCGTCGGGTAGAGGTCGAAGTCGGGGTCGGCGGGGAAGCCGTTGCCCAGCAGCATCGCGTCGTGCTCGACCTTGGGCCGGACGACCTCGCGGCTGCCGGCCTGGACGTGGACGTCGATGCCGGCCTTCTTGGCGTCGGAGGCGTAGGCCAGGGCGTGGTCCTGGCGGAGTTTGTCGCCGGAGAAGTACCAGAGCGTGAAGGCTGCCCGCTTGCCGCCCTTGCGGCGGATGCCGTCCTTTCCGGGCTTCCAGCCCGCCTTGTCGAGGATCGTCTTCGCCCGGTCCAGGTCGTGCGGGCGTGCGGTGCCCTTGGCGAACCAGGGGCTGTCGGTGGGCAGCGGGCCGTAGGCGGGCTTGCCGGCGCCGTTGAGGACGGACTTCACCATCGCCTTGCGGTCCACGGCCAGGTCGAGGGCGCGGCGGACCGCCTTGTCGCCGGTCACCGGGTTGTCGCTGGGCAGTGTGACGGCGCGGTAGTCGGCTGTCTGGGCCCTGAAGGTGCGCTTGTCCTCGTCCTTCTCGTAGGACTTGGCGAGGTTCGGCGGGAGGATTGCACCGTCCAGGTCGCCGGAGCGCAGCCGGGTGGCGCGCACGTCGTCGTCCTCGATGACCGCGACGGTGAAGCGCTCGACCTTCGGCTTGCGGCCCCAGTAGTGCGGGTTGGCCTTGAAGCTGAGCTTCTCGCCCTTGCGCCAGCTCGTCAGGGCGTACGGCCCGGTGCCGACGGGCTTCGTGTTGTAGGAGCCGGTGTTGACGTCGGTACGGGAGGCGGCGGCCTGCGAGGCGATGGGCAGGACGGTGCGCTCGGCGAAGGGCGCGTAGGGGTACTTGAGGTGGAAGACGACCCGGTGCCTGCCCTGGGCCTCGACGCTCTTGACGGCGTCGAGTTCGCTCCTGGAGGCGTTGTTGGTCTTCTTGTCGAGGATCGTCTCGTAGGTGTAGACGACGTCCCGTGAGGTGAAGGGCTTCCCGTCGCTGAAGCTGACGCTCTTGCGCAGGTCGTAGGTGTAGGTCCGGCCGTCCTCGCTCACCTTCGGCAGCCGGGCGGCGAGGGCGGGCTTCAGGTGCATCCGGGCGTCGTGGGTGAGGAGGCCGTCGAATATCTTCGAGTTGCCCTCCTTGCCGTAGCCGAGCAACGGGCTCAGAGTCTCCGGCTCCTGGGCGACGCCGACCGTGACCGCGTCCGTGCCGCCGCCGGAGCCGTCCCCGCCACCGGGGGCGGAGCATGCCGCACCCGACGCGAGGACGACGGCGGCCGTGGCCATCGCGCCGGCTGTCCGTACCGTCCGGGCAGTCATCTGTGGCACACTCCTTGTTAAACATCCCACGTTCTTGCAAACAGCTCGCAATTAAATCATGCCGGGGTTCACTATGCCCCGATACCTCCCGGCCACGTTCGTGCGGCCCGGGCAAGATCCAGCCCCAGTAACGCTGTTTCCTTCCGTGTGCCGCCGCTCGGTCGTTAGCCTCATGGGCCCGACCGGAACCCACCGGTGAACGCAGCGAGCTGGAGACCCCTCGATGGAACGTCCCGCCTGGGCCCCCCACGGCATCGACCTCGCGGTGCCGAGTGTGTCGCGGATGTACGACTACTACCTCGGCGGCTCGCACAACTTCGAGGTCGACCGCGAGGCGGCGCGGCAGGCGATCCAGGCGTGGCCCGGACTCCCGAAGATCATGCAGAGCAACCGCGCGTTCCTGCGCCGCGCCATCCGCTTCGCGGCCGACCAGGGCGTGACCCAGTTCCTGGACATCGGCTCGGGCATCCCCACCTTCGGCAACGTCCACGAGGTGGCCCACGCCCTCGACAGGGAGGCCCGCGTGGTCTACGTCGACAACGACCCGGTGGCCGTCGCCCACAGCCGGGCGGTCCTCAAGGACGAGGACCGCGTCGGCATCGTGTCGGCGGACTTCCGCTCGCCGCAGGACATCCTGGAGGCGCCCGAGGTGGAGGAACTCCTCGACCTGGAGCGCCCCGTCGCCCTCATGCTGGTGGCGCTGCTGCACTTCGTCGAGGACCGTGACGAGCCGCACAAGTGCCTCGCCGAGCTGTCCCGCCACCTGGCACCCGGCAGCCTGCTGGTGCTCTCCCACGGCTCCCCCGAGGGCGGACCGCGGCGGGACGGCGGAGCCGGCCTCCAGGAGGTCTACAGCAGCGCCGACGCCCCTTTGGTGTTCCGGCCGAAAGAGGACGTCCAGCGGTTCTTCGAGGGGTTCGAGATGGTCGACCCCGGGCTGGTGTCGGCGCCGCTGTGGCGCCCCGACGGGCCGCCGGAGCACGAGGACGCCGCCGTCTTCGGCGGTTTCGCCGGGGTCGGGCGCAAGGCGGGCAGCGCCGCGTGACCTCCAAGGACGAGCGCGAGGAGCGGACCGACGGTGGCGCGGCCGGTACGGACGGCGCAAACGGGCCGCGCCGGTTCGCACGGATCTGGAGCCGCGCCGTCTTCCCGGCGACCCAGACGTCGCTGACCCGCGCCGAGTTGGAGGACTTCCTCCACCCGCTGGCCGTCCGGCTGGGCGAGGCCCTGCACGCCCAGCCGTTCACCCCCGCGGCCGGGCGCGAGGTCGGCCGGGCGCTGGTGGACGAGGCGCACTGCACCAGCCCTGATGCGCTGCCGCACATCCTCGGCGTCGTCGAGTCCTACCTGGTGCTCTACGCGGCCGAGCTCGGCCCGGCCCCCGGCGCCCCGGGCGCGCTCGGCGTGGACGAGACCCGTTCCCGCTGCTCCCGGCTTCAGCACGCGCTCGCCGCGGGGTTCGCCTTCGCCGTGCGGGAGCGCACTCTGGCCGAGCAGGAGGCGCTCTCACGGGCCGCGCTGGCCGCGCAGACCGCCGTGGAGGAGGCCCTGCACGCCTCCGAGACCCGCTTCCGCGCGGTGTTCAAGGACGCCACCCTCGGCATCGGCATCGCCGACATGAACGGCCGGCTGCGGGACGCCAACGGGGCGCTGGCCCGGATGTTCGGGCGCTCCGAGGAGGAGATGCGGCGCCGCAACATCAACGACTGGGTGCATCCGGACGACGCCCCGGAGGTGTGGCGACTGCACCGTGAGCTGGCCGCGGGACGGCGCGACCACTTCCGCGTGGAGAAGCCCTACCAGCGTCCCGACGGGACCGTGCTGTGGACCAACCTGACCGTCTCGCTGCTGCGCGACGCCGAGGGGGAGCCCCGGTACCAGCTGGCGCTGATGGAGGACATCACCGAGCGCCGCCTGCTGCACCTGCGGCTGCGCTACGAGGCCACCCACGACGAGCTGACGGGGCTGCCCAACCGCACGCTGTTCGCCGAGCGCCTGGACCGCATCCTGACGCCGGGCGGCGGGATGAGCCGCTTCGGGCTGTGCTACCTGGACATCGACGGCTTCAAGGCCGTCAACGACAGCCTGGGGCACGCGGTCGGCGACCAGTTGCTGGTGGCGGTCGCCGAGCGGCTGCACTCCTGCACCACGGCGCCCGCCCACCTGGTGGCGCGGATCGGCGGCGACGAGTTCGTCGTGCTGATGTCGGACCCGGAGGACACCGAAGAGGTCACCTGCCTGGCGCGCTCCCTGCTGGCGGCGCTGGCCACACCGATCAGCGTCGAGGGGCGGGAGCTGTCCGTGCGGGCCAGCATCGGCATCGTCGAGGGGGCCTCCGGATCGCTGGAGCCCGCCGAGGTGCTGCGCAGCGCGGACATCACCATGTACCGGGCCAAGGACGCGGGCGGCAACCGGTTCGCGCTGGCCGACCCGGACTCCGAGGCCCGCGCCATCGACCGGCACAGCCTCACCAACCACCTGCCCCGGGCGCTGGAGCGCGACGAGTTCTTCCTGGAGTATCAGCCGCTGATCCGGATGAGCGACGGCCGGGTGGACGGCGCCGAGGCGCTGGTGCGCTGGCGGCACCCGGTGCACGGGCGGCTGGGCCCCGACCGCTTCATCCCGCTGGCCGAGCACACCGGTCTCATCGTGCCGCTGGGCCGTTGGGTGCTGCAGCAGGCCGTCTCGCAGGCCTGCACCTGGGCGGGTGGCCGGCCGATGCGCGTCAACGTCAACCTTTCTCCCCGGCAGTTGCACCACCCGGACCTGGTGCCGGACATCGTGGCGGTGCTGGAGTCCGCCGGGGTGGCGCCGTCCTCGCTCTGCCTGGAGGTGACCGAGTCGGCGCTGATCAGTGCGGACGAGGACGAGTTGAAGCCGCTGTGGCAACTGGCGGACCTGGGCGTGGACATCGCCCTGGACGACTTCGGGACCGGCTACTCGAACCTGGCCAACCTGCGCAAGCTGCCGGCCACCACGCTGAAGCTGGACCGGTCCTTCACCCAGGGCCTCCAGCGCCACCCCGCCGACCCGGTGGACCTCACGTTCGTGGAGGGCATCGTCTCGCTCGCGCACGCGCTCGGCCTGGCCGTGACCGTCGAGGGCGTGGAGACGGAGAGCCAGGCCGAGCAGCTGCGGCAGCTGGGCTGCGACACGGCGCAGGGCTGGTACTACGCGCGCCCGTCCTCGCCCGGGGACTTCGCCAGGTCCTGGGCGCGCGGGGCCTGACCGGCCGACAGGCGGGCGTCGGCTGCCCCGGTTCTCAGCGCGTCAGCTGCCGGGGCGGTACCGGGGCGCCACGTCCAGGTGGCTCTCGAACCACTCCAGCAGGTCGGCCCTGACCTGCTCGCGGTCGGTCTCGTTGAGGATCTCGTGCCGCGCGCCCTCGTACACGCGCCGGCTCACGTCGTGCGAGCCCAGGTAGTGGAAGTCCTCCAGCAGTTCGGCCACGAGGGTCAGGCGCTGGTGGCAGGGGTCCAGTTCGCCCACCGCGATGTGGACGGGCAGCTCGCGCGGGATGCGGCGGAACTGCTCCGGATCGTTGATCTTGCGGTTGGCCAGCACCCAGTCCAGGGACAAACCCGCGCTGAAGGAGAAGCCGCAGCGCTCGTCCTCGGCGTAGGCGTCCACCTCGGCCTCGTCCCGGGAGAGCCACTCGTAACCGGTGCGGTGCGGAAAGGGGTCGTTGAACGAGGCGAACAGCTCGGCGGTGAACGCGGACGGTGCGTCTCGCCCCTGCTCGGCGATCTCCTGCTCCAGCCGCCGCACGGCGCTGTCGATCTCGCAGCCGGGAAGCGAACGGAAGGTGCCCGAGAGCACCAGCCCGGAGAGGCGGCCCCCGTACTCCTGGGCGTAGTCCCGGGCCAACTGGGAGCCCATGCTGTGCCCGAGGAGGAAGAACGGGATGTCGGAGGGCAGGTGGGCACGCGCCCGGTCACCGACCTCCTTCAGGTCGGTGACCGTGGCGCGCCAGCCCTCCGCACCGACGGCGCCGTAGCCGCCGGTGAACTGCGCCGTCGCCCCGTGCCCCCGGTGGTCGGAGGCGACGACGGCGTAGCCGTTGCGGTTCAGGAAGCGGGCGAAGGCCTCGTAGCGCAGGGCGTGTTCGGCCGCGCCGTGGGCGAGCTGCACGAGCGCCCGGACGTCCCCCTGGGGCAGCCAGGTGAAGGTCGCCACCCGGGTTCCGTCCGCCACGGTCGTGAAGTCGTCCCGCCGTTCCGTCACGTCTCGTCCCTTCCCCGCTCACCTGTACCGTCTGCCGTCTGAGCGCCGTGCGTCACACGGCGCGCAGGCGGTAACCGTAGCGGTAGGTGCGGTCGGCGTGAAGGAGGTACTGCTCCAGTGGCGCCGCTCCCCAGGAGTCGTTGCCGCCCAGCCCCATCTGGCGGTGGTTGACGCCCAGCACCGTCTCCTTGCGGGGCTTCAGCTCGTACGGGTGCCGGGGGCCGTCCAGGTCGGCGGGCGTGTACCGCAGCGCGCTCAGCTCCAGGTGCTCGCCCGGCTCGGTGCTCACGCGCAGCCCTGTCCCGTCCTTGCCGCTCAGCTCGCCCCACCGCACGCCGGTGACGTTGCCGCACTGCTGCGGCCGTACGTAAGCGGTGTACTGCTCCTCCACGGTGGAGCGGTACCGTCCCACGAACGCGCCCCTCCTGCGGTCCCAGTAGTTCTCCTGCGGCCCGCGGCCGTACCAGGTGAAGGCCGACCGGCCCCCGGGCAGGGTGAGCAGCGCGCCGACCATGGGCAGGTCGGGCAGGTTCTTGCCGGGCTCCAGGGTGTGCGTGACGCGGACCTCGCCGTCGCCGCGCACCGTGAAGACGGTGGTGTACGCGGAGGTGGCCGGCGAGGTCGGCAGGGTGGCGCGGACCTCGATGGTGACGACGGAGCGGTTCTCGCGCGCCACCTTCACCTCGTCCGTGGTGCGCCGCGCACCCGCCTCCTTCCAGGTGGCGGCGGTCTTGTGGAAGTCCCGTCCGATGTCGTTGTCGGTGGGCCCGCGCCAGAAGTTGGGCACCGGCCCCGCGGAGACCAGAACCGCTCCCTGGTGCCGGAAGTCGGTGAGCGTCCCGCTGTCCTTGTCCAGGGTGAGGGAGAAGTCCCGGCCGGTGACGGTGATCTGCTTACCGCTCTCCTCGTACTCGACGGGCGGCAGCGTCTCGTCCCCGGGTTCCTCGGGCGCCGGGGCCTGCCAGGCCGTCAGCGGGAGCTGCTCGGCCGCCACCACGTGTCCGGCCTTCGCCCACGGGGTGCGGCGGCGCAGGACGAGGGAGAGCACCAGCCAGTACTCGGCACCGGGCACGGGCTTGCCCGGGCGTTTCAGCGGCAGGTGCACCGTGCCCGTCGACCCCGGCTCGGCCGCGGGGGGCCGCACGGTGCCGTACTGCTGCCGCTCGCCGTCCCGGGTGACCTCCCAGCGCAGGTCGTAGGCGTCGAGCCGGGTGAACAACTGCTTGTTGGCGATCTTCACCTCGCCCTCGGCCGCTCGCTCGCCCGCGAAGGAGAAGCGCTGGTAGACGTGCTTGACCTCGGCCAGCTCCGGCTCCGGGCTGCGGTCGGAGCGGACGACCCCGTTGCAGCAGAAGATGCCGTCGGTGGGGTAGCCCTCCACCCAGTCGCCGCCGTAGGAGGAATAGGTGCGCGAGGGGTCGCCCGGCACCGGCTTGCGGATCGTCTGGTCGACCCAGTCCCAGATGAAGCCGCCGTGCAGGTTGGGGTACTTCTCGAAGACGTCCCAGTACTCCTGGAGGTTGCCCGTGCTGTTGCCCATGGAGTGGGCGTACTCGCACAGCAGGAACGGCTTCGGGTTGCCCGACCTGCCGTACTCCTCGACGTCCGAGGGCGGGGAGTACATCCGGCTCTCCACGTCGGCGACCGCGCTCATGCCCTCGTAGTGCACGGGGCGGCTCGCGTCGCGCTCGTGGATCCAGTCGGCCATCGTGGCGAAGTTGTCGCCGCTGCCTGCCTCGTTGCCGAGCGACCACATGACCACGCAGGGGTGGTTCTTGTCGCGTTCGACCATGCTGCGCGCCCGGTCCACACAGGCGTCGGTCCACTCCGGGAGGGAGGCGGGCAGGGTGTCGCGGACGCCGTGGGTCTCCAGGTTGGCCTCGTCCACCACGTAGAGCCCCAGTTCGTCGCAGAGCTCCAGCCAGCGCGGCGCGTTGGGGTAGTGCGAGGTGCGGACGGCGTTGATGTTGTGCTGCTTCATCAGCTCGATGTCGCGCCGCATCGTCTCCTCGGGCACCGCCTGCCCGTGCACCGGGTCCGACTCGTGCCGGTTGGTGCCCGCGAGGACGAGCGGCTTGCCGTTGATCTCCAGCCTGCCGGATCCGAAGGTCAGCCTCCGGAAACCGCACCGCACCCGGTGGGTCTCGGTCCGCTTCCCGTCGGGCCCTTCGACAGTCAGGACGAGGGTGTGGAGCGCGGGGCTCTCCGCGGACCACAGCTTCGGGCGGTGCACCGTACCGGTCAGGTCCACCTCCGCGACGCCGCCCGCGGGAGGCCGGACGGTACCGGTGAGGGGACCGGTATCGACCTGGTGCCCGTCCGCGCCGTGGAGGACAGCCGTGACAGTGTGCGCTTCCCCTGCCGTGTCGGTGGTGTTGCGTACCCGGGTGCGGACGGTCAGCTCCGCCTCGGTGAAGGCGTCGTCGAGTGCGGTGCGCACCTCCACGTCGTCGAGGTGGACGCGGGGCACCGAGTACAGGTAGACGTCGCGGAAGATGCCGGACAGATCGATCATGTCCTGGTCCTCCAGCCAACTGCCGTCCGACCAGCGGTGGACCTGGACGGCCAGGGTGTTGTCACCCTCGCGCAGGTGTGCGCCGATGTCGAACTCGGCCGGGGTGTAGCTGTCCTCGCTGTAGCCCACCTGCCGGCCGTTCACCCACACGAAGAAGGCGGACTTGACGCCCTGGAAGGAGAGCAGGGTGCGTCTGCCGTTCCAGTCCCCCGGCACGGTGAAGGTGCGTCGGTAGGAGCCGACCGGATTGAACTCCTTGGGCACCGCGGGCGGCTCCGGCTCCTCGTAACCGACCCACGGGTAGCGGATGTTGAGGTAGATGGGCTCCCGGTAGCCGTGCATCTCCCAGTTGGCGGGGACTGGCAGGCGGTCCCAGTCGCCGTCGTCGAAGTCGGGGCGGTGGAAGCCCTCGGGACGCTTGTCGGGGTTCTCGGCCCAGTGGAAGCGCCATGTGCCGTTCAGTGACCGGTAGTAGGGCGAACGATTCCGCTCGCCGCGCAGCGCGGACCTCGTGTCGCGGTAGGGGATGAGGGCCGCGCGCGCCGGTTCGCGGCCGACTTCGAAGACCGTGGGATCGCCGTCCCACTCCTGTCCGTCGGCGCGTCCCCGTCCGGCGGCGAAGGCCGCCTTCTGCTCCCTGAGGGCGGCATAACCCGCCAGAGCGCCGCCACTTGCCGTCAGAAAACTCCGTCGTGCCCATGACTTGGCTGCCATAACCCACAAGACACCACAGGGGGCGAAGCAGAAACAACGGTTCCGCACAGCTTCTTTCACCGTCGCCCGGGACACGGCAACAGCGCGCCGGAGCGCAGAGAGCGCAGAAAGCGCAGAAAGCGCAGAAAGCGCAGAAAGCGCGACCGCGACGGTCACGACAAGCCGGACTGCCGTGCGGGCGTGACCGGCAGCGGACCGACCTGCTTGACGAGCACGGCCATCTCGTACCCCAGCACAGCGGCATCCGCCTCCCGCCGGGCCGGCGCCGCAAGGCACATCCCCTGCCCGGCCCGTGAGACGCACAGCAGCGACTGGCCGAGCTCCACCACCACCTGCCGCACCCCGCCGCTGTCCGCCATCCGCATCCCGAGGCTCCGGGCCGGCGCGTACAGCGCCGAGGAGAGCGCCGCCATATGGTCAGCGGTGTCCGGCTCCAGCCCGTCCGCGGACAGCAACAGGGCGCTGCTCGCACGCGGTACGCGCTGCACCAGCGCCGCCAGCAGCCACGACAGGTCGGTGGCGCTGCCCGCGGGGCCGGGGCCTCACTCACCATGGTCACGCTCTTCTCCTCGGTCCGGCGGCGGAGATCCACCCGCCGGACCGTCGACGCCGTGCGCGGGAGTGCCGCTCCGGCGGAAGGCGGCCATCAGCCCGGGATCGCGCGGGGTCCCGCCGTGGGCATCCTCGGGCCGTGGCGGGGACTCGCGCGCTTCGGCCCCCGCCCGAGCCTGCCGCTGCCGTCTGGGCAACGGCGGGCGCCCCGCCTCCCCTTCGGCCGCGTCCGTGCCCTCGCCGCTCGCCGGGTACGCACCGCGCCCCCGGCCGCGCGCCTGCTGTGCCGACGCTGCCGGACGGCGCGCCTGCGACGCGCGCCCCGCCCGGTCACGGGCGCCCTTGCCGCGATGGCCGGTCCCGCCCGCGGGACCGGCGGCCGCGTTCGTGGGGCGGTCGGTCGCGTTCGAGGGGCGCTCCCCCGGTTCGGCGGGCCGGGAGGCCGAATCCGCGGGAGGGGAAGCCGGATCCGTGAGGTGACCCGCCACGTCCGCGGGAGGCGTTGCCGGATCCGCGGGGTGGGAGGCCGGTTCCGTGAGGTGACCCGCCAGGTCCGCTGAACGGGTCGCCGGGTCCGTGGAGTGCGACGGCGTCGGCGGAGCGGGGGTGGCGGGCCCCCGTGAGGTGCCCCGCGCACGCGAGCGGGGTCGCGGGTCACCCGGGAAGGCGGGTCCGGGGGCGTCCCCGTCCGGGTCCCCGCCCCTGCCCACGTCCCCAGGTCCGCCGCCCTGCCGGGCGGACGGCGACCGATGCCCGGCATCCCCTGGACCGGCCCTCGCGACGGGCCCCTTCGTGGCAGGCTCCGAGGGGGCGCCGGGCACCGCGGGATCCGCGGTGGTGTCCCGCGTGACCGGGCCCGCGGCGGGGCTCGGCACTGCGGAACCCGCAACGGGGCCCTTCGTGGCGGAGCCCTTCGTGGCAGACCCCGCGAAGGGCGTTCCACCGGCCCCGCCGGTGCCGCCCCCGGCCGTACCGGCGGCCTCGGAGGTTCCGCCGCCCTGTCCGCCGGTCGGCAGTGTCCCGGAGCTCTCTCCCAGCGCCTGGCCGTCGCTCGCTGCCTCACCCAGCAGGCGGCGGGGCAGCACGGCCACGGCCTGCACTCCGCCGTAGATGTTGTGCTGGAGCTGGACAACGACACCGTGCCTCCGGGCGAGGGCGGCGACGACGTAGAGCCCGATACGGCCGTCCCGCACCAGCGCGGGCACGTCGATGTCCGTCGGTTCGGCGAGCACGGCGTTCAGTTGTTGCTGCTCGCCGGGGTTCATGCCCAGGCCCCGGTCCTCGATCTCGACCGCGAGCCCGGCCGTCACCAGTTGGGTGCGGACCAGTACATGGGTCTCCGGCGCGGAGAACACCGTGGCGTTCTCGATCAGTTCGGCCAGCAGGTGGATGACGTCGGCCACGGCGTGCCCGCGCACGGCGCCGTCGATGGGCGGGACCAGTTGCACCCTGGTGTAGTGCTCCACCTCCGCGATGGCGGAGCGCAGCACCTCCGACAGGGACACCGGACGGGTCCACCGGCGGTGGGCCACGGCGCCGCCGAGCACGGCGAGGTTCTCCGAGTGGCGCCGGATGCGGGTGGCGAGGTGGTCGACGTGGAAGACGCCCTTGAGCAGGTCGGGGTCCTCGACCTCGTGCTCCAGCTCGTCGATGCAGCGGATCTCCCGGTGGACCAGCGACTGGAGGCGGCGGGCGAGGCTGACGAAGACCTCCATCTTCTCCGCGCCTCCGCCGCCGGAACGCCCCGTCAGCGCGGCCGCTTCCGCGACGGCGGCCTCTGCCCCGCACTGGGCGAGCGCGGCCTGGTAGGCGAGCAGGTCGAGGCCGTCACCGTCCGGCTCACCCTGCGGGGCACGGGTACGCGCCACGGGTCGCTCCCCGTGGCGTAATGCCCAGAGCATGGAGCGGAGTTCGGCCTGACCGCGGAGGGTGGCCCGGCGCAGCGCGGCGCACCGCTCGGCGGTGCCGCGGGCCTCGGCGACGGCGAAGGCGGTCGCGGCGGCCAGGACGGTGCCCGCCACCACGGCGCCGACGGCCAGCACACCCCACAGTGGCGCGCCGAGGGAACCGGCGCCCTCGCAACTTCGCAGCAGCCAGGTGACGGTGGCGGCACCGGTGAGAGCGATCAGCCCGGCGGGCAGGACGGCGAGCCGGACGAGTCTGCGACGTACGGCGGCGTCGCCCACGCTCTCGCGGGGACCGCCGCCGCGTGAGGCGTCCCGCGCGCGGGGTTTGCCGTGCCGCCGTCGCCCGGCGCCGTGCCTGCCGGGAGGGCGGGGAGGACCGGGAGGGGGGACGACCAGCGAAGCGGAAGGGGAGGGTCCTGTTCCTCCCGGTGTCCGCACCGCGTTGCTCGGGGGTTCGGCCATGGGATCCTCGAAAGGAGTTGAGGTGTCAAGAAGAGGTGAGAAAGGTGACGGCGCCATGGTCACGCTAGCTCGCGCCCACGCTCCCATCTGACCCGAACGGGGCATTCGCCATGGCTCGCCAGCTCCCAACGAGTGAACCCGCCCGGCTTCCGCTTGACAGACCGCAATTCGCCCCAATACGCCCGCGCGGTCCGTCAGTTCACCGGAGATCCGGCCCGTCGGCGTACCGGCCCGCAGCCCCTCGGTACGCCCTCAGTACGCCCGCACCGTGACGTTGACGCGGCCCCGCAGCCCCAGCGCAGGCGGCGCCGAATCCGGTTCGGTGCGCGGCACCCCGTGGTAGGCCAGGCGTGCGGGCCCGCCGAAGACGAAGGCGTCACCGCTGCGCAGCGTCACGTCCTGCCACGGCTTGCCCCGCGAGACGGTGTTGCCGAAGCGGAAGACGCAGGTGTCTCCGAGGCTGAAGGAGACGACGGGCGCGTCCGTCCGCTCGTCGCTGTCGCGGTGCATGCCCATCCGGGCACCGGGACCGTAGAAGTTGACGAGTGCGATGTCGTACGGGGCGGCGCACCGCTCACCACCGGGCGCTTCTCCGTCCCCGCCGCTCGCCCGGCCTTCCTCCACCGACGCGGCGCGGGACACCCGGGTGGCGTCGTCCACGGCGGCCCTGGCCCACTCCCCCAGCCACCCGGGGAAGGGCTTCACCCGCTCCCCACCGCCGTCCACGACGGTCTCCGCGTACCCGTACGGGTACCAGTGCCGTCCCAGGCTGAGCTGCCGTACCGACATCTCGCCCCCGCCGGGCATCCGTACCGTCCGCAGCCCGGCCGGCGGCAGGGACCAGCGCCGGCACGCCGCCAGCAGCTCCTCCTGCGCCCCGTGGTCCAACCACCCGGGCAGGTGCACGGCGCCGGGGGCGACCTGGTGGGCCGGGCGGGGAAACAGCTCCTCACTCACGGTGCGAGCGTACGGCGAGCCGCCGCCGGACCGCCTGTCGCACGGGTCACCTCACGGGAAGTGATCGCCTCGGGCATCCATGTCGTATGGTCGAACGGACGGTCGTCTCAAGCGGTAGGGAGCGCACTCGTGACTCAGGAGTTCGCCGAAACGGTGCTGGCCGGCGTACGCAACTTCCGCGACGTCGGGGGGCTGCCCACGGCGGACGGACGGCGGGTCCGGCGTGGAGTGCTCTTCCGCAGCGGTCACCTGGCGCACGCGACCCCCGAGGACGCGGCCTTCCTGGGTGAACTGAAGCTGCACACCGTCTTCGACTTCCGCAACGCCGCCGACCGTAAGCTCGACGGCCCGGACATCACGCTGCCGGGGGTGCGCAACGTCAACATCCCGCTCTCCGACCCGGCCGACGGGGCCGAGTTCTGGAAGATGGTGCGGGAGGGCGAGCTGGAGCAGCTCCAGGCCATCCTCGGCGACGGACTGGGCGCCGAGCGCATGACGGCCTCCTACCGCACCATGATCACAGCCCGCACGGCCGAGCACAGCCGCATCCTGCACGCGCTCGCCGAGGACAGCGTGCCCGCGCTGATGCACTGCGCCGCCGGCAAGGACCGGGCGGGCCTCTCGGTGGCGATCACGCTGCTGGCCCTCGGCGTGGACCGCGACGCCATCGAGGCCGACTACCTGCTGTCCAACGACCCGCACCGTCGGTACAAGGTGCACCGCAGTTCCGCTTCGAAGGCCGGGATGTCGCCCGAGGTGCTGGCGCTGCTGGCGCCGCTCTTCGACGCCCGCGCCGCCTACCTGCACGCGGCCTTCACCATGATCGACGAGACCTGGGGCAGCGTGGAGACCTATCTGACCGAGGGCCTCGGTCTCGGTGAGGGGACCCGCACCAGGCTGCGGACCCGCATGCTGGAGGACTGAGCCCCGCGGACAGGAACGCGACCGGCTGCCCCGTCGGCTGCGCAGCCGACCCGCCCGTGAGACGGCGTCGCAGAAGGAACCCGGCGAAATGCCCGGCCCCCTGCGCGACAGTGAGCCGACGCGGTGCGGGCCGGGGACGCCTGCCCCGGCCCGCACCGCGCGCTTCCCGTACGGCTCAGCGGGTCCCGCTGCTGCTCACCGCGCCGCCACGGCCTGCTTGATCAGGGTGCGCCCGAAGTCCCACATGAGACCGCCCCCGTTGTGCGCGTCGTCCATGACCTGCGTGAAGGCGCTCACGAAACGGTCGACCTCGTCCTGCCCGACCACCAGTGGCGGGATGAGCTTGATGACTTCCAGGTGGTCACCGGAGACCTGGGTGAGGATGCGGTGCTTGTGCAGCAGCGGGACGACGACCATCTGCGCGAACAGGCCCTTGCGTGCTCTTTGCAGCATGGTCCAGCGGCTGCGCAGGCCCAGTGACCTGGGCTTGCCGAACTCGATGCCGATCATCAGCCCCCGGCCCCGCACCTCGTGCAGCAGCTCGTACTTCCCCACGAGGGCGGCGAGCCGGTCGCGCAACTCCGCACCGGTGCGGCGCGCGTTCTCGGTGAGGCCCTCGTCCTCCATCACGGCGAGGGTGGCGAGCCCGGCGGCCATGGCCTGCGCGTTGGCACCGAAACTCGCCGAGTGGACCAGCACGCGGTCCATGGAGGAGTAGACCTTCTTGAAGATCCACTCCTTGCCCAGGGTCGCCCCGACCGGCACATAGCCGCCCGAGAGCGACTTGGCCACGCACACCAGATCCGGGTCGACGCCGTCCTCGTGCTGGTAGGCGAAGAAGTCGCCGGTACGGCCGATTCCGGTCTGCACCTCGTCCACGATGAGCAGCGCGCCGTGCTTGTGCAGCAGCTCCCGCGCGGCCCGCAGGTACCCGGGCGGCGCCGCGTGCACCCCCTTTCCCTGGATGGGCTCGATCACCAGCGCCGCCACGTCCTTGTTCCGCAGCTCCCGCTCCAGCGCTTCCAGGTCTCCCAGCGGTACGGGCGTGTCGGGCAGCAGCGGTGCGAAGCCGTCACGGAAGCCGTCCTCCCCGTTGACGGAGAGGGAGCCGGTGGTCAGCCCGTGGAAGGCGTGGGCGCAGTACAGGATGCGGGGCCGTGCGGTGGCGTAGCGGGCGAACTTGAGCGCGGTCTCGACGGCCTCGGTACCGCTGTTGCCGAAGAAGACGCGGTCGAGCCCCGGCGCGTGGGCCAGCAGCTTCTCGGCCAGCAGACCCGGCAGCGGCTGGCAGTCGAACCGGGTGAGGTCGGCGAGCTGTGCGTCGAGCACGTCGTGCAGGGCCTGCTTGACGACGGGGTGGTGGCGGCCCAGCCCCATGACTCCGAACCCGGCGAGCATGTCCAGGTAGTCGTTGCCCTCGGCGTCGTAGAAGTAGGCGCCCTCGGCCCGCTCGTAGACCTTGTCGAAGCCGAGCGTGTGCAGCATGCGCGGAAGCTGGTGGTTGAGGTGGCGCGCGTGCAGTTCGTAGCGCTCCGCGCCCCGCTCAGCCAGCAGTTTCGTCAGGTCGAAGTCGCTCACGCCACGCTCCCCTCGCCGGTGTGTGCGGCGCCGGCCCGGGCGCGGCCGGGCCCGCTGCGGGCGCGCTGCCGTCGTCGGTGCTCCGCCTCGCGTTCCGCGGCCCGGTCCAGTACCTCACCGGTGCGCGCGGCGATACCCGTCGGCGACAGCCCCAGCTCGGCCAGGAGTTCGACCCGCTTGCCGTGCGGCAGGAAGCTCTCGGGCAGGCCCAGGGAACACAGCGGCACGTCCACCTCCGCGTCCCGCAATGCCTGGCCGACGGCGGAACCCACACCGCCCGTCCGCACGCCGTCCTCGACGACGGTGACCACCCGGTGCCGCTCCGCGAACCCCACCAGCGCCGGATCCACGGGCTTGACCCAGCGCGGGTCGGCCACCGTCACCCCGAGTCCCCGCGCGGCCAGCAGTGCGGCGGCCTCCAGGCAGGCGGGCACCATGGCACCGACGCCGACCAGCAGCACGTCCTCGCCCGCACCCTCACGGAGCACGTCCACGCCCCCGGTGCGCCGCAGCGCCTCGATGGGCTCGCCCACCTCGGCCTTGGGCAGCCGCAGCAGGGTCGGCGCGTCGGCCACTTCGAGTGCCTCCCGCAGTTCGTCGCGCAGCCGCTCGGCGTCGCGGGGTGCGGCGATCCGCAGCCCCGGGACGCACTGGAGGACGGACAGGTCCCACATGCCGTGGTGGGAGGCGCCGTCCGGGCCGGTGACACCGGCGCGGTCCAGGACGAAGGTGACGCCGCACCGGTGCAGGGCCACGTCCATCAGCAACTGGTCGAGGGCGCGGCCCAGGAAGGTGGCGTAGACGGCCACGACCGGGTGCAGCCCCCCGGTGGCCATGCCGGCGGCGGAGACGGTGGCATGCTGCTCGGCGATGCCCACGTCGTACACCCGGTCCGGGTAGGCCGCGGCGAAGGCGCCGAGACCGACCGGATGCAGCATGGCGGCGGTCACGGCGACCACGTCGGGCCGTTCGGCGCCGACCGCCACCATCTCCTGGCCGAACACCGAGGTCCAGGAGCGCCCGGTGGACGGCTCGACGGGCTCACCGGTGGCCGGGTCGATCCTGTTGACGGTGTGGAAGTGGTCGGCCTCGTCGGCGAGGGCGGGCCGGTACCCGCGGCCCTTCTCGGTGAGGCAGTGCACCAGCACCGGGCCGCCGAACCGCTTGGCCCGCTGCAGGGCGGACTCGACGGCGGCGATGTCGTGCCCGTCGATGGGACCGACGTACTTCAGGCCCAGGTCCTCGAACATGCCCTGCGGCGCGATGAAGTCCTTGAGGCCCTTCTTGGCACCGTGCAGCGTCTCGTAGAGGGGCTTGCCGACGACCGGGGTGCGGTTGAGGACGTCCTTGCCCCGGGCGAGGAAGCGCTCGTAGCCGTCGGTGGTGCGCAGGGTGGCCAGGTGGTCGGCCAGCCCGCCGATGGTGGGCGAGTAGGAGCGCTCGTTGTCGTTGACGACGACGACCAGCGGCCGGTCCTTGGCAGCGGCGATGTTGTTCAGCGCCTCCCAGGCCATACCGCCGGTCAGCGCACCGTCACCGATGACGGCCACCACATGGTCGCCCCGGCCCTGCACCTCGTTGGCCTTGGCCAGCCCGTCGGCCCAGCCCAGCACGGTGGAGGCGTGACTGTTCTCGATGACGTCGTGCGCCGACTCGGCCCGCGACGGGTAGCCCGACAGGCCCCCCTTGGCACGGAGCCGGGAGAAGTCCTGCCGCCCCGTGAGCAGCTTGTGCACATAGGACTGGTGCCCGGTGTCGAAGAGGACCTTGTCCTTGGGGGAGTCGAAGACCCGGTGCAGGGCGAGGGTCAGC
>NZ_AUKO01000032.1:0-97436 GCF_000424785.1 Streptomyces sp. CNT360 | reverse complement strand
TGCGCGCGTTGGAGTCTTGAGAAGGGCTGTCCCTAGTACGAGAGGACCGGGACGGACGGACCTCTGGTGTGCCAGTTGTTCTGCCAAGGGCATGGCTGGTTGGCTACGTTCGGGAAGGATAACCGCTGAAAGCATCTAAGCGGGAAGCCTGCTTCGAGATGAGGACTCCCTCCCCCTGTGAGGGGTTAAGGCTCCCTGGAGATGACGGGGTTGATAGGCCGGATCTGGAAGCCCAGTAATGGGTGGAGGTGACCGGTACTAATAGGCCGAGGGCTTGTCCATAGAGGCTCGCGTCCACTGTGTGGGTTCTGAGACAACAACCCCGACACGATCATTCCCCTTCGCGGGGGGTGTGTGTTGGTGTGTGTTGTGTGTTTCGGTGGTCATAGCGTGAGGGAAACGCCCGGTTACATTCCGAACCCGGAAGCTAAGCCTTTCAGCGCCGATGGTACTGCATGCGGGAGCGTGTGGGAGAGTAGGACGCCGCCGAACTTTGTGTAGGGAAAGCCCCGTTGGCCCAGCCAACGGGGCTTTCCCTTTGCCATGCTTGCTGCTTTTTCCGTCTGACTGCCGGCTCCGGGTGTCCACGCCGTGTGCGCCCCCCGTCGTCGCACCTCACGCACCCTGAAGACCACCCCGTGCACGCTGGGTGAGCGGTGCCGGGTAGGGTCAGGGAGCATCGTCGGCACGCTCACACAGGAGGCTCACGGGTGGAGGTCCAGGAGACACGGGTCCAGACGGACCGGGTCCTCACCATCCCGAACATCCTCAGCATGGCTCGTCTGGTCGGCGTGCCGGTGTTCCTGTGGCTGATTCTGTGGCCCGAGTTCGGGGGACCCAACTGCGACCTGTGGGCCCTTCTCGTGCTTGCGGCAAGCGGAGTCAGCGATTACCTCGACGGCAAACTGGCCCGCCGGTGGAATCAGATCAGCAGCCTGGGACGTATTCTCGATCCGGCCGCCGACCGGTTGTACATCCTCTCGACGTTGGTGGGGCTCACCTGGCGGGAGATTCTGCCGCTGTGGCTGACCATCGCCTTGCTGGCGCGCGAGCTCCTGCTTCTCGTGATGGTGTGGGTACTGGACCGCCACGGCTACGCGCCGCCCCAGGTCAACTTTCTCGGCAAGGCCGCCACCTTCAACCTGATGTACGCCTTCCCGTTGCTGCTGCTCAGTGACGGAAGTAGTTGGGTTGCGTCACTCGCTGCGATTCTGGGATGGGCCTTCGCCGGTTGGGGTACTGCGCTCTACTGGTGGGCAGGGATCCTCTACGTGGTCCAGGTCCGCCGTCTGATCAGCGCGGATGCTGAAGCCGACTGAACACCCACCTCCTCCCCGGAGGTCGACCGCCCTGAAAATGCCTTTGTGGGTCATGCTGGGTGGGTGAGGGTCGGTATGACCGTCGTCTGTATGAGGAGGACGCTTCCGACATGAAGGCCGTCGTGATGGCTGGTGGGGAAGGCACACGCCTTCGCCCGATGACTGCGAGCATGCCCAAGCCGCTCCTGCCAGTGGTGAACAAGCCGATCATGGAGCACGTGCTCAAGCTGCTCAAGCGTCACGGGCTCACCGAGACCGTGGTGACCGTGCAATTCCTGGCTTCGCTGGTCAAGAATTACTTCGGTGACGGTGAAGAGCTCGGCATGGAGCTCACCTATGCCCACGAAGAGAAGCCACTCGGTACGGCGGGCAGCGTCAAGAACGCCGAGGAGGCGCTCAGGGACGACGCGTTCCTCGTCATCTCCGGTGACGCGCTCACGGACTTCGATCTGACGGACCTCATCCGTTTCCACCGGGAACGCGGTGCGATGGTGACCGTGTGTCTGACGCGGGTGCCGAATCCGCTGGAGTTCGGCATCACCATTGTGGACGAGGACGGAAAGGTCGACCGTTTCCTGGAGAAGCCCACCTGGGGGCAGGTTTTCTCCGACACGGTGAACACAGGCATCTATGTGATGGAGCCGGAGGTTTTCGACTACGTCGAGCCGGACGCGTCGGTCGACTGGTCGGGCGATGTCTTTCCGCGGCTCATGGAAGAGGGCAAGCCGATCTACGGCTATGTCGCCGAGGGCTACTGGGAGGATGTCGGCACCCACGAGAGCTACGTGCAGGCCCAGGCGGACGTCCTGGAGGGAAAGGTGGACGTCGAGCGGGACGGGTTCGAGCTGTCCCCCGGGGTCTGGGTGGCCGAGGGAGCCGAGGTGCATCCGGACGCCACGCTGCGCGGTCCGCTCTACATCGGCGACTACGCGAAGGTCGAGGCGGACGCCGAGGTGCGCGAGCACTCCGTCATCGGCTCGAACGTCGTCGTCAAGAGCGGCGCCTTCCTGCACCGGGCCGTGGTGCACGACAACGTCTACGTGGGGCCGCAGAGCAATCTGCGCGGCTGCGTCATCGGTAAGAACACCGACCTCATGCGGGCGTCGCGGATCGAGGACGGGGCCGTCGTCGGCGACGAGTGCTTCATCGGTGAGGAATCGATCGTCCAGGGGAACGTGCGGATCTACCCCTTCAAGACGATCGAGGCCGGCGCGTTCGTCAACACCTCCGTCATCTGGGAGTCGCGCGGCCAGGCACATCTGTTCGGTGCCCGGGGGGTGTCCGGGATCCTGAACGTGGAGATCACCCCGGAGCTGGCGGTACGGCTGGCGGGAGCGTACGCGACGACCCTGAAGAAGGGCTCCACGGTCTGTACCGCGCGTGACCACTCCCGGGGTGCCCGCGCGCTCAAGCGGGCCATCATCTCCGCACTCCAGGCCAGCGCCATCGACGTACGCGACCTGGAGAACGTGCCGCTTCCGGTGGCCCGCGAGCAGACGGCACGCGGCAGCGCCGGCGGCATCATGATCCGTACGACGACCGGCGTGCCGGACTCGGTCGACATCATGTTCTTCGACGAGCGCGGCGCCGACCTCTCCCAGGCCAAGCAGCGCAAGCTGGACCGGATGTACGCGCGGCAGGAGTACCGTCGCGCCTTCCCGGGCGAGATCGGGGACCTGAGTTTCCCCTCCAGCGTCTACGACTCCTACACCGGCTCGCTGCTGCGTGCCGTGGACACCACGGGGATCGCGGAGTCGGGGCTGAAGGTCGTCGTGGACGCCTCCAACGGCAGCGCCGGTCTGGTGCTGCCGAGCCTGCTGGGACGACTCGGGGTGGATGCTCTGACGATCAACCCGGGCCTGGACGAGGCACGTCCGACGGAGACGGCCGAGAGCCGACGGGCCGGCCTGGTGCGGCTGGGGGAGATCGTGGCCTCGGCGCGCGCGGCCTTCGGGGTGCGCTTCGACCCGGTGGGGGAGCGGATCTCCCTGGTGGACGAGCGTGGCCGGATCGTGGAGGACGACCGGGCGCTGCTGGTGATGCTCGACCTGGTGGCGGCGGAGCGGCGCAGCGGGCGGGTGGCGCTGCCGGTGACGACGACCCGTATCGCCGAGCAGGTCGCGGCCTATCACGGCACCCAGGTCGAATGGACGACGACCTCGCCCGACGATCTGACACGTGTCAGCCGGGACGAGGCGACCGTCTTCGGCGGTGACGGGCGGGGCGGGTTCATCGTCCCCGAGTTCAGCTCCGTCTTCGACGGCGCGGCCGCGTTCGTACGGCTGATCGGCCTGGTGGCGCGTACCCAGTTGACCCTCAGCCAGATCGACGCGCGCATTCCGCAGGCTCACGTCAGCAGGCGGGACCTGCCGACCCCGTGGGCCGTCAAGGGGCTGGTCATGCGGACCGTCGTGGAGGCGGCCGGGGACCGGTCGGTGGACACCACCGACGGGGTGCGGGTCGTGGAGTCCGACGGCCGCTGGGTGATGGTGCTGCCCGACCCGGCCGAGGCCGTCACGCATCTGTGGGCGGAAGGGCCCGACGAGACCTCGGCGCAGGAGCTGCTGGACGAGTGGGCCGCTGTCGTCGACAGTGCGGGGCACTGAACGGGCCCGGCGCACACAGCTGAGCCCGGTCGCGCGCGGCACGTGCGTCGCGCGCGACCGGGCACCGAGCGGCGGGGCCGGGCTCCGGATCAGGGCCAAGTCCCGCCGCACGGCGACGTGGTGGGTCCATTCGGCGGCACGGGCCTTCACGTGCGACGATGTGCGTCATGTCGCAGCAGCAGCCCACCCGGAGGACGCCGTCGCGTTTCCCGCGCCCCGACGCCTCCATGTCGCTGCTGACCAACGTGATGGAGCACAGCCTCGACGAGGGGTACGCGCAGGCCGCGGCCCGTCGGGGAGAGACGGGCCGCTCCCGCATGCCGCGTACCGTGCGCGCCAAACTCGGCCTGGCGGCGGGGCTGGTTCTCGCCGCGCTCGTGGTGACCGTCGGCGCGGCGCAGGCACGGATCTCCGCGCCGTCCATCGCGAAGGAGAAGCAGGAGCTCATCGAGCGGATCGAGTCGGGCGGGAAAGAAGCGGACGGGCTGCAGAAGGACGTCGACAAGCTGCGGTCCTCCGTGGAGGCCGAGCAGCGCGAGGCCCTGCAGAAGCACGGTGACGCACGGGGCAGGACCGCGGCGTTGCTGGCCGGGGCGACCCCCGCCCGGGGGCCGGGTCTCAAACTGGTGGTGGACGACGCGAAGGACAGCGGCTCGGGGGACGGCGACGGACCGCGTCACAGCGACGGGTTCTCCGACACGGGGCGTATCCGGGACCGCGATCTCCAGCGGGTCGTCAACGGCCTGTGGGCGGCGGGTGCCGAAGGTGTCTCGATCAACAATCAGCGGCTGACCTCGCGTTCCGCCATCCGCGCCGCGGGCGACGCCGTGCTGGTCGACAACAAGCCGCTGGTGCCGCCCTATACGCTGCTTGCCGTCGGGCCTGGCCAGAAGTTCAGCAGAACCTTCCAGGACAGCGTCGACGGGCAGTATCTGTACATCCTGCACAAGGACTACGGTGCGAGAACCAGCATCTCCGTCCAGGACGAGGTCCGGCTGCCGGCCGCGCCGAGTCTGAACCTGAGAACAGCGAAACCTGTGCGGACAGGGAAGGGCAGCACATCGTGATCGCCGTACTGGGCCTCGTCGTCGGAGTGGTGGCCGGACTCGTCGTCCGGCCCGTGGTGCCGATGGCGGTCGAGCCCTATCTGCCCATCGCCGTGGTCGCCGCGCTGGACGCGGTGTTCGGCGGGCTGCGGGCCATGCTGGACGGCATCTTCGACGACAAGGTCTTCGTCGTCTCCTTCCTCTCCAACGTGGTGGTGGCCGCGCTGATCGTCTTCCTGGGCGACAAGCTCGGAGTGGGCGCCCAGCTCTCCACCGGCGTGGTCGTGGTCCTGGGCATCCGGATCTTCTCCAACGCGGCCGCCATCCGTCGGCACGTGTTCCGGGCGTGAGGCCGATGAGCGACGACGGCACCACCTCGGGGCGGGAGCTGCCCCCGGAACGTCCCGGCCCCCAGCAACAGCCCGCACCCCGTGAGGGCGAACAGCCGGACCCTTCGAAACATCCTGCGGATCCCGGTTCGGCGGCACCCGAGGGGGCCGAGGACCCAGCAGCAGAGAAGGCACAGGACACGCCGAAGCTCGCCGGGCGGCAGCGGCTCGCCGAGGCGATGTGGCCGCCGCGGGTGACGCGCGCCCAACTCATCGTGGCGCTCCTGCTGTTCGTGCTCGGCCTGGGCCTGGCCATCCAGGTGCGCTCCACCAGCGAGAACAGCGCTCTGCGCGGGGCCCGCCAGGAGGATCTGGTGCGCATCCTGGACGAGCTGGACGACCGGACCAAGCGGCTGGAGGACGAGAAGCGGAAGCTGAGCGGGCAGCGCACCGAGCTGGAGAGCAGCTCGGACCAGGCGGAGGAGGCCCGTAAGCAGACGAGGGAGAAGGCGGCACAGCTGGGGGTGCTGGCCGGCACGGTGGCGGCCGAGGGACCGGGCATCCGGATGACGATCAACGACCGAGCGGGCACCACCGATTCGGACACGTTGCTGGACGCCGTGCAGGAGCTGCGGGCCGCGGGGGCCGAGGCGATGCAGGTCGACGGGGTGCGGGTGGTGGCGAGCAGTTATTTCACCGACCGCGACGGCGGGGTGAACGTGGACGGTCACCGGATCGACGCTCCGTACACGTTCGAGGTCATCGGGAAGCCGGCCGATCTCGAACCGGCCCTGAACATCCCCGGCGGAGTCGTGCAGACACTGAAGAACAAGCAGGCCACGGTGGAGGTGACCCGCTCGGGGAAGATCACTGTGGACGCCTTGCGAGAGGCGAAGCGGCCTGACTACGCTCGGTCGTCCTCGCGGTGAGATCGTGGGAAGAGTGTGGAGAAAGTTGCGGGGGGTCGGCGGGCCGGTCGGGCACCGCGTGAGGGAAACTGTCTACGGGTCACGGACGTTAGTCGGGCGTCGAGAGTGACCAATGAGAGCATCGAGGGTCTGTCCTGCCCCACGGGCGGGTCTGTTTCGTGCGAGGGGAATCGCCCGTGAGTTTTTTTGCGAAGTTGTTCGGCAAGAGTCGCCGGGGTGGCGGCACTGCGTCCGCGCGGCACCGTGCGCCCCGCGACACGGAGATGACCGGGACCATGCCGGAGGCCGGCGCCGAGCGTCCGCTCTTCCGCGACGAGGTGGCCGGTCCCGGGGGCGACAATTCGGGTGGTCACGGCGCGGTTTCTGTTGACCCCGGTACGCAGGGGCGCATAGGTTCCCAGGCACCGCAAACCTCAAATCCAGGTGGAGGTTCTGCTTTGCCGGTGTGTAACAGGTGTGGAGCCCGTGTCGCGGAAGCGAGCCGGTTCTGCTCCAACTGCGGCGCCCCCCTGCGAGGCGGCGCCCCCGCGGAGGGCTCGTCCGAGACGACGTCCACCATCTCGATCTCCGGGCTGGAGGCCTACGACTCGGAGTCGACGGGCCAGCACGCCTCACCGGTGCTCCCCCCTGAGGCGCAGGCTGCCGTGGACGCGCTGCCGACGGGCTCGGCCCTGCTGGTGGTGCGGCGCGGCCCGAACTCGGGCAGCCGCTTCCTGCTCGACGGCGAGCTGACCACCGCCGGTCGCCACCCGGAGAGCGACATCTTCCTCGACGACGTGACGGTCTCGCGTCGTCACGTGGAGTTCCGGCGCGGCCCCGACGGCGTCTTCACCGTCTCCGACGTCGGCAGCCTGAACGGCACCTACGTCAACCGTGAGCGGATGGAGTCGGGGGTGCCGCTGGCGAGCGGCGACGAGGTACAGATCGGCAAGTACCGGCTGGTCTTCTACGGGAGCCCGCGTACCGTCTGAGATCCCGCAGGGAGGCTCATGCTGCACACACCGTCCGGCGGTGCCCCGGTGGGCACCGCCGCCGGGGCCGTGGACCAGGAGAACGGGCCGATGAGCATCGGTGCCGTCCTCCAGGCCCTCCGTGCCGAGTTCCCCGAGGTCACCGTCTCCAAGATCCGTTTTCTGGAGGCGGAGGGGCTGGTGGAGCCGGCGCGCTCCCCGTCGGGGTACCGCAGGTTCGGTGCCGAGGACGTCGAGCGGCTCAGCTGCATCCTGCGGATGCAGCGGGACCACTATCTGCCGCTCAAGGTGATCAGGGAGCAGCTCGAAGGCGTCGGGCCGGATGTGCCCTTTCCCGGGGCTCCGGCCTCCGCGGAGGGGCTCCCGGTGCCGGGCGAGGGCTCTGCGGCGCCGGCTGGGGCAGCTGCGCTTCCGGCGGTGCGGATGAGCCGCGAGGAGCTGTTGGAGGCCACCGGAGCGGCAGCGGAGGAGCTGGCCGCCTGGGAGGAGTACGGGCTGCTCGGCGCCGACGAGGACGGTACGTACGGGCAGGCCGAGGTCACGGTGGCGCACGTGGTCGCCCGGCTGGGCCGGCACGGGCTGGAGGCGCGTCACCTGCGGGCGCTGAAGATCTGCGCGGAGGGGCAGCGGGCCCTCGCCGAGCAGCGTGTGGCACCCCTGCGGCGGCATCCGGACGCCCGGATCCGGAAGGACGCCGCGGGCACGGCCGAGGAGCTCGCGGCGCTCTCCGCGAGGCTCTACACGGCCTTCGTGCAGGCCGCTGCCGACACCGCTGGTGACTGAATCAGCACACCGACGCCGTCGCCGGACGGCTGCCCGACTACCCAAACAGGCGCGGCACGGCCTAGGGTTGCTGTGTGAATGAGCTCGACGTCGTGGGTGTCCGGGTGGAAATGCCCACCAACCAACCGATCGTGCTCCTGCGAGAAGTGGGAGGCGACCGCTACCTCCCCATCTGGATCGGCCCCGGGGAGGCGACCGCGATCGCCTTCGCCCAGCAGGGCATGACCCCCGCACGCCCACTCACCCATGACCTGTTCAAGGACGTCCTGGAAGCAGTGGGTCAGGAGCTGACCGCGGTCCGCATCGTGGATCTGCGGGAAGGCGTGTTCTATGCGGAGCTCGTCTTCGCCAGCGGTGTGGAAGTCAGCGCTCGACCGTCCGACGCCATAGCGCTGGCGCTGCGTACCGGTACGCCGATCTACGGCAGTGACGACGTGCTGGACGACGCGGGAATCGCGATCCCCGACGAGCAGGAGGACGAAGTGGAGAAGTTCCGCGAGTTCCTCGACCAGATCTCTCCGGAGGACTTCGGCACCAGCAGCCAGTGACGGGCAACCGGCCAGCATTTCCCGGAACGGGGACACGCGAAACCACCCTCTGGGGGATTATCACTCGCCGTGCCGAGTGTGGCGATCGTTGACGCACTCGGAGTGACTGCCTACCTTCATGTGGGCAGGTTCCGGGGGTGACCCGGGATGCGATGGACGGAGGTCGGCGTGGCAAGCACCGGCGGCGAAGGTACGGCGGCTGGCGACTCGTCCCTTTCCGACGGTCCGCCCCCGCCTCCTGGCCGGGAGGTCTCCCCAGGGCGGCCGTCCCCCGCACCACCCGGCGGTCTCCGGCCGGACGGTGCCCCCACCGCAGCCGCGGACTCCTCGGCGGAGCACGTCGGCTACCGCGGGCCGACGGCCTGCTCGGCGGCCGGCATCACCTACCGCCAGCTCGACTACTGGGCCCGCACCGGGCTGGTGGAGCCCAGCATCCGCCCCGCCTACGGCTCGGGCACCCAGCGGCTCTACGGCTTCCGCGACATCGTCGTACTCAAGATCGTCAAGCGCCTGCTGGACACCGGGGTCTCGCTGCAGAACATCCGGGCCGCCGTGCGGCACCTGCGCTCCCGAGGGCGCACGGATCTGGCCCGTATGACGCTCATGAGCGACGGGGCGACCGTCTACGAGTGCTCCTCGCCCGACGAGGTCGTCGATCTGCTCCAGGGCGGGCAGGGCGTCTTCGGCATCGCCGTCGGTGTTGTCTGGAAGGACGTCGAGGGCGCGCTCTCCCAGCTCCACGGCGAGCGCGTCGACACGGGGGAGACCCTGGTCAGGGACCACCCCGAGGACGAGCTGGCCCGTCGGCGCAACCGCGCCGGATAGCGGGCCCGGCGACGGGGGCGCGGGCGGTGCCCCGGAGCGTGCCGGGTGGCCCTGCTGCCCGCTTCGGACGGTTCGGGCGAGGGCGATGTCAGTGCCGTGAGGCAGCATCGGGAGGGTGAGGACCGAGCCGACCATCCTGCACCTGGACATGGATGCCTTCTTCGCCGCCGTGGAGCAGGCCTCCAAGCCCAGCCTGCGCCAGAAACCCGTGGTGGTCGGCGGGCTCGGGCCGCGTGGTGTGGTCTCCACCGCCTCGTACGAGGCCAGACGCTTCGGTGTGCACTCCGCGATGCCCACCGCTCAGGCCAGACGCCTGGCGCCGAACGCCGCCTACCTCGGTACCCGCTTCGGCCTCTACCGGGCGGTGAGCGAGGTGGTCATGGAACTGCTGCACGGCCTCTCGCCGCTGGTGGAGCCGCTGAGCCTCGACGAGGCGTTCGTGGACCTGGAGGCCGGGGAAGCGCTGGCAGGGACGCAGGGCGGCGCCGAGGGGGCGCGACAGGTCGGTGAGCAGTTGCGCCAGGACATCCGGGCGGCCACGGGTCTGAGCGGTTCGGTGGGACTGGCGGGTTCCAAGATGCTGGCGAAGATCGCCTCGGAACAGGCCAAACCGGACGGGCTGGTGCTGATCACCCCGGGCACCGAGCGCGAGCGGCTGGCTCCGATGTCGGTGCGGACGCTGCCCGGGGTGGGCCCGGCCACGGGTGAGACGCTGCGCAGGGCGGGGATCACCACCATCGGAGAGGCGGTCGAGGCGGGCGAGGACGAGTTGCTGCGGCTGCTCGGCAAGGCGCACGGCACCTCCCTGCACGCCATGGCCCACGGTGTCGACGACCGCCCCGTGGTCGCGGAGCGGGACGCGAAGTCCGTCTCGGTCGAGGACACCTACGACGTCGACCTGACCGACCGCACCCGCGTCCGGCTCGAACTGGAGCGGCTGGCGAGGCGCTGTGTCACGCGGCTGCGGGGCGCCGGGCGCTCGGGCCGCACCGTGGTGATCAAGGTGCGCAGCTACGACTTCTCGACGCTGACCAGGTCCGAGACGTTGCGCGGGCCCACCGACGACCCGGGCGTCGTCAAGGAAGCAGCGCTGCGGCTGCTGGACGGGGTGGACACCACGGCCGGGGTCCGGCTGCTGGGCGTGGGCGTCAGCGGGTTGGCCGACTTCACGCAGGAGGACCTCTTCGCCCAGGCCGAAGCTGCCCGGGCCGAAGCCGCCGAGGCGGCCAGGGCGGAGGCTGCCAGGGGCGAGGCCGAGCGGGCCGACGGTCGGCCGGGTGCGGCGGCGCGGAGCGAGGCGGCGGACCGTGATCCGGCAGCACGGCATGCGGCGGAGACGGACACCGAACACGACAGCGCGGTCGTCGAGGAACCGGGCGCCGCGGTGCCGGCGGACCGCCAGTGGATCCCCGGCCGGGACGTGCGCCATGCCGTGCACGGCAGGGGCTGGGTGCAGGGCAGCGGTGTCGGGAAGGTGACCGTCCGCTTCGAGGAGCCCGACACGCCGCCCGGACGAGTGCGCACCTTCTCCGTCGACGACTCCGCACTGGAGCCGGCCGAGCCGGTCATGCTCGACGCCCGCATCGCCACGGCGCTGGCCCGGCGGCCCGCACCGCCTGCCCGTGACCGGCCGATCACGGGCGGACGCCCCGCCGGGGACGGCCCTGCGGCGGGGGAGCGGTCGGCTACGGAAGACCGCTCCGCGGCTGGGGAGGGTCCCGCCATGGGGGATCGCAGCGTCGAGGGTGGCCGTCGAGCCAGCGGGGACGGCCCTGCGGCGGGGGAGCGGTCGGCTACGGAAGAGCGCCCTACTACGGAAGACCGCTCCGTGGCTGGGGAGCGTCCCGCCATGGGGGATCGCAGCGCCGAGGGTGACTGTCGAGCCAGCGGGGACGGCCCTGCGGCGGTGGACCGGTCGGCTGCGGGGGGCCGCCGAGCCGCGGAGGACTGCCCTGTCACGGGGGAGTGGCCGATCACGGGTGGCCGCCCCGCCAGGGGGGACGGCCCTGCGGCGGTGGAGCGGTCGGCTGCGGGGGGCCGCCGAGCCGCAAGGCACCCTGCTGCGGGAGAGCGCCCTGCCACGGAAGACCGCTCCGCGGCTGGGGAGGGTCCCGCCATGGGGGATCGCAGCGCCGAGGGTGGCCGTCGAGCCATGGGGGGCCCAGCCGTGGGGGGCCGCCCCGGCGCGGGGGAGCGGTCCGTCGTGGGGGGCCGTTCGACGACGGCGGGGGCCGGAGTACGTCCGGTGGGCGGGCAAGGATCCGGGCGGCCTTCGGTACCGGCGGGCCCGTCACCGGTTCGGGAGGGCCGACCCTCGGCGCCGACGGGGAGGGCGTCGGCGCCGGAGGGGCAGCACTCGGCGCCGGGACGGCGTCCGGGGGAGGAGCGGCCGTCCGGGGGAGGAGCGGGGCAAGTTGCGGGACCCGGGAGTCAGTCCTCCGCCCCGGCGATGCGGCCGAAGTCGCGGTCCGGGGGCGAGGTCTCGCCGGCGACGGGAACGTCGAGCCCGTAGTGGCGGTACAGCTGAAGCTCCTGCTGCGGTGACAGGTGGCGGCCGACACCGAAGTCCGGGGCGCCCTTGATCAGGTTCCGTTCGAAGGGCACCCGCAGACCCGCCTCGTCCAGCAGGGCGGGTTCCAGCGGTACGAACGCGTCGCGGCTGAAGAGTCCGGTGCGCAGGGCCGCCCACTCCGGTTCGCCGGTCGCGTCGTCCAGGTACACCTCGTCCACGGTGCCGATCTTGACTCCCTGGCTGTCGAAGGCCTTGCGCCCGATCAGGCTGCGTGGATCTATGTCGGTCTGCACGGGGCTCCTCCCACGGGGCGTGACGTGGTGGTCATGCTCGTACCCACTACGAAACGGTACTTTTCGGCCGTCGGCCACTTGAACACACTCCGGGTTACCGCTCACGGGGCGCTGATACGCTCGTTATCGGCTGTCGACCCCGTGCGGGAGAGCCCTCCGGTGAGCGCGCCGGAGGCGCCGAAGGAGCAACTCCTCCCCGGAATCTCTCAGGCTCACGTACCGCACGGACGAGGTCACTCTGGAAAGCAGGGCGGGCCCCGGACCAGCGCCGAAGCCCCTCCTCACCGACGGTGTAAGCCGAGCGCCCGGGAAGTGGGGGCGGATCGGTGAAACTCTCAGGTCGAGATGACAGAGGGGGAGGCCGACCGGGCACCCGTGGGAGGTGCCCTCACAGGTCGTACAGACCAGGAGGCCCCCGCAGATGACTTCTCACCGCACCCCGCTCTCCGCGTTGGAGGGCGGCACCCCCTTCGAGAGCCGCCACATCGGACCCGACGCGGGCGCGCAGGCCAAGATGCTCGCGCAGGTCGGCTACGGGTCGCTCGACGAGCTGACCGCCGCAGCGGTGCCCGACGTGATCAAGAGCACCGAGGAGTTGGCGCTGCCCGCGGCGCGGAGCGAGGCCGAGGTGCTGGCCGAGTTGCACTCCCTGGCCCGGCGGAACCAGGTGCTCCACTCCATGATCGGCCTGGGGTACTACGGCACGTTCACGCCACCGGTGATCCTCCGCAACGTGATGGAGAACCCGGCCTGGTACACCGCCTACACGCCGTACCAGCCGGAGATCTCCCAGGGCCGGCTGGAGGCGCTGCTCAACTTCCAGACCGTCGTCAGCGACCTGACCGGACTGCCCACCGCCGGCTCCTCACTGCTGGACGAGCCGACCGCGGCGGCCGAGGCGATGGCGCTCTCCCGCCGGGTCGGCAAGGTGGGCAAGAAGGGCGGCGGCGTCTTCCTGGTCGACGCCGACTGCCTGCCGCAGACCGTCGCCGTGCTGCGGACCCGGGCGGAGCCCACCGGGGTCGAGGTCGTCGTCGCCGACCTGTCCGACGGCATCCCCCAGGAGGTGGCCGAGCGCGGTGTGTTCGGCGTGCTGCTCCAGTACCCGGGCGCCTCCGGAGCCGTCGGCGACCCGCGTGCCGTCGTCGAGCAGGCGCACGAGGCGGGTGCCGTGGTCACCGTCGCCGCCGACCTGCTCGCCCTCACCCTGCTGACCTCGCCCGGAGAGCTGGGCGCGGACATCGCGGTCGGCTCCAGCCAGCGCTTCGGGGTGCCGATGGGCTTCGGCGGTCCGCACGCGGGTTACATGGCGGTGCGGGACGCGTTCGCCCGCAGCCTGCCGGGGCGTCTGGTCGGTGTCTCCAAGGACGCGGACGGTGAACAGGCCTACCGGCTCGCCCTCCAGACCCGCGAGCAGCACATCCGCCGTGAGAAGGCCACCAGCAACATCTGCACCGCGCAGGTGCTGCTCGCCGTGATGGCGGGCATGTACGCCGCGTACCACGGCCCCGACGGGCTGGCCGCGATCGCCCGCCGTACCCACCGCTGTGCGGCGCTGCTGGCCGCCGGTCTGCGGGCCGGCGGGGTGGAGGTCGTGCACGGAGCCTTCTTCGACACGGTGACCGCGCGGGTCCCGGGCCGGGCGGCCGAGGTCGTCGAGGGGGCCCGCGCGGCCGGGATCAACCTGCGGCAGACCGACGCCGACCACGTCGGCATCGCCTGCGACGAGACCACCGGACGTGCGCACCTGGCCGCCGTGTGGCAGGCGTTCGGGGTACCGGAAGCCGACCTCGACGCGTTGGACGCCGCCACCGACGACGCGCTTCCGGCGGCGCTGCTGCGCGAAGACGACTACCTGAGCCACCCGGTCTTCCACGCCTACCGCTCCGAGACCGGCATGCTGCGCTACCTGCGCCGGCTCGCGGACCGCGACTACGCGCTGGACCGCGGCATGATCCCGCTCGGCTCGTGCACGATGAAGCTCAACGCCACCACCGAGATGGAGTCGGTCACCTGGCCCGAGTTCGGCTCGCTGCACCCCTTCGCGCCCGCCGAGCAGGCCGAGGGCTACCTGACGCTGATCCGCGAACTGGAGGAGCGGCTGGCCGAGGTCACCGGTTACGACAAGGTCTCCCTCCAGCCCAACGCGGGCTCCCAGGGCGAGCTGGCCGGGCTGCTGGCCGTCCGCGCCTACCACCGTGCCAACGGCCGCCCGGAGCGCACCGTCTGCCTCATCCCGTCCTCGGCCCACGGCACCAACGCGGCCAGCGCGGTGATGGCGGGCATGAAGGTCGTTGTCGTCAAGACCAGCGACAACGGTGACGTCGACGTGGCGGATCTGCACGCCAAGATCGAGCAGTACGGCGAGGAGCTGGCCGTGCTCATGGTCACCTACCCCTCGACGCACGGCGTGTTCGAGGAACACATCACCGAGGTGTGCGCCGCGGTGCACGATGCGGGTGGCCAGGTCTACGTGGACGGTGCCAACCTCAACGCGCTGCTGGGCCTGGCGAAGCCGGGCCGCTTCGGCGCCGACGTCTCGCACCTGAATCTGCACAAGACGTTCTGCATCCCGCACGGCGGCGGCGGTCCCGGCGTCGGCCCCATCGGCGTGCGCGCACACCTGGCGCCCTACCTGCCCAACCATCCGTTGCAGCCGGCCGCGGGCCCCGAGACGGGCATCGGGCCGGTCTCCGGTGCGCCGTGGGGCTCGGCCGGCATCCTGCCGATCTCCTGGGCGTACGTGCGGCTGATGGGTGCCGCGGGGCTGCGCAGGGCGACGCAGGTGGCGGTGCTCGGCGCCAACTACATCGCCAAGCGTCTGGAGCCGCACTACCCCGTCCTCTACACCGGCCCCGGCGGGCTGGTGGCCCACGAGTGCATCGTCGACGTCCGTCCGCTCACCAAGCAGACCGGAGTGAGCATCGACGACGTGGCCAAGCGGCTCATCGACTACGGGTTCCACGCGCCGACGATGTCCTTCCCCGTCGCGGGGACGCTGATGATCGAGCCGACCGAGAGCGAGGACCTGGCCGAGCTGGACCGGTTCTGCGAGGCGATGATCGCCATCCGCGCGGAGATCGACAAGGTCGGCACCGGGGAGTGGGACGCACAGGACAACCCGCTGCACAACGCCCCACACACCGCCGCGATGCTCGCCCGCGACTGGCAGCAGGGCTACGGCCGTGAGGAGGCCGTCTTCCCGGCCGGCGTCAAGGCCGCCGACAAGTACTGGCCGCCGGTGCGCCGCATCGACGGTGCCTTCGGCGACCGCAACCTGGTCTGCTCCTGCCCCCCGGTCGACGAGTACGACGCCGGGTAGTCGCCGGTGCGCCGCTCGGCGGCGCGAAAAGCGCAACAACCGGCACCGGGCCGGTGCGGCAGCTGCCGCACCGGCCCGGTGCCGGTCTTGTGCAGGTGCGTCCTGCGGGCCCCGGTGGTGCCCCGTGTCGCAGCAGTGAGCCGCCCCGTGCGGTCCTCCCGGTGGAGCAGCCGTCTCAGGCGGCCGCGGTCACATGCCGGGTGCCGAGCGGCCGGTGCGGCGCGATGATCTGACCGTCCGGCAGCAGCTCTCCCGTGTCCTCGAAGAAGAGCACGCCGTTGCAGAGCAGGCTCCACCCCTGCTCGGGGTGGTAGGCCACGGGCTGCGCGGCTTCCCTGTCGGCAGAGTCGGCTGTCGGGCACGGTGGCTGGTGCTGGCACATTGTCGCTGTCGTCTTCCGTGTGATGGCGTCTGTCCTGCGGCGTTCGCTTTGCATGACCGTTCCCCCCGTAACCGTGTACGTTCCGGTCCTTCTCCCAGTGTTCCGCCGCTGGCCCGAATTCGCAGGGATTTCGCGTCAGCTCGTACCCAACAGCTCAGACGCGTCACCCCTGCGGGCGGTTGCGCCCAACCTGGTGGTGCTTCCGGGGGGTTGGGCGCGCCGGGGCGGACTGGTACGTCCGGGGGAGGCGGAAGGACACGAGAGAGCACGGGAGTACCCGGGAAGTGTCCGGAGAGCGCGCCCAGGACGGCGCTTCGCGCGCTCCGCTCAGGCGGAGGTGCCCAGCAGCGGTGCCGTGTCCGTACCGTCGACCATGGCCGACGGTACGGACACGGCACCCGGGACGGTCACCAGCCGGCGGGTCAGTACCGGGAGCAGCGCGTCCACGCGGTGCGCCGTGTGCACGACGATGCCCGGCGGTGCGGGGGCCAGCGGGATCAGCAGATCGGCCGGGTCGGGCACGCCTTCCGAGGGGTCGGCGCCGATGTCCCGGTGGAGCCACAGGGTGAGCATGTACAGCTCGGGAACCGACAGCAGGCGCGGCTGGTAGGGCGTGGCCAGCGCTTCCGCCTGCCGCATCGCCCGCACCGTGGACAGCACGTAGGGGCCCTGGCGGAACTGGCCGAACGCCCAGCCGTCGGCGGTCAGGACGGCCTCGGCGGTGCCGATGTGGCCCGCGCCGTGCACGGAGGCGCCGTCGGCCGACTCGTCGCGGAGCAGGAAGCGCCAGCCGGTCAGCCGGGTGCGCGGCCCGGACGCGGCCCCCTCGGGGGCGCGCTCGGTGGCACGGGGGGCCACCCGTGCCATTTCGTAGGCGGGAAGGGGCAGTTCGGGGCGGAGCGGCCCCTGGGCGGTCCGCAGGGTCGCGGGTGCGTGGGTGCCTCTGACCGCGGTCGGGGAACCGAGGGCGGTCAGAACACTGCGCAGGGCCGGGGCGGGTGCTTCAGGTACGTGCAGCGGCATGGCGGGTCGCCTCTCTCAAGAGACACACGGTGCTGGCGGAAACGCGGACAGCGGTGTCGGCGCGGGGTGGCCGCGAGCGCGGCGGGGAGGGGTCGACAGGGGCGGGCCGGGGGCGCCAAGTCTTCGCCTCGTTCGCGTAGTTTATACGAGATGTGTTCGAGAAAGGTTTCCGCTACCGTTCTCCGGTGTTTCCGGAAAGGGGGTAACCGGCCGAAAAGTTGGCCTTTTCACCTGCGCCGATGCGGGGGATACGGCGGTGGCCTCGAACACCGGGGCAATCGCGGTCGGCCGGTTTCTGCCGGTGCGGTGACGAGGTGATCGGTTCGGTGGCGAAGGTGAAGTGCCGCGGGGCTGCGCCGCCGCCTTATGCCGAAGGAATGTGCCGTCCGGCATCCGCCAGCGTAGCGGCTGTTCCTCGTCCGGTCAGCCCTGTCAGGCGTTATCCCTCCCTCCAGGGGGCATTATTCGGTGCACGCTCGGCCGGGCACTCCTTGCAGTGCGCCCTGGCGCCCGCCACCGGCCCGCGTCCGGCACCAGCCACGAGCAGGGAGGAAGCCCCCGATGGGAGAAAAGGTCGTCGCCGACAGGTTCGACCTGGCCGATCGACGGCGGTACCGGCAGAAGCTGCACGCGTGTCTGGAGGGACTGTGGCAGCTCCTGGAAGAGAAGAGGTTCGACCGGCCCAGGAACCTGATGGGGCTGGAGATCGAACTGAATCTCGCGGACGCCCAGGGCCAGCCGCTCATGGTGAATGCCGAGGTTCTTCAACGTATTGCGAGCGCGGATTTCCAGACGGAACTGGGACAGTTCAACCTCGAAGTGAATATTGTTCCGCACGCGCTGTCGGGACGCGTTCTCGACCAGCTTGCCGAGGAACTCCGCACCGGCCTCGCCTACGCCGACCGGCAGGCACGCGAGGCGGACGCCGGGATCGTGATGATCGGGACCCTGCCGACGCTCACTCCGCAGGACCTGACCCTGGCCAACCTCACCGACGTCGACCGCTACCGGCTGCTCAACGACCAGATCATGGCCGCCCGCGGTGAAGAGATCGTCCTCGACATCGACGGGGTCGAACGCCTGACGACCACGTCGGAGTCGATAGCGCCGGAGTCCGCCTGCACCTCCGTGCAACTGCATCTGCAGGTGACGCCCGGCAGGTTCGCCGACGTGTGGAACGCGTCGCAGGCCGTCGCCGGGGCGCAGATCGCCATGGGCGCCAACTCGCCGTTCCTGTTCGGCCGCGAGCTGTGGCGCGAGTCCCGGATCCCTCTCTTCCTGCAGGCCACCGACACCCGGTCGCCGGAGCTGTGTGCCCAGGGCGTGCGCCCGCGTACCTGGTTCGGGGAGCGCTGGATCTCCTCGGCGTACGACCTGTTCGAGGAGAACGCCCGCTACTTTCCCGCGCTGCTGCCGCTCTGCGAGGAGGAGGACCCCCAGGAGGTGCTCGCCCGGGGCGGGACACCGTCGCTGGCCGAACTGTCGCTGCACAACGGCACCGTGTACCGCTGGAACCGGCCCGTCTACGGCGTCATGGAGGGCGCCCCGCACCTGCGGGTGGAGAACCGGGTGCTGCCGGCCGGGCCGACGGTGGCCGACGTGCTGGCCAACACCGCCTTCTACTACGGGCTGGTGCGGGCACTGGCCGACGACCCGCGGCCGGTGTGGAACCGGATGCCCTTCGAATACGCCGAGCGGAACTTCGACGCCGCCTGCCGCTACGGCATCGACGCCGAGCTGTGGTGGCCCCGCTCCGGCCGGGGTACGGGGCTGGTTCGGCGGCCCGCCGTCCAGCTCGTGCGGGACGAACTGCTGCCGCTCGCCGCGGCCGGGCTCGATGCCTGGGGCGTGGAGCCCGCCGACCGTGACCGCTGTCTGTCGGTCGTCGAGGAGCGCTGCCGACTGCGGATCAACGGCGCCTCCTGGCAGGCGTCGGCCTACCACCGTGCGAGGGAGTCGGGCCTCGACCGCGACAAGGCGCTGGCTGCCGTGACCCGCGCCTACTGCGACCGGGCCGCCGACGGCGCCGCCGTCCACACCTGGGACCACGGCCTCTAGCGGAGCAAGCCCGAGGCACCACAGGAGACCGTCGGGCACCGGAAGACCGGCGGACGCCGGGGGACCGTCCGGCCGACGGCAACCGCAAGGCGGAAGGGGGACAGCGCGCGCGGGTTGCGGGGGGAGGCGGTCAGCTCCGGCTGCCCGCCTCCATGACGGCCTCCAGGATCACCTGGTGGATCTGCGCCGGGTCGTTCACCTGGTGGGCGGAGCCGCCGGTCGCCTGCGCCAGCTCTCCGGCGGCCTTCTCGTCGGCGTCGGGGCCCACTGCGATCGCGATGAGGGGCACGGGCGCGCTGCCCCTGGCCAGCCGCTTGAGCTCGGTCACCAGGTCGGCGCGGGAGATGCTCCCCGGATCCTCGTTGGCGCCGTCGGTCAGCAGGACGAGTGCGTTGAACCTGCCCTTGGCGTACCCCCTCCGGGCGTCCTCGTAGGCGGCCAGCGTCGTGTCGTACAGGCCGGTGGCGCCGCCGGGTACCGGCTTCATCGTCCGGAACGCCTCGGTCAGCTCGGCGCGTTGCGTGGTGCCCTCGCCGCTCTTGCGGCCCAGCCTGCGGGGCGGTACGAGTTCGCGGTAGTCCTTCTTGCCGCTCAGCCGGGTGGAGAACTCCCAGAGTCCCACCTCGTCCTGCGCCGTGAACCGGCCCAGTCCCCGCAGCAGCGACGCCTTGGTGACGTCCATCCGGGACTGGCCCGAGCGCCCCGGCACCGGCGCCGCCATCGAGGCGGAGGCGTCCACGACCAGCGTGAAGCGGGCACTCTGCACGGTGATCGTCCACATCCCCAGCGCGGCGCGGACGTCTGCGGCGGCGGGTGGTTCGTCGGGTGTCGCGGTCCAGGGCTGGGGCGTGCGGGCACCGGCCGGGCGGGAGACCTCGGCCGCCGCCTTGCCGTCGGGCAGTCGGAAGCCGTGCCGGTGCAGCGCCCGGTGGCCCGCCGTGTCGCCCAGCAGGGTCTGGAAGCGGGTGGCGGCGCGGTTGGTGCGGGTGTCCCGTTCGTCGGGTGCGAGCAGGGTGTAGGGGTAGTCCAGCGCCGTGAAGCCTTGCGGAGCGTCCCCCTTATCGTCCTGGTCCTCCTCCGGGTCGGGGTAGAAGAGGCGGAGGTCGTATCGCTTGCCGGTCTTGGTGTTGTGGGTGTAGGCGGCCTGTTCGGACAGGACGAGCGCCTGGTTGCGCCGGGGGTTGCCCATCTCGGCGCCGGAGGAGTCGCGCGGCAGGGTGGCCAGTGCCTGGGTGTCGCCCGGGGCGGTGCGTCGGGACAGTTGTTCGGCTGCCGCGGCCGCCTGTGTGGCGGAGGCGCCGCCCTTCGTGGCCGTCGCGCCCTGGATGCGGGTGAGGGCGAGCAGGCCGGTCGCGCTGCGCGCCGGGTCGGCGGCGCCGACGTGCGCACCGTCGCCGCCGCTCGTCGCGGAGGCGAGTTGTGCCCACGAGTAGATCTTCTTCGGCCAGCCCATCTTCTCGGCGGCGGCGGGAACGGCGGCCAGGGTCAGCGGGGAGGCGGCGACGCTGCCGAGCGGCTCCAGGGAGGGGGCCTTCTCGGAGGCGGAGACGCGGTCCACCCACACCCGGGAGTCGGGCAGCCAGACATCGAAGCCCGCGGACTCGCCCCCGCCGCCCCCTTGCAGCGCGGCCGCAACCTCGGCACCGGTGCGCTCGGTGACCCCTACGTCCAGGCAGCGCCCGTCCGACCGGGCGTCCGACGTGCGCGCCCGGTCGGCGACCGTGCGCAGGACGGGGGCGATCTCGGGGGAGGCGGCCACCCGCAGCGCGACCGTCGACGAGCCGCAGCCACCACCGGGAGGGAGCAGCCCGGAGCGCGTCGCCACGAGCGCCCCGGCACCCAGCGCGATCACCAGGGTCAGGGCGAGGACCAGTGTGCGCCTGCGTAAGCGGCGCCTGGCGCGGGTGCCGGAGCGCCGGGGCGGGTGCGCGGCACGTGGCCCCCGCGCGGCGGACGCTCCCGCGTCGTCGGGCAAGCTGTGTCGTGGCATGGCGTAGCGCCCCTCCCGGAAGCCGTCCTGCGGCAGCGGGGGAGGGCGGCACACCTCGTCGGCGCTCGTCCCCGGTCGCCGCGCACGATCCTGTACCTGCTGCCGTGACCCTAACGTGGTGACGGTGCGGGTGAGGCGTGATCGCTGAACCGCAGTCAAGACGGCATATGCAACAGGAGGTTCGTGTGCGCGCACAGGCGCCCGACAACCCGCAGCCCCCCACTGCGGCCTTCCCCGGCGGACCGCTCCCGCGGCGCATGCTCCGTACGGAGCTGCTGCTGGTCCTGGCGCTGTCGCTGGGGGCCAGCGGCGTCTCCTCGCTGATCGACTTCCTCGGCGCGCTGACGAAACCGGGCGGGCTGGGCGACCAGGCGGCGCGGCTCAACGCCTCGCAGGCGCCCGGGCGGCCGTTGCTCGACCTCACGTGGCAGCTCTTCGGGATCGCCACCGCGCTGGTGCCCGTCCTCCTGGTGGCGCACCTGCTGACCCGTGAGGGGGTGGGCGGGCTGCGGGTGCTGGGCCTGGACCGGCGCAGGCCCGGGTTCGACCTGGGCTGGGGGGCCGCGGTGGCCGCCGTGATCGGCGGCTGCGGTATCGGGTTCTACCTGTTGGCGCAGGCGAGTGGTTTCAACCTGACGGTGGAGCCGGAGTCCCTGCCCGAGGTGTGGTGGAAGTACCCCGTGCTGATCGCCTCCGCCCTCCAGAACGCCGTGCTGGAGGAGGTGATCGTCGTCGGCTATCTGCTGCGCCGCCTGGACCAGTTGGGCAGCTCATGGCCGGCGGCCCTGGCGACGAGCGCGGTGCTGCGCGGGTCGTACCACCTCTACCAGGGCGTGGGTGGCTTCCTCGGCAACGTCGCGATGGGCATCGTCTTCGGACTTCTCTACCGGCGGTGGGGCCGCGTCGGACCACTGGTGGCGGCGCACGCCCTCATCGACATCGTGGCGTTCGTCGGCTACGGCCTGCTGGCGGGGAAGGTCGACTGGCTGCCCACCCCCTGAACCGCACCACCGCCCCCTGACACGAGGGGCGGCTCCCTCCGCGGCCCGCCCTACTGGAGCGGGGCGTGCAGTGTCGCGTCCAGCACGGTGACGGCGCTGCCGCCCAGCAGGGTGCGGTCGCCGCGCAGTGTGGTGCGCACACGGCCGGTACGCGGTGAGACCTGGAGGCCGGTCAGTTCGTCGCGGCCGGTGCGCTGCGACCACAGCGGGGCGAGCGCGGTGTGGGCGCTGCCGGTCACCGGGTCCTCGGGAATGCCCTGCGCGGGGGCGAACATGCGGGAGACGAAGTCGTGCGCCGGAGCGTCGGCGGCGCGCCGGGCGGGCGGCGCGGCGGCCGCCGTCACGATGACCGCGGGGCTGGACAGCGCCGCCACGGCCGCGAAGTCGGGCCGCAGCGTCCGCAGTGTCGCCTCGTCGGCCACCTCCACGACCAGCATGTCGAGACCCCCGGTGTGCCACGCGGCCACCGGGCGGGCGCCGAGGGCTGCCGCGACGCCGTCCGGAACGGGTGCCGCCGTCAGTTCGGCGGTGGGGAAGTCCAGGACGAGCGTGCCGTCCGGTTCGCGGGCGGCGCCGAGCACGCCGCTGCGGGTGCGGAACCGTACGCCCGCGCCTTCGGGCAGCACGCCGTCCTCCGCGAGCAGGTGTGCCGTGGCCAGCGTGGCGTGCCCGCACATGTCCACCTCCGTCGTCGGGGTGAACCAGCGCAGCGCCCAGTCGGCCTCCGGGTCTCCGGTGAGCGGGTGCGCGTACGCGGTCTCGGACAGGTTCATCTCCGCAGCCAGCGCCTGGAGACGGGCGGCATCGGGGAAGCCCTGCTCCTGGGGCTCCAGCAGCACGACAGCCGCGGGGTTTCCGGTGTACGGGCGGGTGGTGAACGCATCGACGGTACGGATCCTCATTCCCGGGACGGTACGGGGTGCCGTCAGGCCGGCACAGGGCCGGTGGGCAGCCGGCGGACCGAGGGATCACCCGGGGGGTTGTCGTAAAAGAGTTTCCGATATATCTTTGAAGCATCGCGACTGATCAAAGATGTGATGTGGAAGGAGTCAGCGATGTATCCCTTCGGAACGGAAGCCGGCAAGGAACGCGGACGGCGCCCCGGTATGGAGCAGGGCCCCCACAGGTACGGCCCGGGGCCGGAGTACGGCGCGGACGGACCCGAGGCGGGCCGCCCCTGCGGGCCGCATGGTGGCGGGCCTGGACGCGGGCCCGGTGGCGGGCCGGGGCGAGGCTGGGGCCGTGCGGCCTTCGGGCCGTTCGGGCCGCCCTTCGGCGGTGGCCCCTTCGGCGGCCGCGGCCCGCGCGGCCGGGGTGGCCCGCGGGGCCGGGCCCGCCGCGGCGACGTGCGGGCCTCGATCCTGGCGCTGCTCAAGGAGCGCCCCATGCACGGCTACGAGATGATCCAGCAGATCGCCGAGCGCAGTGGCGGCGCGTGGAAGCCCAGCCCCGGCTCGGTCTACCCGACGCTGCAGCTCCTGGAGGACGAGGGTCTGATCGCCAGCGAGAGCGAGGGTGGCAAGAAGCACTTCTCGCTCACCGAGGCCGGGACCGCCGAGGCCGAGGCCGGCGCCGAGGCCCCCTGGGAGGACGCGGGGCGGGGCGCCGACTGGGAGGCCATGCAGGAGGCCCGTACTGCGGCGGGCGGTCTGGCCGCCGCCTTCCAGCAGGTGTGGGCGACCGGCACGTCCGAGCAGCGGGAGAAGGCGCTCCAGGTGGTCAACGACGCCAGGAAGAGCCTCTATCTGATCCTGGCCGAAGAGGGCTGACCCGGCTCGTGGGACGGCCGGGGGAGGCGGGCGCACCGGAAGCGGTGGGCCCGCTTCCTCCTCCTTGGGGAGGAGGAGACGCCCTTCTCCCCGCCCTCCGGTGGACCGGCATATGCCACGGGGTGCCGATGGGCCGGCACAGGTGTGTGTGATGTGGTGTTCGTGTGCGCAACCCTCCACCGTCCAGCCGAGCAGCCGACCTGGAAGCCGACGACGTCGTCGACCCGCAGGTCAGCGACGCGCTGGCTGCAGTGATCGCGACGGCCCGCCGACGGGCTGCGCGGGACGGCGACCGGCAGATCGACACGGCGCATCTGTTGCACAGCCTGCTGGAGTCGGACAGCGGCACCTGGGAGCTGCTGGACGGCGGCAGCCCGCAGGTCGGCAAGCTCCTCGGCTATCTCGTGCAGCGCAGCATCGGCTACGGGCTCCGGTGGCAGAGCACCGTGGAGGACTCCGGTGCGGTGCCTGCCGTCTCGGAGCAGCCCGGCGGTGTCCCGGGCTGGTCTCCCAGCGCCCGGGCGGCCATGGAACTGGCGGCCGATCGGGCCCAGGGGCGGGGCCGAGCGAAGGCCGAGGGCCTCGACCTGTTCGCCGGTGTGGTGGCCGACCCGGAGTGCCGCGGTGCCGAGGTGCTGCGCCGCGCCGGGGTGGACGTGGCACGGGTGGCCGGACGGCTCGGAGTGCGACAGGAGCGACGGGGGTGACACTCCTGTCGCGGGTTGAGAGGATGCGGCCATGCCCGCCACCTCTGCCACCGTGGACGCCTCCCGCACCACGGGTCTCGTTCTCGCTCTCGTCTCCGCCTGCTCCTTCGGCAGCTCCGGTGTCGCGGCCAAGCCGCTGATCGAGGCGGGTCTGGAACCGCTGCACGTCACCTGGCTGCGGGCCGCAGGCGGCGCCCTGGTGCTGCTGCCGCTCGCCTGGCGGCACCGCTCGCTGGTGCGGGAACGTCCGTGGCTGCTGCTGGGCTTCGGGCTGCTGGCCGTCGCGGGGGTGCAGGCCTGCTACTTCACGGCGCTCTCCCGCATCCCGGTGGGCGTCGCGCTGCTGGTCGAGTACCTGGCGCCCGCCCTCGTGCTGCTGTGGGTGCGGTTCGTCCAGCGCCGCCCGGTGACCCGGTCCGCCGCCGTGGGCATGGTGCTGGCTGTGGGGGGCCTCGGCTGCGTCGTCGAGGTGTGGTCGGGGCTGCGGCTGAACGGGCTCGGGCTGCTGCTGGCCCTGGGGGCTGCCTGCTGCCAGGTGGGGTACTTCGTGCTCTCCGACCACGGCAGCACGGTCGAGGAGGGACCGGACGGCAGGGACGGGAACAACGACGGGACAGGCGGAGAGAACAACGGCGGGAACGGTGCGGCGCCGACCGCGCGAGGGCCTGCCGACCCGATGGGCGTCATCGCCTACGGGCTGCTGATCGGCGCCCTCGCGCTGACGGTGGTGGCCCGGCCCTGGAACACCGACTGGGCGGTGCTCACCCGCAGCGCCGAGCTGGACGGCAGCCTCGTGCCGGGGCTGGCGCTGCTGGCCTGGATCGTACTGGTGGCCACCGCGGCCGCCTATCTGAGCGGGGTGCTCTCGGTGCGCCTGCTCTCGCCACCCGTCGCGGGAGTGGTCGCCTGCCTGGAGGCGGTGATCGCCACCGTGCTTGCGTGGGTGCTGCTCGGGGAGCATCTGAGCGCGGTCCAGTTGTGCGGCGGTGCCGTCGTGCTGCTGGGCGCCTTCATCGCGCAGCGCTCCACCCCCCGGCAGCGCTCCGGCGCCGCACGGCGCGGCTCTTCCGCGCCGGTTGCCGCCTCGGAGGGGGCGACCGGCGCGGAGGCGGACGTCACCCCGCGGTGAGGTAGTCCGGCACGGGGATCCCCGGCGCTAGGTCGTCGGCCGGCACGGGGGCGCCGTAGGAGGTGGAGACGGGCAGCACCCCGGTCCAGTACGGCAGGGCCAGGTCCTCCGGTTCGTCGTCGGGGCCGCCCGTGCGGGACTTCGCCGAGACCTCCGTCAGATCGAGCCGGACGACAGCGGTCGCGGCCAACTCCTTCGGGGAGGCCGGGCGGCAGTCGCGCGCGCGACCTGGTACGACCTGGTCCACGATCGCGTCGAGCGCCGTCACCCGCTCCCCGGGGTCGGTGATCTGGTAGGCGAGACCGTGCGCCACCACCGAGCGGTAGTTGACCGAGTGGTGGAAGCCGGACCTGGCCAGCACCAGCCCGTCGACGTGAGTGACCGTCACACACGCCCGTATGCCCGGATCCGCCTTTCCCGCCTCGTGCAGCGGCCGGGAGCCGGTGGAGCCGTGGATGTAGAGGTGCTCTCCCACGCGCGCGTACAGCGTCGGCATGACGACGGGCGCCCCGTCCCGCACGAGAGCGAAGTGGCACAGGTACCCCGCGTCCAGGATGCCGTGCACCAGTTCGCGGTCGTAGGAGACCCGCTCCCGTGCCCGGGTGGCGGTGGTGCGCGCGGTTCTGGGGTACGCGGCCCTGCCGTCCGGCGTGCTGCCGCCGGTTCCCGGTCCGGCGACCGCGTCGTCGCCGGCCGTCGTGTCCCTGCTGCTGGTGGTCGTCGTCTCGTCGTCGGGCACAGGACTCGTCACTGGCCTCTCCTATTGCACTAGTGCATAATGTGTTTTGTGCTAGGAGATTACCGGATCGAAGGGCGCGGCGCAGCAGAGATCGCGGCCAGTATCGAGCGCGGCGTCGGTGGTGGCGCCCTCGCTCCCGGGGACCCCCTGCCTCCTCTGCGGGAGCTGGCGGTCACCCTGGGCGTGAACCCGAACACTGTTGCGGCCGCCTACCGCGCCCTGCGCGAACGCGGCGTCATCGAGACGGCGGGGCGGCGGGGGACACGCGTACGGGAGCGGCCGGCCACCGCGCCGCGCGAGCCCGCCCGGGTCCCCCCGCCCGCGGGCGGCCTGGACGTCTCGACCGGCAACCCGGACCCGGCGCTGCTGCCGCCGCTCGGCCCCGCGCTGGCCGCCGCCGCTGCCGCTGCCGCCGCCTCCCCGGTGCTCTACGGCAGCCCGGACATCGCCCCGGAGCTCGCCGCCCCGGCCCGCGCCGCCCTCGACGCCGACGGGGTACCCGCCGGGCCGCTCGCGGTGACCTCGGGCTCCATGGACGCCATCGAGCGGGTGCTCGACGCCCATCTGCGGCCTGGCGACCCCGTGGCCGTCGAAGACCCCGGCTGGGGAGCTCTGCTGGACCTCGTGCCCGCCCTCGGGCTGCGTCCGCTGCCCGTCGCCCTCGACGACGCGGGGCCGCTGCCCGCCGAACTGGAGCGGGCGCTGGGGCAGGGAGCGCGCGCCGTCGTCGTCACCGACCGCGCGCAGAACCCCACGGGCGCGGCCGTGAGCGCCACGCGCGCCCGCGAACTGCGGGCCGTCCTCGCCGCCCACCCCGACGTGCTGCTGATCGAGGACGACCACGGGCACGGCATCGTCGACGAGCCCCTGCATCCGCTCGCCGGTACCACCCACCACTGGGCACTGGCCCGCTCCACCGCGAAGGCGTACGGCCCCGACCTGCGGCTGGCCGTACTGACCGGTGACCAGCTCACCGTCGACCGGGTCCGTGGCAGGCAGCGGCTGGGCCCGGGCTGGGTCAGCCACCTGCTCCAGCAGACCGTCGCCCACCTGTGGCGGTCCCGCAGCCCCGACCCTGCCGAGGTGGCCGCCTCCTACGACACGCGCCGCACCGCCCTGCTCGACGCCCTCGCATCGCGCGGCGTGCCGGCGCGAGGGCGCAGCGGCATGAACGCGTGGGTGCCCGTGCGGGACGAGACGGGTACGGTGGCGCGGCTGTTGAGGGCGGGCTGGGCCGCCGCACCCGGTGCGCGCTTCCGGCTGGCCTCCCCGCCCGGCGTCCGGCTGACCGTCTCCTGCCTGACCCCCGCCGACATCGACCGCCTCGCCGACGACACGGCCGCCGCCCTCCGCCCCGCCGAGACCGGGCGCTACGACTGAGCCCCCGGTGAGCGACACCGTGGCGGGCCCGTGCCCGCAGCACGGACGCCCGGCGCCCGGACGCCGAACGGGCCTGCGTCCGTGCCCGGCGCCGCGCGCGGTGGGCTTACGGGGGATTCCGTTTCCGGCGGCCGCACCCGAAGCCCTCGGACCTGCTCATCTAGCCCAGCTTGCGGAAGTCCCAGGAGACGAGCGAGGCGGGTGTGAGCTTCAGCCAGGCGTGGCGCCCGTCGTGGGGCATCTGTGCGAGGTCGAAGTACTTCGCGGGGAACAGCTCCTCGGCCCGGTCCAGTTCGGGGCAGGGCTCGCCGGTGCGGGGCGCCTCCCCGACGAACTCCGCCCGCCCCGAAAGCTCCACGCCGCGCAGTTGTCCGTACTCCTCGCCGTCGTCGACCACCACCGCGATGCGCGGGTCGCGCCGCAACTGGGACCAACGGCGGCTGCGGGTGAGCGAGTACAGCCACAGGGACGTGCCGTCCCAGACGAACCACAGCGCGCCCACGTGCGGCGCCCCGTCGGTACCGACTGTTGCGGCCCGGCAGGTGCGCCGGGCGGTGAGGAAGTCGTCGAGCTCCTCGGGCGTCATCATGATGCGGCGCCCCCGCCGCTGCCGTGTGACAGCCATGTGTCCCGCCTCTCCTGCGACCCCGACCGCTCCTGACGGCCCGTCAGGAAAAGCATGGTGGCTCTTCCCCTCCTGCGCAATGCTCCCTATTCTGCCGCCGCTCGGAGTACCTCGACGAGGGAGAGGAGCACCCCATGCCCGGGCACGACCGGCTCGCCTCCCAGCTCGACCCCGCCACCACTGCCCTGCTCACCGTCGAGTGCCAGCGCGGCGTCGTCGGCACGGACGGTGCCCTGCCCGAACTCGCGGAGGAGGCCCGCCGGTCGGGCATGCTGGAACGCGTCGCCCGGCTCACCACCGGCGCGCACCGCGCCGGCGTCCAGGTGCTGCACGCGATCGCCGAGCGGCGCCCTGACGGGCGGGGCTCCAGTCGCAACGCGCGGCTCTTCCGCGCCGCCGAACGGCTCCCCGTCCAGCAGCTCGCGGGGTCGTCGGCGGCTCGGGTCGCCGAGGGCCTGCCGGTGGCGGAGCAGGATCTGGTCGTGCGGCGCCTGCACGGCCTTTCCCCGCTCGCGGGCACCGACGTCGATGCGCTGCTGCGCAACCTGGGGATCCGCACGCTCGTCGTCACCGGCGTCTCCGCGAACGTGGCGGTGCCCAACGCGGTCTTCGACGCCGTCAACCTGGGCTACACCGCCGTGGTGCCCGCCGACGCGATCGCGGGCGTGCCCGCCGACTACACCTCCGCGATGGTCCGGCACACCCTCGCCCTCGTCGCCACGGTCACCACGACGGAGAAGGTGCTGGGATGCTGGAGCGCCACGGCCCGGAGACCCGCCGAGGGCGCGGATCCGGCCCCGTCCGCGTGCGAGGGGTGACCGTCCCGTCCCCCTGCGGGGCGGCCGTCGAGCTGCGCACCGCCTCAGTCCCGCGGGGCGGCCGTGGAGCCGCGGGCGTGGATCTCCGCGTCGACGACGACGGTCTCCACGGGCGCGTCCGGGGTGTCGACCCGGGTCAGCAGGCGGTCGATGGCGGCCTCGCCCAGGGCCACGGCGTCCACCGCGGTGACGCCGGGGGTCACCGCGCTGCCCGGCGCCGTCTACCTCTACCAGGGCGAGGAGTTGGGCCCGCCCGAGGCCGCCGACCTGCCACGGGAGGTCCTCAAGGCCCCGGTCAGCCGCCGCTCCTCGGGCACCCGCAAGGGGCGGGACCGGTGCCGGGTGCCGGGTGCCGCTGCCGTGGCAGCCGTCCGGACCGTACGGCCCCGGTCCCGCGCCCGCCTGGCTGCCGCAGCCGGAGACGTTCGGCCCGCTGTCGGTCGCCTCCCAACGCGACGAGCCGGACAACATGCCGGCCCTCTACCGCCGGGCCCTGCGGCTCCGGTCCGCCGTCGCCCCCGACGAGCAGCTCGTCCGGTACCCGCACTCCGCCCCCGACACCCTCGACTTCACCGTCGGTCCGCTGCGCTGCGTCGTGAATCTCGGCGCAGCCGAAGTGCCGCTGCCCGACGACGCGGAACGGCTGCTGGACGGTCTCCCCCCGGACGCCGCCCTCACCTCCGTGCCCCCGGACGCCGCCGTGTGGCCGTCCACCGGCGCCCGCGCCCAGGACCGCACCCGAGGCCACGGCCGGGAAGGGCAGGAGACCGCGTGAGGCCCGCGCCACGGCGGCGCGTCCCCACCGCGCTCCGCCCTCTGTCGCCCCGGTCCCGATGCCCCGGCGCCCGGAACGGAGCCCGCTTTACCACCCGCGCCCGTACCCGCGCGCAGGGCCGCAGCCGTCACGCTCGGCTGCCTGCTGCCCCTCCTCGGCCTTTCCCCGCACCGGCCGCAGCGACCGCGGACGCCGGGCCCGAGGCCCCCGTCTTTCTGGTGGACGTGTTCACGGGCACGGCACCCAACTCGGAGAGAACCGAGCAGGCGAGGGGGAGAACTTCCCCAAGGGCAACCCGCACCCCGCCGCCACGGCGCCCTGCGGCATGCCCCAGTAAGGACCCGACACGGCGTGATCGACGCCCGGCCTCTACGACTCCGAGGACGACCACCTGACCGGCTTCAGCCTCCGCCACCTGTCCGGCAGCGGCTGCACCGCCTTCGGCGACGTACCCTTCCAACCGGCCCCGGGGAGCGCTCACCCGCCACGCACCCCGACGCCTGCACGACGAGGTGCGACGTGCCCGCACCGGTGCCCCCCGGGGGGCACCCGGCGACACGAAGGGGAGGGGACCGCGTGACGTCACACGAGACCGGCGCACCTGTGCGGCACGCCGCGGAGGCCCGCCCCGGCCGAAGGGTCCTCGTCGTGGACGACGACGACGCGATCCTGCGCTCGCTGAGCCGCGGACTGCGCCTGCACCGCTTCCGTGTCGAGCGGGCGGAGCGGGGCACCCAGGCCCTCGCCGCGTTGCGCGGCGGCCGTGCCGACGCGGTGGTGCTCGACGTGTCGCTGCCCGACGTCAGTGGCATCGACGTGTGCCGCACGCTCCGCGACGAGGGAGACGACGTGCCGGTGCTGATGCTCTCCGCACTCGACGAGACGGCCGACCGTATCGCCGGGCTGCAAGCCGGAGCCGACGACTACCTCGTCAAGCCCTTCGCTCTGCAGGAACTCGTCCTCCGGCTCGACGCCCTGCTGCGCCGCCGGCCCGGCCCGGCAGCCGCGGACACCGGCGCACTCCGCGTGGGCGGGCTGACCCTCGACGCGACCGCGCACCGCGCGCTGCTCGACGGGCGTGACCTCGCTTTGACCGGGAGGGAGTTCGCACTGCTGGAAGTGCTCGCCGCCAACGCGGGTCTCGTCCTGACCCGGGACCAGCTCCTGTCCCGCGTGTGGGGGTACGACTTCGCCGTGCGGAGCGACGTCGTCGACACCTTCGTCAGCTACCTGCGGCGGAAGACGGAGGCGGACGGGCGGGCCCGGCTGGTGCACACCGTACGCGGCGTCGGGTTCGTCTTCCGCGACGAGCAGGCAGGCCGCGCGTGAGGCTGTCCACCCGCATCACCGTGGCCGTCGGCTTCCTCGTGCCGGTGCTCGTGCTCGTCTGCGGAGGGCTCCTCCACCTGCTCATCGCGCACGATCTGCACGCCGAACAGGACACCCACCTCCGTCAGCGGGCCGCCGGCGTGGCCCGGGACGCCCGCAAACTGCTCCGCGTCACCGCGGACGGCAAACCGGCGCTCGCCCAGCAGCGGGAGCGGCAGATGTTCGGCTCCGCCCTGGACGTGGGGATCCGGCTGGAGGGTCCCTCGGGAACGGTCACCGGCGGGCCGCAGCCGGCGGTGGGCACACAACTCCCCACCGCCGCCGACGGCCCGGTCACCGTCGAGGAGGGCCACGGGGGTGGGGGCACCTGGCGCGTGCTGGTACGGCGCATCGACGGCCCGCACGCGGGCGTGCACGGCAGGCTGTGGCTCTTCGCCTCGGACAGCGCCGGCCGGGAGCAACTCGCTTCGGTGCGGCACCGGGTCGTCGCCGTGGCCCTGGGAGCGGCCCCGGTCTCCGCCCTGCTGGCCTGGGCGGTGGTCTCCCGCGCCGGCAGCCCGCTGCGCCGGCTGCAACAGCAGGCGAGCGGCCTGGACCCGGATGCCGGCACCGCACGGCTTGCACACACGCCTTCCGGCATCAGCGAGGTGGACGACCTGGCCGCCACCCTCGGCACGGTGCTGGCCCGCTACGACGAACAGGTCGTGCGCACGTCGTCGGCCCTGGAGACGGCGCGGTCGTTCGCGGCCACCGCGGGCCATGAACTGCGTACCCCGATGACGAGCATGCGCACCGACCTGGACGTCCTCGCCGAGCACGAGCGGCTGGCCCCCGCAGAGCTGCACGAGATCGTCGGCGACCTGCGGCACGAGCACGCGCGGATGCTGGGCCTGTTGGAGATGCTCCGCGAACTCGGCCGCGGCGAACTCGCGGGACGCGAGCTGATGACCACGGTCGACCTTGCCGAGGTGATCGGTGCCGCCGTGTCCGACGCCCGCCGCCGACTGCCCGGCGCGGACCTGTCGTCGGGGCTGCCCGCCGGCCCGTGCCCGGTCCGCGGCTGGGAGCACGGGCTGCGCACCCTCGCCGACAACCTGATCGCGAACGCCCTCACCCATGGCCGCCGCCGGGACGGCCCTGAGCCCCGCGTACGGGTCTCGCTGCACGAGACGGCCGACGCGGTGGTGCTCCGTGTCGACGACGACGGGCCCGGCATCCCCACGGAGCTCCGGGACACCCTGTTCGCCCGCTTCCGACGCGGGCCGCACAGCGCGGGCCACGGCCTGGGGCTCGCCCTCGTCGCCCAGCAGGCCGCCCTGCACGGAGCAGCCCTGCACGTCGGCGACCACCCGGACGGCACCGGTACGCGCGGCGAGGTCCGTCTTCCCCGGTGGTGCGGCCCGGCGGGAGGGACACCGCGCGACGGGCGGCAAACGGGGTGAGGCCAGGGCCGGGAGGCCGTGCGCGGGCCACAAGAATTCCACAAAGACCGCCGCTACCGTCGGGGCGTTCCGTCACCCCCTGACCGCGGAGGTGCTGCTCATGCCCCCTGTCCGCCGCTCTCCCACGCTGATCGCCGTGCTGTGCGCGGCCCTTGCCCTCCTGGCGTCGTCCTGCTCCGGCGGCAAGGACGCCGAGGCAGCGCGTTCCTCGGCCACTGCGACCGGTTCGGACCACGCGTCCGGCAAGCCCAACATCGTGTACGTACTCACCGACGACCTGTCGGAGAATCTGGTGCAGTACATGCCGCACCTACGGACGATGCAGCAGGAGGGCACGACGTTCTCCGACTTCTTCGCCACCGACTCGCTGTGCTGCCCCTCCCGCTCCACCATTCTCACGGGCCGCTTCCCGCACAACACCGGCGTCTTCACCAACACCGGCGACGACGGCGGCTACGGCGCGTTCATGCAGCACGGCAACGAGAAGCACTGCTACGCCCCGACGATGCAGCAGGCCGGCTACCGGACCGGCTTCATGGGCAAATATCTCAACGGCTACCAGCCGGCGGAGGAGAAGGGCGCCGCGACGGGACACGTCCCACCCGGCTGGGACGAGTGGGACGTCGCGGGCAACGGCTATCCCGAGTACAACTACGCGCTCAACGAGAACGGCAAGGTCCACCACTACGGGCACGACCCCGAGGACTACCTGACGGACGTCGTCTCCCGGAAGGCCACCTCGTTCGTCGACGCCTCGGCCGAGAAGAAGCAGCCGTTCATGCTGCAGCTCGCGACGTTCGCACCGCACGGGCCCGCCACGCCCGCCCCGCGTGACAAGGACTCCTACCCGCACCTCAAGGCGCCCCGCCCCGAGGCGTACGACCATGCCACCGAGAACGCTCCGGAGTGGCAGCAGGGGCTGAAGCCGCTCACCGACACAGAACAGCGCTCGATCGACCGGAAGTTCGCCAAGCGCGTCCGCTCCGTGCAGGCGGTGGACGACATGATCGGCAAGCTGCAGGACCAGCTCCGGGCCAAGGGCATCGCCGACGACACCTACCTCGTGTTCGGCTCGGACAACGGCTTCCACATGGGTGAACACCGGCTGCGTCCGGGCAAGCAGACGGCCTACGACACGGACGTGAACGTGCCGCTGATCGCGACCGGCCCGGACGTGCCGGCCGGCAAAAAGGTCGACGCCCTCGCGCAGAACACCGACATGACCCCCACCTTCCAGGACCTGGCGGGCCTCGGCTCCGACGAGGGCGCGGACGGGCGGAGCCTCGCCCCGTTGCTGCACGGGCGCCCCGAGGAGGACGACTGGCGCGACGCCGTTCTCGTCGAGCACCGTCACTCGGCGCCCCGGAAGGACGATCCGGACGCGGGGCCGGACAAGGCGGGGAACCCGCCGAGCTATGAGGCACTCAGGACGGCGCAGGAGCTGTATGTCGAGTACGCCGACGGGCAGCGCGAGTACTACGACCTGCGCTCCGACCCGCAGCAGCTGACGAACCGGGCGGACGAGCTGTCCGCCGGGCGGCGTGACCGGCTGCACGGTGCGCTGGCCCGGCTGGAGAAGTGCAAGGGCGCCGACTCCTGCCGGAAGGCGGCACAGGCCGGACAGGAGTGACGAGGCGGGCCGGCTGCCCGTCTGCGCAGTCGGCCCCGCCACTGAGCGCCGCCCGGGGGCCTGCTGCCACGCCGCGCCCCCTGAAGCCTCCTCGGGCACCGAGCCCTCTCTTTGCGACCCCTCTTTCGCCGGAACGCCGCAGGGAGACCGCTCGGCGTGGGCGTTCCGGCGGAGCCGCCGCGGATGGTCTGAGCCGATGACCGCGCAGTTTTCGACGAACGACGTCATCGCGTTTCGTCTGCACGCTCATCACCTCACGGAGCGCGTGAGTCGGGGCGGACTGCTGGACGCGTCCGGGCGGTGCGGGGTCCAGAACAGCCCGCCCGGTTCAGCGCTGCTTGCCCTGCACGCGAGGGTGCACGAGCTGACGAGGGAACGGGTGGACGAAGCAGTCGCCGAGGACAGGAGCCTGCTGCAGAGCTGGTGCATGCGCGGCGCTCCGTTCCACTTCCCGACCGAGGACGCACCGGTGTTCACCACCGGCGTGCTGCCGCCGACCGAGGGCGCGCTGCGCCAGTTCGTTCTCGGGGCAGGTCCGGCAGTGGACAAGCTCGGCCTCGACCTCACCGAGGCCGTCGAGCTGGCCGGTGCCGAGATCGTCGACGTCCTGACCGGCCGACGGCTCGCGATCGACGCACTGGGCGCTCGGATCGCCGAGCGGATCGGCCGCAAGTTGTCCAAGGGGCGACGTGACATCTGGGAGCAGGAGGGCCCGCACGCGGCCGGTCAGCCGCTGGGCGAGGCCGTCGTACACTTCTGCGTCCGCGTCCTCGCGTTGCAGCAGGTGGTCTGCTTCGCGCCGCGCGCAGGCAACAAGGCACCCTTCGTCCTGGCGCACGAGTGGCTGCGCGGTCCGGTCCCCCGCACCGAGCCGGAGGCGGCGCGCGCCGAACTGCTCCGCCGCTACCTGCGCTGCTACGGGCCGTCCACGCGCGCCGACTTCGCCGCTTGGCTGGGCCTCCGCGCCGGCGACGTCGCCCCGTGGTGGAGCCAGGTCGAGGACGAGATGGTCCAGGTCGGCTTCGGACGGAGGACGACGTGGGTCCTGGCCGACGATCTCGACGCTCTGCGGTCGCCACCGACCCCGAAGGGGGCACGACTGCTCCCGCCCCGCGACCCGTACATCCAGCTCCGTGACCGGGACACGATCGTCGACAAGAAGTACCACCGGGACGTATGGAAGGCCGTCGGAGCACCGGGCACAGTCCTCACCGACGGTCGGATCACGGGATCGTGGCGCCCACGCACGAGCGGGCGGAAGCTGACCGTCAGCATCACGTCATTCGGCCCGCTGTCAGCCCGTCACAGGAAGTCGCTGGAGACCGAGGCGGAGCAACTGGCGCCGTTGCGGGGGGCGTCGTCGGTGCACATCGAGTTCGACACCCTCTGACAGTTCTCACCACCGGCGCCCTTCGTGATGCCGCCAACGGTGGCAGGCGGTCCTTGTCGCCTACCGCACCATGGTGGTGTCCAGTGTGTGTTCCAGGGCTGCGAGCAGTGCGGAGTCCTCCGTGTCGGTGCCGGCCCAGGCGACGTGCCCGTCGGGGCGGATCAAAGCGGCGCGCACACCGTCCCAGGCGGCAGGCGGCTCGACCAGCGGCCCGGTGCGGGCGGCGAGTCGCGGTGGTGTGCGGTCGCTCAGCACGTGATCGGCCGTGAGATCGAGCAGGAGATACGCGTCTGTGCGCAGCATGGCGAAGAGCCCCTCGTCCTCGCCCGCGAAGGACAGATCGGGGGCACGGGTGCCGGTGAGCGGATGGGCGGCCGGGTCCGTGGCGGGGTAGCACACGTCGAGTGCGGTGAGCCGCATCGCCAGCTCGCGGCTGAACGCCGGAACCTCGGCGATCATCTCGCTGAGCAAGGCGCGCAGGGCGAGGCCCTCGGGAGTGAAGGCGGTCACCAACGCGGCCTGCGCGCGCGTGTGCTCGATCAGACGGGCGCCCACCGGCCGGCGCTCGTCGTGGTAGGTGTCGAGCAGGGTGTCCGGGGCCCAGCCGTTCAGCGTCGCCGCCAGCTTCCAGCCGAGGTTGTGCGCGTCCTGGATGCCGACGTTCATACCGACGCCGCCTGCGGGAAGGTGCTGGTGAGCGGCGTCTCCGGCCAGCAGGACGCGGCCGCGCCGGTACTCGGCGGCCAGCCGGGTGGCGTTGCCGAAGCGCGAGAGCCATGAGGGGTCGTGCATGCCGAAGTCGTCACCGGCGATGGCCTGGACGTTCCGCTGCAGTTCGGCCAGTGTGAGGTCGCCGGGCCACTCGGTGGTGAAGCTGTCGGGGCTGTGCCCGACGATCCGGTGGAGTCCGCCCGGCAAGGGAGCGATCAGGAGCCCGCCGTGCCGGTTGAAGGCGCTGTAGCCGAGACGCGGCGGGTCATCGAGGACGACGTCGCCGAGCCAGCCGAGTGTGGTCGAGGACGTGCCGGGGAAGTCGATGCCGGCGGCGGTGCGCACGGTGCTCCGGGTGCCGTCACAGCCGACGAGACAGGCGGCCCGGAGCTCGTATGCCTCCTGCGGACCCTGCACCTGCACGGTCACGGCTTCCGCGTGCTCGGTGAATCCCGTGACCCGGTGCCCGCGTACGACGGTGGCTTCGAGGCGGAGCGCCTCTTCCTCCAGGAGCTGTTCCGTGCGGCTCTGGGGCAGGGCGAGGGTGAACGGGTACGGGGTCTCCAGCGTCCGGAAGTCGAGCCGGTTGCCGAGCACGCCGAAGTGTCCGTTGGGGATCTGCACCCCCTCGGCGAGGAACGTGTCGTGGAGCCCGCGCGAGGCCAGAACCTCGATGGTGCGGGGATGGATGGTGAGCGCCTTGGAATGCTCGTCGATCTGAGTGCGCTCCTCGATCACGGTGACGGGGACCTGCCCCCTGCGCAGTTCCGCGGCGAGCCAGAGCCCGACCGGGCCGCCCCCGGCGATGACGACGTTTCGCTGGTCCATGCCCTCAACCTTTCTTGGTCGCTGACCAATGTTGTCTGCCCGGAGTAAACTAGGTCAATGACCAACAGGCAAGTCGGCGGGCGACTCCAGCCCGCCACCGTGATCGACGCCGCGCTGGAACTGCTCGACGAGGAAGGGCTGGACGCCCTGTCCACCCGGGCCGTCGCGGACCGGCTCGGAGTGCGGATGAACACCGTGCTGTGGCACGTGAAGACCAAGGCCCGGATGCTGGATCTCATGGCGGACGCGATCGTCGGCGAGATCTCGCTCGACGACCTGCCGGACTCATCCGACGAGCGTGCACGCGAAATCGCCCGCCGCTACCGCCACGCCGTACTGGCCCACCGCGACGGGGCCGCGCTCATGGCCGGCACCTATCCCGCCGAACCGCACACCCTGCGCGCCGCGGAAGCCCTCGTCGCCGCGCTTCTGGACAGCGGCAGGAACGAACGCGACGCCGCCTGGACCACGTGGGCGGTCATCTACTTCACCCTGGGCCTCACCCAGGAGGAACAGTCGGCCGGGAGCCAACCGGTCGGTCAGCGCCTGGCGGCGGCGTTGGCCCCGGACAGCCACCCTGCTCTGCACCGCACCCTCGGCCACCTCGCCCCCGGATCATTCGACGACCGGTTCGAGTTCGGCCTGGACTCACTCCTCTCCCCGCCCCAGGAACGGCCGCCGAGCCGGGCGACCGGCTGAGAGGGCCCCGGACGCGTTGTTCCGATGTGATCAGTGGCCGTAGGTGATCAGGGATCGTATGACCGGTTGTCTGGTCTTGTGGCTGTGCCGGATCGCCGTGGCAAGGGCAAGAGCAAGGGCGCGCTGAGCGACGTGCACGGCGACTCCTTCGAAGGTCCGGCCGCCTGCCGCTCCGGGGCGAGCCGGCCCTTGAGTGTGTCGTTGACCGACTCGGTCAGCCGCCGCATCGACTTCAGCAGGGACTCACCCGCGCGGCGTTTCTCCCGTTTGGGCAACGGCCGCGGCAATGCGGCCCCGCGCAAGGCCGGATCGGCCTCACGTTCCTTGGAGGCGCAGCCCTCGTCCCCGATGAGCAGCAGGCCGACAGGGGAACGGCAACTGGCAGCGGATCCGCACCCGGCTTCACTCCCTGGCCGCCGCGAAAGGTGTGATCGTCTGGGAAGTGAGCGTCGACTCCACGGTGTGCCGCGCCCCTCAGCACGCGGCCGGGACCCGCAGGGAGGGCCACCCACAGAGGAACCACCGGGTGGCATCTTCACCGCGCCCCGTGATCACGGGCTGGGCCGGTCGCGCGGCGGGTTCACCGGCAAGCTTCGCCTGGCCGTCGAGCAAGGCCGGAAACCCATGTCCATCGTGATGACGGCAGGACAGCGCGGAGACTCGGCGCAGTGCGAACCCGTGCCACAGAAGGCTCGCGTGCCCCGGATCGAACCGGGCCGCCCACGGGTGCGCCCCGGCCGGCTACCGCGAGCGCCACGCGGCCGAGTGCAGGATCAACCGGCTCACAAGGCACCGGGCGGTCGCCACTCGATACGACGAGCTCGCGGTCCGCTACGAGGCAACCGTCCTCGTTGCAACCGTCAACGAATGGCTGTGACAAGGTTCTCAAGACTCATAGGGGCCGCCGCGGAAGTACAAGCTCTCGTGCGCTCGTGGACGGTCACCGCGCCCGTGCGCGGCATCGGAGCGGTCGGCAGGTGCCACCCGTTCGGCCAGCGTCCGCAGCGTCTCCAGGCCGGCCAGTACCTCCGCGCGATTGTCCGACGCCTTCATCCAGGCCGGCAGCCGAGCGAACATCGACATTGTCGGCCGCGCTCCGCCACGCTCCCGCAAGCGCGCCCCGACATAGGCGGACAGCTCGTCGACGTGCTCCTCGTTGTAGGCCCACAGGATGTGACCGGCGCAACGGGTCTGCAGCCATAGCGGCCGGTGGAAGAACGGATCCTCACTGCCACCCAATACCGCGCCGACCAGCCCAGCCCCCCGCACCTCAGGTTTCCATTCGGTGACTGCACCGCATCCCCCGCAGGCCAGGCGGCGCGGCTGGAAAAGGAGTTCGCTGAAGTATCTGGGATCGGGAAGGCCAGGCCGGGGGATCACGAGCGCGCGCCCCCCGCACCGCGGACATACCACAAGCATCCGACCCGCGAACCGGACCAACCAGCCTCCGGCGTCGTAGTGGCGGACGAGATCAGTGCGCGGCTCGGAATCCATGACGGACAGCATCGCAGGTCCGCGATGCGAGCAGTTGCACCGGATTCCCAGGCATGCTCCACAGGTCGCTACCAGCTTGTTGCAGGCGGACTGCTGGGACGGGTAGCGGAAGAGGTCCCCCAACCGGGCATGCGTGAAGCGGATCCAGTGCCGGGCCGGCGGAAAGCCGAGCGGGACCTGAGCGACGGCCAGGCGCAGCAGCCGGCGTCCGTGAGTTTCGGGGACCGCCCGATCCGGCGCCTTCCGAGGGCCCCGCCTGCCGGACTTCGGTCAACGCGTGCCGCGTCCGCGGTGCGGACGTGGCGCAGCGGGAGGAGTGCTGGAGGTGCCCGGCTGAGTCAGCGCTTCCTGCCGATGCCGGCGTAGAGCGAGGCGTCGGCATTCGAGATCAGGCTGGGCCCGCCGGCGGTCCGGGGGTTCCACTGGTGTGCCACGACGACGCCGGGTGGCACGACGTCCAGCCCGCGGAAGAACTGCTCGATCTCTTCGCGGCTGCGCACCTGGGCCGGGGTGCCGCCTTGGCGGTAGAGATCCACGATGGACTGCCACGCCTGTGGGGCGAACTGGCCGGTGCAATGGCTCAGGCTCAGGTACGAGCCAGGGGCCAGGCGGTCGAGGAGTTGTTCCACCAGGCGGTACGGTCGCTGGTCGTCCGGCACGAAGTGCAGCAGCGCATGGAGGGACAAGGCGACAGGTGCGTCGAGGTCGATGCAGCCATCGGACTCGACGGCTGCGATCAGAGCGTCCGGTTCGGTCACGCTGCCTTGAAGGTAGCTCGTGCGCCCCTGGAGGGAACTGGTCAGCAGGGCGTCGGAGTAGGCGAGAACGATCGGATCGGTGTCCACGTAGACGATCCGGCACGACGGGTCCTGCTCCTGGGCGATCTCGTGCAGGTTGGGTGCTGTCGGGATGCCGGAGCCGATGTCCAGGAACTGCCGTATGCCGGCGTCGTCGGCAAGGAAGCGTACTGCCCGGTGCATGAACGTCCGGTTGACCCGCGCGACGGTCAGAATGGCCGGGAACTGCTGGATGGCTCTTTCGGCGGCCTCCCGGTCCACGGCGTAGTTCGTCTTCCCGCCCAGGTAGTAGTCGTACATCCGCGCGCTGTGGGGGCGGTCCTGGTCGTACCTGCGCATGCTGGAGGCGCGGCCCTGGTCCAAGGCGCCGTCACGGCCACGGGTCGGCTGGAGGTCTTCGTCTGCGCCACCCACGCGGTATCCGCTCCCTTGGTTGCTGTCCGGCGGTTGGAGGAGAAACTGCGCCGAGGCGCAGGGGAGTTGTGCCAGTCCTGTCGGTTCGTGCAAGGGCGTGTTCCGTCGAGGAGCGCCGCACTCCCGCCGCATGGTCGCTGCCGCATTTCTTGGTACCCGGGTGGATCCGGCCAGGGCGTTGTGGCCCTGCGCCACGGCACGAAAGGCGCGGACGCCGTCCCGGCTCGGGTCCGCTGGGTTGCTTCGCGTCGCGGAAGGCCACGGCTGCGCCCGTGTCGGCTGCCTTCTCGCACTCCCCGTTGCGATCGCTGTAGGAGCTCTTCCGCTACTTGGGCCAGGCGGCGTCTCGACTGAGACCGGCGCCTGCACGCGTCATCTCGCAACCTCCGTCGTTGCTTCCCCCTCGCAGGCGTGCAATTGCATGCCTGCGCGTCGGATCAAGTATTCCCGACCGGCCGTCAGTTACTCCTGCGCCCGTGCGGCCCCGCGATACGGCTGAGAATCCTCACCGCGCAATGCAGTGGCCCCCGGCAGAGTTCTCGCCCACGCGTCGGGAGCGGGCGGCACGTAAATGGGCGGAATGAGCGAAGGTGCGAGAATGCAACAGGCATATGTTGTACCCATATTCGGCAGCGGCGCGACCTGCGGATATGCCGATTGTCGGTGGTGGGCAAAGACGAAAAGGGAGCTCCACCGGCACGGGCGGGGCATATGTGGGCGGACGTCGAAGCCGACCGCTCCTCACTCGCAAGGCCGGTGATCAGGGAGATGCGGCTGGGGCCGGGCCGCGGTGAAGGAAGACGCGTTCTGTTTCCGACCGGCGCGGCAGTCGGCCGGAAAGGGCCACTGGCTTCCTGGGCGTGCACTGGTATTCGACCTCTTGAGTTCGTGGCAGCGGGCGTTCGACGGCCTCCGAGGCACGACTGCATGCTTCCCGTCGGCATATCGGGCAGATACCCGCAACGGGTCATGCATCTCGCCGGGCCGACAACAGATGGCGCAGCAGCGTTCTTCGGTGTCTGTCGCGCTCGGTGGAACCGCGGGGTGGGTGTTACGGAGGGCGACGGCGAGTTCTTCGAGGGGCCCGGCGGCATCGCGCCTCACGTCCGCTCCTCGGGGGCCGTCGTCGACTGGGGCCAGGGCGACCGTCCGGCCGATGTCGGTGCTGCCCGCGGTGACGACGACGGCTCGGTTCCCCGGTCCGGTGTGCGACAGGCGCGCGAGGGCGGGCAACCGCAGCGCCGGTCGGGTGTCCTTCACAGCCGGGACCTTCTTCTCGGGACGGAAGCTCTCCGCGTATGGTTGCCGGAGGCAACTTTAAGTCAAGTGATTGACGTAACGAATGGTGAAGGTCGACACTCGGTCGTCGGGAACGCCTGGCTGCACGGGTCGAAGGAGTACGCGCATGACAGGAACGGAAGAGGCGGAACCGCTCGCCTACCCGCTGAAGGCGCCGTCGGTGCTGGAGCCGTCACAGACCTGGACACGGCTGCGGACGGAGTGCCCGGTGGCGCGGGTGGCGCTGCCCAGCAAGGACGAGGCATCGCTGCTGACCAGGTACGAAGACGTGCGCACGGCGCTGGCCGATCCCCGCTTCAGCCGCGAGGGGCTGACCCGTCCTGATGCGGCAAGGGTGTCGGCCGGAGACGCGGAGGGCGTGTTCGACAGTCCGATGGCCAGGACGCTGAACGCGCAGGGGCACGCGCGGTGGCGCCGCATGGTCGGCAAGTGGTTCACCGCGAAGCGCATGGCGGCACTGCGGCCGGACATCGAGGCCATGGCCGCGCACCTCATCGACGGCATGGTGGAGCGGGGACGCCCCGCTGACCTGGTCTCCGGCCTGGCGTTTCCGCTGCCGGTGTACGTGATCTGCCGCATGCTGGGAGTGCCCGAGCGGGACCGGGACCGGTTCAAGGCCTGGTCGGACATCTTCTTGAACACCACGCGCTACAGCGCTGAGGAGATGAAGACGGCTCAGCACGATTTCGCCGCGTACATGGCCTCGCTCGTCGACGACAAGCGCGCCGAGCCCGGGGACGACCTGCTCAGTCTGCTGCTGACCGGCGCCGATGGTGCGGGCGAGCCGATGGAGCACGACGCCCTGGTGGCCACCGGGCAGGCGCTGCTGCTGGCGGGCCATGAGACGACCGCGGGTTTCATCGCACTGATGGTTGCGCACCTGCTCGCCGACCGGCAGAGGTGGGAGCGCCTGCTGGCCGACCCCTCGCTGGTCCGGCTCGCCGTGGAGGAGAGCCTGCGCTTCGATCCCAACGGGGCCAACTTCGGCATGCTCCGCTACACGGAAGAGGAGACCGAACTCTCCGGCGGCACGGTGCCCGCGGGCACCACCGTGGTGTGCAGCATGTCCTCCGCCAACCGCGACGAGAGCGCCTGGGAGAACCCGCACGAGATGGACCTGGGGCGCAGCCCCAATCCGCACCTCACCTTCGGCGCCGGCGCGCACTCCTGCCTCGGGCAGCCGCTGGCCCGCACGGAGATGCAGGGCGCGCTGAGCGTGCTGCTGCGCCGCCTGCCCACGCTCGACCTCGCCGTCGAACCCGCCCGCCTGCGCGCTCACGAGGGGCTGTTGACCGCGCCGCTGCGTGACCTCCCGGTGACCTGGTGACCGCCGTGAAGACCGCTCACCGCGACCGTACGGCGGAGACCCGGGACACCATCATGGCCGCGGCTGAACGGCTGTTCGCCGAGCACGGCCTGGTCACCGTCTCCAACCGGCAGATCGCAGAGGCCGCGGGACAGCGGAACAACACCGCGGTCGGCTACCACTTCGGCGGCAAGACGGACCTGGTGCGGGCGATCATGACGCGGCACGGCGAGCAGACCGACCGGATCCGTCGCCGGTACCTCGTGGTGATCGACGGCAGTCCGGACATCCGGGACTGGGTCGGTGCCCTGGTACGGCCCGTCACCGAGCACCTGGACTCGCTCGGCGTCCCCTCGTGGAACGCCCGCATGACGGTCCAGGTCATGACGGAGCCCACCATGCGCGATCTGGTCTCCGAAGAGGCGTGCTCCCGCCCGTACCTGCGGCAGATCCTCGACGGCCTGGGCCGGTGCCTCGCCGACCTTCCGGCTGCCGTCCGCGCCGAGCGCGGAACCATGTCCCGTTACCTGATCACGCACACATGCGCGGAACGGGAGCGTGCCCTGGCCGGGAACGACGGGCCTGCGCACGAGACATGGGAGCGTGCCGCCGACGCACTGACCGATGCGATCGTCGGCCTGTTGACCGCCCCCGTCACTGCACCCCGGACCTGACCGGGCGCACCACCACACCGCAAAGGACCTGTGACTGCAACCATGAAGATCAGCGTTGACCAAGAGAAGTGCTGCGGCGCCGGGCAGTGCGTCATGATCGCGCCGGAGGTCTTCGACCAGCGCGACGAGGACGGCATCGTCGTCCTTCTCGACGACGCCCCCGCCGCGGACCAGCAGGAAGCGGTGCGGGAATCCGCCGACGTGTGCCCCGCCGCGGCCATCCACCTGAGCGAGGACGCGTGAGCGCACCCGCCGACGTGCTGGTCGTCGGCGCCTCGGTCGCCGGTCTCAGCACAGTCGAAGCCCTGCGCCGCAAGGGGTACCAGGGCCGGATCACCGTCGTGGGGGACGAGAGCGGTCCGCCCTACGACCGGCCGCCGCTGTCCAAACAGGTCCTGTCCGGCGCCTGGCAGCCCGAGCGGTCCCACCTGCGCACCGAGGAGCAACTCGGCGCACTGGACGCGGAGTTCCACCACGCCGAGACGGCCGTCTCCCTTGATGTCGGGACACGTACCGTGCACACGGACAGCGGACGGGCCCTGGGCGCAGAGGTCCTCGTGCTGGCCACCGGCGCCCACCCCCGGCGGCTCCCGGGGCAACAGGGCTTGCAAGGCGTGCACCTGCTGCGCACTCTCGACGACTCACTGGCCCTGCGTGCCGCCCTGAGCACCACGCGGCGCCTCGTCGTCATCGGAGACGGTGTCCTGGGCTGCGAGACCGCCGCCACCGCGGCACAGCTGGGCGTGCACACCACACTGGTGGGCCTGCAAACCGCGCCCATGGCAGCCCAGTTGGGCTCACGGATCGCCTCGCACCTGGCGGGCCTCCACACCCGTAACGGGGTACGCGTACTGAGCAGCACCGGTGTCGGCGGCCTCGCCCATGCGCACGGGCAGGTGACCGGCGTCCACCTGTCGACCGGGGAGGTACAGCCCGCCGACGCGGTCGTCGTCGCCATCGGCTGTGCACCCGCCACGGACTGGCTCGTCAGCAGCGGCCTGCAACTGGACGACGGCATCGTCTGCGACGCCCGGTGCCGCGCCGCACCCGGCATCTACGCGGTCGGTGACGTGGCCCGCTGGTACCACCAGGACGTCGACGAGCACGTGCGTCTGGAGAACCGTACGAACGCCACCGCACAGGCCGGCGCCGTCGCGGCCGACATACTCGGCGCCCGGACCGCCTACCGGCCCGTTCCCTACTTCTGGACCGACCAGTTCGACACCAGGGTCCAGGTCTTCGGAACCCCCGCCTCCGACGCACAGATCACCGTCGTCGAAGGCGAGGAAGGACAGCGGTTCGTCGCCCGCTACGAGCGGGACGGCCACACCAGCGCCGTCCTGGGCTGGAACATGCCCAAACAGGCCCGCCTGCACGGCAGAACTCTGAGCACCCCTCCCGCCCCTGCGCCCTCCGACAGCGGGAGCACAGCTCTGACATCCGGCGCCGCCACATCGGCCGCCCCGGCCTGAAGCACCAGCACCAGACCATGACACCCCGTGCCGACTTGGGGAGGACACACATGACCGCCCTGCCGCAGACCGCCCCCGACCTCGCGCAGCTTCCCGACTTCCCCCACCCCCGCTCCGCCGCCTGCCCCTTCGGCGTCTCGCCGCAGATGCGCGCCCTGCAGGACCGCGGCCCCCTCACCCGGGTCAGGTCCTGGGGCCGAAGCACCCCCTGGGTGGTCACCAGCCACGCCGAGCAGAAAGCGCTGCTGTCCGACCCGCGCCTGAGCGCCGACTTCTCCCACCCCGGCTTCCCCAGTCCCGTCGACCCCGACAAGGCCGGACGGCACAGGCCGGACATGAGTTTCGTCGGGATGGACGACCCCGAGCACGCCCGCCTGCGCCGCATGGTCAGCGGTGTCTTCACCGTCAAACGCATCGAAGCACTGCGCCCCGTCGTGCAGAGGTTCGCCGACGACTTCATCGACACCATGCTCGCCGGACCCAAGCCCGCCGACCTGGTCCAGGCCCTCGCGCTGCCCCTCCCCTCCCTCGTCATCTCCGAACTGCTCGGCGTCCCCTACGAAGACCACGACTTCTTCCAGAGCAACAGCAAGACCATCGTCTCCTCCGTCACCTCGGCCGAGGCCCGCAGCACCGCACACACCAACCTCGGCGACTACCTCGACGACCTGCTGGGCAAAAAGATCGCCGAGCCGGGCGACGACCTGCTCTCCACACTCGGCGCACGCGTCGAGGCCGGGGAACTCACCCGCCGCCAGGCAGCGGCCATGGGCGTCCTCCTGCTGATCGGCGGCCACGAAACCACCGCAAACATGATCACGCTCGGCACGCTCCTGCTGCTCGAACACCCCGGGCAACTGGCCGTCCTCCGGGACACCGACGACCCCGCCGTCGTCAACGAAGCGGTGGAAGAACTTTTGCGCTACCTCTCCGTCGTCCACCTCGGACGCCGCAGGACAGCCCTGGAGGACATCCAGATCGCAGGCCGCACCATCAAGGCGGGGGAGGGCGTCATCCTCCTCAGCGAGCTGGCCAACCGGGACCCCGAAGTCTTCCCCCACCCCGACACGCTCGACCTCACCCGCAACGCCCGGCCCCACCTCGCCTTCGGAGCCGGGACACACCACTGCGTCGGCCAACCACTCGCGCGCATGGAACTCCAGGTCCTCTATCCCACCCTGCTACGGCGCATCCCCACCCTCCGCACCACCGTGGACCTGACACGGATCCCCTTCAAACACGACGCCGTCATCTACGGCGTCCACGCACTGCCGGTCACCTGGTAGCGGTACACGGAGCACCAGGCACCACCGCCCGCGGTGCCCTTCAGCGGTTGCTGTGCCGGATGCCGTCGGGCGCGGCGTCCGGTGCGGCGAAGGGGGCGTGCTGGGCCGGGCTCTCTTCCTCGCTGATCGGCCCGCCGTGCTGGTAGCGCAGGAACGCGCACCCTGCCAGGGCCACCACGGATATGCCGGCGACGATCAGGAGCCCCGTGCTGACGCTGCCGGTGCGCTCCTGTACCTGCCCGAGCAGCGTCGGTGCGACGAACCCCCCGAGGTTGCCGATCGAGTTGATCAGCGCGATGCCCGGGGCCGCCATCGCTCCCACCAGATACTGCTGCGGGATCACGTAGAACGAGGACGCCGCCACCTTGAAGCCGGCTGTCGCGACGACCAGCATGATGACGGCCACGACCGGAGTGGTGAGGGCGGCGGTGGTCAGGCCGAGGGCGGCCAACAGGTACCCGGAGCCGAGCACCGTGCGGCGCAGTCCGGTGCGGTCGGAGAGGTGGCCGGCGGCGAGTACGGCGAAGAAGGCCGCGATGAAGGGCACGACCGCGATCAGGCCGATCATGAACTCGCTCAGTCCTCCGATGTCCCGTACGAAGTCGGGCAGCCAGAAGGTGACGGCGTACTGGGCGAGCTGGGCGGCGAAGTAGACGAAGCAGAACAGCAGCATCTGCGGGTCGCGCAGCATGGACCATCGGGAGGGTACCTTCTCCTGCCTGGCCGCGGCCCGCTCCGCTTCTTCGGCCGCCAGCCGGTCGAGCAGCGCCTCCTTCTCCTCTGCGGACAGCCAGCCGGCCTCGGAGGGATGGGAGACCAGCCGGGACCAGACCAGAAGACCGATGGCGACGGCGGCGAGACCTTCGATCAGGAACATCCACTGCCACCCGTGCAGCCCGAGGGTGTCGTGCATGCTCAGCAGGGCCCCCGAGAGCGGCCCGGCGATGATTGCGGCGATGGCCGACGCCGAGTACAGCGCGGCGTTGGCCCGGCCGCGCACGGCGTTGGGGAACCACTGGGTGAAGTAGAAGATGACACTCGCGAAGAAACCGGCCTCCGCTGCGCCCAAAGCCATGCGCAGCATGTAGAAGACCGCCTCGTTGTGCGCGAACATCATCAGCGCCGAGACGAGACCCCAGCTGATCATGATGCGCGTCAGCCAGAACTTCGCGCCGTAGCGTTCGAGCAGGATGTTGCTCGGGATCTCGAAGATCGCGTAGGTGACGAAGAAGAGCCCGGCGCCCAGGCCGTAGGCGCCGGCTCCGATACCGGAGTCCGCCTCCAACGCGTCCTTCGCGAAGCCGATGTTGACCCTGTCGATGTAGTTGACGACGAACATCAGCATGGTCAGCGGAACGAGTCGCCAGTAGGCCTTTTTCGTGGCGGCCGTCAGCGCCGGCGGATCGATGACTGCTGCTGGAGAGTGCTTCATTGCACCTGCCTTGGAGCGCGAAGGGGCAAGGGAGCGCTGCGGAGCGCTCCTGAAGGAAGAGAAAGGTGTACAGGCCGTGCCGGGAGCTCTGCTCGCTCGGACGGCGAGCTCGGTCGGCGCCGCGACGGGAGCGCAGGGCGCTCACAAGCTTCCGTATGGCTGCTGTCGGCTGCGGTTCGTGATACCCCCGGCCTGGCTGCCGCGCATACGCAGAGGGTGGCCGCCGGGGGAGGGGAGTGCCGGTGTTCTGTTGCTGAAGAGGCCCGGGAGGGCTCAGTGCGGGCGGCCTGCCGCAGGCCCTGCCGGATCGACCCGACCGTCGAGCGTGGGCAGGACACGGTTGATGAAGCCGGAGATGTGGGCGGCGAGAAGCTGCGCGGCGCGGTTGGCATCGCCTGCCAGGGCGGCGGCGAGGATCTCCTCGTGCTCCGCCGTCTCGCTGCTGGAGCCACCGGCGGAGCGCCATCCCGACACGCTGACCAGCGCCGCCTGGTCCCTCAGCTCGTCAAGAGTCCTGGTGAGGATCGGGTTTCCACAGGCCATGTAGAGGGCCCGGTGGAACTCCCGGTTGTGCAGGCTCATCTCTGCGGTGTCGTCGGTCGCGGCGGCCAGGTCGAGCGAGCGGCGGGCCGCGCCGAGGTCCCCGCCGTTGCGCACGGAGCGGCGTACGCCCTCGGGCTCCAGCAGGAGGCGCATGTCGTACACCTCCGCGGCGGCAGCGCTGTCCATCGCCCGGACGCTGGCGCCCCGGTAAGGGCTCAGCAGCACGAGCCCGGACCCGACGAGGGTTTTGAGGGCTTCGCGGATCGGTGTCTTCGACATGCCCAGGGAAGCGGCGATGTCGGACTCGACGAGGGGCTGGCCCGGACGCAGCTGCCCGGTCAGGATCGCCCGCCGGATGACGGATGCCGCCTGCTCGGTGCGGTTGGCGGCGGGGTCGACATGGTCGAGGGTCAAGCCGAGGGGCGATGCCGTCTCGTCCGCCGTGCGACGGTTGCTCATCGACTCCTCCTCGTGCATATCAGATATGACCCTATGATGCGCTGGCTGACCGGTCAATGCGCCGCCGTCCTGTCAGCTGACGCCGTCGGCGGTGACGACCCAGGTGGCGACGGCCTGTTTGCGGATGAGGTCGTGGTCGTAGCCGACGCCGATGCCCGGGCCGGTGGGCACCGGCAGCGTGCCGTCTTCGCCGATGCCCGTCCAGTCGTCGGTGTAGCCGCAGGTGTAGATGTGCGGGGACGGGTCGGAGTGGTGTGGGGAGACGTTCGCGACCTCGTAGAGCGAGGTGTTCTGCATGGAGGCGACGAGGTGGCGGTGGACGGGGCTCGGTCCGTGCACCTCGACGTTCACGCCGAGCGACTGTGCGAACTTGAGGGTGGTGAGGCTGCCGGTGACACCCATGTCGTAGTGGCTGTCCACGCGGAGGAGGTCGGTCCCGCCGGCCAGCAGGAAGTCGGCCTTGGCCTCCGGGCCGGGCACGTGCTCGGTCTGCAGGAGGGGGATGTCCAGCGCGTCCCTGAGCTGGCGGTGCTGATGGGCGCCGACCCCGATGGGCCGCAGCGGGTCCTCGTACCAGCGGAATCCCGCCTCCTGACACGCTTTTCCGACGAAGATCGCGTCGCTGAGGGAGTCGAATACGCAGGCGGGGTCGAGCATGAGTTCGGCGCGCTCGCCCAGGACCTCCCTCATGCGGGCGACGTTGCGGGCCTCCTCCCACTTGTCCCCCTCGTGCCAGCTGTGCATCTTGAACCCGGTCCAGCCGGCCTGCTGCAGCTCGGTGAGGAACTCGACGACCTGCTCGGAGGAGGAGAGGCTGCCCGCGCGGTCGCCGTTGACCGTCGAGGCGTAGGCGGGAACGCGGTCCCGCCAGCCGCCGAGCAGCTCGGTCAGCGAGGCGCCGTACGCCTTGCCCGCCAGGTCCCACAGCGCGTTGTCGACGAAGGAGAGGCCGTAGTTGTGCATCGGGCGCGCCATCCGCCGCGCCGTGCGGAACAGCCGCTCGCGGTGCTGCCACGGGCGCCCGACCAGGATCCGCGCCACATCGACGGCCTGGACCGCGCAGGCACTGGCCGCCGCGTGGTACGCATACTCTCCCGTCAGCCCGTCCGCGGTGTGCACACGCACCATCAGACTGCCCCGGGAACCGACGCTGCCGGGCGTGTAGTACCACGACCCCGCCCGGTCCTCCGAGGCGAAGTCCCGGACGAAGTCCGGCTCGTCCTCGTTGAACTGGATGATCTCGACCTTCTCCACGAGTGACATGACGCTCCTTGGTCTGCTGCGTGCGGTACGGGAAGCGGTGAGGCCGTTCCGGCCCACCCATGCGGCGATCAGATATCTCGTATATGACTCGGCCGAACTTAAGCAGCTCGCACGGGCACGTCAAGGGCTGTGCATCGGGAAGCAGCCGGGGCTCGCGTCCGCGTGCGCGAGGCGCCGTCCGCGTCGGGCTGTCGTGGTCCCGACCGCCTCTTGACCCCTGACGCGGCGCTGCTACCGTCATATCTCGTATATGAAACTACCGCTGGACGGAGAAGGAACATGGACCTTTCGGCGATCCGGTCCCGGTTGGCCGACGTCGTGGCGATCACCCCGACACCCTTCGCCGAGGGGGACGAGATGGACCGTCCCGCTCTTGAACGCGCCGTGGCGCGGCTGGTGGAGGGCGGAATCGGTGTGGTGACCGTGAACGGCAACACCGGCGAGTTCTACTGCCTGACGCCGGACGAGCGCCGCACGGCGGTGGACGTGGTGGCCGGGGGCACGGCCGGGCGCGCCCTGCTCCTGGCCGGGGTCGGCTTCGACATCGCAACCGCGGTCGAGGACGCACGCTACGCCCGCGACCGCGGCGCCGAGGCGATCATGGTGCACCAGCCCGTGCACCCCTACCTCTCTCCGGAGGGGTGGGTCCACTACCACCGGCGTATCGCCTCGGCCGTCCCCGACGTCGGCGTTGTGCCGTACGTCAAGAATCCGGCTGTCGGCCCGGCGCAGTTCGAGGAACTGGCCGATGTCTGCCCGAACGTGGTCGCGGTGAAGTACGCGCTGCCGGACGCCGCGACCTTCGCCGCCGTCGCACGGCGGGCCGGACTCGACAGGTTCACCTGGATCGCGGGCCTGGCCGAGCTGTACGCACCCGGATACGCGGCAGTCGGCGCGAGCGGCTTCACCTCTGGGCTCGCCACCATCGCTCCGCACCTGTCGACGGGTATGCAGTCCGCCCTGACCGGCGGCAACTTCGATGCCGCGATGAAGATCTGGGACGACGTGCGCGAGTTCGAGGAGCTGCGGCTGGCCCGCAACAGCGCGGACAACGTCAGCGTCATCAAGGAGGCACTGCACCAGATCGGCCTCGGCAGCTCCTGGGTCAGGCCCCCGTCCTCCCGGCCGGGCCCACAGATCAGTCGACGCATCACCGCAATCCTGGAAGGGTGGGGTGTCAAGTGAGCGGCGAGACCGTCACCACAGCAGACCCGAGCACCGGCGTGGTGACCACCACGGCGTTGCGCACGGCCACGGACGAAGAGGTGGCCGCGGCCTGCGCGCAGGCCGCGCAGGCCACCGACGAACTGGCCGCGCTCGGCAGGCCCTTCCGCAGCGCGCTGCTGCGCCGGATGGCGGAGGCACTCGAAGCGGCAGCAGCCGAGATCATCGCGACGGCCGACCGGGAGACGGCGCTCGGCACCCCGCGTCTGCGCGGCGAACTGGCCCGCACCACCTACCAACTGCGCCTGCTCGCCGACGTCGTCGACGAGGGCGGCTACCTCGAAGCAACGGTCGACCACGCCGGCGACACCCCGATGGGACCGCGCCCGGACCTGCGCAGAATGCTCGTCCCCCTGGGACCGGTAGCGGTCTTCGGCGCCGGCAACTTCCCGCTGGCCTTCTCCGTGCCGGGCGGCGACACGGCAGCCGCTCTCGCCTCCGGGTGCGCGGTCGTTGCCAAGGCCCACGGCAGCCACCCCCTCACCTCGGAGCTGTGCGGGCGGATCCTCCGCGACGCGATACGTGCGCACGGGGCACCGGAAGGCACCGTGTCCCTCATCCACGGAACCGCCGCCGGCCGCGCCCTCGTTGCCGACCCACGGATCACGGCTGTCGCCTTCACCGGGGGGCACGCCGGAGCGGCAGCGCTGAAGAAGGTGGTTGCCGCCCGCCCCGTACCGATCCCCTTCTACGGGGAACTCGGTGGCGTGAACCCCTTGGTCGTCACACCACGCGCAGCCGACGAGCGAGCAGCCGGGATCGCCCAGGGCCTCGTGGAATCGTTCACCCTGGGCGGCGGCCAGTTCTGCACCAAGCCCGGACTCGTCCTCGTACCCAGGGGAGAGGCCGGAGACCGACTCGTCGCGGACGTACGCCGACGGACGGCGACCGCCCCGCTCCCGCCCATGCTGAACGAGGCCATCGCCACCTCCTACCGCGGCAGCCTGGACCGGCTCGGCACGACCGCGGAACTCACGCAGTCGCAGGCCGGGGAGGGTGAGGGCTTCCGCACCCGGCCGGCGGTCGCGGTGCTGGACGCCGAGGACTTCGACGCCCCCCGCGTCGGAGAGACCTTCGGTCCCCTGGCCCTTCTCGTGCGCTACCGGCCCGAGGCACTCGTCGGACTCGTAGAACAGCTCCCGGGGGCCCTGGTCGCCACGGTCCACGGCGGCGCAGAAGACGATCCGGTACGGGACGCCGTGGCCTGCGCGCTGGCCGCCCGCAGCGGCCGGTTGCTTTTCGACGGCTACCCCACGGGCGTAGCCGTCACCTGGGCGCAGCACCACGGCGGCCCCTGGCCTGCCACCGACAACCAGCACACCTCCGTGGGCCCGGCCGGCATCCGCCGCTTCCTGCGCCCCCTGGCCTGGCAGAACAGCCCCGAGCACCTCCTGCCTGCCGAACTCCGGGAGGGCACAGGCACGGTGCCCCGCCGAGTCGACGGACAGCTACAGACTCCGCCGACGTGACCGTGATGCAGCCCGAACCGTTCCGCCCCGACTTCGACCGCATGCCGACGGGCGTCGAGCGTCGGCCCTCTCGCGGGGAGGGCGGCGGCGCGACCCGGGCCCGCCGGCGGCCACCCACCCCGAAACCGCACGGGGCGAGCTGAGCCCCGGGCCCCGAGGGGCGGGTGTGTCAGGGTGGGGTGCATGGCGTGGGACGGCGAGGCGTATCAGGCGCGGTTCGACAGCATCGCCGCCGAGGGCGGCGATGTGCACGGGGAGGCCGCTTTCGTGCGGGCCCTGGAACCGGACAGCGTCCTGGACGCGGGGTGCGGGACGGGCAGGGTCGCCATCGAGCTGGCGCGGCACGGCATCGAGGTGGCGGGGGTGGACCTCGACGCGTCGATGCTGGCCTCGGCACGGCAGTTGGCCCCCGACATTCCCTGGCACCACAGCGACCTCGCGGGGCTCGACCTCGGGGTCGCCTTCGACGTGGTGGTGATGGCGGGCAACGTGCCCCTGTTCACGGAGCCGGGTACGGAGCCCGACCTCGTCGCCGGGGTGGCGGCGCACGTACGGCCGGGCGGCCGTCTGGTGGCGGGGTTCTCGCTGGGCCGGGGCTACACCTTGGACGCGTACGACGCACAGTGCGCGGCGGCGGGTCTCGCCCTCGAAGCCCGGTACGGGGCATGGGAGCGTGAGCCGTACGCCGGTGGACAGTACGCGGTCTCCGTTCACCGCAGGCTCTGACGGGCGGTCACCTGCTGGCCGGTCCCGACGTCCTCCCCGGCCGTGCTCGGCCCTGCGCCTCGGTCCGTGCGCGGTACGTCGGCTGAAGAGGCGGCGGTGGCCGTACGGCTGCGCGCGAGGTCGGGAGCGGCGGAGCCGTCGCGGGACAGCGCCACGGCGTACAGGGCGAATCCGTACTCCGGATGAGGCCGCCGGCCCGGCGTGAACAGGTGACGCCACCTCACGCCGGAGAAGGTCCGCTCGTCGGTGCGGTCCTGTCCCGCCGTTCGAGGGCGGCGTGCCGTCCCGCGCAGGCGACGGGCAGGACGTGATGCCCGCTCCCTTGACGGGGCGTGACGCGTCGCCCAGTGTGTAGGCCCGGTGCATACGGGATGCGGGGCCGGAGGCCCAGTGTCCGACAACGTTGTCAACGGCGAGGGCGGGAGGTCGTCCGTACATGCGGCACAACGACCGGCAGGCGAGGACGGCGGAGCACGGGCGCCGCGGGGTGCTCAAGGTTTCGGCCGGGGTGGTCGGCGCCGCGCTGGCGGGCACGTTCGCGGCGACGGCGCCCGCTGCCGCCGCCGGCAGGGGACACCCGGACCCCCCGGGCGGGCCCGCCCGCTTCCCACTCGGTCCCTTCACCAAGAGCGGGGCGAACCCGATCCTGCGCCCCGAGCCCGCGCACGCGTGGGAGTCGGCGTACCTCTACAATCCGTGCGCCCTGGTCGTCGGCGGCCGGATCGCGTTGCTCTACCGCGCCCAGGACGAGGCGAAGACCTCCAGCATCGGCCTCGCCTGGAGCGACGACGGACTCACCTTCCGGCGCAGGCCGGAGCCGGTGCTCGTACCGACCGAGCCGTACGAGAAGCCCGGTGGCTGCGAGGACCCGCGCGTGGTGCGGATCGGCGACACGTACTACCTCACCTACACCGGCTACGACGGCACGAGCGCCCTGCTCTGCCTGGCCACCTCGAAGGACCTGGTGCACTGGAAGAAGCACGGGCCCCTCTTCCCCGAACTGCCCGACCCGATCCACGGCGACAAGCCCTGGAACAAGTCGGGCGCGATCCTGACCACGCCCATCGACGGCACGTACTGGATGTACTTCGGTGAGTCGAACGTCTACTGGGCCACGTCGAAGGACCTCATCCACTGGAAGACCGTCGGCAACGACGACCCGGTGGCGAAGCCCCTGCACCCCTGGGAGGGGTCCCTGATCGAACCCGGCCCGCCGCCGCTGCTCACCGACGACGGACACATCCTGCTGGTCTACAACGGCCGTTCGGACGGCGAGGGCGGCTACACCAAGGGCCAGTACTCCGGTGGACAGCTCCTCATCGACCCGGCCGATCCGACGAAGGCGGTGGCACGGCTGGAGCGCCCGTTCCTCGTCCCCACGTCGGACGACGAGCAGGGCGGCCAGGTCAACCACGTCGTCTTCAGTGAGGGACTCGTCCGCTTCCGCGGCACCTGGTTCCTCTACTACGGCATGGCCGACTCGGTCCTCGGCGCCGCCACGTGGCGTCCCGCCGGCTGAAAGCACACCGGGGAACGTCTCAGTGGCCATGAGCTCGGGCGCGGCCCCGGGCTACCGGAAACGGGGAGCTCGCGGCCCCCTCTCGGAGGGGGTCCGCGAGCTCCCCGTGCGGGACGTCAGCCCCGCGGTGGCTGAAGTACTCCGGGCTACTCCGTGCGGAGGCCCTCCGGCCGTACCAGCTTCAGCAGCGGCGGCAGACTGAGCAGCGTCACCACCAGGACCACGCCCGCGCCGACGCCCGTCATCGACAGCACGCTCGTCCAGTCGATGCCGATCGGCGTGTCCGTGAGCTTCAGCAGGACGCCGCCGAGCGCCAGTCCCACGCCCGCGGCCAGCACCAGACCCAGCGCGACCGGAACCGCCGTCTGCCACAGCACCGACAGGCCGAGGGTGCGGCGCCGGGTGCCGAAGGCGACCAGGGACGACAGCAGCTTCCGGCGCTCCCGGAGCTGCTCCAGCTGCGACACCAGCAGACTCGCGCCGATCAGCGCCAGGACACAGGAGGCGCCGGCGAGGAGACCGGTGCGGATCGCCGTGTACTCCCCGGCTGTTCTGGTGGCCGACCAGACGGTGGTGTCCGCCTGCGGGTCGACGGCGGCGGCCGTGTTGCGCACCAGGTCCTCGACGTCCGGGTAGGACTTGTCCAGCTTCAGATAGACCTCTCCGGTCAGGCCCGGCAGGAGGCTGTCCGGCAGCGCCCCGGGGGTGAGGAGGAAGCCCTGCTGCTCGTTGTTGGTCATGCCGATGCGGGTCTTGGCGTCCTTCAACTGCGTCGGCACCTGCCAGGGGACCTCCGCATTCTTCGAGCCGTCCTGCCTGAAGGTCGGGTCGAGGTACAGGTGCCTCCCCGGCTTCGCCAGCGCGGCCGTTTCGGTGTCTCCCTCGACGTCCCGTACGGCGAAGGCATCACCGTTCTTGCAGGAGGGCAGTTTCGCGACCTCCTTCAGCGCCGCGCAGGTACCCACCGTCATCGCGGTGGACTTCTCCGGGTCCTTGCGCTTCTCACCGAGGGCACCCTCGTCGTAGGCGTACACGCCCTCGACGCCCCCGGTGGCCTCGAACTTCGGGGCGGCGGGCTGGGCCGGCGTGCCGTTCGGCAGGCTGACCTGCATCTGCGCCCGCATCACGTCCTGGTCGGCGTTCTGTTCGGTGTAGGCGCCGTCGACGCCCGCGAAGAGCATCTGCAGGGCGATGGCACCGGCGACGGCCACCGCGATGCCGTTGACCATGCGGGCCGCGGTACCGCTGCTCATCTGGAGGCGGCGGACCGCGAGCTGCCAGGAGACGCTGCCGCTCCCGAGGCGGGCGACGACCCGTTCCACGGTCCACGGCAACAGCGCGGTGACACCGACCAGCAGCAGGACGACGCCGCCGGTCACCAGGTACTGGTTGAAGTCGCCGTGGTCGTTGCCCTGGCCGATCATCGGGTAGAGCATCGCCAGACCGGCCAGCGGCAGCACCAGTCGCCACCACAGCCGGCGCCGGGCAGGTTTGGCGGTGCGCACCACACCGAGCGGCTCGATGGCCACCCCGCGCAGTGCGAAGAGCGTGACCAGCACCGCGGCGGCCGGGACCGCCACCGCCACCAGCAGCGCCAGCAGCGGCGTGGGGTTCAGATAGCTCGGGAAGACGCTGACCCCGAACACCTCGGCGCCGCCTGCGATCTGGCGGCCGATGAGGAAGAACCCCGTGCCGAAGACCAGTCCCGAGGCCGCGCCCGCCATGGCCTCACCGGCCGCGATCCGCCGGGTCATCGCGGCGTCGGCCCCCACCAGCCGCAGGGCCGCGAGCCGGCGGTCGCGCCGCTCGCCGCCGAACCGCACGGCCGTGGCGATGAACACGGCGACCGGCATCAGCAGCACCACGAACATCACGAGTATCAGAAGAATCAGGACCGGGTCGGTCTCCTCCTCGGCCCTGTCGCCCTGGTAGCCGTAGTGGTCGATCCGGGTGGTGACGTTGTAACGGAGCTGCTTGGCCTCCAGGTTCTCGCCGCCCCGGTAGAAGGTCAGCTCCTGCGATCCGACCATGCCCTCCTCGGCGAGGGTGCCGGTGATCCGGTCCGGCAGCCGCTTGCGCAGCAGCTTCCCGTCGTCCGACTCCAGCAGCTCCTTCAGCTTCGGGGAGACGATCATCTCTCCCTTGGCGGGGAAAGCCTTCACGCCGGGCGGCAACGGAGCGTCGGAGCCCTCGGGTTGCAGGTCGCGGCCCCGGATCTCCGTCCCGCGGAACTCCGTGTCGGCCCGGCGGACCAGGAGGGTGTTGTCCGCCTTCTCCAGCTTGTTGGTGTTCGCGAAGGAGACGTCCGTACGGGCATCGTCCCGGTCGTGCCGGGTGGCGAGCGCGTTGGGGACGGCGGAGGTCAGCAGCAGCAGCGCCACGCCGAGCCCCACACCGACCCCCGTCAGCAGGGCCCTGACCCAGCCCTCGCGTCCGCCGGTGAGGGCGAACCGTACGCCCAGGGCGAGATCCGTGGCCCACCGCCTCATACGGCGCGCTCCATGTCCCGGGACCTGCCGTCACGCACGACGACCTCGCGGTCCGAGTAGGCGGCCACCCTGGCCTCGTGGGTGACGAGGACGACTGCGGCGTCGGTCGACCGCGCCGCCTCGGTGAGCAGCTCCATCACGCGCTCGCCGTTGAGCGAGTCGAGCGCGCCGGTGGGCTCGTCCGCGAAGAGCACCCGCGGGCCGGTGACCAGCGACCGGGCCACGGCGACCCGCTGTCCCTGGCCGCCGGATACCTCGCCCGGCCGCTTCTTGGCCAGGTCGTCGACCTCCAGGCGTTCCATCCAGCCGAGCGCGGCCCGCTCCGCCTCCCTGCGGGAGGCGCCGTTCAGCCGCATCGGCAGCGCGACGTTCTCCACACAGGTCAACTCGGGGACGAGCTGGCCGAACTGGAACACGAACCCGAACTCGGTGCGCCGCAGCGCGCTGCGCTGGGCGTCGTTCATGGCGGACAGTTCCCGGCCGTCGTAGAGGATCGTCCCGGAGTCCGGCGGGACGATCCCGGCGAGGCAGTGCAGCAGCGTCGACTTGCCGGAGCCGGAGGGCCCCATCACGGCGACGACCTCGCCGGGGCGGATGGAGAACTCGGCGCCGTCCAGGGCAAGGGTCGGACCGTAGGCCTTGCGCAGCCGCTCGGCCGTCAGCAGGGAGCCGTCGGGGGAGTGCGTCATCGGGACACCGCCTCACGGAGCTTGTCGAGGCGGGCGGCGGCCAGTTCGAGCCACCGCAGATCGGCCTCCAGGTGGAACAGGGCGTGGTCGCAGATGAGCTGGTCGGCGAGGTCGCCCTTGCTCTTGCGTTCGGTGAGGGCGCGCATGTGACGCAGGTGCTCGGATCGCTGCTCGTCCAGGAGGTCGGCCGCGTTGCGCTGGGTGAGCAGGGCGAGGACGACCTTGGTGTACAGCGTGGACTGGAGGTACGGCTCGGGCTTCTCGGGCGTGGCGAGCCAGCGTTCGACGTCGGTGATGCCGGCGTCGGTGATGGCGTACCGCTTGCGCTCGGGGCCGTCGCCGGCCTCGATGCCGTCGACCTCCACGAGCCCGTTCTTCAGCAGCCGGGACATCGTCGAATAGACCTGGCCGTAGTGGAGCGGCCGGTCGTGGCCGAACTTTTCGTCGAAGGTCCGCTTCAGGTCGTAACCGTGGCGGGGCCCGGACTCCAGAAGTCCGAGCAGCGTGTGAGCGATGGACATGCCGGGGACTCTACACACCATGTATACCTGCGTTGTATACGGCGGGTGTGTACTCCGTGTTGTACGGTACAAAACCGCAGGTCGGAGTACGTTGTCACGGTTCTGTCACGGGGCCGCTCGCCCTGGGGCGGCGCTTTCGGTGGGGGAGCGGGCCGGCGGACTCCCCGGAGGCCGCGGTCACCGGCGGAGCGTTCCCGGGTGGAACCTTCGAGGCGGCGCTGTCCGGCATCCGCGTGCCCCGCACGGGCCCAGGCGGCCAGGGTCCGACCCCTGGCCGTTCCGGCCGACCACGACTGCGGGCGCCGGCGTCCCGGTTCCGGACGTCAGCACGTCACTGCCGTCGGACGGCAAGTGAACGATCGTGGTGGATGACCTCGAAGCGACGGTCCTCGGCCAGCCAGGAGTCGACCGCGCGCCTGGCGCCCTCATAAGTGCTGTAGTCGTCGAACACGATGACCCCTCCGGAGCTGATGTGGTCACGCAGCCGTTCGATGCACACGGTCACCGGGTCGTACCAGTCGCAGTCCACATGAGCGAACGCGACCGGGCTGTCCAGGACGAGGGTGCTGTCGAAAAGTCCCTGGATGAAGTGGACGTCCTCCTGTTCCACGTCGATTCCGGCTTGGTGGAAGTTGATCTTCACCTGCTTGAGCATGTCCGTGGTGTGGGCGAGGTAATTGGCCACGGCAGGTCGGTCGGCTTTCTTCGCCAAGAGCTTGGAGTAGTCGTCGTGAGACCTTTGGTCGTCGTTTACTCCGGGTGCGGGAATCAGGTCGTACACGTCGTACAGCCGCAGTTCCCGCCCGGGTGTCTTCGCCTTGGCCAGGACGATGGCTGACCCCCCCAGCGCGACGCCGGCCTCGACGAAGATGCCGGGCACATGAGACCTCTCGACCTCCCGGGCGATCCGTTGAAGCGCCTCGATCTTGCCTGGGCGCATGGACAGTGTGAGTGCTCGTTCGCGGACGAAGCGGATCGTGTCGTCAGCGGTCACGGTGTCCTCCACGGTTCGGGACGCATGCGAGAAGATGCGAGTGCGGGTAGGAGCGGTACTCATCTCGACGCGCTGCTGCGGCGCGGCAGGTGCCGAGCCGGGCTTCCGGTGTCCACGGGCGAGCCTCAAGGCGTACGCGCACGCGGCCAGCACGGCGAACCCGCCTACGGCGACGATCGTGGCGCCGGCGCCGACGGTGGAGGACAGGGAGGAGGCGAGCAGCGCGCCCACCGGGGTCACACCGGTGAAGGCGAAGGCGTAGAGGCTGCCCACGAAGCCCCGCCGTCCCTCCTCGACTCCGGTCACCAGCACGGCATTCGACGACGCCGCGAACATGAGTCGCCCGAACCCGGCCAGAAAGAACAGGACTCCCACTGCCCACAGGGGGACCCCGATCCCGGCAGCGGCGAAGGCGACCCCGAACAGGGCGAGCCCGCCGACCGTGGTGAGCGAGGGAGGAACCCTGATGGCCGCGCGCAGCAGTCCGCCGGCTACGGAGCCGATTCCGAACGTCGCGTTGAGCAGTGCGAGGGCCTTCGGGTCGTTGAGGTAGGCGTCGCGGACGAAGAGCGGCACCAGCGTGGCCACGTTGAACGAGACGAGGCTGACGAGGGCGAAGACGATGAGCAGGTCGCGGACGACGGGAAGGTGCCAGACCTCTCGGAAGCTCTCCCGCAACGAGGCTCGCCTGGGCGTTTCCATACGGTAGTGCCCGCGGGGCAGCAGCACTGCGGAGAGCAGGAACGTGACGGCGTCCACGGCGAAGCACAGCCCGCTGGGCGCGGCGCTGAGCATCGCTCCGGCAGCCGCGGGCCCGAGCACGCGGCCCACACTGGACGCCGACGTCGTGGCGCCCACGAGCTGGACCCGGTGCTCGTCGGAAACCAGTGCGGTCAGGTAGGAGGTGCGGCTGGCGTATTCCGCGACCGCCAGAACCTGGCTGCAGGCACCGACGAGCACGAACGGCCAGAAGGCGAGTGCGCCGGGCCTGAACGCCAGCGCTCCGGCAGCCAGGGCGAGGACCATCTGCACAAGGTTGGACAGCTTCAGCACCCGGCGGGGGTTCCGCCCGTCGACCAGTGTTCCGATCCACGGCGTGACGAGTGCGGCCGGCCCGTACCGCAGGGCCATGAAGATGCCCAGCGACAGCGGATCCTGGGTCGCGCTGAGCACCACCCATGCCTGAGCTGTGGAGGACACGTAGGTACCGGACTGCGAGAGCAGTTCCCCGAGTGTGTAGCGCGCCGTTGCGGCGTTCCACCATCCACCGCGGGCGGTGTCGCTCATTGGCTGCCCAGCGTCTTCTCTGGCGGAGCGGGAATCGCTGAGAGCATGGTGCGTCGTCCTTTTCGTTATCGCTGGGCGGAACGGCTGCCCGGAACGGGTGCGTCGGCCGGAATGAGACCCTCGTCCCGCAGGTCGGCCCACAGGGCGTCCGGGATCGGCGTGGCGAGCCATCCGGCGTCGTCGGTGATGTGCTGGGCGGAGCGGGCGCCGACGACGACGGCTTCGACGGCTGGGTGAGCGAGGGGGAATTGCAACGCGGCGTGGGGGAGGGCGACCTCGTGCCGTCGGCAGACTTCGGCCAGTCGGCGAGCGCGCAGGATCGGGCCGCGGGGCGCGTCGGTGAAGTTGTACCGGGCGTCGTCACCGATCTCGGTGGCCGAGAGCAGCCCCGTGTTGAACACTGCTGCTGCCACGACACGTACGCCGCGCTCCACGCACCTGGGCAGCAGTTCTTCCAGCGCCGGCTGCTCGTGCAGGGTGTAGCGGCCGGCGAGCATGACGACGTCGATGTCGGTCTCGGTGACGAACCGGGCCGGGACCTCCCACTGGTTCATCCCGATCCCGATCGCCCGTACGACCCCTTGGTCGCGCAACTTCTCCAGCGCCGGGTAGGCCCCGCTGAGAGCCTCCTCGACGTGATCGTCGGGGTCGTGGATGAACACCAGGTCGACATGGTCGAGACCGAGCCGGTTCAGTGAGTCGTCGAGGGTTCTCCGCACGCCGTCGGCCGAGAAGTCCCACACCCTGCGCACAGAGGTCTCGACGGCGTAGCCACCCTCCGCCAGGTCGTTCACCGGCGCGTCCCGCGGATCGAGCCGGCGCCCCACCTTCGTGGAGACGACGAAGTCCTGGCGGGGCCGCCCGGCAAGAGCGGAGCCGAGGCGGCGCTCCGAGAGGCCGAGTCCGTAGTGCGGGGCGGTGTCGAAGTACCGGATCCCGAGCTGCCAGGCGGTGGCCAGCGCCTCGGCTGCTGCCTCTTCGGTCACCGCCCGGTAGAGGTTACCGATGGTCGCGGCGCCGAAGCCGAGCCGGCTGGGGGGTGCGAACCGCGGGGCGACCACGCTCTCAACTCCCTTCCTGGCGCAGGACATGGCGCTGCATCACGGCTTCGAACTTGCGACGTTGGGCACCGTCCACCCTCGCGAGGTCACCCGCGGCGCGGCTGTCAGGAGCGACACCGGAGACGTAGCCCATGAAGTGCCGCAGCCGTGCCCCGCGGGTGTGCTTCGCCCAGTAGGAACCCATCGAGTAGGCGAGGGCGCCGAGGCCGCGTTCGACGGCCAGCTGGACCGGCCGGTAGAACACGAGATTGAAGTACAGGAACGACTTCTTGTCGCTGTAGTCGAAGCCGCCGAAGCGGGCCCACCACGTGTGCGCGTCCGCCAGGAAGACCACGAACCCGATCGGCTCGTCGTCGCGGGAGGCGACCACCACCCGCAGCGCGTCGCCGATGTTCTCCCGCAGCGACCGGTAACCGGCGACGGTGTCGTCGAGATCCGCGGCCCGCCCGTACTTGGCGCGCCAGCGCAACTCGAGCTCGGCAAGTCGCGGGCCGAGCACGTCGGCGTCGTGCACCGCCACGGAGATCCCCGACCGGTCGAATGCCTCGATCTCCTTGCGGACATTCAACCGGCGGTGCGAGGTGAACTGTGCGAGATAGCCGTCGAAGTCGTCGAAGTCGATGGGGATGTAGGCGTCGGCGCCGATGACGACATCGTGGTAGCCGCGTCCGGCCAGTGCGCCCTCCAGCGCCGGGTCGTGCTGTTCGAGCAGGTAGAGCCACGCCACCCGGGCGGCTCCGTCGGCATCCGCGCGTCGCTCAAGGGCTTCCACCGCTGCCGCGGCGACCCGTCTGCGTCCCTCGGCGTCGAGTTCGCGGGCGTAGGCGACGCCGCCCATCCGCCCCGGCGAGCCGGCGACGATGCTGGGGCGCCATGGCGTCGCGTCGGTGCGCAGCCTCGTGAGGGACTGGTGGGTCTCGGGCAGCCCGCTCAGATCGTCCTCGTCGAGTTCCTCCATGGACAGGACCTGGGCCAGGTCGTAGGCCGGATGGGCGCCCTCGTCCGTGAGGTAGGCCGGAGCGGCGAACAGCAGACGGCCGCCGGAGCCGCTCACTGTCACGAATCGGGACTCGCCCTTGACGGTGCGACTGCGCCCGCGCAACCAGTCGTATCGCAGATACACGGAGGGACGCTCCAGCGCATCCCAGCGGTCCCGGTCGATCCCGTCGATGTCGGTGTGGATCTCGGTGAGCAACGCCTCGTGGCGGACGGCGGCGGGCGGCATAAGCGGCTCCAGCGAGGGGCGGTCAGGGCGGTCAGACGGTCTGCACGGTGCCACCGGCGCGCACCGAACGGTAGGCGGCCTCGGCTACGCGTATCGCGTGCACGGCGTGCCCGGTGTCGACGGAGGGCGCTCGCCCGTCCCGCAACGCCCGCACGAAGTCCGCAGCGCCACGCGCCATCGACGACGCTCTCCAGGTGCGCGGCTCGGCGGGGACTCCTGCCAGTGGCACGCCCGGATCCAGTGCACCGTGATGAACGATCACCGGCGGATCACGCAACTGGTCGCAGATGATCGACGCGCGGTCCCCGTAGACCTCGAAACGTTCTCCCCAGGGGAGTTCCAGCGCGAGGCCCACCTCGATGCTGAAGAACGTGCCGCACTCCAGGGTCCCGGTGACCACCGCTCCGTCCTCGACCTCGACCCCGGGCAGGCGGTCGGTCGCCCAGTGCCGGGTGACCGCCTGCACCGAGGCGACCGGCCCGAACATCCAAGCCAGCACGTAGAAGAAGTGGGTGGCGGCGTCGAGGACGGCGGCGAAGCCCTGTTCCTGGCGTTTCCACAGCGCAGTGTCGTCCCGGTACTCGGGTACGGCACTGCCGTGGATGAGCCCGCGAACGAGGCGGGCCGGGCCCGGGCCGCCCCGCGCGATCACCTCCGCCACCTGCGTGTAGGACTCGACGAAGCGGCTGTTCTCCGAGACCGACAGCACGAGCCCGAGTTCGGTGGCGAGCGCCGCGAGTTGTTCCCCCTCGGTGGCCGTCGCGGCCAGCGGCTTCTCCACCGTGACGTGCTTCCCGGCGGTCAACGCGTCCCGGACGACCGGGCCGTGGAGGAGGTGGGGCAGCAGGACGACGACGGCGTCGACGTCCTCGCGGGCGAGCAGTTCGTGGTGGTCGAGGTGGCCGGCCACCCCGAGGTCGGCGGCCACCGGCAGCAAGGTGGCGGGGTCGGTGTCGCACACCGCGGTGATTTCGGCTTCGCCCGGCAGCGCCCGGTAACCGGCCACGTGATCGGCGCTCACCCGGCCGAGACCGATGATGCCGATCCGGACGACATCGCCGCGTGCTCCCCCGCTCATCGGGCCACCCACCCCGAATCGACGAGCAGGTCGGCACCGTTGACGTAAGAGGAGCCCCCGCCGGCGAGGAACGCGATCGCCGAAGCGATCTCGCCCGGGTCGGCCCAGCGCCCCAGCGACTGCTCGGCCTCGCGATCGGCCTTGACCTCGTCGAACGGCCGACCGAGCCGGCGTGCTTCGACGGCGATGTCCGAGCGCAGCATCGCGGTGTCGACCGAGCCCGGGGAGACCGAATTGACCCGGATCCCCAGAGGGGCGAACTCCCAGGCCAGCGCCCGGCACAGGGCAAGGATGGCGCCTTTGCTCGCGGCGTACACCGCGTGCTGGGTCTGCCCGATGTGCCCGGAGATCGATGCCACATTGACGATCGCGGAGCCCGGAGACATCCTGGCCGCCGCGTGGCGGCAGCACAGCAAAGTGCCGCCGAGGTTCACATCGATCACCCGCCGGTAGTCCTCCCACGCGGTGTCGAGGAACGGCTTCACCAGCACCGTCCCGGCGACGTTCGCCAGTACGCGCAGTTGCGCTCCGTCACGGGACAGCTCGTCGTCGAGCTCGGTGAAGAACTGCTCGACCTTCCCGGGATCGCTGACGTCGAGCGTGCAGGGCCTGATCCGGTCGTCGGTCGGCGCCTGTGGCCAGGCCAGATCGATCCCGTGGACCCGGTGGCCCGCCTCGGCGAGTGCGTGGGCGGTGGCTGCCCCGATGCCGCCCGCGGCTCCGGTGACGAGTGCGATGGTCGGGCTCACAGGTCCGCCTCCGGATTCCCGCGTCGAGGCGTGGGCCAAGTGGTACCCGCGCTTTCGGCGACCCACTCGACGAGGTGAGTGTAGTCCTCCGGGCCGTGCTCGGCGGTGAGGTCGCGCCACAGCGCACCGGCGCTTCCGGCGAGCGCGAGGTCGATACCCCGTCGGCGCGCCACGTCGAGGGCGACGTCGACGTCCTTGCTGTACTGACCGGTGGTGAAGCGGGCGTCGAACCGGCCGGTCAGCGCGAAGCGCGGGATCTGCGTGCGGGTTGCGAAGGACGTCGCGCTGCTCGCGTTGAGCACGTCGAGCAGGACCTCGACATCCAGCCCCTCGGCCAGACCCAGAGCGAGCCCCTCCGCGGCCAGCGCCAGGTTGGCCGCGGCGAGGAGGTTGTTGATGACCTTCGCGAGGTCGCCGGCGCCGGGGTGCTCGGAGACGTGGATGATGTTCCCGCCGATGATGTCGAGCACGGGCGTGGCGTCGGTGAGGTGCTCGGCCGGCCCCGCAGCCATGACCGTGAGAGTGCCGTTCTCGGCGCCGGCGACCCCGCCTGCCACCGGGGCGTCCAGGAACCGCACGCCCCTGTGCTCGGCCCGCTCTGCGAGCGCGCGGGTCGTGTCCGGGTGCGAGGAGCTCATCTCCAGCCAGATCGTGCCTGCCGCTGCCGCCGCGAGGACGTCGTCGCCGACGTCGCCGACCACACCGGCGTCGGGCAGGTAGCTGATCACCACCGCGGCGGTCTCGACCGCCGCAGCCAGCCCGTCACGTACGTCGACGCCGGCCGCGAGCGCCGCCTCGCGGGCCCCGGCACTGACATCGTGACCGCGCACCGGGTACCCGGCCGCGAGCAGCCGGCCCGATACCGCACGACCCATGTGCCCGAGGCCGAGGACGGCGACGGGCGCGCCCGCCGCGCTCACCGGTCACCCCGCACGGCCAGGTAGGTGGCCGCGTAGTCGTCCTCTCCGTGCCCGAGGGCGATGGCGCGGTCGAAGCCTTCGAGCGCGGTGGCCGCGGCGGTCATCGGAATCCTGTCGGCGGCGGCGTCGAGGACCAGGGCGAGATCCTTGCGGGCCAGGGTGAGGGTGAAGTCCGGCGGGAAGTTCTCCGCCGCCATGGCTCCGCCTTTCAGCCGCACGTAGGGAAGACTCACGCCGCCCGCATCGAGCGTGTCGAACAGAGTCTCGGGTTCGAATCCCAGGGCCCGGGTGAACGCGATCGACTCGGCCAGCACCTGGACCAGCGAAAGCAGCCAGCTGTTGACGGCGAGCTTGAGCCGGGTGCCCGCGCCTGCTTCGCCGACCCTCAGGACGGTCTTCGCGTAACTGTCGAGCAGCGGAGTCACACGGTCCAGGGCGCTGTCGGGCCCGGACGCGAGCACCACGAGCTGCCCCCGCTCGGCGGGGCCGCGGGTGCCCAGCAGTGGTGCGTCGACCAAGGCGATGCCGGCCTTCGCCGCCCGCTCGGCCCACACCTGTGTCTCGCCGACTCCGATGGTGCTCGACTGCACCCACACGGTGCCCTCGGCCGCCGCGTCGAGTACCTCGTTGGTCATGACGTCCTGGAGGCTGGAATCGTCGGCCAGGACGGTGAGGACGGCCTCGGCGCCGGCGACGGCCTCGGCGGCGCCGGCCGACACCGTGCATCCGTGCTCGGCCAGGGGCGCGGCGCGGTCGGCGGAGCGGTTCCACACGCGGACGTCCGCCACTTGCGTCAGGTGCCGGGCCATCGGGGCGCCCAGAGTGCCGGTGCCGAGCACCGCTACGGTGGGACGGTGGTCGGATGCTGATGACGTCATTGCTGCTCCTGGACGAAGAAGGGGCGTATGTCGGGGGCGCCGTCGAGCAAGGACCGCAGCCGTGCCGGGAACCCCCCGGGGTCCTGCTGGTGCAGCTCGACCAGGTCGGCTGCCGCACCGGTCAGGTTCAGTACGACGACGCGTCGCTGCCCATCGGGCAGGCCGAGCTCGGCGAGCCGGGCGAGGACCTTTCTGCGGTAGGCGTCGGCGCCCATGGGATAGGTGCCGGGGTCGTCGGGCTCGACGACGACTCCGATGAGATCCGCGCCGGCGAGGTGGCCGGCGCCGAGTACATCGATGTGGTCGGCACCCGGGAAGCCGACGGCTGCCACGCCGTTGTGCCAGGCGGTCCAGCAGGACGACTCGCCCTCGCACAGCAGGAGGTACCCGCGCTCGCGGGCGAGCCCGGGGACGAACGGCCGCCAGTAGGCGGTGCGTGGCAGATCCCGTTCCTCCCAGGTGGAGCTGGTCGGGCCCCCCAGGGTCCACCGGAACCGGTCGCGTACCGGCCTGCCGTCGGGGGAGAGGTACTCCTCCCGTACCCCGCCGCCGTCGACGTCGGTCACGCCGAAGCGGCGCAGGGCATCCTCGGGCAGGGCCTTGGCCCGGGCGAGGTCCGCGAGGCTGGTCCGCTCAGGCATGGTCGGTGGCGAGGGCCGACAGCGCGGCGCGCCCGTCGGGTACCTGTTCCTGCCAGTCGGTGAGCTTCTGGGGCGACTTCAGCAGCTGGGTGGCGGCCACCGGGAACCCGCCTTCGCCCCCGCGTGCGGCGACCGCTGCTATCCGGATGAGGTCGATGATCACGCCGGCGGCGTTGCTGGAGTCCTGGACCTGTAGCGAGATCTCCATGCGGACGGGCATGTCGGCCCAGCCCCGGCCCTCCACGGACATGTGTGCGATCTTGCGATCGTCGAGGTGGCCGACGAAACCGGCCGACGGGATCACCGTGACCGCATCGGTGTTGCTGATCTTCTGGCGCAGGGCCCGGTGCTTCGAGGCCTCCTTGTTCCCGCCGTGTTCGCGCAGGTTCTTGAAGTCGGCGTTGCCGCCGATGTTGAGCTGGTACGAGCCGGTCAACGTGATGCCGCGCTCCTCCAGCAGGGAGAGCACCGTGCCGTGGACGATCGAGCTGCCGATGTGGCTTTGCAGGTCGTCGCCCACCATCGGGATGTTCTTGTCCCGGGCCTCGGCGAAGAGTTCGGGCAGCCCGGCGATCGGATCGGGAGTGCAGTTGACCACCGCGACGCCCGCGTCGACCGCCGCGCGGCCGTACGCCGCGGCGACCTCGGGCAGCCCGGTCGGCAGTGAGTAGAGGAAGACCTCGGCGCCGCTGTCCCGCAGCACCTGCGCGACGGCGTCGATCTGGCTTTGGTCCGAGGGGTCGGCGATCCCGAAGACGACCTCGGGATCGTTGTTCAGACCCGGGATGTTCAGCCTCGGGTAGTTGTTCGGCTCGGCGAACATCGCGTCCGAGAGCTTCTTGCCGACCTTGTTCGGTGCCAGGTCGAAGACAGCCACCGCTTCGACGTCGGTGACGGAGATGCCGCCGAGGGAGGGGCGGGCGACACCGGGCAGCACCTCTGCGTCGAGCATCCCGTAATAGGTGACTCCCTGGAGCAGCGCGGAGATGTTGTTTCCGACGCCGGCGATCGCAAGCTTCATACTGCTCTCCTAGTTCGTGGGGGTACTGGAGGAGTCGCGGGTCTTCGCTCAGGCGATGTTGCGGGGCTGGGGGTCGGCGGGCAGTTCGAGGAGTTGGTCGAGGTGTGCGAAGACCTTGCGGACGGCCTCGACGTAGGACTCCATGAGCTCCGCGCGCTGTACGTACAGGGGGGTGAAGACGGCACCGAGGTTCACTGTCGAGTCGCAGATCCGCGATGCCGCGGGGAAGGCCTCGCGGTGCCACTCCGACAGCGGCTCGGCTGCGTTGCGGGGGTGCCAGACGGCGTGCCGCCGCCGGAACGCCGGCTGGGCCGGCACGGGCTGCGGCTGCCAGATGTTCACCGCGACGCCCTCGTCGCTCAACGCGTGCATGACCGTGTCCCTCAGGTCTCGGACATCGCCGTCGTACCCGATGGCCGCGGGGTCGAGCTGGACGGCGTAGCGCCAGTAGGACGCCTCGCGGTCCGCGTGCACGAACGGCGGGCGAATGCCCGGGAGTTCGCGCAGGCCGGCGTCGAGGATCGCTGCGTTCGCCATCGCCCGGGCGTTGAACTCGTGGAGCCGGGGAAGCTGGCTGCGGGCGAAGGCCGCCACCAGCTCCTGCCCGCGGTAGTTGTACCCGACTCCGTGCGACCAGTACGGGCGGATTTCGCCGGGCCGCACGTCCTCGCCGTAGAGGACCATGCGCCGCGCGACCAGTGCCCCGTCGTCGTCATCGGTCGTGAACAGGCCGCCCTCGCCGCCGGAGAGATTCTTCGAGACGTTGATGCTTGCCCCGGAGGCCGCGCCGAGGCCACCCGCCACCCGCCCCCGGTAGCGGATCCCGTGGGCCTGTGCGTTGTCCTCGACGACGGGCACGCCGTGGCGTGCGGCGACGGCGAGGATCTCGTCCATGTCGGCAGGCTGTCCGTGGACGTGTACCGCCATGATTGCGGCTGTCCGCTCGGTGATGCACGCCTCCAGCGCGGCCGCGTCGAGGTTGTAGGTCCGGGGATCGACGTCGCAGAACACCACGTCGGCACCCTGGTGCACGGCGGCGAAACCGGAGGCGACGAAGGTGAAGGCGGGCACCACCACTTCGTCACCCGCCTGCACCCCGACGGCGGCCAGTGCGGCGTGCAGCGAGGAAGTGCCGCTGCCGGTGCAGACGCAGTGGCGCACGCCGACGAGCTCGGCGTACTCCTCCTCCAACGCCCGCAGCTCCGGGGCGTTGGGGCCGGCCAGCACCCCGCGGGTCAGTACGCGGTCGAGGGCGCGCCGGTCGTCGTCGGTGATCTGCGGCCACGGCCGGTGGGCGTCCGCGGTGACGACCGGGCGACCGCCGAGCCGGGCGGGCAGATCAGTAGTAGTGGTCATCAGAACCACTCCGCCCGACGGTGGGTGTCGAACGGGACGTACGGTGGGCGGTCGTCGTGGGGCAGGGGGAGTTCCGGCGGCCCGAACTCCCGTGACGGCAGCAGGACGGAGCCGTAGCCGAGGCAGTGGACCTCCCCTCGCTGGTTGACACCGGTGATCTCGACGGCGACTGCGTGGTAGGACGCGGCGCGGCCGTGTTCGTCGTCGAGATCGAGCTGGTACTTGCGGCGCACGATCCCGGTGAACGTGACGGTGTCGCCGTAGAAGACCGGGCGGCGCATCGAGGTGTACATGCGTCGAACGAACGCGTCGTCGCCCGCCCAGTTGGTGAGCAGCCGCATCGGGATCTGGGCGCGCTGGACGCCGAAGTCGAACGGCAGCGGCTCGCACCGGTAGGCCGACAGGTGACGGTCCTCGTGCTCGTCGTAGGGCGTGTAGGGCCAGCCCGTGATCGGGTGGGTGCGGGCGAAGTCGGCGTTCTCCCGGCACCGCTCGTAGGCGGGACGGAACGCCCGCACCAGGCGCGTGCCGTCGAACGCGGCGATCAGGCCGTGGTGCAGCGACTGGTAGGTCATCTCGTCGCGCACGCTGTAGGGCGGCTGCACGATGGCGGGCAACTCGTCGTCCACCGAGACGTCTTCCCACCAGCGCGGCATCGCGCCGCGACGGGTCTCGCCCGCGAGCGCTGTCTCGATCGCGGCGATTTCGGAGTCGCTGTACTCGTAGGGCTCGTAGTCGTAGAACATGCGCTCGCCGAGCCGGTCGGGGGGCATGACGCGCCGCCCGCCCATCTGCTCGACCGGGATGTGCAGCAACCGTCCGTACGACTTCGCCTTGAGCTCACCGCGGTTGTCCCAGTAGAAGGTCTCGGAGTGGTGGGAGATCGTGCGGCCTTGGCGGCCACCGGCCACTACGAGCTCGCGTGGGATCTTCGAGGACTCGAACTGCATGCCCGGGCGCAGCACGTCGTAGAAGTCCCACGCCACCCCGGACAGGAAGTTCGCCACCGGGTAGCCGATGGCGCGCTGTGCGCCGTGATCGCCCGGGTAGCGCGCGTGCACGAGGATCGGACCTGGCGCGATGAGACTGCCGTGGCGGGTGCTCCGGGCGTAGCGGTCGTCGGTGTAGACCGGATTGTCGTCTCCGATGGTCGCGGCGTACCGGCTGATCGATTCGGGGGTGAGCAGGAACGCCGAGGGCACCGGCACCCTGCCGCGCGCGAGCGGAGCCGGGTGCGGCGGCGGGATGTCTTCCTGGCTCTCGTGGTGCAGGAGTTGCCGGCTGCGCGTCAGGAATTCCTCAAGGGCTTCGTCGAAGGTCTGCTGCATCAGGCGCTCCGCAGTCGGGGGGTGCCGGTCAGGGGCAGCTCCACGAAGCGGCCCGGTTCGGGGAGGAGCACGGTCGCGTCGGCGGTGAAGACGGTCTCGCCACGCTGGTTGGTGCCGCTGGTGGTGAGCAGCACCGCGTTCTGTTCGTCGCCGCCCGGCACCTCCTGGTGCCAGCGGTCGGTCACCCGGCCCGCGAGGTGGAGGCAGTCGCCGTAGAGCAGTGGCGTCGACAGATGCAGCCTCAGCCGCCACAGGAACCCGGTGTCTCCGCACCAGTGGGTGATGTGCTGGCCGGCCAGGGCGAAGACCAGCTCCGCCGGTGCGGCGGGCGCGCCCAGGCCACCTTCGTGCGACGCGGCCGAGTCGATCCACGCGTCGTGGCGGTCCCACCGGGTCCAGCCGGTTTCCGGGTTGCGACGCAGCCGTCCCGGCAGATTCGACAGCGCCTTCAGGTGCAGATTGCCCGCTTGTACCGAGCGTGCCTCGGCGATGGTCCACACGAACAGGTCGGAGAACGTCAGCGGTCCCTTGAGCAGTTCGGGCAACGATTCGCCGTGCTCGGTCTCGCTCCAGAAGCGCGGCCGGTGTCCCCGCCCGGACGGCTCGTTCTCCAGGCGCTCGACAAGGTCGTTCACGTCTGTCGCCGCGTACTGGTGGATCCCGCGCGCGGGCACGTCCCGCTCGCGGACAGCGACGGTGGCGCCGACATCGGCGATCGGCCGGCCATCGATGGTGTAACCGGTCTCGGTGACGATCCGGGTCGTGGCGGGCGACCCCGATTCATGCGCGACGTCGACGAGGGACGAGCGCGCCCCGAGCCGTGCGCCCAGCGGGATCCGGTCCCGCCACGTCGCCCGCATCGACTCGGTGCGCTCCACCAGGTCGTGTCCCGGCAAGGTGTCGAGTGCTCCCGAGGAACTCGGCCGGCGGACGGCGAGGACGAACGTCGGGGGTGCGAGCATCGTCCCGTGCACCGACCCGGCGCCGTACTGGACGTCCGTGTACAGCGGGTCGGTGTCGCCGGTCGCCTCGACGAAGCGGCTCACGTTGAGCCACGTGGCAGCACCGATACCGTCCTGGGTGTCGGGGGCGACGTGCCCGAGGTAGCGGGTGGTGGCCTCGGCCACCGCGGCAGGGGTGACCGTGGTCCGGGACACCGTGGCCGGATCGGGGTCCCGGCCGGCCGGAGTCGACGGCGGCTGAGCGAGATGGGGCTGGGTGTCGGTCACGAGCTCTGGACCACTCCTTCGGAGACGGCGGAGATGTCGATCTTTCCGGTGCCGGTCATGGGCAGCGCGTCGACTTCTTGGACCCGGAAGAACCGCGAGGGCAGCCCTACGTAATTCCCGATGTGCCGCGACAATTCCTCGGCACTCATACCACCGGGCCGTCTCTCGCGGACGATCACGACCTGTTCGTTGTGCTCGACGGCCACCATGGGACCGGCTTCACTCATGGCCCCGACGTCGTCGAGATTGATCCGGTAACCCGCGACCTTCGCAATTCTGCTCTTCCTGCCGACGAGGTAATAGAACCCGTCGTCATCCTGTTGCCCCAGGTCACCAGTGGGTAATGTGCCCCCGACGACATCTCCGAGCGCGAGATCGCCGTACGATTCGGCGTATCCCATCATGACGTTGGGACCCCGGTAGATCAATTCCCCGTCGTCGGCTGTCTCGAAATCCCCGTGCGGCACAGGCAGGCCGATTGTTCCCGCCTTCTCGACGGCTTGCCGCCAGGGGACCACAGACATCCGCGCCGTGGCCTCGGTCTGTCCGTACATGGAATAGAAACGACCGCCCCGGTCCTCCATCAGCGTGGCGTACCGGACAATGGCTTCCGCTGGCATACGGCCGCCGGCATGGGTCAGGGTGCGCAGGGCCGGAAGCGCCATGCGGGGAAATCCGATGCGGTCCAGAATCGTGAAGGAGAACGGTACGCCGGCGAAGCTGGTGCACCGGTGTTCGGCAACATCGTTCCAGAAGCCCCGGGTCACCACGCTGTGTGCCGAGAACACGACCGATCCTCGTGCCTGCAAATGCGAGTTGAGTACCGAGAGGCCGTAGGAGTAATGGAGCGGCAGGCTCTGCACGGCACGCCCCGTTTCGTCCAGATCGAGGGCGCTGCCGATCTGTTCGGCGTTGGCGTTGAGGGCACCGTGGCTCAACCGGACGTACTTCGCGTTCCCGGTCGAGCCCGACGTGGCGAGCAGTACCGCGAGGTCCGGGTGCACGTCGGGGGAGTGCTCGAACTCCTGGATCTGCTGGTGCGGGCCCACGACGAAGGCTGCACCGAAGCGTTCGACCAGCGCCGGGAGGAGTCCGGGCCGCTCGGCGTCGGCCAGCAGCACGGCGTGCCCGGCATGGAGGCTCGCGAGGTAGGCGAGCACCGTGTCCACGTCAGGACCGCAGGGACAGATCACCAGGGACTTCCGCGGTCGGCGTAACCCTTCCGCGAGAGCGGCCACGCGGTCGGCCAGTTCCCGGTAGCCGAGTACGCGGTCGCCACCGGCGTCCACCAGCGCCGTGGTGGGTGGCGGCTCCGCCATCCAGGACAGCACGGTCACGGCTGGTCCGCTTCCTTCTTGGCAACTATTTCGGCGGCCGTGCTGTAGCTGTCCAGCGCCAGGACCTCCTCCTCGTCGAATTCGACACCGAAGGCCTCTTCGAGCGCGACGACCAGGGAAAGGTGACCGAGGGAGTCCCAGTGCGGATGCCGCCCATAGCGCATGGCAGTCAGATCTGTATTCGGCGGCAGGTCGAGGCCCTTGTGAAATGCTTCGTTCAAGGTATCCGTACGCATAGCACTCCTTCGAATCCGACGGGCGCTCCCTCGAATCCGAGGAGCGCAGCCGGCGCGAGATGCCGATTAATCAGTGAGTACGTGCATCGGAGCCTGGACCCTCTACGAACCGCCAGGCATATGAAGATCGAATTCAATCGCCTGTCACTGACCACGTCAGCATCATCGACCTCGCTGATCAATCATGTCCTCGCCATGCGCTCGTCAAGGATTGGTAAAGAGGGTCGCGCGTTCACACCGGGCGGCGCTTCTAAGCATCGCCCCGAGTCGATGATCGGAGGTTGGAAAACATTCAGCCATTCTTTACCTGGCCCGGTCCTCTGGCCGGGAAGCTTTTGGTGTGCACAATGGGGAAACCGCCGTCCTGTGGGCCGCGCCTCGTCCAGGCGCGCCATTCGGCCGAAGCGACCGGTTGCGCCATTGCCCTGGTCATCACTCGGAGGAAAACCCACACCATGCGAGTCCTGGTCAAAGTGAGCGCATCGACCGACGTCGCGACCCTGCGCGAGCGGGTCGCGCGCTGGCTCGACGCCGGGATCGACGGCGTCGTCGCCGGCGACCACCTCTTCGGGGTCGCCTCGTCGACCGCGAAGTCGCCTGTGCACAGCCGCGTGGAGCCCTATGTACTGCTCGCCGCCGTGAGTGCTCTCTCCGACCGGCTGGACCTCGCAACGGTCGTGAGCAACTACACGGTCCGCCACCCGGTGCACGTCCTGCGGGAAGTTGCTCAGCTCGTTGCTCTGGCGGGCGCCGATCGCGTGTGGGCCGGGTTCGGGGCGGGCTGGAACGCGATCGAGTACGAGGCTGTAGGCCGGACGATGCCCCCGCTGGCCGACCGGCTCCGCGAGCTCGACCGCACGGTGGGGCTCGCCCGGGCGTTGTTCGCCGGTGAGGTCGCCACCGAGGACGGTGTCGCGGCGGAACTGCCGCTGTCACCGGCGGTGGCGACCGCGCCGCGGTTCCTCTTCGGCGGGGGCTCGTTGGGCCTGTTGGAGCTGGCCGCCCGGCACGGCGACCACCTCGACGTGAACACGCCTCCGGGCATCGAGCCGCAGAGCGCCTCACGATCGGGCCGACGCGCACGTGACTGCGACACCCGCCGTCGGCTGCTCACCCCGGTAGCGGCTGTCCGGGACCACGCCCTTCGTTGGCGCGAGCTGCGGCGCGCGCTCGGCCGCGAGGATGCCGGCACGACATCGGTGACGCTCAGTTCTCTGCGCCTGTGCGGGCGTGAGGAGAAGACCGAGTACGCCGAGCGGTACGCGCGGGCGCTCGGCGTGCCTCGTATCGACCTCGACGACTGCGCCTACGCCCTCGTCGGTGAGCGCGACGAGCTTCGCGAGCGCCTGGCACAGCGCTATGCCGACGGACATCTCGACTGGCTCGTCGTGCCCGACGGCGAGGATGCGCTTCGCCTGCGAGAGGAGGTGCTGGCACCGGCCGGCCTCGGCTGACCCTCGCACCGCCCAACGACCTCGCCGCGCCCCCCGCCAGACGAACAGGCCCGCGAGACGCAAGCACGGAACGGATTCCACAGAACGCATTCCACAGACCGGCCCCCGGTCGCAGCCCCAAGGAGCCTGAGCTATGACCACTGCTTCCCGCTCGCTCAACGACACGGTCGTCGCACGGCACCAGATCGCCAATCTGCTCAACACCTACCTCGAGGCGGCGGACCGGAAGGACATCGAGGCAGCGGTTGCCGTCCTCGGCGAGGCCGAGGTGTCCTTCCCGGCCGGGTCGTCGCACGATCCCGAGTCGGCTCGGGCCTTGTTCGGCAAACTCTGGGGCAACCCCATCAAGCACCGGCACGACCTGTCGAACCTGCTTGTCCTGCCCGGAGACACCCCGGGCACCTGGAACGCGCGGGCGCACTACACCCGCTATGTACTCGAACCCGACCCGGTGCTCAACACCCTGGGCGAGTACGACGTCGTCGTCGACGAAGCCACGTGGACCGTTCGCCGGCTCGTGGTGACGCGGACCTGGGCTCAGGGCTGAGCCTCCCGTTGGTCGTCTGCGGAGGAAGGGACTGACCGAAATCGTGAGCAAGGGGCAGCCGCCCGTACGTGCCACAGACGTGGCCGGTCCCTCCCGGACCGGTGCCGGGGAGACCGAGGTGGTCCTCGTCCGGCACGGTGAAACCCGCACGTACGACGGCGACGTCGGCCTGACCGATCGCGGCGAGGGCCAGGCGTACGCGCGGGGAACGGAGTTGGCCCGGGCCCTGGCCGGACGGGACCGGATCGTGTTGCGCCACGCGCCGACAGAACGAGCGCGCGAGACCGCCGAGGCCCTGCGCTCGGGCCTGACCGACGCGTCCGGACCGCCGACAGTCGGCGAACCGAAGCCTGACCCGGCCTTCGGTAACTTCCGCATCTGGTGCGGGGACACCGCCGAAGAGCCGTCGGGAGCCCACGCGCTGCATCGCAGGATGCGGGACGTCGGCGCAGTGGCCGACTGGACCACCGACTTCGCTCGCTACCTGGAGCGCCAGCGCCTCGGAAGTGACCCAGTCGGTTACTGGCTGCGCCAGCCGCTTCCCTCCTTCGAACCACCAGTCGCCGTCGTCCACCGGATCGGGCGCGCGATCGCCGAGCTTGCCGACGCCGGTGACCCGACCACGGCGACCGTGGTCGCCACGCACTCGGGTTGCCTGCGCGCGCTCGTCGCGGCGGCGAGCGGCGAGGACCGCGGCGAGCCGAGGAACGGCGAGACCGTCCACGTCCTTGCGATCCCGGGCCGTCACGTTGCGACGATCCACTACCGGGACCGCACGGACCGGTGGATCCTCCCCCGCACCACGGCACCCTGGCTCGGACCGGATGCCGCGTAGCCGAGCGGCTCCTGGGCAGCGTCGGTTCGGTCGAGAACGGTGACCCGGTGCCTTCGGGCATGGAGAACGGGACCTTTGCTGCTGCGGTGCAGCCGTCCCACGTCCGCACGCAGGAGAACCATGCACGATCTCGTCAGTCGGCCCTGCGCAGGGTGATCGGCCCGTTCTCGGTCCGGACCGTCACTGTGTGGGGGCTGTTGGTGTCCTCGGGGATGTCGGTGCGTACGTCGCCGCTGTCCGTCGTGGTGGCCACCTTGTACGCGGTGCCGACGTCCGGTACCTCGACCTCCACTGCGCCGTTGTCCGTGGTCGTGTCCACCTGGTCGGGCACGCGGGCGAAGGAGAGGCGGACATCTCCGTTCTGGGAGTCCGCCCGGACGCGGCGCGAGGTGATCCCGGTGCCGCGCTGTTCTCCGCTCTCGGTGGCCAGGGTGAGGCGACCGGAGATGTCCTTGACGGAGACCGTGCCGTTGTCCGAGCGGATGCGCAGCGGGGTGCTGAACCCGGAAGCGGTGGTCTTTCCGTTGTCGGCGTTGACGGTGAGTGTCGTGGCCTTGGGGACGCGCACCTCGTAGTGCGCTTCGCAGTGGCCGACGGGTCCGCAGTCGGTGGCGAGGGTGAGGGTGTGGTCCTCGACGCCCCAAGCCGCCTCGGGAGTGCTGAGCAGGGCCCAGCCGGAGAACCGGCGTGTCACCTCGATCTCGTCGACGTCGGCGGGCCGGATGTCGAGGTCCCCGTCGTTCTTGGCGAGGGTGAGCCGATCGCCGGGCGGTCCGAAGCTGCGCTTCTCCGGCCCTTCGCCGTTCGCAGAGCCACCGCTGATGAGGAACAGGGCGAACGAGAGCGCCAGCACCAGGAGGGCGCCTGCGCCCAGTAACAGGAGTATGCGCGTCGGGCGGAAGGGCGTGGCCACGAAATGCCTCCGGGTATCAGGGATCTTTCCGGGTGTGAGCCCGACCCTAACAGCACTCAGTACCCGAAGTATCCAGTACCCCTGGTACTCGATACCATCGGTATGCGATGCTGCGCGGTATGACAGAGACGCATCCCACGGGTCCGGTCCCACGCGTTCCTCGCGAGGAGGTGCGCCGTCGGCTGCTGGAGGCTGCCGCGCGGGTGTTCGCCGAGCGCGGCTATGAGGACAGCCGGGTGGAGGACATCGCTCATGCGGCGGGCTTCACCAAAGGTGCTGTCTATTCCAACTTCGGCAGCAAGCAGGGTCTGTTCGGCGCGATCCTCGGCGAGAGTTCCGACACCGAGCACGCCACCGTGATGGCCGGGGTGCGGGACGCCGACGACCCGGCCGCCGCTGTGCGCGCGGCGGCCCGCCTGGTCGCAAGGCGGATCGTCGGGGACACCGAACGGGGTCGGCTCGGGCTGGAGTTCGCAGCGCGCGCCGCCCGCGACGAGCAGGCCAAAGGCGTGGTCACGCCGATGCGCCGCGCGCAGCGCGCGGCGGCGGCCAGGTCGGTCGACGAAGTCGTCGAACGATCCGGACTCCACTCCGCCGTCAGCCCCGAGCTGGCGGGACTGATCCTGCACTGTCTGACCAACGGCCTGTCCATGGAGCACCTCGCCGATCCCGACGAAGTCGGCGCCGAGACCGTCGAAGAGGCCCTTTCCGTCGTCCTCGCCGCGCTGCTTGCCCTCCCTCCCACGAGCTGAAGGACCTTTGATGGCCACCGTGCTCCACTCCCTCGGACGGGCGGCGTTCCGCCACCGCGGCCGCTTCCTCGCTTGCTGGCTCCTGCTGATAGCACTGGTGGGCGGCGGATTAGGGACACTCGGCTCGCACCTGGACAGTGAGGCCACCATTCCTGGCTCGCAGTCGCAGGAGGGCATCGACGTACTGGAGAAGTCGCTCCCGTCCGCCACAGGAGTCACCGCGCAGCTCGTCTTCGTCGCTCCGAAGGGCGAGAGCGTCAAGGACGCGGCCCACCGCGCGGTCATCCGCGAAACGGTGCGGGAGGCGGCCAAGGCCCCGCAGGTGGAGCGCGCTCTCGACCCGTTCCGGGCCAAGAACGTCTCGGCCGACGGCCGTACGGCGCTCGCCCAGGTCCTCTACCCGATCAAGCGCGACGCTTTGGAGGACTCCAGCGTCACCGCGCTGGAGCGGGTCACCGAGTCGGCACGGAGGGGCGGCATGCGGGCCGAGGTCGGCGGCACCCTGTACAGCACCGCCGGCATGTCCCCGGGCATCGGCGAAGTCGTCGGCCTCGCGGTCGCGGTCCTGGTGCTCGTGCTCACCTTCGGATCGCTCCTGGCGGCCGGGCTGCCGCTGCTGACCGCACTCATCGGGTTGGCCACCGGACTGCTGGGGCTGCTCCTGGTCTCGAACATCGCCACGGTCTCCTCCACGGCGCCGAGCCTGGCGCTGATGGTCGGTCTCGCCGTGGGCATCGACTACGCGCTGCTGATCCTCTCCCGTCACCGGGCGCAGCTCGCCGCCGGGATGAAGGCGGAGGATTCCGCTGCCCGGGCCACCGCGACCGCGGGCAGCGCCGTGGTCTGTGCGGGGCTGACCGTGATCATCGCGCTGGCGGGGCTGACCGTCGTCGGTATCCCCTTCCTGAGTGTCATGGGCCTCGCGGCGGCCGGGACCGTACTGATGGCCGTGGCGGTGGCGGTCACGCTGCTGCCCGCGCTGCTGGGACTGGCCGGGGAACGGCTCCGGCCCGAGCCGGGTTCGCGGGCCGACCGGCGAGAGCGCGCCGCAGGCGGACGCGAGGGCGAGCGAAGCAACGGCGGCGAGCGCTGGGCACGGATGGTCACCCGCCGCCCCTTCGTCACCGTGCTGACCGTCGTCCTTGGCCTTGCCGTCGTCGCGATCCCGGCCTTCCGTCTCAGCCTGTCCATGCCCGACAACGGCACCGCCGCGCCCGAGTCGACTCAACGCAAGGCGTACGACCAGATCTCCGAGGCTTTCGGGCCCGGCAACAACGGACGGCTGCTCCTCCTCGTCCAGGCCACGAACGGCGATCCGGAACCCGTCGCCGACGATGTCGCGGCCGGGCTCGAAAGGCTCGGCCTGCCCGGCATCGCCTCCATCGGCGCGCCGCAGCCCGGCACCGACGGCCGCACCGCGATCCTCACCGTCGTCCCCGAGAGCGGGCCACGGGAGGAGAAGACCGAACAGCTGGTGCGCGACATCCGCTCCGCCGCCCCGGCCCTGGGCGCGAGGGCGGGCGCCGACATCCTCGTCACCGGCTCCACCGCCGCCGCGATCGACGTATCGGACCGGCTGCGCGATTCGCTGCTGCCCTTCGGTGCGATCGTCGTCGGATTCGCGCTGCTCCTGCTGCTGCTGGTCTTCCGCTCGGTCGTCGTCCCTGTCAAGGCCGCCATCGGATTCCTGCTCTCGCTCGGCGCCGCACTCGGTACCGTCGTCGCCATCTTCCAATGGGGCTGGCTCGCCACGCTGTTCGGCGTCGCGACCACCGGACCCGTCTTCAGCTTCATGCCGATCGTCTTGATCGCCGTCCTGTTCGGACTGGCGATGGACTACGAAGTCTTCCTCGTCTCCCGTATGCGTGAGGAGTACGTCCACACCGGCAGCCACCACGAGGCAGTGATCGCAGGGTCACGACACGCCTCGCGGGTCGTCACCGCAGCCGCACTGATCATGTTCTCCGTGTTCGCGAGCTTCGCGACCACCGAGGACCTCACCCTCAAACCCATTGCCGTCGGCCTCGCCGCCGGCATCCTCGTCGATGCCTTCCTCATTCGGCTGACCCTGGTCCCAGCCGTACTTGTCCTCGTCGGCAAGACGGCCTGGTGGCTGCCCCGTCCACTCGACCGGGTCGTGCCTGAAACCTCGACATCGAAGGCGCCGGCCTGAGCGGCCCGGAACCGCAGACGTGCGGCATCAGCCGTGAGAGCACGCCCACGACGACCCACCCGTAACGCTCGGTACTTCCGATGCCGTTCGCTGTCCGCGCCGGTCGAAGGTGTGTTCATGAGTGTGCTTCGGTCCGGGCCGTCGAGATCGAGCGACGCCGCGTGAACAAGCAGACCGGCAAGGTCCAGACGAAGACCGTCCACGCCGTCACCAGCCTCGCCCCGGACCAGGCCGGCCCCGCCCGGCTGACCCGACTCGTCCAGGGGCACCGGTCCGTGGAAGCCCTGCACCACGTGCGAGACGTGACCTTGCTGAGGACGCCTCCCGCATCCGCACCCCCCGCGTCATGGCCACCCTGCGCAACCCCGCCATCGGCCTTGTGCGCCGGGCCGGCTGGACCACCATCGCCGCCGCAGCAGACCGCTACCGGTCACGCTCCGACCATGCCGCCGCACTCCTGCAGATCACCTGCTGAGAGCGCATCAGCCCTGAACGGGTGGTGATCAGTGAGCCTTGTCAGCCGGCCGATGGGCTGAGGCTGGTGCGGTCGAACGGGCCGCCGTGTGCGGCGGCGTACGCGATGGAGTCGTTGACGGCGTCGAGGCCGAACGAGCGGACCCGTTCGGGGGCGAGGTCCAAAGTGCCCGAGGCCAGGAGCCGGATGATGCCGACGTTGGCGGCGCGCGGGTACATCCACTGCCCGCGCACGGTGATCGAGTTGCGCATGATCCATGGGTACGGGAGCGCGAGGTCGTCACCACCGAGCATGCCGACGCCGCCCATGAGGACGACCCGGCCGTACTCGCGCACGGCCATGGCCGCCGCGCGCGAGGCCGAGCTGGGTGCGCTCGGCGGGAGCATGTCGATCACCATGTCGATCGGCCCTTCGGCTGTCGCGGACATCGCCGCGCGGTCGGTGGCCTCGTCTCCGGTCAGCGGGATCGGGCGCAGACGCGGACCGAACCGGTCGGCGAGGAGGTCGAGCGCGGCCTGGTTGCGGCCGGGGGCGACCACGCGGCCCGCGCCCATTGCAAGCGCGACCGCGACCGCGCTGCTGCCGAGGTTGCCGGTGGCCCCGCTGGCGAGCAGCGTCTCTCCGGCTGCGAGGCCGCCCGCCAGCAGCCCGCCGTAGGAGATGGCGTGCACGGTGAGTGCGGCCCAGCGGGCCGGATCGTCCTCTGCCGCGGCGGGCAGCGGGAAGACGTTCTCCGTCGGGACCCGCATGAGCTCGGCGAACGCGCCGTCGTGCAGGTACGCGGCGAGCCGCGCGCCGCCCTCGCCGCGCGAGCTCCAGCCCTGGAGCGTGATGTCGGGCGTCAGGGCGTCGTCCCGCGAGCGCACCGTCGCGTCGCACCACACCAGGTCGCCGACCCGCAGCCGGGTGGCGCCAGGGCCGATGTGGACGATCCGCCCCACCGCGCCGACACCGGGCACGACGGGTGGGACGAGGGGGTACTTCCGCTTGCCGCTGAAGACTTCGGCCGCGTAGGGCGCCACGTTGGCGGCAAGGACCTCGACCACCACCTCACCGCCCCCGGCCTCGGGGTCCGGCACCTCCCGCACCGTGAGTGGGGCGCCGAACTGCGTCAGAACTGCTGCTCGCACGTGATGACCTCCGTGTTCGTCCGTGCTTGTCCGTGCTCGTGGGATCGACACCAGGAGCGGGACAGGCCATGCAGGAAGCGATGATCTCGCATCTGTGGTATGCGTAGGCCGCATGGATGTCTCCAGCACCGGACTGCGGGTCCTGCGGCAGATCGCCGAGTCCGGCAGCTTCACCGCGGCAGCCGACCGACTCGGCTACACGCAGTCGGCCGTCTCACGCCAGGCCGCCGCCCTCGAACGCAGCGCCGGCACCACCCTTTTCGAACGCCGCCCGGACGGGGTACGGCTCACCCCATCCGGCTTGACCCTGCTGCGGCACGCCCATACGGTCCTCGCCTCACTCGCAGCGGCCGAGCGTGAGCTCACCGGCACCGTTGCCCGGACCGAACTGGTGCGGCTCGGGGCAGTCCTGAGCGCGGGCTCGACGATCCTGCCCGTCGCACTCGTGCACCTCGCGGCGGCCGACCCGCAGATCACGGTCACCACCCGCGAGGGCACCACACCCACCCTGATCCGGGCGCTGCGCGCGGGCTCGCTCGACCTCGCCGTGCTGACCTCCCGCCCACCCCACCGGCCCTTCGACAGCGAGTTGCCGCGCCTGCACCTCGAAACCGTCGCGGACACCGAACTGGTCGTGGCGGTGGCTTCGACCGGAGACTTCGCCGGACGCACCACGGTGCACGTCGACGAGTTGGTCGACGCCGCGTGGATCGCCACCCCGTCGTCGGGCTCCGAGCCGCTGCTCGGCGTCTGGCCCGGACTGCCCGGACGGCCGCGCGTCGTCCACTCCGCGCGCGACTGGCTGACGAAGCTCCATCTGGTCGCGGGCGGCTTCGGCGTGACCACGGTGCCGTCCGAGCTCTCACCGGTGCTGCCGCCCGGGGTGAGTCTGCTGCGCGTCGACGGCGCACCTGCCGAGATCCGCCGGGTACTCGTGGCACGCCTCTCCGGCCACCCCGCCCCGGCGATCACGGCCGTCACCCGAGCGATCACGTCGGCCGCCTGAACCGCCGCCAAGGCCGCGCGCAGGGCCGCGCCGCGGACGGGCAGGCCGGATGCAGCAGCGCCTTCGCAGTGGCACGCGAGGACGTTGGTCAGGCAGGGGGGACGCGGACACGACTCCAGGGCGGTCTTCGATCTCGACAACCTTGATCATCTGATGTCGCGTCTCTTGCTTCCGGCCGGGCACACAGTCCGTCAGACACCAGGCGGGGCACGCCGACTCATCTCGTTCGTCGAGAACGCGTCAGCCCTGTTCGGTCCCACGACTCCCTCACCTTTCTCGGGCCCCTCTCACGGGCAGTCCACCACCTGCCCCGCGTAGCTGAGGCCGGCTCCGAAGCCGAGGAGGAGTACCGGGTCGCCGGAGCGGAGCTCGCCCAGGTCGATGAGGCGGGTGAGGGCCAAGGGAACGGAGGCGGCGGAGGTGTTGCCGCTCTCCACCACGTCCCGGGCCACGGCGGCGTTCACCGCACCGAGGCCCTCGGCCATGCGTTCGATCATGCGGAGATTGGCCTGGTGGACGACCAGGCCCTTCAGGTCCGCCGGGGTCAGTCCGGCACGCCGGCACGCTTCCGCTCCGACCGCCACCAGTTCCGTGGTCGCCCACCGGTAGACGGGCTGGCCCTGCATCGTCAGGTGGCCCCGCCGGTCGGGAATGGCCACGAGTGCGGCGCGGTCGCCGTCCCCGCCCCATACCACCGGGTGCATCCCGGTGTGGTCCGCTGCCGTCACCACGGCGGCGCCGGCGCCGTCCGCGAAGATGGGGGCGGTGTTGACGTCTTCGGGGTCGACCCAGTCGGTCATCCGCTCCGCGCCGATCACCAGGACGCAGCGGCTCGTGCCCGCCCGCACCATGCTGTCGGCCACGCCCAGGCCGTAACAGAAGCCTGCGCACGCCGCGTTGACGTCGAACGCGCCGACGGTCGGCATGCCGAGCTCCGCGGCCGTGAGGGCGCCACCGCCCGGCATCGGTGACGGCATCGAGCAGGTTGCCAGAATGAGCAAATCGACGTCGTCGGGTGTCAGACCGGCCGAGGAGAGTGCCTTGGAGGCGGCGTGGGCCGCCATTCTGGGGATGGATTCGCACGCGCCTGCGAATCGCCTTTCGCGTATGCCCACACGGCGCTCGATCCATTCCGGTGTGACGCCTAAAGAATGCACCAAGTCCGCGTTGCTCACCGTCCGCTCGGGACGGCTGGCGGCTACCGCTGCGATCCGTGAGCCGGGAAGTTCGGCCGCCGCATGTGAAGGTTTCGGGATTGACAAACCATCCACCCGCCAAATCTGTGATGCGCCGTCATGCCGACTGCCCCGAGGGGGTGTTGCCGACCGGGTACGGCAGTGCGAGTATGACCAGGAGACGCTTTCCGGCCGCCCCGGGGCCCGCGGAGTACCGGTATCTGTCCTTCCGGTTCCAGCCGGAAGGACGGCGGGGTGTGTCCGGATCAGCATTTCTCCTGCGACGAGGTGAGCCTCGGGAAGTTGGAGTGCACGATGAACGGGGATGAACGGCCGGACTGGGAAGGCGCACACCGCTTAACAGAAACCGCCGGATCGCGCGTGAGCACGCTATCGGCGAAACGGTCCGCATTGCAGAGTCTCACCAATCGTGAACGCGAGGTCCTCAGGGTACTGGCGGCCGGGGAAAGCAACCGGGTTCTCAGTCGAAAGCTGGGGATCGCGGAAAGAACGGTGAAGGCGCATTTGACGAGCATCACCCGCAAGCTCGGGCTGAGGTCCAGGGTCGAGGCCGTGCTGTTGTCGATGCAGTGGACGGATGACCTGCTGCCCAAGCGGCCCGACGGCGACGGCCGGTAACTGCCGTGGCCGCCCGCGGTCCAGGGGGCGCAGCGGCAGGTGTGCCCCCTGTTCACGAGGTGGCGGTGGAGTTGCTGTGGCTGCCGGGGTACGTCGCTGCTGCGCGGGAAGCCGCCGAGGTGCTGGACGACGAGGAGCGAAGACGGGCCGCCGCCTTCCAGGACGCCGTCGCCCACGAGCGCTTCATCACCTCTCACGTGGGGCTGCGGCTGTTCCTGGGGGCGCAGTTGGGCACGGACCCGCGGACGCTCGCGTTCACCCGGCAGGAATGCGGGATGCCGGGGTGCGGGCGTCCGCACGGGCGCCCCGCTGTGGCCGGAAGGCCCGAGGCGCACTTCTCGCTCTCGCACGCCGGGGACATGGCGCTCCTCGCGCTGGCCTCTACCCCGGTGGGGGCGGACATCGAGTCGGAGGCGCTGGTGCGCGACGGACTTCAGCGGGCGGAGCGGCGGCTGCACCCGGCCGAACAGCGCTCTCTCGCCGCCCTGCCGGCAGCCGTCCGCGCGACGGCTGTGCTCGGCTGCCTGGTACGGAAGGAGGCGTACGGCAAAGGTATCGGGACGGGGCTCGCCGGCGGGCTCGGCGCTCACCATGTCGGCCTCCCCGAGCGTTTCGCAGCGCCCCCGGCTTCCGGCTCGCGGGAGCCTGCCGTGCCGCAGGGGCCCGCCGACTGGATGCTGCGGGACGTGCGGGTCCCCGAGGGATACCAGGCCGCGGTGGCCGTGCACCACCCGGACGCCGACCGTCCCTTCCCGGCGGTGCGCCGTACCCGCCGCCTCACTGCTGCTGCCCCGCGCTTTTGACCACCCGGTTCAGTCTGTCCATCCTGGTGGCCAGGCTCATCCGCCCCTCCAGGCGGAAGACCGGGGGTCGCCTGCCGTCCACGTCGTCGAAGCCGTACTCGGCCGCCAGGTCGCCGGTGGCCAGCACCTGGCCGGTCCGTTCCATGACGGCGGGGTCGGCGAGCAGCGCGGCCACCGCCCGTCCCACGTACTCCGCCGAGTGCACGACCGAGGCCGGGCCGCTGCCCAGCGCCTCCCACGCGGCCTCGACGCGTTCGGTCCGCACGAAACCGGGATGCAGGCTGACAGCGGCGACGCCCCGCTTGCGCAGGTCGGAGGCGAAGCCTCGGCACATGCGGTCGGCCGCCGTCTTGAAGACGTCGTAGGCGACCTGGCCGAGGTAGATGTCGCCGTCGGAGAAGCTGATACCGACGATCAGTCCACTGCGCTGCGGCAGCATCAGCGGTGCCAGTCGCCGTGTCACGTCGTACTGTGCGCGCAGGGAGGCTTCGCAGAGGCTGTAGCGCCACAGCGGCTGATCCCAGAACGGGGCGTCGAACCGGACTTCGTGGGAGCGTTCGTAGCCGCTCCAGGCGTTGTTCACCAACAGGTCGAGCCCGTCCTGTTCGGCGCTCAGCCGCTCGGCGAGGGCCTCGTTCTGTTCGGGGACGCCGTGGTCGCAGCACAGGGCGATGCCTGTTCCGCCGCGTCGTGTCACCTCCTCGGCCGTGTCCTCCACGGTGCCGGGCAGGTCCTCGGTGCGCCGCCCGTTCCGGGTGCTGCGCCCGGTGACGTAGACGGTGGCGCCGGCTTCGCCCAGCGCCAGCGCGATGCCCCGCCCGACGCCTCGGCTCGCTCCGGTGACCACGGCCACTTTCCCGCCGAGATCCGGCGCTTTCCAGACTTCGTTCACCACCAGTGTCCTTCCGTGGGTTCAGCCGAGGTGTTCGGCGGCGTAGGCGAGACTGGTCGCGTAGGCCGCGGCGTCGTCGACCGCGGGGATGCCGTAGCGGCGGCGCAGCTCCGGCATGGACGTGGGCAGGACGCCGCCGCTGCACCGGGTGACCTCGCCCACGTCGCGCAGCACGGACAGGTAGGCGCGGGACATGGGGTCGCGCCGTTCGATCTCCTCGGGGGCCAGCGTGTCCGCGTCCACCAGCGGCGGAGGGGTGAACGTCCGGCCCAGGGTCGCCGCGTGCTTGGCCAGGACGCGCAGGCAGCCTTCGACATCCATCGCCTCGGGTCCGTAGGAGACCCAGAAGGCGCCCTCGTCGTCGCCGAGTTCGACTGCCCGCACGACAGCTTTGGCCAGCAGGTCCTGAGCCACGAAGTCCATGCGGATGCCGGGGTGGACGGGCACGAAGGGGGCTCGGCCGCGCAGCAGCCAGTCGGACATCTGCTGGACGATCTGCCCTCGGGAGGTCCATCCGGTGGCGGCGTCGCCGATGAGGTTGGTCGGCCGGAAGACGGTGTGCGGCAGGCCGCTGGCCCGCAGCAGCTCCTCCGCCTGCCGTTTGGACTCGATGTAGTTGCGGCAGATGTTCTCCGGCCGCAGCCGCGCGGACGCGCCGGGCAGCAGGGCGGCCACGAACTCGGTGCTCATGAAGTGGACCGCCGCCCCCGCCTGCGCGGCGAAGTCGATCACGCGCCGGGTGCCGTCGACGTTGACGGGACGGTAGGCGGCGGCCGGCAGCCCCCACTCGGTCAGCCCGGCGGAGTGGATGACGACGTCCACCTGGGCAGCGAGGGACCGGTAGCTGTCCGGGTCGAGACCGAGGCGTTCGCGGGACAGGTCGCAGCGCAGCACAGGTTCGGCGGCCTCGGGTACCGGCGCGCTGCGGGCGGCCGGAATGATCCGCACCCGGCCGGGGTGCTGCTCGCGCAGGACGGCGCGGCCGACGACACCCGAAGCGCCGGTCAGCAGCACCGTGCGGGGACTGCTCATGCCCGTGCGTCCTTCCAGTCCATCAGCCGCGTCGCGGCGCGTACGCCGGCGAACAGCGCCGGCTCGGGCGGGAACGAGGCGGGTGGTCTGCGCCCTGCGCCGTCGACGAAGAGCAGCCGTGCATGGTCGGTCTCCTTGCCGAGCGCCAGGTCGCGCAGCACCTTGCCCCCGGTGTGCGTGGCCGCGATCCCGTTGCCGCAGTAGCCGTAGCCGTACAGCACGGAGCCGCCGGCCAGGGTGCCGAAGTGCGGGGCGAAGTCGCGCACCACGTCGGCCACGCCCCCGTAGGCGTAGGTGAAGCGCACGTCTGCCCACTGGGGGAAGAAGCGCAGGAACTCCCGGTGGATGGCGCGGTAGACGCCGGGGCGGTTCATGTTCCGCTGCCGTTTGTCCCGGCCGAAGTAGTAGGGGACGGGGCCGCCGGCGAACAGGACGCGGTTGTCCTGGGTGAGCCGCGCGCAGGTGAGCAGGGACTTGGCCTCGACGAGGCCTTCGCGTCCCTCCCACCCGACACGGGCCAGCTGGGCGTCGGTCAGCGGTTCACTGACCATGGCGTACGTCCACACCGGTACGACCTTGCGGCGGAAGGGGGGAAAGGCGTCCATGTGGACGTTGGTGGCGAGGACGACCTTGTCGGCCTTCACCCGCCCGCCGGGGGTCACGACGGTGGGCCGCACACCCGGTTCCACGCGCAGGCACGGCGAGTCGTCGTAGAGGGTCACGCCCTTCTCCTCGGCCACCCGCGCGATGCCCCGGGCGAGCTTGAACGGGTTGACGAGGGCCCCTCCGGTGCGCAGGCCGCCCAGCAGGGCGGGTGAGTCCACCAGGGCGCGGGTGGCGTCGGAGGACAGGATGCCGGGCTGTGCGGCGCCCATCCGCTCGGCGAGCGCCCGGTCGCCCTCCAGGCGTCCGAGCTGTGCCGGGCTGGTGGCGACCATGAGGTAGTCGTTGGCCTCGTACGCGGCGTCGACGCGGTTGCGCCGGGCGAACCTGCCGATCTCCAGGATGGATCTGCCGACGGCCCGTGACGCCTCCAGCGCCCGCTGCGCTCCGAACCGCTCGACCAGCGCCTGGAGGTCCTTGCCGATGGTCGGGGTGACGAAGCCGTCGGCGCGGCCGGAGGCCCCGTACCCGGAGTGGCGGGCATCGACGACGCGGATGTCGAGGGCCGGTTCGGCTTCCTTGAGGAAATACGCGGTCCACAGGCCGGTGAAGCCGCCACCGACGATGCAGATGTCGCAGTCGGCGTCTCCCCGCAGAGGGGGGCGGGGGGTCACCCGCTCGGTGTCGTGCCAGTAGACCACGTGCTTGTACGCGTCCAATGAGCGCTCCTCGACAGGCCATGGTGGTGCCGGAATCCGGCGGCTTCGGGAGGGATCGGGTGGGCTTCGGGAGGGGGAAACGGGCGGGCGTTCGGATATGCCGGGTGGCTTCGGTAGGGGGAGTGTGCGGCTTCAGGTGGCTTCGAAGGTGATGCGAGAAAGTCCCAGGTGGCGGTTGTCGAAGTGTCCGACGCTCGCACCCAGATAACGCTCGTAATCGGCGACGACTCGCTCTCCGGCGTTCTCGACGGCGGCCTTCCGGTTGGCACGCAGCCGCCGGAGCCATTCCGCACAGGTCCTGCTGTAGTGGTCCGGGTCGTTGCGGAGCGTCACGACGTCGAAGTGTTTCTCGCTCGCCTCGACGACTTCCGACAGCGCGGGAATCTGCGATTCCGGGAAGATCATTTCGATGATGAAGAGCAGATCGCGCACGGTCTGCCGGTCCATCCGCACGTTGTTGCCCTTGATGTTGGTCTGCAGCGCGAGCCTGCCGCCCCTGGGGAGCCAGTCGCGGCAGCGTGCGAAGAACTCCCGGTAAGCGGCCACCCGCTCCTGCCGGGTCAGGCCGGTGCGGGCGAAGTGCTCGAAGGCGCCGATGGAGATGACCGCGTCGTAGGTCTCGTCGGGTTCGTGTTCCAGCCAGTTCTCCACCCGCACCTCGGTGCGGGGCAGTGCGCGGGCCCGCAGGTGTTCCGCCTGGCTGTCGCTGAGGGTGAGGCCGACGGCGTGCCCGACACCGTGCCGCTCGACGAGGCGTGCCAGCAGACTGCCCCAGCCGCATCCGATGTCCAGAACCCGGCCGGCGCCCTCGGCCCGGGCCTGGTGGATCAGGTGATCGAGCTTGCGCCGCTGCGCGCTCTCCAGCGTCTCGTCACCCTTCCACAGCGCGCAGGTGTAGGTGAGGTCGGCGTCCAGCCACAGCGCGTAGAAGTCGTTCGACACGTCGTAGTGGTGCCGGATGGACTCGGCCGTGGCTCCCTGGTATGCGGCGGTGGTCACGCTGCGGAGGTGTTCGTGGCGGTCTCTTCGGCGAGCTTCACCAGGTCGCCGACCGTCTTGACGCCGGCCGCCTTGCTCTCGTCGAACGTGATTTCGAGGTCGTCCTCGATGCCGTAGACGATGTCGGCGATCTGGAGACTGGACAGGCCCACCGACTCGAAGGTGGTATCGGCGTTCAGTGTCATTGTCGACGCCTTGCTGCCGAGCTTCTTGGCGATGCGTTCGCAGATCTCTTCAGCGGTGATCAACGGAAACCTTCCCATGAGGACGTGCCCGGTTCCGGACGGTGCAGGGCGTGATCTGGTCGCACGAGCCCGTATGTTCTCCCGCATACGCGTTGCGCTGTCTCGCGGATACGTGTCGCGCGTCTTTTCCGTGTGCACGTGCGCCGCGCGGGAATTGCGTATCCAGGTACTTTCCCGCTCCATGCATTGGTGCCGCAACGCCGGGCGCGGAACGCCCGAAGGCAGTTCCGGGATGCATGCGCCAGGGCATTCCGGCCGCCTGCGGTGTGCGGAAGACCCTCACGCTACGAGAACTGTGGTGGCGGCGGCCATTGCCCTTTGGGGCAATGCCCCAAAGGGCAATGGCCGCCGCCGGATTCGTGCTGACGGAACGCCGGTGGGGATGTTTAGCTAGTCCCGCACCACCGACCGAGACGGTCGGGCCCGGCGGCCCCGTCCGGCCGCCCTCGCCGTACCGTCTCGCCGTCACGATCGCGTCCTCATTCCATCCGCTCCCGCCCGCGCCGCGCGCACCGGCCAGGTGACAGCACGATTCCAAGCAGTCAGCCAACTTCTGGGAGATGACGGCCCATGGACGGCCGAGAACACCGCTGGTTCATGCTCGGAGCGTCGGTGATCCCGCTCATCGCGGTCTTCGGCGCGATGGCCCTGTTGTGGAACCGGGTCTTCTACTGGTCGGACGTCGCGGTGCTGGCGATCATGTATGTGATCTCCGGCTTCGGCATCTCGGCCGGCTACCACCGCATGCTCACCCACCGCTCCTTCGAGACGTACCGGCCCATCCGCGTCGCCCTGGCGACCGCGGGAGCCATGGCGGGGCAGGGACCGCCGCTCATCTGGGCCGCGCACCACCGCAAGCACCACCGGGTGGCCGACAAGACGGGCGACCCGCACAGCCCCCACCTCGACTTCCCCCCCGGCATCCGGGGCGCCATGGCCGGGCTCTGGCACTCCCACCTGGGCTGGCTCTTCGACGTCGAGCTGACCTCCGAACCCATGCGCTACTGCCCCGACCTGGTGCGGGAGAAGCCGCTGCGTTGGCTCAGCCAGCACCTGCTGCTGGTCGTCACGGCCGGGGTGCTGCTCCCGGGTGTCCTCGCCTTCGCGATCACCGGCGGATCGCTGTACGCCGCGCTCACCGGCGTCGTCTGGGGCGGGCTGGTACGCATCTTCCTGATCAACCACATGACGTACGCGGTCAACTCGGTCGGCCATTACTTCGGGCGCCGCCGTTTCGAGACCACCGACGAGTCGCGCAACGTGGCCTGGCTGTCGCTGCCGTCCTTCGGCGAGGCCTGGCACAACAACCACCACGCGTTCCCGCGCTCGGCCCGGCACGGCATGAAGTGGTACGAGGTCGACCTCAGCGCCGTCCTCATCTGGTGCCTGGAGAAGACCCGTCTGGCCTGGAAGGTCATCCGGATCGACAGCGAGCGGCTGACCCTGCGGGAAGCCGGCATCAGCCGGGTGGAAGGCGCGTCGCTCGACCGCCGTGAGCTGCTGGAGCGCCAGCAGAAGCTGGCGCCCATGGCGGAACGCCGCCGCGACTCCGACACCTCGCTGGTGGACGTGGAGTAGCTCGCCGCCGGGGCGCGGCGACGGGAAGACCGGGCGACGAGACAAGGGGTTCGATGGATTTCTTCAAGGCCCTCACCAACGGGTCCGCGCGAGGCGTGCTCCACGCCTGGACGGGCGACGCGTTCGTGCACCTTCCCTGGCGCGAGGTGGCCCGGGACGCGCACAGCATGGCCGCCCGCCTGCGGGAACTGGGCGTAGGGCCCGGCACCCGTGTCGCCTGCGTGCTCACGAACACCCCCGACACCGTGCGGGGGCTGCTCGGGATCTGGCTGGCGGGCGGGGCAGTGGCCTCCATGCCGCTGCCCACCCGCGGCCAGAGCGCGGAGGCGTACGGTGAGCAACTGGTCGCGCTGTCGGCACGTCTGGAGCCCACGCTGCTCCTGTTGGACGACGAGCTCGTCCCCCTCGTTCCTGAGGAGTTGGCGGCGCAGGTACCGATCCGCGGCTGGGCGACGCTGCACGGCGGCGGCTCGGTGGACCCCTCCCCGCCCGGCCGCGACGAACTGGCGTTCATCCAGTACTCCTCGGGCAGCACCAGCACGCCCAAGGGATGCGCGCTGACGACCGGTTCGATCGAGCGGCAGCTTGAGATCATCCTGCACCTGACGGGTGGACGTCCGGGAGCGGACACCGTCGTCTCCTGGCTCCCCCTCTCCCACGACATGGGCATGTTCGGCTGCCTGCTGTACTCGTGGGCGTACGGCTTCGACCTCGTCCTCTCGACGCCCGAGCGGTTCGGTATGGCGCCCCGCACCTGGTTCCGCGACATGTCGGAATACGAGGCGACGATGACCGCGGGCACCAGCACCGCCGTGCATCTGGCGACCCGCGCGCAGGCCAGGAGTTCGCTGCCTCGGCAACTGCGGCTGCGCGCGGCCGTGATCGGCGCGGAGCGCATCGACGGGGACACCCTGGCCGCGGCCACCGAGAAGTTCCGGCCCTTCGGGCTGTCCGGCACCGCGTTCCAACCGGCCTACGGCATGGCCGAGGCCACCCTGGCCGTGACGGGCAAGCCCTGGCAGTCCGAGCCACGGCTGCTGGCCTTCGACCGGCTCGCTCTCGTCGACGGCTCGGTCGTCGAGGTGGAGCACGACCACCCCAGGGCCTCCCGTCTGGTGTCCAACGGCGTCGCGCTCCCAGGCGTGTCGGTGCACGCAGGCGGGGCCGGGCAGGTCTCCGAGATCGAGGTCTCCTCACCGAGCCTGGCCGCCGGATACCACCGGGACCCGGAGCGGACTGCCGAGCGGTTCAAGAACGGCCGGCTGCACACCGGTGATCTGGGCTTCCTGCACGACGGCGAGCTGTATGTGACGGGCAGGGTCGACGACATGCTCTCGGTCGGCGGCCGGAAGGTGTACGCCTCGGAGATCGAGTCGGCCGTCGACTCCCTGACGCGCATCCGCAAGGGCTGCGCGGCCGTGGTGGAGACGGGGGGTGCGGGCGGCGTCCAACTGGTGCTGCTGGCCGAGGCGATGGGCAAGCCGCGCGACTTCCGCCCCCTCGCCGAGGAGGCGGCCTCGCTGGCCATGGACCGGGCCGGTGTCGCGCTCGCCGAGTGCCTGTTCCTGCCGCGCGGCACCCTGCCCAAGACGCCGAGCGGCAAGATCCAGCGCTTCCGCTGCCGCTCGCTGCTCCAGGACGCATCGCTGGAACCGGTGGCCCGGGTGGCCCTGGCATGAGAGGCGGGCGCGTCAGCCGCGCCCGTCCACCGTCCACCGCCCCACCCGAGCCACCACAGGAAGGACGCGACACATGACTGTCTTGCCCCCCGCCGTCGGCATCGCGGGCACCGGCAGCCATCTCCCGCACGAACCGATCGGTGTGGAGACGTACCTGGCGGCCGGTCTCGAACTGAGCCCGATGGACAACGGACCGCTGTTGCGCCCCCCGTCGTGGCGGCACCACGTCAAACCGGGGGACCGGGCCGCCGAGCTGATCGAACGCGCCGCGCTGCCGATGTTCGAGCGGCTCGGGGTGGACCCGGCGGCGGAGGTGGACCTGCTGCTGACCAACGTGCTGCTGCCCGACGACCTGTTCACCGGGTGCGGGGCCGACACGGCCGACCGGCTGGGCATCACCCCCGCATCGATCATCGACCTGCACAACGGGGGGTGCGCATCCTTCCCCTACATGTTGCAGATCGCCGCGGCACTGATGGCGGCGCACGGAGCCCGTGGCGCGCTGCTCGCGAACGTACAGAACACGGCCGGACAGATCTTCGCCCAGTCAGGGAACCGCCTCAAGCAGCACAGTGTGGTGGCCGGCGACGGATGCGGCGTCGCCTACCTCACCGCCGACGCATCCTCCCGGCTGCTGGGGGTGCGTACGCGCAACACCCCTTCCACCGCCCGGGACGTCGGCATGGCGACCGAGGACGGCCGGCACTACTGGGAAAGCGGCTCCAGCGTCCTGGACGTGCAGTTCGACGGGGCCAGGACCAAGGAGACCCTGGACTTCGGCAACCGCATCGTGCCCGAACTGGTCAGGGAACTCGCCCAGGAGCACGACTTCGCCGTCGAGGACATCGACGTCCTCATCACGAACCAGCCGAACCGGATCTTCCTGCGCAACTGGCGCACGTCACTGGGCCTCGACCCCGAACGTCACGTGGACACCTACGACCAGTACGGCAACCTCTACGGGGCCGCCGCTCCGGTGACACTGCACCAGGCGCTGACGAACGGCCGCATCGGGCCGGGAGACCTGGTGGTGACCGCCGGCTTCGCCCATGCCGGCGACTTCGCCGCAGCCGCCGCCCTCCGCTTCTGAGCCGCCACCTCCCGCTTCCGCTGCCGCAACCGTCCGCCTCCGAGCCGCCGCCCGCCTTCCGCGCCGAGCAGACCCGTTCAGGACCCGACCCGGATCGTTCCCCGGTCCCCGTTCCTTCGTTGTTCCCTCGCTCTTCCCTCGTTGTTCCCTCGTTCCCCTGGTGTCCGGCCCCCGGGCAGGACCTCGACTAGCAATGGCGTGGCGACCCGCACGGGGTCGCGGCACGAACGTGACGGAGAAACACATGCAAGCGACGACGACCGGTGAGCGCCCAGCACGCCGATCCCGGCAATCCGCGCTACGCGGCGTGCTCGTCGGCACCGCCTTGGCCGTGCTGGTCTCGGCAACCCCGGTCACCGCCGCCAGTGCGTCGGAAGCGGACCCGCCCGCGTCCGTCCGGTCAGCGTGCGGCACCCCGCTGTCCGCCGCGGAGGTGCGCTCCGTCGTCGCGCTGTCGGACACCTCCACCCTCACCGGTGACCCGCTGGACCGCTTCGACGAGGAGGTGTCCCGCAACCAGCGCATCACCGCCATCCTGGTACGCCACCACGACCGCCGCGGGCTGTTCGCCGTCGGCCTCGATGCCATGGAACGCACCGTCATGCAGCCCCTGCTGCACAAAACGACGTTCACCGATCCCGCCTTCGGGCACGCCTTCACGCCGGAACTGTTGCGGCTGTACCTGACCACCCTGCACGACGAGTTCCGCGGGCGGCCCACTCCGCCGCACTGGAAGCGATTCTTCGACCTGGCGCACCGCTGCGACGAGCCGCCGGCGCGGGTCGCCATGGCGGGCTACAACGCCCATCTCGTCGTCGACATCGGTGACGCGCTCGCAAACGTGGACACCCGGCTGCGGCACGCCCCCGACTACTCGACGGTGGTCGGCGCCCTCCTGAAGCACAACAGCCTCGTCGTGAAGGCGACGAAGGAGGCGTACGGGGTGGACGTCAGCGGCGTCTGGTCGCTCGTGGCGACGACCGGGCCCGCGCTCTACACGATCGTCTTCGTCAACGGCCTCGCGCTGCAGATTCCCCCGGCCAGGCCGGTCGTCCAGGCCGAGATCGCGGCGGTGTGGCGCACCACGGACGCCGCGCTCACGGTGGCCACCGCGTAGAGCCGGCTCGCGAAAGGGTGAAGTCAGTGGGTGAGCAACTGAGCACTGCACAGGCCGAACAGGCAGCACGCGCACCTGCCCATGACCGGCTCCGCGTCGTGCTGGACGTCGTGCTGGCGGAGACGGCGGCGCTCCTCGGCCAGGAGCCGGGCGACATCGATCCGGCCCGGCCGTACCTGGACTACGGCTACAACTCGCTGGCCGCCGTGGAACTGACGCAGCAGCTTGGCCGTTTGTACGGCGTCGAGCTGCCGTTGACGATGCTCTTCGACCAGCCGAACCCGCAGGCGGTGGCCGACTACCTGCTCTCCCGGCTCGGCCTGTCCACGGCCGACGACGCGGCCCAGGGCGCGGCCACGGACATGGGGGCGGCGCACGGCGTCGGCACGGTGGGCAGCGGGGACACCGGCGCGGAGCGGACACGGAGCGCGCGGCGGGCCCCTACGGGAGCGGCCGCGGCCGAGGACGATCCCGTCGCGGTGGTGGGGATGGCCTGCCGTCTCCCGGGCGGGGTGCATTCGCCGGAGGAGTTGTGGCAGCTCGTGGCCGAGGGCCGGGATGCGATATCCGGCTTCCCCACCGACCGCGGCTGGAACGTGGACGAGCTGTACCACCCCGACCCCGAGCACCCCGGCACCACCTCCACCAAGGGCGGCGGCTTCCTCCGGGACGTGGCCGGCTTCGACGCCGACTTCTTCGGGATCAGCCCCCGCGAGGCGCTGGCGATGGATCCGCAGCAGCGGCTGTTGCTGGAGGGCGTGTGGGAGGCGTTCGAGGACGCGTGCATCGACCCGGAGACCCTGCGCGGCAGCCGAACAGGCGTCTTCGCCGGGGTGACGGGCACCGACTACGCCTACCTGGCCCACGCGGACCGCACACGCCTCCAGGGCTACTGGGGACTGGGCACGCTGAGCGCGGTGGCGTCCGGTCGGGTGGCGTACACGTTCGGGTTCGAGGGGCCTGCGTTGACGGTGGATACGGCGTGTTCGTCGTCTTTGGTGGCTGCGCATCTGGCGGTTCAGTCGTTGCGTCGGGGGGAGAGTGCTCTGGCGGTGGCGGCGGGGGTGACGGTGATGGCCACGCCGAATGTTTTTGTGGAGTTCTCCCGTCAGCGGGCTCTGTCGCCGGACGGGCGGTGTCGCAGTTTTGATGCCGCTGCTGATGGCACGGGGTTTTCCGACGGTCTGGGTGTGCTGGTGCTGGAGCGGCTCAGTGACGCGCGGCGCAATGGTCATCATGTGCATGCGCTTGTTGCG